>CASFTV010000039.1 GCA_949297765.1 uncultured bacterium | reverse complement strand
TGATGGTTTCATGGATGCTCCTTGTTTTTTTGCTGAAATATAAGTTGCATCCAGAACCATCATCTTTCAACTTTTTCTTTTCCTATGGGATGGCTGTGTGTCAGTTATTCTTTTTACATTCAGGCTGACCATACCTGATTTCAGGAAGATATCGAAGAGATACTTGTTCCATGCCCGGTCGTTCCGGATACCGTGAGATGATGCGTGCCCACTGTTTCGGAGAAAGCGGTGCGGAAACAGAGACTTCCTCCGAAGTGAACGCTGAACAGTTCCATTTCAGATCAAGGAATACGTTCCGTTCTTTTTCATTCATTGCGATTTCCTTTCATTATTTCTCTTGAGTTCGGGATGTGAATTGTTTCTGTTGATGTTTGAGGCGTATATAATTGAGAGTCGCAGCAACACATTGAAGTTTGATGAGGCGTAAGGCTTCTACAAGGGAGAAACTGCATCAACTGTTTCAAGCTCATCTATTTTTCATGGGGGGAGCGATTTTGAATTAATATTTTGTTTTCAATCAAAAAGGCCCTTTCGTCATACGGTTCATACGGTTCTTACGGGGGATGTCAACTTCTTTATTTTTATATTCCGGTAACCGGAGCGGTTGGTCCATCGACCATCCGAGCCTGGGCGTTTAATATCACGACAGCGGGTTAGATTGAACAGCGACCGCATACAGTCCGGAAGCGCAACCTGAAACGTCCGTTCCGGCATCAGCTGCCACCCGATGCATTTGGCTATTCCGATGTAAAGGCTGTAAATCTCATCCGTCGTAAGGTTGCTCCCGGGCGCCTCTTCCAGATAGTTCTGGAGAATGTGCTCCAGTTGGAATGATTGACCGAAAAGAAAATTCAACCGCTCTTTCTGCAGTTCTGATATCGGCAATCGGGTGGAATTTGCCAGCAGAAGCTGTCGCAATCCCGCGAGGCTCCAGTTCAGGATACCGGCTCCTTCTTCTGTAAAGAGTGTGTCCGCAAAGTGATCAATCGGCTTGAACGGCATATAGTTTTTGCACTTGATCCAGCGGAGGCGTCGGTGCCAGGCTGAGCGGTCATCGTCGCTTTCGAACTCCAGAAGCGGAATGGCGTTCCCGACGATGAAAACGTTGAAGGTTCCTTGAATCATCTGCTGCTCGTTGGAATGTTTCAGCTCTATCCGCAGGGTATCGTCCCCCACCAGGGACTTCAGAATTCCCATGCCGCGGGTGGTAAAAAATGAAGTTTGTGACTCCTTTCCGGTCAACAATGTCTTGCCGAGAAAGGCGCTGGTCTCAAAGCGGCTGCCAATACAGCCGGGACGGATCTGCATGCTGTTGAGAGGACCCACAAGTAATTCAAGAAGGTTTGCAACCGTTCCTTTTCCACTGCCGCCGGAACCGGTCAGCAGGAGAATGCTCTGTGTGAGATTTCGTCCCAGCAGGCATTGACCGAAATACTTTTGCAGAAGCTCCATGTCATCTTCTTCCATCAACGGAGAGAGCAGTTTTTCCTTGAACCGGGGACAATCCGCAGCCGGATCGTAGACGATATCGCAGCGGTTACGGCTGTGATAATCCGGCGAAAACGGACGCATTTTCCATTCGCCTGACTCTGCAAGTTCCACCATCGTGTTCCGGCAATGAATCCAGTTTCCTGATGAAGAAAAAAACGCGGGCTCCTCTTTCGCCTGAACTTCCAGATAAATCAGAATATCTCGGATCGCTGAGGGACGTTGATATCGGATGAGTTCATTTTCAACTCCGCGTTGATTCGCAAATTCCCGAATTGCAAAACAAACTTGAGAAATCATCTCTTCCCGCCTTTGAGGTTGCCACAAACCGTTTCCCGACGAATATTGATAAAACTGCTTCTCCCCGGGCAGATAGATGCAACGGGTCTGCTGACGGTAGAGTTCGGCAAAGCTCTGCAAGCCGAGGAGGAATTTAGAACCGTCTCTTATGAGGAGTGATCCATACTTTTCTTCGATTTCGTGAATGATCTCGTTCATGGTGAAATTCCTTTCCGTTTGTTAAATGGTCAATGCGGAAAAGATAACACCATAGGAACAACTCCGCCAACCAGCGCATTTCCGTAGATGGAACCAGGAAAGAATTGGCAGGAAACCGAAATTTCAGGTTTCTCGGATTCTTTCCGACGGAATGAATCCGGATCGTCCAGGTGAAAAAAATCAATATTTTTTTGTTTCGAGCCGTCTCGGAACGCTTTTTCTTGAATTGGGAAGGCTTTTCGATACGATCTTAAACAAAAAGAGTCTTGCTGAGAGCAGCTAAGCCGTTTCGGATATCGTCTTTCCGGAAACGGAAGGCGTGATAATGGAATTGCGGATCAGGACAGCGCCCCCATTCATACTCATCGGGACATTCCGAACTCTTTTTCTTATCGCAAAAGTCACAGGGAGGATTCCAGCGAAGAGGTTCGCGAATCACCATAATAATCAAATCGTCCTTATGATAACAACGAACAGGGAAATCAATATTGACATCTTCCGGAATGCCGCAAGTACACGTAAACGGCCAATAATCGCCGGGAGCTTGAAGCATTTTGTGGAACTCATTCAAATCAACGGCGGGGCAATCCGGTTGATCCCATTAATTTCAATTTTATCGGTCATCCATTGATCATTGATGAGAACATATCCGACGTCCTGTGGATATTGCGGAGGAAATTTTGCTTTTTCCCGAAAGAAGCGGATCCCATCGAAATTTCTGTGTTTTTTCATTTTTCCACTCCTCGCAGTTTTCATTAAGAAAAAAGTCTGTTGACTTTCACTCGGGAGTTGTGGCTTCCGGAAAGCGGAAGGCTAATTCCCCGATTTAATAATAGCTTCTCATTTTCAAATTACATTGGATAAACGGTCAAGCGTAAGAAAAATGATGTGGCAAAAATGTGGCAGAAATGTGGCATTTCCTGTATGAAAAGAGAGAATCGGAAGGAATCCGGAAGAATGGGCAGAAAAAAATCGGGATCTTGATTTGAACTCAAAATCCCGAAAAAAAGACAAAAAAATGGTGGAGTATAGGAGACTTGAACTCCTGACCCCCACACTGCCAGTGTGGTGCTCTAGCCAACTGAGCTAATACCCCTTGAACAGACTTTAATATACACGATCCTTCAGAAAAAGCAAACGGATTTTGTGAAAAACAGACAGGAAAAGTGAAATTTCCCTTCCCGATGATCAAGACTTGCTGTTGATCTTCTTTTCCAGCCAATCCGAAACTTTTTCACTGATAATTTCAAATTCATTTTCAATATCACCAACCCGTAATTCGAGATCGGAAATCTCCTCATCCTCCAGAAGCGCATCCCGATTGAGAAGAGAAAGCGTCTCAAGAATCTCCCGGTGAAGTTGGATCATCCCGTTTTTCAGCTCCTCCGGAGCCGTCGAGCCGCCATGCTCCAGAATCACCGCCGACAGTTCAATCCGCCGGTCCGTCAGCTCCAGAAGACGCTGCCGCAGCGGCGCTTTCAGGGAATCCAGATTGTGGCTGTAATGATCCGCCGTCTGCTCCCAGAGATCCTCCATGTAGTTCAGATAAGCCGCTTCCTGCGCTTCATCCGTAAAGACAAATTTCAGGAGATTTTCGTGAACCCGTTCAAATTCCGCAAACGATTCCGCTCCGTTCGCGATGGTGTCCAGCATATAAGCCTGAACTTCCGTTTCGGAAACGGGAGCATGGATCTCGTGAAGAATCGCATCAATGGATTCCATCGTTCCCTGGGAAGCGGAAAAATCTTTCGGAGACATGTCGCCAAACGGAGATTCCTCCTTTCCCGCTCCGGAATGGTGATGCCCGCAGGCGCAGGAGGACGAATGCCCATGAGCGCTTCCGTGCTCCGGTGTGGAAGCGGAGAATTCATCGGAGCCGTCGTCATCCAGATCGTCGTTGGAAATCAGCGTCCACTCCGAGCCGTCGCGGCGGAAGGAGATCGAACGCATCCGGTTCTGATAGAGATCAATGGACGGCCCCGGAAGGCGGCGGAGATCATTTCCCGATGCGGCCGCATACACATACGCGTATTCGATCTGTTCATGGATTTCCAGAGAATCCTTGTAATCCGAGCAGACCGCGGTCAGTGCGGATTCGAATTTCTCAATCCAGCGGTCGATTTCCGCCGGAGAAGGCGCGTCGATCCGGGAGAGGTGCGACACCTTCCAGCGACCGTCCGCCCACGATTCAATTTCAAATTTGAGAAAATCGCCGCTCCGGAATCCGCTCTCCCGGTAGAATGCGGAAAAATCGAAAGCCTCCAGTTTCACGGTCAGCGAATCGTTCAATCCGTTGCAGCGCCGGATCGCTTCGTAGTTGTCCTGCGATTCCGCAACCAGCATGTCCACCGTTCCGGACGGACCGAGCATGAAGAACAGATCCGCGACCTCTCCGAACGCCGTTTTCACCTCGGTCAGCTCGAAGGGATCGGAAGAGGTCCCGCCGCGAATTTCCAGTTCTCCCGCATAGAGTTCCGCCGGATGGAACGGCTCCAGACGCGCCGCAGGCAGGAAAATCCCGTGTTCCAGTTCAAACGGACGCGGTTTGCAGAAAACCGTTGTCCCACGGAAGAAGCGGTCCAGAATATAATACAGATCGGAGGAGTGTTTCCGGGCGACAAATTCACAGGAATCCAGAATATTGCAGATGCGCCGGAAGGTGTTTTCGCGGTTCTCTCCTTCCGAATGCGGATCCAGTTCCGCGGCCAGCTCTTCCGCGTCGAAGGACTCCCGTTCCGATGCCATGACGAACTTCATCACAGCCTCTTCCAGTTGATCGTAGGTCAGCATTCCCCCTCCTCAAAATGCGGAAAGATTCATCCGCGCGAGCTTCCGGTGCAGAAAATCCGTGACGGCGGCATCCAGATCCGGCTGCTCCCAGGTTTTCATGGTTTCGACATCATACGCATCGGCGAGGTCGAATTCCCCGCTGCGAAGGCGGTTCAGACTGTGCAGACAGGCCCCGCACCCGAGCTTTTCCCCGATATCCGCACACAACGTCCGCACATAGGTCCCTTTGGAGCAGGAAACGATGAAATCCGCATACGGCAGCTCCACTCGGGTCACGTCGATGGAGTGGATCGTGACCGGAACCGGATCGCGTTTCACCTCGATTCCCTTCCGTGCGAGATCGTAAAGACGTTCCCCGTCCTTCTTCTTGGCGGAAACCATCGGCGGAGTCTGCAAAATGTCGCCGACAAAAGAGGCAAACGCATCCGCGAGCCGGTCTTCCGTGATTCCGTCATACGGAGCCGTGCGCACGACTTCTCCGTCGAGATCCTGCGTATCGGTTTCCGTCCCGAGCAGGAGGCGTCCGGAGTAGACCTTGTTCTCTCCGCTGAACTTCTGGCTGAGTTTCGTAAATTTGCCGAGGACAATCACCAGCAGTCCGGTTGCGGAGGGGTCCAGCGTTCCGCAGTGCCCCACTTTCGGAACGTTGAAACGGGAACGGATGAAGCCGACCACGTCGTGACTGGTCCAGCCGGCGGGTTTGTTGACCAGAAGAACGCCGCTTCGTTCAAACGGCGGAAGACGATGCTTATTGGGGTTGTTTCTCATGTTCGTTCAATTCCATTTCGACCTGTTGCAGTAAGATATTTTCCGCTTTTTCGAGAGTCTCTGCCGGGATGAATCCGCCGGCAGCCATTTCATGTCCGCCTCCGTTCAGCCGGCGGGCAATCCGTCCTGCGGAATAGGGAGCGTTCTTCGCCCGGAGCGAAAGTTTGTATCCGCCGTTTTCAGGCCGCAGAACCGCGGCGAATTCCACTCCGGCGATGTTGCGGGGAATTTCGATCAGCGATTCCGTGTTGCGGACCTCCACACCATACCGCGCGAGAAGTTCCGGATCCAGAACCATCCAGGCAAAGCGGCCGCCCAGCGCCGTCTTCAGGCGTTTCGCACCCAGTTCCGACTCCAGACGGACCAGATTTTCCGGACGGGAGCTGAAAACCGAAAGGATAATCCGGTGATGATCCGCACCCAGATCCAGCAGATCCGCGCCGGCGCGGAGTGCCGCAGCGTCGGTGTTGTCGAAGCGGAAGCAGCCGCTGTCGGAGATCAGACCGAGCAGAAGACGGGTCGCGTTTTCCGCGGAAATATGAAATCCGGCATCCCGGAACAGGAAATAGAGATTCTGTGCCGTTGCCGCCGCATCGGAATTCAGCAGAACCAGTGTGCCGAAACGTTCATTGTCTGGATGATGGTCGATGTTGACCACCGTCGGACACTGTTCGATCGGATATCCCGCGGCGGCGATGCGCTTCCGGTTGGAACAGTCCAGGACGAGGAACAGATCCGCGGCGATCCCCTCCCCCGAGGCGACAATCCCCTCGTCCGGCAGAAACGAAGCATAAAAATCCGGAGCCGCAGAGGGAAGAATCCCCGATGCCCGGAATCCGTTGTCCCGAAGAATGCCGACCGTTGCCGCAAGAGAACCGATCGCATCTCCATCGGGCCGTTCGTGGGTCGCAACCAGAATGGTTTCCGCCGTGCGGAGCGCGGAAAGAAATGCCGAATCCATTATTATTTTCCCTTTTCTTCCTCTTCCAGAGAGCGGAGAATATTGAGGACCCGGTCCCCCTCCTCCAGATTCCGGTCCGGCGTGAAGCGGAGAACGGGAGTATATTTGAGGATCACCGTTCCCGCAATGCGTTTCTGAATCAGGGCGCGCTTGCTTTCAAGCAGTTTCAGGACCTCCCGTTCCGCGCCCGGACCGCCTCCGTAAATGCTCACATAAACCGTTGCATTTTTCAGGCACGACGAGCATTGAACCTTTGTGATGGAGATCAGTGTTCCCTCCCGGACAATGTTCTCCTTTTCCAGAATCTGGGCGATTTCCCGTTTGAGAATTTCGTTTACGCGCGCAATACGGTCGGGTGCAAAAGCCATGAGAAGTCCTCCATTCCGGCATCCGCGCAGCTCCGCGGAGGAGGTGCGCAGACCGGATTCGTGTTACAGCGATGCCTTTTTCAGTTCAATATCGTATACCTGAATCACATCGTTGACGTCGAAATCGGCGAAGTTGTCGAGTTTGATTCCGCATTCGAGTCCCTGCTTCACTTCGCGGACATCATCCTGGAAGCGGCGCAGCGAACGGACCTCTCCGTTGAAGATCAGCTCTCCGCGGCGGAACACTCTCGCCTTTGCGCCGACCTTGACAACCCCCTTCTCCACCACGCAGCCGCAGACTTTCGGTCCTTTGGAAAGTTCGAAAATCTGCAGGATCTTTGCCACGCCGAGTTCCTTCTCGCGTTTTTCCGGTTCCAGACGTCCGGTCAGGGCATCGGTAATATCCTCGATCAGCTCGTAAATGATGCTGTACAGCCGGATTTCCACATTCTCCTTCTTCGCCAGCGTGTTCACCCCCGGATTGACGCGGACATGGAAGCCGACCACAATGCCGTGCGAGGACGCCGCCAGAAGCACATCGTTTTCCGTGATGGCCCCGACTCCGGCATGAACCACATTGATCGAAATCTTGTCGGACGGCAGCTTCTTGAACGATTCCGCAATCGCCTCGCACGAGCCGTTGACGTCGGCCTTGAGAACCACGCAGAGCGACTGTTTCTTGTCAGATTCCATCTTGCTGAAGAGATCCTCCAGACTTGCTCCGGGCGCATTGCTGTGCAGGAGCTGTTCCTCCCGCTTCTTTTCCGCGCGTTCCTCCGCGAGCTCCTTGGCGTGGTGTTCGGAGGAGCAGACCACCAGCCGGGTTCCCGCCTCCGGAACGCCGCTGAGTCCGGCGACTTTGACCGGAGTTCCCGGCCCCGCCGATTTGACTCGCTGCCCCCGGCAGTCGGTCAGGTTCTTGACCTTGCCCCAGTATTCTCCGCAAAGGATCGGATCACCGATTTTGATCGTTCCGTTTTTCACCACGATGTTTGCGGTCGGCCCGAATCCCTGCTCCAGCTGGGATTCCAGCACATACGCCATTCCCGGACGTTTCGGATTGGCTTTCAGCTCCAGCATTTCCGCCTCCAGCAGAATGCGTTCGAGCAGATCCTGAATTCCGGCTCCGCTCTTGGCGGAAACGCGGATCGCGGCCACATTGCCGCCCCAGTCTTCCGAAGTCAGATTGTTCTGCTGCATGTGAAGCAGGACTTTGTCCGCGTTGGCGTCCGGAAGATCCATCTTGTTGATTGCGACGATGATCGGAACACCTGCGGCCTTTGCATGGTTCATTGCCTCGATGGTCTGCGGCATGAAACCGTCGTCGGCGGCGACCACCAGGACGACGATGTCGGTCACATTCGCTCCGCGGGCGCGCATCGCGGTAAACGCCTCGTGCCCCGGAGTATCGACAAAGGTAATGAGCTTTCCGTTCAGATTCACGACCGATGCGCCGATGTGCTGAGTGATGCCGCCTGCCTCGCCTCCGGCGATATCGGTTTTGCGGATCCGGTCCTGCAGCGAGGTCTTGCCGTGGTCGACATGACCCATGAATGTGACGATCGGACAGCGCGGAACAATATCCTTTGGATTGTCTTCATATTCAAAATCCTCGGGATGGTCGGTATCCTCCGCGGTTTCCGGACGGGGTTCTTTCTCCTTTGCTCCGACCGTCAGTTCGATTCCGCACTTTTTCGCGTACTCGATGGCCACTTCCGGCGCAACCGTCTGATTGATGCTCGCGAGCACGTTCATCTGCATGAGGCCGCTGACGACCTCGTTCGGCTTTTTCCCAAGCGTTTCAGCGAGAGCCTTGACCACCACCGGCGGCGTGATTTCCGCCTTTTTCAGGGAGGGAGCGGATGGCGTCTCCACCCGTCCTTTTCCGCTTTTCCGTGCGGCGGCTTTTCGCTTCGCGATATAGTCCTCAAAATAAAGCTCCACGATCTCCACCGCATCGGCGGGAATGGCAGAGGATGCGCTTTTTACGTCATCAAAACCCTGTTCGTTCAGTTCGCGGATAACATCTTTCGGCGACATTCCGTACTTGCCGGCGAGATCTTTGACCTTTAAAGTTTTTGCTGACGACATAATTCCATCATCCTCCGGGAAAACAGGCGGCGCTTACAGAGAAGAATCCGCACTGTTCTGTGTTGCTGTTTTTTCAAGTATTGCGCCGACCGTCTCGGGAGAAAGCCCTTCGATCGCCTGCAGATCGGCAACCTGCACGGCCTTCAGACCTTCGATCGTGAGGAATCCGTTGTTCACAAGGATTTCGGCTTCCTTCAGCGGAATGCCGAGTTCGGAGGAGAGACCTTCCGTGATCCGCTGTTTTTTCTCGTCGAACGACTCCTCGTGTTCTTCCTCCTCGACCGTCTTGATTTCGATTTTCCATCCGGTCAGCTTCTGGGCGAGCTTCACATTCTGCGCCTTTTTCCCGAATGCAAGACGGGAATTTTCCGGCGACACATAGAACAAAACGGTTCTGTTCGCCTCATCAATCTCAATGCGTTCGGCCTTTGCCGGATGCAGGGCGTTGGCGATGAATTCTTCCGTGTCATCGGAATAATTGATCACGTCCACGCGTTCGCCGCCGAGTTCGTTGGTGATGTTTTTCACGCGCATTCCGCGCATTCCGACGCACGCTCCGACGGGATCAATCCGCGGATCCGTACTCCGGACCGCGATCTTTGTGCGGACGCCCGGATCGCGGGCAATCGCCACGATCTCCACCACGCCGTCGTGAATTTCCGAAACCTCGCGCTCCAGAAGCCGGCGGATGAACTGCGGCGAGGTGCGGGAAAGAATCAGGCTCGGGCCCGCCACATTGACATCCACTTTCAGCAGCAGCGCATTGATGCGGTCGCCGGGCATATACTGTTCACTGGGAACCTTGTCTTTCGGCGAGAGGATTCCTTCCGCCTTCTGCAGATCCACAATAATGGAACCCGATTCAAAACGGCGGACCGTCCCGTTTACAATCTGGCCGACCTTGTCTTCGAATTCGTCCTTGACGATGGCTTTTTCCGCTTTCCGGATCTGCTGAAGGATCGCCTGTTTAGCGGTCTGCGCGGCGATGCGGCCGAAGTCTTTCGGCGTAACCTCCCAGCGGATCTTCTCGCCGATCTGAGCCTCGGGAATGCGTTCCCGGGCGACGGAAAGCAGAATCTGGTCGTTATCCGGATTTTCCGCCACAACCTCCAGCAGCGCCCAGGCGCGGAGGTCACCGGTGTTCCGGTCGATTTTCACTTCCAGTTCGTTGGCCGGATGGATGCTTTTCCGGGAGGCCGTGAGCAGGGCTTTTTCCACCGCATCCACAAGCTGCTCTTTGCTGACACCCCGTTCCTGCTCGATATACTCAAGAATGGCCAGAAGTTCATGATTCATTGTCGTTCCCTCCACCCTGCGATTGATCTACTGTTCATTTTTTGACAACCGTATCAAAAAATAAGGCGGGAAATCCCGCCAAGGCGACGGACGCAGGGGCGTCCGCACCGGACAAAACTATTCTATCACACACTTCCCGATTTTTCAACAGGGGGAAGCATATTTTCCGCAGGTTTTTTTCTGCGGAGACATTTCGTCAAAAAGGGCGAATGAGGAGGGACCCCCCATTCGCCGGCAATTTCTGACGAAATGACCGTCGGCCCTTATTCGGGCTTGATTTCGACGGCAGCCGTCTTCGCGACCAGCTTCCCGAGGCGGGATTTCTTCCGGTTCGCCTGGTTTTTGTGCATGGCTCCGGACTTCACGGCCTTGTCGAGAGCGGCATACTGGCTGCGGAGCATCTCGTTCGCGGAGTTTTTGTCGCCCGCTTCCACGGCGGCTCTGAGCTTCTTCTCCGTGGTCCAGAGAGCGTTTCTGGTTGCTTTGTGTCTGAGACGGGCTCTTTCGCTCTGAGCAAACGTCTTAACGGCAGACTTTCTGACATCTTTTCCCGGCATTTTCCATTCCTTCGTTATCTCTGTTTTTGTATGAAGTAGCGTCAAAAGACATAATATAACACCGGACTTTCATTTTTGCAAATTTTAAATCCAAATTTCCATCCGTTCCGTTTTCCCGCAGCCCGTTTTCTCCCGGAGCGCGGAACAAAAACGCTTCCGGAAAAATCCGGAAAGATTGTTCCGTGGATTTGAATTTTTATTTTTCTCCTGTTATAGTAGCAGAAATCTGGTACAAACCTCCCCGCAAACAAAACACAGAAAGGCAGAAAAATGGGAAAAATCCTGACAGCATTTGCCGCGGCGCTTCTTTTTGCCGCGGGAGCGTCCGCCGATCTCAAGGTGGATCCCGTGTTCTCCTCGAACATGGTCCTCCAGCAGCAGAAACCGATCACCTTCTTCGGATCCGCCGATAAAGGAACATCGGTTACTGTGGAGTTCAACGGAAAAACCGTCACCGCAAAGGCCGACGACAAAGGGGAATGGAAAGCGGTCTTCCCTCCGATGAAGGCCGGAAACACCAACTTTACCGTTAAAATCTCCGACGGAAAAAAGACCGTGGTATTGAACGATGTCCTCATCGGCGAGGTCTGGTTCTGCTCCGGACAGTCCAACATGCAGATGCCGATCGGCCGCGTCTTCCGCCGCGGATGGAGCGCGGAAAACTGCGAACAGGAAGTCGCCAACGCAAAATATCCGGAAATCCGCTATGCATTCCAGAGACTGGTCCAGTCGCACAACAAGGAGCTTCCCGCCCAGTACAACAATGCAAAGGGCTGGGTGAAATGCGATCCTTCCAACGCCCACTATTTCAGTGCGGCAGCCTACTTTTTCGGACGCAAACTTCATCAGGACCTGAAGGTTCCCGTGGGTCTCATCAACGCCTCCTGGGGCGGAACCCGGATCGAGCCCTGGATCTCCGACGAAGGATACAAAGCCTCCGGAATCGAACAGGATCTGAAGACCATCCAGCGCTTCAGACTCGACGATCAGCAGAAAAAGGAGTACGAAGCCAAAGAGGCCAAACGTTTTTCAGATTCGATGAAGGCATGGCATCCGCTGTTTGAAAAGGCCGGCGCCGAAGCAAAAGCCAAAGCCGCCGGATGGGCTGCCGCCGATTTCGATGACTCCTCCTGGAAAACCGGAAAATCGGAAAACAGCCCGAAATATCTCGTCCGCTGGTACCGGACGAAATTCAATCTGCCGGCGTATCTGAAGGGGAAAACGGTTCTTCTCTCCGTCGGGAAAGTCGGTGAAAAGGCGGATGTGTATCTGAATGGAAAACGCATCGCCGGATGGGAAGCGGATGCTCCGGAAACGGAAAAGACGGTCCGGGTCACGCTGAAACCGGACCAGCTTATGCAGGACGGCCCCAACGTTCTCGCGGTCCGCGGCGAGTTCTTCTACAACTGGACCAACATCAACAATATGAACAACCGCGCCTACATGTCGAACATCCTCCAGAGAACCGTTCTCTCCAGCGGAAAGGCCCGGATGGTCATCAACAAGAACTGGAAGCAGAACGACGAGTTCGCCTGCACAATGAAGGAAACCGGAAACAAGCGGGTGCCCGGATTCATCTCGATTCCGTACAAGAGTCAGCAGTTCCAGTCGAATCTTTACAACGGCATGGTCGCCGCATGGACAAAACTTCCGGTCCGCGGCGTGATCTGGTATCAGGGCTGTTCAAATGCGGGTCAGCCGCACTACTATCCGCTCCACAAGGCGCTGATCGCCGACTGGCGCGCGAGATGGAACAATCCCGAAATGCCCTTCCTGATCGTCCAGCTCGCCGGTTTTGAACCCGCCCGGGCGAAGAACTGGCAGACCGCCGATGCAACGAAGGTTTCCGGCTATGCGCTGACCCGTGACATCCAGCAGCAGATGCTCAACCTTCCGAACGTCGGCCTTGCCTGCGCGATCGACATCGGCGAAGCGGCGAACATCCATCCGGCGAACAAGCAGGATGTCGGCAAACGCCTTGCACTGGAGGCGGAACGCATCGCCTACGGCATGGATCTTGTCAGCCGCGGACCGCTCTTCCTCTCCGCCTCTCCGGAGAACGGCGCCATCCGCGTCCGCTTCCGGAACGCCGACAGCGGACTCAAGACCTCCGACGGAAAAGCGCCGGGCGCGTTCGCAATCGCCGGAGCCGATGGAAAGTTTGTCTGGGCCGATGCAAAAATCGACGGAAAAGACGTCCTTGTCAGTTCCCCGAAAGTCAAGGACCCGAAATATGTCCGTTACGCCTATGCGGGCTACCGCGGCGACTGCAATCTTCAGAACAAGGAAGGCCTTCCCGCCTATCCGTTCCGCTCGGACGCATACGATTATCTCTCCGTGAAATAAACGCTTTGCGTTCCCCCGCGCCCCGGTCGTATGTGCGATCGGGGCTTTTTTTTATTTCCGCTCCGCTTCGGGACGCTGTTTCCGGAACTCCATCGGGGTCATGCCGGAGGAACGGCGGAAAAATTCAAAAAAGTAGAGAATCTGACGGAATCCGAGTTCCTCCGCAATCTGGGAAATGGTCAACTCCCTGTTCAGCAGAAGTTTTCTTGCCCGGATCAGCAGCAGATTCTGCTGATACTGCTTGAAGGAACATCCGAACCATCGCCGGAAACCCTTTCCGAGCGCGGAACGGCTGATCCGATATTCCTTTGCGAGTGTTTCGAGCCGCAACCGGGCGGGCGGACAGCCGGAAAGTTCCGCGATCAGCCTCCGGTAAAACGGAGGAACTTTCAGCCGTTCCGCCGCAACGGGAAGAAACGGTTCAAGCAGAAGAAGGGCTACGGATACAATCTGTGCATGAAGTGCGGCTTCCGATCCCGTCCGGATCAGCGAAAGAAGTGAGGAGAACAGCTCCGGATGACGGATTTTCCGGAGACCGTCCACCTCTTTCCCGATGGTGAAGCCGAGTCCGTCGCGGAAATGCAGATGAAAGGCTTTGCAGATCAGTCCCCGATGATAGTCCGCATGGAAAGGGTGTCCGGCGGGGAGGAGAGCGATCTCCCCCTCCTCCAGGCGATGGCGGCGGGAATCCATTGCGATCTCCGCGCACCCTTTCTCAATCAGGAAAAGACGCGAAAACGATGGATCCGGATGGTGATACCCCCGCGCCTCCGGAAACGTGCTGAACGACGGCGAGAGAAAATCGCAGAAAAATTGAAATTCCCCCTTCTCCGTTGCGACATCCAGGGAAAGGGAGTGGTGCTTCCGGAACAGGATCTGCGGAGAATCGTCCATCAGATGGTAGTGTTTCATGCTTGTCTCCTTTCGCGGAACAATACTTCATGTTCTATGAAAAAACGAATTTTTTTTCCCGGAATCTTATAAAAAATCCCTCTTTTCGATTGCCGGATGCGACTTTCCGGCGTATGCTGTCCGGTGTCGGGAATCCCAAATCAAAACAGGAGATGCAGCAATGATTGTTCAGACGATCCGGCAGTATGATTTCGAGCAGGTGACATGGAATTCTCCCGGAAAGGAGAACGAGTGTTTCGATCCCCGTTTTCTGATCCGGTTCCGCGCGCGGCCGGAAGATCTGCACGGAGAGCTTCTGTCGCATCCGTGCGGATTTTCCATCGCGATCTGGGACAAGGCAAAAGGCTCTCCGTACCATCTGTTTTTCGACCGGCGGCAGCAGAATTACACCGCTGTCCGCGATCCCGACGGAGGATGCCGCGTCATGGAGTGTTCGCTGAAAACAGGACAGGATCCCCAGCCCTGGAAGATCGGATTCCCTCTTGCGCTCGCCGGATCTCAGAGCGGGGAACATGAATTCGCGGTTCTGTTTGACGGCGTCTATTTTCAGATTCTCTGCGACGGCATCGTCATGGACCGCGAATGTCCGGAAGGGGAGCCGCCCCACCTGTATGAAAGACCCGCGGCCTGCACGGTCTTCTCCCCCGCGCTGTCCTCCTATTCGCTGACGAACGATCTTTCCGGAATCCGGCGGACGGAGCGCGAGATCCGGCGCGACATTCCAATCCAGTATTACACCCCGTTCGGATTCAACACCTGGGTCGGCGACGTGGTTCCGTTCTGCTGGAAAGGAAGGTTTCACATTTTTTATCTGTTCGACCGCCGTCATCATGGGAGCCGGCGCGGAAAAGGAGCGCACGAGTTCTGGCATCTGAGTTCCGGAAACTTCAGGGACTGGATCGATCACGGCCCCGTCTTCGAGCTGGAAGAGCAGTGGCAGTCGGCGGGAACCGGCAATGCGTTTGAGTTTCAGGGAAAGCTCCATCTCTCGTTCGGCTGGCACACGGAGCGCGCAAAACCGTTTCCGGAACGGGCGAATCAGCTGTTTTACCGGAATCTCCAGCTGTACGGACACACGGGAGAATTCGGAATCGACGAAATCGGTTCTCTGACACCGGGCGGCGCAAGTTATGCCGTCAGCGAAGACGGAATCCATTTCACGCAGAGCCGCCGTCTGATGCACTATCTGGAAAATCCGAGCATTTTCGTTCAGCCGAATGGATCGCTCCGTCTCTGTCAGGAGGGGATCTGGGAATCGGACCGGCTGGGGAACTGGCGGCCGGTCAATCCGGACTTTCCCCCGCACGGGAAAGAGAGTTTCGCCCGGAACTGTCTGGACTGCCCGACCCGCTTTGAACTGGACGGATGGGAATATTTCATGGCAGGATTCACCGGTTTCTGGGGCCGGCCGCTCGACGGAAAAACCGACTGGATTGACTTCGCGGAACGCGGATGGGACACCTATGACGGAACGTGCGTGCCGATGGTTTATCCCGACAGCCGAGGACGTCTCGTCGAAGGCGGATGGATCAACGGGAACGGCTGGGGAAGCTGCCTGCTCCTGCGGGAGATCATCCCCCTCGGGAACGGACGCCTCGGCAAACGATGGATTGAAGAGACTCTTCCCGAGTTCGAGGAAGGCACATCTTTTTCCGGCACAGCGGAACTCCCTCTCACCGGCGACGTTCTGCTGGAGTTCACCGCCGCCTCCGCCGGCACGCCGTTTCTTCTCCTCTTGGAAGGCGACGGCACCCCCTGTGAATTCCGTCTGGACACCGCCGAGGGACGTGCGCAGTGGTCCGCCGCCTCCTCCGGAACTCCCGTTCCGCGGCTTCCGACATTCCGGGAAGCGGTCCTCGCCTCGCCGGAAAAAATCTCCCATACCCAGTTCCCGAACACGCCGTTCTTCGGCCGCGATTACGCGAAAGAAAATCTGAACTCTCTTCCTCCGTCCTTCCGGATCCGTCTTCTGATCCATGCCGATCCCAAGCTGGACGCCGCTCTTCTGGATGCGGAAATCGACGGAAAATATACCATGACCACCCTGCGGACCGATTTGAAAACCCGCTCGGTCCGGATTCTGAGCGGAGCGGAAACCGGCTGTCTGCGTCCCGCTAAAAACCGAATACGTTCCGCAGAACGGTGAAGACGGCGATCACAATCAGAACCGCCGGAATGCTCCAGCGTCCGAACAAGGGCAGCGGATGCCTCGCGCCGAACGCATGCTGTCCCGCGACAAACCACGCATAAAAGAGAACGGGAAGCGCCGCCACATAAAGCGCATTCATCCGGAACGCTTCCCGGATCTCCCCGTGAAGCAGAGCGTAGGTGGCGCGTGTGGCCCCGCATCCTGCACAGGAGAAGTGCAGAACCCGGCGGGAAAAACAGATGTCGTACCCGATGCTCTCCGGCGGTACGAAAGCAAGAATGCAGAGCGCCGCGGCCGCACCCGCGGTGACCGCGGAATAGAGCACTGCCGGCGCGCGGCTCATTTTTCCAGAATGAAAACGCAGGTCGACGCGAACAGATTCGGCCAGATGTTCGCCAGCCAGGAGAGCGGATCGGAGGTCGTCGACAGCGGAATCTCGTGCAGAACGCGGATCTCCTTCTCCTTGCAGAGACGGCGGAAATCCGCAATGGTGGCCAGATGGATGTTCGGAGTGTCGAACCATTTCCACGGCAGGGTTTTGGTTTCCGGCATATCGCCGAACAGAAGCTGAATCCGGGCGGAGCAGTGGCCGAAGTTGATGAAGCTCACGATTCCCGTCCGGCCGACCCGGAACATTTCATCGAGCAGCAGATCCGGACGCTTCACCGCCTGGAGGGTCCGGCTCAGGATCACAAAATCGTAGCTCAGATCCGGGAAATCGGGGAGTCCCTCGTCCAGATTCGCCTGAATGACGGGAACGCCGCGGCCGGCGCAGGCGATCACTTTTTCCTCATCACATTCGACGCCCATCACCTTTGCCTCTTTCAGCTGGGCAAGAAATTTGAGAAGACGTCCCGATCCGCAGCCGAGGTCGAGAATACGGGATCCGGCGGGAATCATCGACGCGATGGTCGTCAGATCCTCGCGGGAGAGCGTGGTGTCATGGTTGAGGCGGATCTCTGTCATGATGCCGCCTCCGGTCTCAGGTTCGCCAGGAAGTTCGAAATCAGCGTTCCGAGCGTATCATCCTCCAGCAGAAACGCATCATGCCCGTAGGACGAGCGGATGTTGCAGTAACTCACATCCACCCCGTTCTTCAGCATGCCGCGCACCATTTCCCGCGACTGCTCCGGCGGGAACAGCCAGTCGCTCGAAAACGATACCACCAGACATTTGCATTTCATCGGCGCCAGTCCGGCGGCGAGATCGCCGTTCACCTTGTCCGCAACATCGAAATAGTCGATTGCGCGGGTGATGTACAGATAGGAATTCGCGTCGAAACGGTCCACAAACCGCATTCCCTGATGCTCCAGATAACTTTCCACGCTGAAATCCTTCGCAAAATCAAACGAGTAGTCCTTGGCGGACTGCAATTTCCGTCCGAATTTGTTGCGCATGGATTCCTCGCTCAGATAGGTGATGTGGGCGAGCATCCGGGCAATCGCCAGTCCGTGATCGGGCTGTTCGGTGTAATTGCCGCCGTTCCAGTCCGGATCGCTCATGATCGCCTCGCGCCCGACCCAGTTGAAGGCGATCGACTGCGCGGAAATACGGGAAGTTGTCGCAATCGGAATGGCGCTGACCAGACTGTCCGGATACAGCAGCGCCCAACGGAGAACCTGCATTCCCCCCATGGACCCGCCTGCCACGCACAGCCATTTGCGGATTCCAAGATGATCCATCAGCTTCTTCTGCGCATGAACCATGTCGGCAATCGTGACAAACGGAAAATCCATGCCGTACTGCTTCCCGGTCGCCGGATTCGTGGAGCTGGGCCCCGTGGACCCGGAACATCCGCCGATCACATTGGAACAGACAACAAAATACCTGCTGGTGTCAAAGGTTTTCCCCGGACCGACCATGGAATCCCACCATCCGGGCTTTTCGTCGGTTTCCGCATAGTAACCGGCGACATGGGCGTCACCCGAGAGGGCATGCTCAATCAGAATGGCGTTGTCGGCGTTCGGAGAGAGCTTTCCATACGTCTCATACCGGAGCGTGATCGGGGCAAGCAGCTGTCCGCACTGGAGGAGCAGTCCCTCTTCTATTGTGAAATCCTGCGGGGAGACGATCCCGACGCTGTTTTGAAAATGTTCCGGTTTCATCGGACAGATCTCTCCCCTGCGCGGAACAGGGAAATCAGGACAGCGATTTCCCGGAAAGCGCCTTCAGCGCGTCGAGATATTTTTCCCGCGTTTTCATGACGATCTCTTCGGGCAGAGCGGGCGCGGGCGGAGTCTTGTCCCAGTCGAGGCTCTCCAGATAATCCCGGACGAACTGTTTGTCGAGACTTGCCGGCGATCCGCCGACCCGGTATTCGCTCTTGGGCCAGAAGCGGCTGGAATCCGGTGTAAGGACTTCGTCGATCACAATGATTTCGCCGTCGCACTCGCCAAATTCGAACTTGGTGTCCGCAAGGATGATCCCGTGTTTTTCCGCATGGGCGGCGGCCTCGTTGTACAACCGGAGCGCGAGTTCCTTCACGCGGGTGGCTTTTTCTTCGCCGACCAGTCGGCAGGCCTCTTCGAAACTGATGTTTTCATCGTGGCCTTCGTCGGCTTTCGTCGAGGGGGTGAAGATGGCTTCGTCGAGTTTTTCCGCCTGACGGTATCCCGGACGGAGCTTCTGTCCGCAGACGGTTCCGTCCTTCTGATACGATTTCCATCCGCTTCCGGTGATGTATCCCCGGACGATGCACTCCAGCGGAATGGTTTTGGCTTTTTTCACCAGCAGCGAACGGCCGGCGAGATCCCGTTCCACCGGGCGGAGCGGTTCGGGGAATCTGGATGCGTCGGAGCAGAGCACATGATTGGGCGCCCACGAAAACAGGTCGAACCAGAAAAGGGACATCGCCGTAAGGACGCGGCCCTTGTCGGGGATTCCGTTCGGCATGACGCAGTCGAATGCGCTGATCCGGTCGGTTGCCACGAACAGGAGACTGTCTCCCATATCGTAGATATCGCGCACTTTTCCGCGATGGACCGGTTTCAGGCCCGGAATCTGTGTCTCAAGCAAAGCTCCGTTCGCATCGTAACGCATTGATCATTACCCCACGGAAAGGATTTTGATTTTGGTCAGTTCCTGTCTGTGACCTTTGCGCAGGCGATAGCCTTTGCGGCGTTTGATCTTGAACGCGACCAGCTTCGGTCCGCGGAAATGCTCCACGATTTCAGCTTCCACCTTCGCGCCTTCGACGAGCGGGGAGCCGAAATTCATGTTCGCGCCCTCGCCAACGGCAAGAACCTGATCGAATGTAACCTTGTCGCCGGCGTTTCCGGCAAGACGTTCGACGGCAACAACCTCATCGTTCGTCACTTTCAGTTGTTTTCCGCCTGTGCTGATGATTGCGTACATGTGGTATACTCCTCAATTTAAAGTAAAAATGTTCTGTTCCAGAGCTTTTTAATATATCATTGCATTTTCATTTTGCAAGTTTTTTTCTATTTTTTATCTGATCTCCGGCAAATTTCAGGAGTTCCTCCCGTGTTTTCAGGCGGTTTTCGAGGAATTCCTCGCGGAGAAGATTCAGGAGTCGGCCGAGTTCCGGTCCGGGAGTCAGGCCCAGCGCAAGCAGATCCCGTCCGCCGACCGGAAGCGGAGGAACTGCGGGCTGGCCGTCGAGTTCCCGCCACCGGTCCAGCATCAGAAGATACCCTCCCATCTTCCCGTGACAGGAGACACAGTCGACGCGATTCAGCTCCAGATCCGTCGCAAAGGTCGGCTCCGCCATCATCTTCCGCCAGGTTGACCGCTTCATCCGGTCGACCGAGGCAAACTTCATGTGGTTCGCCACTGCGGAAGAAACATGTTCGATCAGGGCGGACGAACATTTCAGGCGGCTCAGAATCTTCCGGGCCTCCATCGCCCCTTCGTGTTCATGTCCGTAAAAATGGATGACTCCATCGGCTCCCGGTGCGGCCGTGGCCGCCTTCCCGACATCATGCAGCAATACGCTCCACGCCAGTTCCCGCGTCGGATGGCACATCCGTTCGAGCATGATCATCGTATGCGTGAAGACATCGCCTTCCGGATGAAACTGCGGAGGCTGCTCCACGCCGGACATCGCCGCCGCTTCCGGAAGAATCTCCTTCAGAACGCCGAGTTCCAGCATCATGCGGAACGCCTGCGAAGGACGCGGTCCGAGCAGCATCTTCTCCAGTTCGTCTCGGATGCGTTCTCCGGAAAGACGCGACAGCTTCCCCGCGTGCCGGCGGATCGCGTCCTGCGCAGCGGAATCCAGTTCAAAACCGAAGCGCGTCGAAAACCGGATTGCACGCAGAATCCGCAGATAATCCTCGGAAAATCGACGGTCCGGATCCCCGATGGTGCGCACCACTCCGCGCCGGAGATCCCGGATCCCGTCCACATAGTCGAGAATCTCTCCTGTCCCGGGATCATAGAGCAGGCCGTTAATCGTGAAATCCCGCCGGGAGACATCCTGAACCTCGTCGTCGGTGTACTGCACGGTTTCCGGACGGCGCCCGTCCATATAGTCGCGTTCTTCGCGCAGAGTGGCGGTCTCAAAGCAGAATCCGTTCCGCCGGATCGTAACCACCCCGAACGACGCGCCGACGGCATAGGTCTCCTCGAACATCGACCGGATCTCCTCCGGACGCGCGGAAGTGGCAATATCAATGTCGTGCGGCGAGACCCCCAGCAGCAGGTCGCGAACGCATCCGCCGATCAGGAACGCCTTTTTCCCGTTCCGCCGCAGTTCCGCGGCGATCTCAAACGCCGTATGGAACAGCGGACCCGACGGCGGACGGCGCAACTGCTCAATCATGGCAAAATCTCCTTCCGGCATCAGCCGCGTTTCCCGGATCCGGAAAATCAATCCGTCCGCGGGGAAGGCGGATCAGTTCCGGGTATTTTTTTGAATCGTCTTTGTCGTTTTTCCGGTTCCGGACGCCGCGCTTTTCCGTGTTGAAGAACGCCTGGACACCGTCTTCTTCCGGACCGGTTTCTCCGCATCCTTTTTCAGCGCTGCGGCAGGATCGGCGGCACGGGCGTATCCCCAGTCGAGAAGCTGACGGACAAAGCGGTCGCGTTCCCGGCGGATCGGATATCCCGTCACAACGGCGACAATCCGGCGGCCGTCGCGCAGGCAGGTGGCTGTCAAACAGAAACCGGACCGGTTGATGAATCCCGTTTTCAACCCGTCCACCCCTTCTGCGGCCTCGCGCGAACCGGGAAGCAGATAGTTGTTGTTTTTGATCTGCATGAATCCCTTCTGACCTTTTTCGCGGAAGGTATCCATCCAGGTGGACGCCCAGACCATCAGCTGGCGATGGCGGAGCGTGGCTTCGGCAAGACGCGCCATCCCCTCGGGACTGGCGACATTGTCTTTGGCGGCGGTGCTTCCCGGCAGTCCGTTCGGATTGAAGAAGCGCGTTCCCGGCATGCGGAGTTCCTTTGCCTTTGCGTTCATCCGGTCCACAAACGGCTGGACGGAGCCGCCTCCGATGAATTCCGCGATCAGATATGCGGCATCATTGGCGCTTTTGATGGATGCGGCCTTCATCAGTTCGCCGAGCGAGAAGGTCTCGCGGGGATCCAGATACACCTGGCTGCCGCCGATCTTCGACGCCTTCACGGAAACCTTCACCGGAGTCTCCAGCGAATATTTTCCCGCGATGATGTCCTCATACGCGATCAGACAGGTCATGATCTTGGTCATGGATGCGATCGGCACCCCTTTGCGGTGATTTTTCGCCCACAGCACATTCCGGGTTGTCAGATCGACCAGAATTCCGGCGGTGGCGTTCCGGCTTCCCGGAAGCGCCGGGATATTTCCCTGAACCGCGTATTCATAGACAAACGGCTTTCCGAAATTCGGATCGAACGGCACCGGCGGCTCCGCGGGAAGCGGAGCTTTCCCGTCCGTGCTGACCGGGTTTTCCGGAGAAACCGGCATCGGCGCAATGACCGGCTGCAGAGCTTCCGCTCCTTCGCCAGCGGAGGCGGACTGTTCCTCGGAATCCGTCTTTCCATTCCGCGCCGTCCGGCCTTCTGAATACATGCAGGAAAAGAGAATCACCGCATGAATCAGAATGATGACGGTGAGAATGGAGAGAATCGGACCGTATTTTTTCATTTGCCGCCGGCTGTCTTTCTGTCGTCGTTCATGGCTTTGTTGATTGCGGTCAGCAGCGCGAGGACGGCTGCCTGGTCAATATTGGAATGCTCGCCCGCACCGTAGAAGAGACGGTTGTCCTTTTTCCGGCGGATTCCCACATAGGCGATCGCCTTGGCGTCCGCGGTTCCTCCGAGGGTGCGTTCCGAAAAATCCTCCAGAATGAAATCATACAGTCCCGCCGCATTCCGGATCGCGTGAACCGTTGCGGAAATCGGTCCGTTTCCCGTTCCGGAGATGGTCATCTCCTGTCCGTTGAACAGGATCGACAGGCGGACCTCGACCGTGCTGTCCTCTCCCGCCTCGTCCGGATTGGGGACACGGGTGTACTTGACCAGCTCCAGCGGTCCCTTCACGTCAATGAACTCCTCCCGGAAAATCCGGATCAGTTCGGACGCATCAATTTCATCCCCCTTCTGGTCGGTGTAGCGCTGGACGGCCGCGCCGATCTCCGGATGCATGTTCTTCGGCGGATGCAGCCCGAAATCGTGTTCGAGAACATAGACGATTCCGCCCTTCCCCGACTGACTGTTGATCCGGATCAGCTTCTCATAAGTTCTTCCGACGTCGGCGGGATCCAGATGCAGATAGGGCATCTTCCAGCCCACGCCGAACAGTTCCTGCGACTCTTTCCGCCGTTCAAATCCTTTCCGGATCGCATCCTGATGCGAACCGGAAAACGCCGTGAACGCCAGCTGCCCCGCATAGGGATGGCGCTGATGAACCTCGATTCCGCTCGCTTCCTCCACCGCCTTTGCGATTTTCGGCAGATTGGAGAAATTGAGTTTCGGGTCAATTCCCAGCGACTTCAGATTCAGCGCCAGCGTGACCAGATCCACATTTCCGGTCCGCTCCCCGTGTCCGAACAAAGTCCCTTCGACACGTTCCGCTCCGGCCAGCAGCGTCATCTCCGTGGCGGCGACCGCGCATCCCTGATCGTTGTGGGAATGCACGCTGATCGTCGTTTCGTCCATCCACGGATAGTTCCGGATGAAATAGGCGATCATGTCCGCATAGTGCCACGGCGGACGGCGTTCAACCGTCGCCGGGAGATTCAGGATGAAATCCCGTTTCGTTGATTTTCCCCACGCCTCCTTCACGGCAATGCAGAGATCAAGGACGAAATCAATATCGCTGTCCGTGAACTCTTCCGGCGAGAACTCATACGCGATGGTGTCAGCCATTCCGGCCTCCTCCACCAGGCGGCGGATCAGTTTTGTCCCGTCGACCGCCATTTTTTTCAGTTCCTCGCGCGATTTTCCGAACACGATCCGTCCGTGCAGATCGGACGTCGCAATATAGGCATGGAGCACGGCGGAGCGCACTCCCTTCAGCGATTCGACCGTCCGGCGGATCAGCGGTTCGCGCATCTGGGTCAGCACGCTGATCCGCACGTCTTCCGGAACATGATTTCCTTCGATCAGCGACCGGGTAAACTCAAAATCATCCTGCGACGCGGAAGGAAACGCCACTTCAATCTCTTTGAAACCGATCTCGGCCAGCAGTTTGAAATACTCCAGTTTCCGGATCGGGTTCATCGGCATCGGCAGCGCCTGGTTTCCGTCCCGCAAATCGACGGAACACCATGCGGGGGCGCATGTCAGCTCCCCTTCGATCCAGTCCCGCTTTTCCAGTGGAATCCGGGACGGACTCTTATATTTTGGAATCATTGCACACCTCTTGTTTTCTTTTCTCTCATCCACTTTTCATAACGGGTAATATATCATGTTTCCGGCAAATGAAAAGCAGAATTTAAAAAAAATAACCGGCGGCATCTGCCGCCGGCGGGAAATCCGATTTTTCAGTTTCTCAGAATCGGACGTTCACAAACGGGAATACCGGCAGCGGACTCTCCCTGATATAGTTGATCAGCCCGATCTGCACCGCGGTATCGTCGGCGACATTGACAACACCGAGCTGAAGTCCGTAGATGGACTTGACGACGTTCACCACGGAGAACTGAATTCCCTCCACATGATCGGCGCTGACGAACACCGGCGCGGCCTGAAGCCCGTAAACACCGCTGCTCATTCCCGCCAGAATGGAAAGCTCGATCCCCGCGACAAACGAATGATCTCCGAATCCGACCGGTGCTCCGATGCGAACCCCGTAGACATCCACGGAATCGGGAGCCGTCGAAATGCCCGGACAAACCGTCAGCGAGAAAAATTCATATTCATTTTCCTGCGGAGCGTTTTTCGCCGGTTCCGCCGCGAAAAGCGGACTCAGAGTGAAGAGCAGAGCGGCGGCAGCCGCCAGAACTTTGATTGATTTCATTTTCCGGCCTCCTTGTTATTCGGGCAGGAAGCGCTGTCGCATCCCGCATAGTTGACCAGCGGAAGAACGGGGATGAGGGCCCTGGTATTGATGCAGATTCCGCCAAGCTGCCATCCTCCGCGCGTTGCAATATTGATGACGCCGAGCTGAAGTCCGCAGGCCGGTCCGGTGGTCAGATTCACCGCGCCCGCCTGAAGTCCCGCAAAATCCTCGTCGACAAAATTGAATGCTCCGAACTGGAAACCATCCATTCCGTCGCTGACAATATTGACTGCGCCCGCCTGGAATCCATAGAAGCTGCTGGCAATGGAAACTGCGGAAGCCTGAACGCCGTATCCTTTTCCGCCGCAGATCGTCAGCGGAGAAGCCTGAATGCCGGCGACGTTCCGGGCGATTGCCGGCCCCGTCGCGGCCTGAAGCCCCTGCATGGAGCTGGCGATCGCCGGTCCGGCAAGCGTTGCCTGACAGCCTTTGATGTACATCGTGGAGCTGTACAGGATGGACGCTTCCTGTCCGCAGACCCATGCCTCATTTCCGCCAACCGCGGGAACGCCGAGCTTCAGTCCGTACACATCATAGGTATTCGTGGAATTCGGAACCGACGGGAAAAATCCGATTGCGAAAATCGTCCGTTTGTTTTTGGAAAGCGGGGTGGTATCCGCGGCGAATGCCGTCACACACGCGGCAAACACGGTTACCGCAAACAACAATCCTGTCATTTTCTTCATATCCGAACGCCTCTCTTTCTGATGTTGCCATCTTTGATGGAATTTTCGGGATTGAGCGGCCGGGATCAGAATCCCTGTCGCAATATTGTTAAGATACTGTAACTTTCCGCTTTGTCAAGTGAAAGAAAAAGAAAAAAACGAATCAGCCGGCATTGTAAAAAGAGCGTTCCGGATCACCGGTGGCAGGAGAGAGGGACGGAATGTGCAAAGATTCTCCGTCTTTTCCGGAAAAGCAGGATAGAAATTTTTCCGTTCCGGTGATACATTACCGACTGACATCAAATCCGGAAATCTGAACAAGGATTGAAACCATGCTGGCCAAACGAATCATACCGTGTCTCGACGTCACCGGAGGGCGTGTCGTCAAAGGAGTCAACTTTGTGAACCTCGTCGACGCGGGCGATCCCGTGGAGGCTGCGATCGAATACGACCGGCAGGGTGCGGATGAACTCGTCTTTCTCGACATCACCGCCACCAGCGACAACCGCGCATCCATGTACGACGTCGTGCGCAGAACGGCGGACAACGTCTTCATTCCGCTGACCGTCGGCGGCGGCATCCGCTCCGTCGAAGACATGCGGAAAATGCTCAATTCGGGAGCGGACAAGGTCTCCGTCAACTCCTCGGCGATCCGGAATCCGGATCTTCTCCGGGCGGGTGCGGAACGCTTCGGACGGCAGTGTGTTGTTCTCGCGATCGACGCGCGGCGCGTTCCGGGCGAACGGCGCTGGGAGGTCTACACCCACGGAGGACGCCGCGGAACCGGAATCGACGCTCTCGAATGGGCGCTGAAGGGGGTCGAACTCGGCGCAGGGGAGATCCTCCTCACCAGCATGGATACCGACGGCACCCGGAACGGATACGATCTTGAGCTGACAAAGACCATTGCGGATGCCGTTTCCGTCCCGGTCATCGCGTCGGGCGGAGCGGGAAGCCTCGAACATCTTCTGCAGGTGTTCCGGGAGGGCGGCGCGCACGCGGTGCTTGCCGCAAGCATTTTCCATTTCGGGACCTATACGGTTCCGCAGGCGAAGGAGTTTCTGGCCGCGCATGGAATTCCCGTCCGCAAACCCGTACTCTGACCAAAAAAACCAAACAGGAGAAACATACCATGTCCAACGATCCGAAAACAAAACTGGCACAGGACGCCCTCGCCTATCATGGAAGCGAACCGAAAGGGAAACTGGCCTCCGTTCCGGTGAAACCCTGCAACACGCAATACGATCTTTCGCTTGCCTACACGCCCGGAGTGGCAGTCCCCTGCATGGAGATCCACAACCGTCCGGAGGCGGTCTGGGAGTACACCGGGCGGGGAAACTCGGTCGCCGTCGTCAGCGACGGAACCGCGGTCCTCGGCCTCGGCAACATCGGCCCGGAGGCGGGACTGCCCGTCATGGAAGGCAAAAGCGTTCTCTTCAAGAAGTTCGCCGACATCAACTCCATTCCGATCTGCCTGGGTTCCGTCTTCCGGGAGGACGGGAAAACCGATCCGGAAAAGGTGATCCGCGTCGTGCAGACCCTGGAGCCGACCTTCGGCGGCATCAACCTGGAGGACATCGGCGCACCGGCCTGCTTCGAAATCGAACCCGCCCTCAAGAAATCCATGAATATTCCGGTGTTCCATGACGATCAGCACGGAACCGCGATCATCTCTCTGGCGGGGATCCTCAACGCGCTCAAACTGGTCGGCAAGAAAATCAGCGAATGCAAATTCGTGATGAACGGAGCCGGAGCCGCCGGAATCGCCTGTGCGGAATACTATATCTCCGCCGGAGCAAAACGGGAAAACTTCATCCTCTGCGACTCCAAAGGCACCATCCACAGCGGACGGACCGATCTCAATGAACAGAAAAAACGCTTTGCCAAGCCGATGTCCGAACGGACGCTGGCGGAAGCGATCCGGGGGGCGGATGTGTTCATGGGCGTCTCGGTCGGCGGAGCCCTGACCCGGGAGATGGTGGCCTCCATGGCGCCGGGCGCCGTGGTCTTTGCAATGGCCAATCCGGTTCCGGAGATCCATCCGGCCGAAGCGGTCGCGGCGGGAGCGGCGGTGGTCGGGACCGGGCGGTCCGACTATCCGAACCAGGTCAACAACGTTCTCGGTTTCCCCGGGATCTTCCGCGGCGCTCTGGATGTCCGCGCGACCGACATCAACGAAGCGATGAAGCTGGCCGCCTCGCGGGCGCTGGCGGAAATCGCCTCCGAACCGGTGGATGCGGAAACGCTCGCGGTCCTGAAAACCGCTTATCCGGAAGACGCCGCAAACGGCATGTTCGACGGAGCCAATCCGCTGAAATCCACCTATGTCATTCCGAAGCCGTTCGATCCCCGCGTGGTGCCCCGCGTGGCGGCGCGGGTGGCCGAAGCGGCGATCGCAAGCGGCGTGGCCGGAATCCGGATCGACGATTTCGCCGCCTATGAAACATCGGTTGCGGACCGCATCCGCAAAGCCAATATGGAAAGGAAGTGATTTCGATGAAGATCATTCGGACGATTCGGGAAATGCAGGAGTGGTCGGATGCGAAACGCCGCGCCGGCGCAACAATCGCAGTGGTTCCGACCATGGGATATCTGCACGAGGGACATCTTTCCCTGATCGACACGGCGCGGAAAAACGGAGCCGACACGGTCATCGTCACCATCTTCGTGAATCCGACCCAGTTCGGGCCGAACGAGGACTTCGCCTGCTATCCCCGCGATTTCGAACACGATTCCAGACTCTGCGAAGAGAAGGGCGTCGATGTGATCTTCGCCCCGGAAGCGCAGGAGATGTATCCGGAGGATTCCTCCACCTGGGTGGTCGAAGAGAAACTTTCGAAAGGACTCTGTGCGAAAACCAGACCGACACATTTCCGGGGAGTCACGACCGTCGTTTCAAAACTGTTTCTTGCCACGCTTCCCCATCTGGCGGTCTTCGGACAGAAGGACGGTCAGCAGGCCCGCGCCATCAAACGGATGGTCCGGGATCTGAATTTTCCGATCCGCATCGTGATCTCTCCGCTGATCCGCGAACCCGACGGACTCGCCCGCAGCTCGCGCAACAAATATCTTTCGGAGGAGGAGCACCGGAACGCGCTCTCGATCTTCCGCGGACTGACAAAGCTGAAAGCGGATATTGACTCCGGAAGAACGGATCTTGCCGCGCTTCTGGCGGAGCTGCGCGCCTCGATCGAAGCTGCCGGGGGCGTCGTGGACTACATTGAAGCGGTCGATGCGGAAACCCTCGAACCGAAAACTTCCGTGGAAGGTTCCATGATGTTTCCCGTCGCCGCCTACTTCGGAAAAACCCGCTTAATCGACAATATTCTTGTGGAGAGATGAATTTTTCATTTGCAACCTTGCAAAATGGATGTAAATTGCTTCAGACGTCTCAAAACTCAACAGAAAGGACAAAAACAATGACAAGAAAAATCTTCACGACGGTGATGTCGGCGGCGCTTGCAGTGGTGTTCACGGCATGTTCCTCCATCATGCCCGGAACGACGGTCCACGGCATGAAGCTCTCGGATTCCGATGTCACCACGGTTCCGGTGCATCTGAACGGCGAGATCTGGGGAATCTATCTGTTCGGGCTTCTGCCGCTGATGGCCGGAAGCTCCACCTCTCCCGGATCTTCGACGGTCTTCAAGGATACCGTCCGTGTTGACAATGCCGTCAGCATGCTGACCAAGCGCGCGAAAGAGATGGATGCAAACCGTGTCAACGATCTTGCGACCTATCGGTCCAGCATGTGGTTCATCGTGTTCTCCTACAAATCCGTTCAGGTTTCCGGCAATGCGCTGAAATAAGTGGAACCGGGATTTTATCCGGGCATCCGTTCCATGCGGACGGATGCCTTTTTTTGTGCCGCGGCGCGACGCGCACGGCCGGCGGAAATGCCGAATTTCCGTTTGTAGAGTTTGAGAAAGTAGTTGCTGTCGTAAAACCCCGTGGAGGAGGCGATCTGATCAATGGAGAGATCCGACTCCTCCAGAAGAATGCAGGCCTGCTTCATGCGCAGATTCAGGAGATATTGAAGCGGAGAGGTTTCATATTCCCGGCGGAAACGGCGCAGAAACTGATTCTTCGACATGCCCGCCCGGCGCGCAAGGACATCCAGACACAGAGCTTCGTTGTAATGCGCCTCCATGAATTCCGCGGTCTCGGCAAGGCGCTGATCGCTCCGGAGGCGTTTCGGTGTCCACGCCTGGGCAAGAAGGATCAGAAGCATGCTGAACAGAGAGCGCAGCTGAACGTGACGGTCCGGGAAGGACTCCTCTCCATAGATGCGGAACATCCGGATCAGAAGATTCCGGACATCCCGGAACAGAAGACCGTTGAGCTGAAACAGAAAACCGCCGCCTTCGGAGGAAAACAGGATCTCCCGGTTCTGGAGGAAGGAAAGCCCCATCCCCATTGCCCGGAACAGATCCGGCGTACAGGAGACGTTGTAGACTTCAAGCCGGCGCGGATTCAGGAACGCATGCGTGCAGCCGGGATGGATAATTGTCACGCAGCCCGGATATACGTTTCTGTGCTCCCCTTCAAGAACCTGCACCGCGGTTCCGGAAACCATCAGGACAACCTCAATGCAGGTGTGGCCATGTTCATCAATGGGGTGCTCCAGCGTATGGTGCGTCATGTCGAACAGAATGTCATCAACCCGATCCTGAGGACTGTAAACCGGCATCTCAAAAATCCTTGTTTTTCTATATTTGGTGAGAATATACTATAATTTGGTGATTTTTTCAAGGTTTTATTGATCAAAATCATGTATAATGAAAAAAGAGAATATGGAAGGAGAAAAGAGGAAATGGAGGACTTGCGAAAAATATCCGGCACATGGTGCAGGGTTCCGGGAGGAAACGCGGAGTATTCCCTGTTCCGGCGGAAATTTCATCTGGATGCGCCGTCGCACCTCCGTCTGCTTGTCAGTGCGGACAGCCGCTACAATCTGTATCTTGACGGCGAGTTCCTCGGACGGGGACCCGTCCGCGGCGACCTGGAACACTATCGGTATGAAGTCCATGAGCTTGAAATCGGCTCCGGAGAACATATTCTGGCCGCCGAAGTTCTTTTCTGGAGCGACGGTCTCCTTGCCCCGTGGAGCGAGATTCATTACACAGCGGCGTTTCTTCTGCTCGGAGAGTGCGGAGGGGAGAATCTTTCGACCGGAGAAAACTGGGTCTGCCGCAGAGACCCCTTCCGGCGGACCCTTCCGTGGAAGGAGGCCTGGGACCGGAAAGACACGACTCCCATCCCGCCGATGGAGGAGTCGCTCGGCGGAAACGAATGCGTAAACTGGAAGAAGCTCTCCTTCGATGATTCCAGCTGGGAAACGCCGGAATTTGCCGGGTTTCCCTGTTTTTCCGCGCTCTGCAAAACGGATCCGCGGAGCCGCTGGAAGCTGCAGGAAAGCACGATTCCGCCGATGGAATCGACTCCGATTCGAATTGCCGCCATTCTGAACGGGAAAACGGAAACTCTGGACATTTCCGCGGAAGGGAATCTGAGGGGACGTCTTTCCGCCGGGCCGCACACGGTGCTGCTGGATCTGGGACGCTACTGGACGCATCTCCCCGGATTCCGGGCGAAAGGAGGAATCGGAAGCTGTCGCATAAGCTATTCTGAGGCGCTGTTTATTGCGGGGAGGAAAAGCGGGGATCGCGGACCACTTCCGGGAGGGGAGATCGGCGGGAACGGATACGCGGACCGGATCCGTTTTGCCGGAGGGGAAACGGTATTTCAGCCGTTCTGGTATCGGTCCGGACGGTATGTCGAACTGGAATTCGAACTGACGGAGGGCGTGGAAATCGAACTTTCGTTTGAATTTCTTGCCTATCCGCTGAAACGGCGGGCGGAGTTTCATTCGCCGGAGGACCCGGTGCTGGAGCGGATTTTTGAAACGGCATGGCATACCGCGCGCTGCTGTGCGCATGAGCATTACGAGGACTGCCCATACTGGGAGCAGATGCAGTACGCGGGAGACACGCGGATCCAGGCGCTGATCTCCTACATCGGCAGCGGCGACGGGCGGCTGGGCAGACAGGCAATCCGGCAGTTTGACGAATCGCGGATCGCCTCGGGTCTGACGATGTCGCGCTATCCGACGAATTTCCGTCAGGTCATCCCCGGCTTCAGTCTGTTCTGGATCATGATGATTGGCGATTACTACTTGTTTTTCCGGGATGCGGATGTCCTCCGGGAACACTGGGACGGAGTCCGTGATGTTCTGAACTTTTTTGAGAGGCACCGGCAGGAGTCGGGTTTGATCGGACCGATTGAGGGATGGAATTTCAGCGACTGGGTTTCCGGCTGGCCGTGGGGCAGCAGCAGCCGGGGAGAGAAGGCTCCTGAAACGCTGCTGAATCTTCTGTATGCGGAGAGCTGCCGTCTTGCGGGGGAGTTGTCGGGAGCGGCGGGGAAAGAAGGATCGGAGTATTTTCAGCGTCGATCCCGAATTCTGTCAGCGGTGAACCGGCACTGTTATTCGGAGGAGGCGGGACTTTATACGGATGTTCCCGGCCGTCCCTGGTACAGTCAGCATGTGAATACATGGGCGGTTCTTTCGGGAGCGGCGGAGGGGAGGAAGGCGGAGGATCTGGCGGATGCGGTGATGAGGGATCCGCGTCTTTCGAGC
>CASFTV010000038.1 GCA_949297765.1 uncultured bacterium | reverse complement strand
CATCTGCTGCTCCAACAACCACCCCGCAGACTGGGAATGCGGATTTTTCACGTCGCCGGATCATTACCGCAACCGTCTTCTGGCGCTGAAGCGGATGCGCTATGTCGCCAGCTACGTTCACCGGTCCGAGCAGTCGGTGCTCTACGATGTCGCGGACGAGGTCGGCTTCCTGCTTCTTCCGGCGGTCCACATCATCCCCTACAGGGATCAGGAACGCTTTTCCGATCAGGAGGCGCTTGATGACCTGCGCTCGAAACTGCAGGCGGCCGTCCGGAGCGACCGCTACCGCAACCATCCCTCCGTGATCGGATTCCTGACCGACGTCTGGTTCAATCTGCACCCGGGATCGCACAACCCGGAATACATCGGGATTTCCTCCCGCGAGAAATCCCACCCGACTTTCGACGCCGACGGAAAAGTCGTTCCCGGAACCGGCCGGGATCCCAATCTCGTCGGAATGCGGCTGGCCCGCCAGAAGAGACTTGAGAAGATCAACAATCTCTATCATGAGTTCTTCCCCGGGAAATTCTGCATGACCGGCGGATCCGGAGAGGTCGGAAACGTCTATTCCACACATCTCTACCACACCTGGGGTGCCCCCGTTCATGAACTCCGCGCTCTCTGTCAGCGTTATTCCCTCAGTCCGCAGGTTCCGATTTTCATCGGCGAGATGAACGTTCCGTATCCCCTGAGTCTCTTCTATCCGATCATGACGCCCAATGTGAAGCGTCCGATGTTTTATGAAAACGGCGTCCGCTTCTTCGGCAATCAGGCCTACTATCATCCGGTTCAGATCGGGAATATGCACTCGATGCTTTACGAGGTCTACGAAAACAACGGGAAAGGACGTATCTACTCCTTTGTCTCCTCGCTGTACGACCGGATCCTGACCCGCATCATGCGGACCACAATGAGCGCATGGCGCTGCCAGGGACTGAATGGAGTCGGTCCGTTCGGATATGTGATCGGCGGCGGTTTCCTCATGGCGGGAGTCTCCCGCGTCGACCGCCTTCAGGAGATTCCCGACAACTTCACGCTTCCGTGGATCGTTCCGGAATTTCTGGCGCGCGGCGCGAATCAGCCGCCCTACAGCCATACCGGATCGCCCGATCTGCGTCCCGCGTCCTCCGCCGCAGAGTTTCTCGCCGCATGGAACGCCGTCGCGATCGACTTCTTCGGCAGCGGAAAGGATCTCTGGGAGATGGATCATGCGTTCTATGCCGGCGAAGAGGTTGCCAAAAGCGTCGCCGTGATGAACGATTCCGAATACCCCGTCTCCGGGAAACTGGAGATCTCCCTGCGCGACGGAGCGGGAAACCGGAACGTCGTTTTCTCCACCGATGTGAAGACTCCCCCGTTTTCCAACACCCGCGTTCCTTTCTCGTTTCAGATGCCCGGAACGGCGGCACGCGCCGATCTGATTCTTACCGCCGAACTCATTCCCGAAGGGAAAACGGCAAAACGAATCGTCCGCTCCATGGATCTTCAGGTGTTTCCGCAGACCCCTGCACCTTTTCTGCAGAGACCTCTGCTGGTCTTTGATCCGGAGGGCCTCGCCGCAAAACAGATCGACGCATGGGGACTCTCCTGTTCCAAAGTCACCGATCTGCAGAAAATCCCGGACAACGCTCTGCTGGTGATCGGCCGCTCCGGACTCTCCCGGACCGGAAACGTTCCCGAATGGAACGATCTGACCGCACGGAACATCCGCATTCTGCTGCTGGAACAGGATCAGAGCGCATCGCTGGAGCTGATGAAGGCGCGCGAACGGTTTGCATTCATCCACGCCGGAGCCCATCCGGTCCTCGCCGGATTCCGCGACTGCGACTTCGCCGCATGGCGCGGCAGCCATTCCCTTCAGAAAGCCTATCAGCTGAACAGCGTGGGGCAGTCCTGGTCCGACTGGGGAAACCGCAATATGGTTGCCGGAACGGTGTTCCGCCGGCCCACACAGGGAAACTATCGCGCGCTTCTCGTTTCCGGTTTTGATTTCTATCAGACTCCGCTTCTGGAATATTCCGGAGCCAAAGGCGCCTGGATCGGGTGTCAGCTGGAGATTTCCGAACGTATGGGAAGCGATCCGGTTGCCACGACGCTGTTCGCCCGGCTCCTCACCTATCTGGACAGCCGTATGGAAAGTCCGGAAGAGTCCGCCACCGCGTTCTTCGGCGGTCCGCGCGGAGAGACTCTGCTGAAAACGCTCGGAGCCGGATACCGGAAACTCTCCGCACTGACGGAGTCCGATCTCGCCGGTGTCCGCACACTCCTGATCGCCCAGCCCGACTTCAACGCTCTGGAGAAGTACCGCTTCGAACTGAACAGCTTTGTTTACGAGGGCGGCCGCCTGATCTATCTGCAGATCGGGAAGGAGTTCTCCCCATCCTGGCTGCCGTTCACGCTGAAACTCCGGGAGGAGCCGGTCCGCACCGCTGTCACCCGGAACCTTCAGGCGGAGGGCCTCTGGCTTGCCGGATATGGAAACAACGATTTCGGCTATGAGAAGGTGTACCGCATTCCGGTATTCGCCGACTATCCCGCGCACTGGGATTCGTTCCATCCGGGCGTTCTCCTCCGGAACGCGCACGGATGCGGCGAGTTCCTGTTCTGCTCGGTGACTCCGGAACTGTTCGGCAGGGATTATGCCGCGCACAAGACCGCCCGTTTCCTTTCCACTCTTTTCACCTCCGCCGGAGTCCGCATCAAGACCGCGGGCGGCGCCTATATGGTGCAGGAGAAGATGCGGGCCCGTTCGATTGATCTTGTCCCGCTCGCGTGGGAATTCGCCCTCGATCCGGAAAACAAGGGTCTCAAAGAGGGATGGCACAAAGGAAACAACGGGTCCGGAACGTGGATGACCGGACAAACCGCGGATGCCCGTGAAGTCCGCCTCGGAATCCCCTGGGAGCACTTCCTCGGAAAAGCGTATGACGGAGTCGGATGGTACCGGCTGGAAGTGGAGGTCCCGTTCCTGATCCGGAAATCCAGACGAGCCTACCTGAACGTCGGTGCAATCGACGATCTGGACGAGGCGTACATCAACGGCGTGAAGATCGGTTCCACCGGAGAGGATACCCCCGAATACTGGATGGCTCCGCGGATGTATTCCTTCGACACCTCCATCCTGAAGAAAGGAAAAAACTGGATCGTCTTCCGGGTCACCGATCTGCGCGAGGGCGGCGGAATCACAAAGCTGCCCTGCACGCTCTCCAACCGTCCCGGTCTGGGCGGCCGCGCATGGAAGGCGCCGTTCCTCGACAAGGATGAACGCGACTACCTTTACAATCCGGATGTCGTCCGGGGATACTGACGACGGCGGTTCGGAAATTCTCCCGGAGGCGGATCCGCCGCTCTCCGGGGGAAGAGGAGACGTTTTTTAAAGTTCGACCGCTTTCCCCGTCCGGGTGGAGTCGATCATTGCAAAACTGACGTTCAGACTGTTGTATGCGTCCTGAATCGTCGGAAGCGGACGCACCTTCCCGTTCAGAACATTCGTGATGCTGTTCATCTGGCAGAGCATGGCGGAGCCGACATTGACTTCCTCCAGCTGGGCGCCGCCGGCGCTTTTCTTCAACTCCTCTTCGGGATTGATGCGGTTTGTTTTCCCGTCCGCGGTGAAGTGCGTGATCTCCCCGGTTCCGTCCATGACAAGGGCACCTTTGTCTCCGTAGATTTCCATGCGTTCACAGGAGCGGCCGAACCGCTGCCACGAGCAGAACATGTTGCAGATGACTCCGTTGGCGTAAGTGACAACCGCCGCGGCGTAATCCGCCGGAAGCGGCTGATCCCGGGAAAGAAGAAGACTGTCCGCATACACCCGCTTCGCCGGACCGAAAAACCAGTTCGCCAGATCAATGTGATGCGCGAGCATGTCAATGATTACGCCGCCGCAGAGTTCAAAATCCGTAAACCAGTCGCCGGGCATGCGCTTGTAGGCTCCCAGACTCAAGTCGACGTTGCAGTACCGGAGTTTCCCGAGGATTCCTTCGTCAAGCATCTGCTTTATCCGGATGGATTTCGCCATGTGCCGGCGCACGAATCCGACGGTGAACAGTTTGTCATAACCCTTGAGCAGGGCGAGCAGTTCATCGGCCGCTTCCGGGGTCCGGCAGAGCGCTTTTTCACAGAAGATCGGTTTGTGCGCCGCTACGGCCGCGTGAATTCCTTCCGGATGGCAGTAGGTCGGTGAAGTGACGATCACACAGTCCACCTCCGGAGAGTTCGCCAGATCCTCCGCGCTGAAGTAGATGGTCGCTCCGTACTCCGCATGCATCTTTTCCGCCGGTTCCGTTCTGATGTCGTAAACGCCGGAAACGCAGGTTCCCTGAATGAATTTTGTCTGTGACGCATGTGCGTTTCCCATGCGTCCGGCACCGATAATTCCGTAACGAATCATAGTTTTCTCCTTCTGGTTGAGATTCGTCGTTGTATTCTGGAATTCCGGCGGGCAAATTGCAGCCCGCGGTTTTTTTCAGGAAATTTCCCGGAAGACCCCCGGAGTTTTTGAAAACTGTTCCCGTCCGCCGCACCAGACGGAAAGAGGAGTCCAGGTGTCATCGGCGATCACGAAATCGGCGAAGAAGCCGCTTTTCAGTTCTCCGATTCCCGGGAGACCGAGCGAATTTGCCTGATTGCTCCCGGCGCAGCGGATCAGTTCCGAGTCCGGGAAAAGATTCAGGGCGCGCAGGCGTTTCAGTCCGTCGCAGTATTGCAGCAGACTTCCCGCAACCCGTCCCGAGGGAAGAGTCGCTCTGCCGTTCCGGACGATGACATCAAGTCCGCCAAGAGTATAATTGCCCTCCGGCATGCCCGATGCGCGCATGGCGTCGGTGATCAGCATGATCCGTTCAGGACCTTTCAGTTTCAGAATGATCCGGAGCATCTCTTCGGTCAGATGAACTCCATCGGCAATGATTTCCACAAAAACGTCATCCGCGAGCAGTCCTCCTCCGACCATTCCCGGTTTCAGATGGTGGAGCGGCGTCATCATGTTGCAGAAGTGGGTCAGATGCTTCATTCCGGCGATTCGCGCCCGCTCGAAACAGGCGAGATCCGCCGTGCTGTGCCCGCCCGACGGCATGATCCCGAGTTCCGTCAGCTGACGGATGAACTCCATCCCTCCGGGCAGCTCCGGGGAAAATGAAACTTTCTTCACCGGACAGATCCGGTTCCATTCCCGCACCGCCGCGAAATCCGGATTCCGGAGATAGGCAGGATTCTGCGCTCCGGCGCTCTCCGGATGGAAGAACGGACCTTCCAGATGAATTCCGAGCGGACGGCCGAACTCCGGATGGTCCGCATAGCGCGCGGCGGTCCGGCAGATCCCGGTGATGGTCTCATAGCCAAGACTCAGTGTCGTTACGAGAAACGATGTCACGCCTTCGGAAAGTTTGCCTTGCGCGATGGTCCGGAATGCCGTCCCGGTGGCGTCGGAGAAATCGCAGTTGCCGCGCCCGTGGAAATGGATGTCGACAAAGCCCGGAAGAAGGATTTTCCCCTCAAGATCAATAACCCGCTCAGCCGGTGCATCCGGAACGCCGTCCGGAAAGAGTCCGGCAATCCGGTCTCCGTGAATGAGCATGGCTCCGCGGGCAATCTCAATGCCCGGAGAGATGATATGCGCGTTTCGGAACAGTGTTTTCATGCTTCAGTCCAGAGAAATGATGTCCGCGCAGTAGACGATCTCCGAATCCGGTTTGCGCAGCAAATAGGAGGCCGGAAGTTCCGGCGTCGGAGTTCCATGGAGGATTTTTTTCAGCGGCGCCTCCTGTTCCGGAAAACAGGCGAGCAGGAGAAGATGCCGGGAGGAGAGGATCTGTTTCATTCCCATCGTGACCGCGCGTTTCGGAACGATATCCTTTCCATCGGCGGTCAGGCGGCTGTTCGTGGCGAGCGTCAGTTCCGTCAGGCCGATGACGCGGCTCGGGAGCGCCGCAAATGCGTCCGCAGAGATCTCGCATTCCTTCATCGGTTCGTTGAATGCGATATGTCCGTTGAATCCGATTCCGAGCAGCTGCAGATCGGTTCCGCCGCTCTCCTCCAGTTCGCGGTCGAACTGTTCCGGATTCCGCGGATCGGGAAAGTGGATGTTTTCCTCGCGGAATCCGAGCGCGGGATCGAAGCGGCGGAAGAGATGTTCCGTCATATATTTGCGGTAGCTGAGCGGATGCGTATACGGGACCGCCGAAAAATCATCGCTCACATATTCGTCCAGATTCCATGTGTGGAGGTCCTTCAGCGGAGTCCGGGAGCGGTTCAGGTTTTCCGCCAGAAGTTCATAGAGACGGATCATCGTGTTGCCGGTCGCAAGACCGATGCTGACGCGTTTCCCTTCGTGGGCGGCTTCGGCGATCACCCGGTAAATCTTTTCCGCTCCAAGACGGCTCATGGCCTCATAATTTTCCACTTTTATCCAGTTCATAGCAATCTCCTTCTTGAAAATTCCTGTCTTTATTATACCTTAAAAAAAAGGAAAACAAATACACACTTCATGCAAACAGATACACTTTCGGTGCAGATATGAAATACTACGAGGGAATTGATTTCGCCATGGCCGACGTTCAGTTCGGCTCCCGGAACATCAAGCGCAATTATCCGTTCTACTACGGGCTTCAGCTGGTCTATTCGGGGGAGATCGCTCTCGCGGTCGACCGGAGACGGGTGATCCGGAAACAGGGGCCGACGGTGTTCCTGACCTCTCCCGAACACTATTACGAGTATTCCTCGCCCGGATTTGCGGCGCGGGATCACTACTGGGTCTGTTTTTACGGTCCGAAAGTGGAACTCTACCGGGAGGGAGGGCTGTTCCGCGTGGACCCCGAGGCGCCGTTTTTCAGTCTCCGCCACCCGGAGACGTTCCGTGACCGGATGGAGGAGCTGATCGCTCTCGTCCAGAACGGATGCGAACACGACCGCGCGGTCTGCCTGCTTGAAACACTCCTCTTCACCGTGCAGTCCGATGCGGAAAACCTTCCCCTGGAGGTGGATTATTACCGGGAACGGTTTTCCGAACTGATGACCCGAATCGTCAGGAATCCCGAAAAAGAGTGGAATTTCGAATCGGAAGCCAGAAACATGAGCGTGAGTCTGAACCACTTCAACCGTCTGTTCCGGAAATATCACAAGGCGTCTCCGCATCACAGTGTCATTCAGGCGCGGATGCGGAAGGCGGCCGATCTGCTTCTGAACAGCAATGCTTCCATCGCGGAAATCGCGCTGTCGGTCGGGATTGAAAACGAATTTTATTTCTCCCGTCTTTTCAAAAAACAGTTTGCCCTTTCCCCGAGCGGATACCGGAAAGAGTTCCGAAAAGGATGATTCGCATGAAAAGTGTATCTCTTTGCATGAATCGTACATTCCATCTTCTTTTTTCCCGTGTATAATGTGTGTAGAAAACAAGTCAGAGGAGATGGATTCATGCGGAAAACAGAGGAATTGGGAATCGGCGTCATGGTGCGTTTCGCCGTTCCGGCGGAAGAGAGTTTTCAAAGACTGAAATGCTTCGGACTCCGGCACTGTCAGTTTGCGGGGGTCCCGGATTCGTATCTCTATGGCGGAGAAGGCCGCCGAAATACCGGAAAACTGAGGGAACTGATGGAGCAGTACGATGTCGCCTGCTGTTCCGTGTTCTGTTCGTTTCCCGGTCAGGACTGGAAACGCGGCCGGGAAACGGTCGGGCTGACGCCGCCGGAAACCCGCGCGGAACGGATCGCCCGCGCCTGCCGCACCGCCGACTGGGCAAAGGAACTGGAAATCGAACAGATCGCCGTCCATGTCGGATATCTCCCGGAAGATCCCGGAAGCGAAGAGTACAGAACATTCATCCGGGCAATGCAGGGATTTACCCGGTTCCTCGAATCAAACGGACAGGTCCTCGCGTATGAGACCGGACAGGAACCTCTGGATATCCTGATCCGGACCATGACCGATGTCGGAACGGACAATCAGCGGATCAATTTCGATCCGGCGAACCTGCTTTATTACAACAACAACGATCCGATGGAGTTTGTCGAGGCTTTGTCCGACCGCTTCGTTCACATCCATTGCAAAGATGCGGTCCGTCCGCTGCCCGGCGCGGAGTTCGGTCAGGAGACCCGTCTGGGGGAGGGCGGAACAAACTTCCGGGAACTCTTCCGCAAACTCTATGCCAAAGGGTACCGCGGCCCTCTGACCATCGAACGCGAAATCGGCGCGGGCGAGGAACTGGACCGGGATGTCCGCAATGCCATCCTCCTGCTGGAAAACCTGAAAAAAGAGTGTGTCGCGCACGGAACGCTGTTTCCCCCATCCCGCGGATGACCGGCTCCGGATCAGACAGAAAGGTCTCTACGGAACTGGAAGAGCCGCAGGAAGAATGGAAAAGGAGTCCCGGACAGATCCCTGTGCGCGCTGATGAACAGGGGCTTGACGGAGAAAATCCGATAGTTTCAGAGAAATAATCGGCCTGACCGGGGATCGGTTCCGATATCTTTTCACGAAAAAAGAGGGACGGAGCTCTTGCAAACTTTGCGGAGGAGAGATAAGATAAGGGGAGAGGTCGGGCGATCGGCTGCGCAGGCAGAATCAAGGTGCGTCTGCCGTCTGCCGTCACTCAGAACAAATGTGCGCAAACGTTTGGACGACGGTTGTTTCCGGATTCAATCAGAATGGGAGGAGTGAGTCGTTATGGAAGTGGTTTGTCCCAAGTGTGTGCAGTCGTATGATGTGCCGGATTCCTTTGTCGGAGAAACGATCAAATGCGTCAAGTGCGGGGAGGTTTTTGCCGTGGAGGCGCCTTCTCTTCCGGAAGTCCCGGTGGAGGCCCCTCCGGAGCCGGAACCTGAAATGCCGGTGGAAAACGAGGCACCGGAAGCCGTGACGGTTTCTGCCGCAAAGGCGGATGTGTGTTTCACCGTGAACATCGAAAATCAGCCGCCGATACCCGTAAGACTGGAATCGGTCTCCATTTCGTTTGAGTGTATTTTCAAGATTGTGTTTTTTGTCGTCGTGTCGCTGTTTGTCATCGGGGGACTGTTCGGGCTGCTGATCGGTATTGTGATCGGTTTGCTCCGCTCTGTTTCGTAAGAATCGGCGGAGCGCCTTTTCCCTCCCGGATGAACTCAAAAAACAATTCTCCGCACAAAAAAAATTGGAAAAAACGGGTTGACTTTTCCGGATACCGGATTATTTTATCATCAGTTCAACGTTGAATATAACGATAAATAAATCTGGAGAAGCGATGATGGCGGTCAGTATGAAAGAGATTGCCCGACGATGCAATGTGTCGATCAAGACGGTCTCCAACGTCATCAATCGTCTCCCGAACGTGGGGGAGAAGACGCGGCGCGAGGTTCTGGAGGCGATCCGGGAACTGAATTATGTTCCGAATCTGCAGGCGCGGGCTCTTGTGATGAAGCAGCGGGGAGCAAAATCACAGCTTGGCTACCGCATCGGCTGCATCTTTCCCGCAAGAGTGAACAAGTATGAAGACAGCTATTTCACAATGATCTTCAAGGGGATCGAAGACGAGGTGGCCGCGCGCGGACAGCAGCTTTCCTTTCTTGCCTCGATTTCCGAACTGGAGGAAAATCCGCTGAAGATGAACTGGTATCTCTCTCCGGATCAGACGGACGCCGTGATTTCCTTTGTCGGACCGGACAGCCGTTCGTTCCGCCGGATCGCCGCCCATCCGCTCGTCCTGATCGGGAAACAGGAGGGGTATGAATCCATCGGCGTTGATAAATTCGGAGGGATTGCCGGACTCATTGAACATCTCCATTCGCTGGGCCACTTCCGGATCGGCTATGTCGGGAAACTGGACGACGACCGGTTCCGCGCCTTCCGTCTGGAGGCGGAACAGCGCGGGATCCCTCTCCATCCGGAGTGGTTTCTCGACGGTCCGTTCGGTTTTGCTTCCGGAAAAGAGGCGGGATACCGTTTTCTCGCGCTTCCGGAACGGCCGACCGCCGTCTGCTGCGCCAGCGATTACACCGCAATCGGGTTCCTGCATCCTCTGCTCGACGCCGGATTGCGCATCCCGCAGGATCTTTCCGTCACCGGGTACGACAATCTTCCGGAATCCGCGCTTGTTTATCCCCCGCTGACCACGGTGGATGTCAATATGGAAGGCATCGGCCGTCTCGCGGTCCGGGTGCTTCTGGATCAGATCGCCCATCCTTCGCCGGAGCGATCCTGCCATACGCTCTCTTCCAGAATCGTTATTCGAACATCAACAGGAAAGGCCGGAAAATGAACTCCTTCCGTTTCGCAGTCCTCGGCGACACCCATTACTGCACCTTCCGCAACCGCACACCGGAGTGCCGTTCCAACGACAGCGAACGCCTGCCGGACTATTTCCGCTACGCTTTCATGACAGACACTCTCCGGACATTCGCCGACCGCATCCGCCGGGAACGGGTCGAGTTCCTGATTTCCACGGGCGATCTCATTGAGGGCGGCACCGTCGATCCTTCTCCGGAGGAGCGGGAGGCCCGCGCGCTCTTCGAGTCCTGTTCCCCCGCTTTTTATCTGGCGCAGGGAACGCACGATATTCCGCGGAAAGACCCCGCATGGCGGCGGATCGAGCATGGGAAAAATGTTTTTCTGATTCTGGATTACACCAACTGGAACAACACTCAGAGATCATGGCTGCTCCGCGAACTGGAACGGGCAAAAGACGCGGAACACTGTTTTGTATTCGCGCATCCGCCGCTTCACCTGTTCGGACGGCATTTCTTTTACAGCCCGGAGTTCAGTCCGGAGGTCGCGGCGATCCTGAAACGTTTTCCGGTCGATGTCTATTTCTGCGGTCATACGCACAATCAGACCGTCAGCATTCATTCCGGCATGCTGCAGATCACCGGTTCCTCCGTCGGCTTCCCGGCGCAGAAAACCATTCCTCTGGAGGAGCTTCATGTTCTGCCGGATGAGCCGGAAAACCACTGCTTCTGGGGAATCGCGGAGGACAGCACGCCCGCATACTGGACGGTCGATGTGGACGGGGAGGCTCTGACCCTCCGCTGGCACTCGCTGAAAGGAGAGGCGGAACTGCGGGTCCGGAAACGGTTCGCCCCGCCGGAAATCGTTTCCGTTCCCCCGTTTACCCGGGAATGTGCTCCGCTGACGCTTGCCGATTATTGCCGGATCCGCTGCGGATGGATCAATGTCTTTACCGCGAACAAGGGAAAAAAGGGATTCCGTCTGCGACTGAACGGAACGGATCTCGGTGCCGCGCCCGAAAGCTCCTGTTATGCCGCCCGGCGCGTGCAGCTTCTGCCGCCGGAGGTTCTTCCGTCGATCGGAGAGGAAAACCGTCTGGAGATCGAATTTCCGCAATCGGATGTCTTTGCCGCCGGCTCCTTCTCTCTGGAGCTGCTTCTGCTGGATGGACGGACGATCCGCTCCGCCGTCGCGCCGGAGCTGTTCGTCTGCGGGGAGAGCCCGGATTTTGAGTACGCCCGTTCCCGTGCGGAAACGGTCCGGGGCGGAGAGCGGAGAACGGTCATGCTGGCGTTTCTCCCTCGAAATCAGAAAGATGCGGAAGGTGGTTTTCCCCCGAATGCCCGGATTTAACGGGGACATCTCGGAAATTTTCTCCATTCCGTTGAACCTTTTTCCGGGAAACCGGTCTAAGAAAAGGATGGAGGTATCCGGTATGGAATGGAAAAAGGCTGTGGACAATTTCCTGTTTCCGAAGCTGAATCGCCGATTCGCGATCCGGCTGGTTGCGGTTGTTCTGTTCTGTATCCTGTTCTTCAAGTTTGTCTGCAAGCCGGTGTGGCTCTCCGGAGGAAGCATGGAACCGAATTATCACTCCGGAACGCTGAATTTCTGCTGGACGCCGACCTACTGGTTCCGTCCGCCGCGCGCAGGAGACGTGGTGGCTCTCCGCTATGAGGGGGACCGGGTGATGCTGCTGAAACGGATCGTCGCAGGGGAGGGGGATGTGGTCGAATTCCGCGACGGCGTTCTGCATGTCAACGGAACCCCGCTGGAAGAACCGTATGTGAAATTCAATCAGGGACGCTGGAATCTGCCGCCGCGAAAGGTGCCGTCCGGATATGTCTATGTGGTCGGCGACAATCGCGGAATGCCCATCGAACAGCATAAGTTCGGCCAGATCCGCAAATCCCGCATTCAGGGGACGCTGCTGTTATGAAACGAACCAAAGTCCGGATTCTGATCGCTCTTTTTCTTCTTGCCGCGCTCTGTGCGGGCGGATATTTTTTCTTCCGCTCCGAACAGGAGGATGCGGTGATCCGGAGAAATTTCAACGAACTTTCCGAAACGGTCCGTAAAAACGGAAACGAGGGAATGCTTGTTTCTCTGGAAAAGGCGAAAACGGCTTCCCGCTTTTTCGATGACTTCTGCACACTGAAACTCGATCAGATTCCTCAGGGGGTCGGTGTGATGTCGCGGGACAATGTGGCGTCCAACACCGCGCTGCTCCGGAAATACTTCAACCGCATGAGGATCTCCTTTTACGACATGGAGATTCATCTGGATCCCGAAGGAAACGAGGCGCGCGCAACCTTCACCGCCGTTTTCCAGGGAAGCGGTCCGGGACGCACCGTCGAAGAACCGCGCGAAATGGACGCCGGTCTCGTCAAGAAGGACGGCCGCTGGCTGATCCGGACCCTGGCGTTCCGGGATGTGATTCAGAAATAGGCGCCGGATTTTTTTCTTCTTTCCGTCCGGAATGCCGCGACGGAGGATACTGTGCGTACTGCTTGAAAATCCTTGAAAAATGAAACTGATTTTCAAAATGCAGAAAATCGCTCACCTCTTTGATTTTCAGTTCCGGACGCTCTGTCAGGAGCTGCTGCGCCCGTCCGATCTTGTATTTGAGAAATGCTTTTTTCGGAGGCAGGGCGAACATCGCGTTCGTCAGCCGGTTCAGAGCACTGCGGCTCATCCCGCTTTCCCGGCAGAGCGCATCCAGCGACGGCATCTCCGTCACATTCCGTTCAAACACGCGGATCAGATGGAGCGCCGCCTGATTGTTCTGAACACCCGTCCGGAACAAATCCGACAGGCGTGACGGCGGATATGCGGAAATGCAGTTCCAGAAGATGCTCCGGAACAGAGAGTTGCAGAGATGGAACGTTTCCGGCCTCGACGGTTTCCGCACCTCTTTCCGCAGCAGTCCCAGAATGGTCTCCACCAGCTCCGGATCCGGAATCCGTTCCGCCTGCTGCTGCGGTGGAAGCTCGTCGGAAAACAGTTTCCCCAGCGCCTGGACACCCTCCCGTCCGCGCATCAGAAAGTGGAATGTGTGGTACGGCGATTCCGTTGAAAACAGATCCTGGTGGCGCTGATTCGCCTGGATAATCAGAAATTCTCCCCTGCGGACTTTGACCGGATTCCCGTCCAGCAGGCAGCGATAGCTCCTTTCCCGCGGGAGGATCATTTCGCAGTCCGGCGATGCGTGAACCCGGTAGAACGCATTCCGGATCGGCTGGACCTGCTGATAATTGATGTAGAACGGCTGAAAGCTGTTTTCACCCCATTCCGTTTCCCGGTAGGTTTCGCTCTGTTCCATCCGTACAAAATCCAGAATGCCCGGCATAGGAAAAATTTCTCCCTGACTGATGTTCCGTTCCCCTTCCCGGATACTATACGCACGCTCCGGAAACTTGCAAGATCTTTTTGGGAAAAACAGATATGTTTTGGCGCTTTTCTATATATCGTTCCGGAATATCCGATGGTAAATTTCAGAGAAGCAAATCGAAGGAGATCATTATGAAAAAAACACCATTGTTCCTGAAGCGCTGTGCGGAGAATCCGATTCTTTCCGCGAAAGACATTCCGTATGAGGCCACGCTGATTTTCAATGCGGGCGTCGCAAAATATCAGGGAAAATATGTGATGGCGTTCCGCAACGATTCCGGGAGCGGAGAGCGGAAGTGGCGCGATTTTTACGAAGGAAGATCTTCGGATGCACCCCGCCTGAAAACCTCCATCGGCATCGCGATGAGCGACGACGGAATCCGGTGGACCCCCGGCCCGAAACCGGCATTTGTACTGGAAGACGAGGAAATCCTGCGGGCTTACGATCCCCGCCTGAGCGTGATCGACGGACGGCTTGCCATGTGCTTTGCGGTCGATACCCGTCACGGACTGCGCGGCGGAATCGCCCGCACGGAGGACCTTGAGAAATTTGAGATTCTCTCCCTCTCCACTCCCGATAACCGGAATATGGTTCTCTTTCCGGAAAGGAAGGATGGAAAATATCTTCGTCTGGAGCGTCCGTTCCCGGTGTACGGCCGGGGAGGCGGCGAACAGTTCGACATCTGGTTTTCCGACTCGCCCGATCTGCGCTACTGGGGGAATTCGCAGCTGGTGCTCGGCGCGGAACACGTTCCGTTTGCCAATGCGAAGATCGGTCCCGCGGCTCCGCCGGTGAAGACGCCCCACGGATGGCTGACCACGTTCCATGCCGTTCAGATCGTCGAAGAGGAGATCGACGCATGGCATCCGGACTGGCATAAGAGATATACAGCCGGACTCATGCTGCTGGATCTGGAGAACCCTTCCAGAGTGATCGCCATGGGACGTGTTCCGCTGATCGTTCCGGAAATGCCGTACGAACGTCACGGCTTCCGCGGAGATGTGATCTTCCCCGGAGGAATGATCCTGGAGGATTCCGGCGAGGTGAAAATCTATTACGGCGCGGCTGACACGGTGGAGTGTCTCGCAACCGCGGATGTCGCGGATCTTCTTGCTTTCTGCGAACCGGTCTGACAGTTCCGGAAATCTTCTGCCGGAGGCAAGCCGGGGGAGTCCGCCGGTCCCGGAACTCTCTCCCCCGACGGCGGACGCCGAAGGGAATTTTTTCGATTTTTTTGCCGATGAAAGTTGAAAAAACAGAGAACGGTTTCATATTATTTAAAATTGCCCGCTTCCAAAAGCAGAAATTTATTAACTTCTTCCTATGGAAGTCCATAGAACCATTTTCAGAAGAGAGGAACGGAACTGCCCATGATGAAATTGTCTGGAATTCTGTCGAGTGTTCTTGCCACGGGAACACTGGCCGCACAAGCCCCGGCCGGAACGCCGCTCGCCGCCGCGGGAAAAACCATCTCGGAAATGCCGGTCAGCGGAATCACTCCGTTGTGGTGGATTGCTCCGATCTGCGCATTGATCGCTCTTGCGGCGGCGTTCGTCTGCTACCGGATGATGATTTCCGCTCCGAAAGGGAACGCCCGGATGGAGGAGATCGCCGGATATGTCCGGCAGGGGGCAATGGCGTATCTGAAACAGCAGTATTCCAGAGTCGGAATCGTGTTTGTGATTCTGTTTGTGATCTTTCTGGTGCTTGCGATTTTCAAGGTGCAGAATCCGTTTGTTCCCGTCGCATTCCTGACGGGCGGATTCTTCTCCGGCCTCTGCGGATTCCTCGGAATGAAAACCGCAACGGCGGCGTCAAGCCGAACCGCACAGGGCGCGAGCGAAAGCCTCAACCGCGGACTTCAGGTCGCGTTCCGGTCGGGAGCGGTCATGGGACTGGTCGTGGTCGGATTCGGACTGCTCGATATTACGGCCTGGTATCTGATCCTCGATAAACTGGTCTATACCGCCGGACACATGCACGACGGGTTCAGTTTTCTCGGATTCCAGCTGGTCGCTCCGGGATTTGATCCGGAACACCGCCTGATGGAGATCACAACAACGATGCTGACCTTCGGAATGGGCGCGTCGACTCAGGCGCTGTTTGCCCGTGTCGGGGGCGGCATCTACACGAAAGCGGCGGACGTCGGAGCGGACCTTGTCGGAAAGGTCGAGGCCGGAATTCCCGAGGATGATCCGCGCAATCCCGCCACCATCGCGGACAATGTGGGCGACAACGTGGGCGACGTCGCCGGAATGGGCGCCGATCTCTATGAATCGTACTGCGGTTCGATTCTGGCGACTTCCGCGCTCGGCGCCGCTCTTCCCGCTGTCGCAGGGCATCTCACGCATGCGGATATTGTCAGCCGGGTCAACGCTCCGCTGATTATTGCGGGAATCGGAATCATCCTTTCGATCATCGGAATCTTTTCGGTCCGCTGCAAGGAAGGATCCAGCATGATGACGCTGCTGAAGGCCCTGCGGACCGGAACATGGGGAAGCTCCGTTCTGATCCTGATCGCCTGTGCCGTTCTCGCCGCGTGCGGGATGATTTCATGGGGAATTTTCGGCGCTGTGGTTTCCGGACTGATCGCCGGCGTCGTGATCGGCTACTCCACCGAATACTACACCTCCGATGAATACAAGCCGACGCGGGAACTCTCCGCTCAGGCGCAGATGGGACCGGCAACCACCATTATCGACGGACTGGCGCTCGGTATGCTTTCCGCCGGAATCCCGGTCCTTGCAACGGTGATTGCGATCATCTGCTCCTACGGATTCGCGGGAGGATTCCTCTCCATCGCGGAAGGCGGCGGAACGATTCACGGGCTCTACGGAATCGGGTTTGCCGCGGTCGGCATGCTGGCGACGCTCGGCATCACTCTGGCGACCGATGCCTACGGACCGATCGCCGACAATGCGGGCGGCAATGCGGAAATGTCGCATCTTCCTCCCCAGGTCCGCGAGCGGACGGACGCGCTCGACATGCTCGGCAACACCACCGCGGCGACCGGAAAGGGATTTGCCATCGGATCCGCCGCACTCACCGCGATGGCTCTGCTCGCCGCCGAAATTCAGGAGGTGGAAATCTGGGGACGCAAATTCAATGTCTTTGACTCCGCGCTCCTGACCAAGCTCAACGATCAGATGATCGACAATATTTCGGCTCTGACGCAGGTGTACAACATCAATATTATGAATCCGTTCCTTCTGTGCGGACTCTTTATCGGGGCGATGATGGCATTCGTGTTCTGCGCACTGACGATGAAGGCGGTCGGACGCGCGGCCGGAAGCATGGTTGCGGAGGTCCGCCGCCAGTTCCGCGAAATCCCCGGAATCATGGACGGAAAGGCAACTCCGGATTACGCCCGCTGCGTGGAGATCTCCACAAGAGGAGCTCAGCGGGAAATGATGCTGCCTTCGCTTTTGGCGATCATTACACCGGTGGCGACCGGGCTTCTGCTCGGTGTCGCTGGTCTGATGGGACTTCTCGCCGGTGGACTTGCCGCCGGATTCTCTCTCGCCTGCCTGCTCAACAACGCCGGCGGTGCGTGGGACAACGCAAAGAAACATATTGAAAAAGGAAACTTCGGCGGAAAGAAGCTCGCGGACGGATCAAAAAATCCGGTTCACGGAGCGGCCGTGATCGGCGATACCGTCGGCGATCCCTGCAAAGATACGTCCGGGCCGTCGCTGAACATCCTTGTCAAGCTGATGAGCATGGTGGCGATCGTCTTCACCCCGGTGATCGTGAAGTTCTCGCCGATGATTCAGGAGTTCCTCCATATCGGCATCAAACCCTGATCCGCTGCGGCGGACTATTGGCCTGTCCGTCAGTTCCTTTCCCCTCCGTCCCTGTTTTCGGCCGGAGGGGAGTTTTGTTTTCCGGCATCCGGAAAGTTTTTTGGATTTTTCTCTTGTAAATTCACTCTTTTATGATATATTAGTTAGGAAACTATATAAAAGGAGGTGTCACAATGTTTTTGTCCCAGCGGGATCTGATCGGCCATATTCTCCATCTGTCGCGGTGCATTGAACGTATGTGCGACCATTCTGCACGCGAAACCGGTCTGACAGGAAGTCAGAGCAGGGTTTTCTGCTTTCTTTCCATAGCTTCGCTGGAGCAGGATGTGTATCAGAAAGATGTGGAAGAAGCATTCGGGGTCCGTCCGTCATCGGCGACCGGTCTGCTTCAGGCGCTGGAACTGCAGGGATTTATCCGTCGCGAGGCGGTTTCCCGGGATGCCCGCTTGAAGAAAATCATTCTGACGGAGAAAGGCCGGGGAATTCAAGCCCGCGTTGTCGCCCGTCACAACGAGTCGCTCCGCCATCTCAGGGGGAACTGGAGCAGAGAGGAACTTCAGACCTTCATAAAGGGATGTACCGAAGTCGCGGAACGCGCCGGGCAGATCTGAACAAGCCGGAAGAAAATCAATTACGGAACAGACGAACGTGAACAAGGAAGTGCTTTTTTTTGTCTGAATGGTTTGTTTCCTAACTAATAAGGAGCTGAGGCAGGTGGTAACGGTCATGGAAATGGAGGGCGGCGGCAAAGCTGCAGTTTTCACACTCCGGCTGGAACGGGAGTGCCGGGTGATGCTGGCAGGGACCTTCAACTCCTGGAATCCGGAACAGCTCCGGATGCGGAAGGGGGAGGGGGATGAGTGCTACCGGTATACGCTTGAGCTTCCGCCGGGAATTCATGAATACTGTTTTGTCATCGATGGGTGCTGGTTGATGGACCGGGAAAATGAGAAATTCGTTGCAAACGAATTCGGGACCATGAACAGCGTCGTTGAGGTTAAATAAATCAGGAAAGAGGTGAAAAATGAATACATTTACAGAGAAATTGATGACAGCGGCGGTCTGCGGGATTGCGGCGTTTGAACTTTGTGCGGCGTCCATTCCGGCAGTCCGGGTGGAGAAGGCAAAGGAACTTTCCCATACGGAGTCGAAGACTTACGTTGGGACGGTTTCCGCTTCCGAAACGGTCGATATTGTTGCGCGCATCAATGGCGTGATGTGGAAATCCGCGTTCAAGGAAGGGAGCATCGTGAAAAAGGGCGATCTGCTTTTCCTGATCGAGGATACCATCTACAAGGAGAATGTCAACGCGGCAAAGGCGACACTGAAACAGACCCAGGCGGAACTCGCCTACGCCCTCAAGGAGAAAAACCGTTATGAAAAACTCTACAAGACCAACGCCACAGCGCAGACCACTTATGAAAACGCGGTCCGGACTTACCTGGTCAACGAGGGCAAGGCGGAAGAAGCCCAGGCAAATCTGATTCTTGCGGAAAACAACTTCTCGTACACGAAGATCTACTCTCCGCTCTCCGGACGGATCGGACGGAATGTATACAGTGAAGGCAATTACATCACGCCGGAAAAAGGAACGCTGGCCACGATCGTCCAGTTTGATCCGATCAACATCCGTTTTTCCATGAGCGAGTCGGATTTCTTCAAATACTCCTCCGGCGGGCGCTTCACCTCCGGCGAACTGGAGATCGTCCGGGCGGACGGGAAACCGTACAAAGGAAAGATCGAAGTGGATTTCATCGACAACCAGATCGACTCGAAAACCGGCACGCTGATGATTCAGCTGGTCGGCGAGAATCCCGATATGGAGCTGATTCCCGGAGGATATGTGATGGTGAAATTCAGCGAAAAATTTGAAAAGCCGCTTCCATCGGTCAGCGTCACGGCGCTGATGACGGACGGGAAAAAACATTACGTCTATGTTGTCGGTTCCGACAACAAGATCGAACGGCGCGATGTGCGGATCGGACCTCAGGTTCAGAATCGTCAGGTGATTTTTTCCGGCCTGAAGACGGGGGAAACCGTTGTGGTCGGCGGAATCCACAAGACAAAACCCGGAGACGAGGTCAATCCGGTGGTGGAAGTCAAACAATAAGGAGCGGATGATATGTTTTCAGCAATTTTTATCCGACGCCCGCGATTCGCACTGGTGATCTCGCTGTTTCTGATGCTGGCGGGGATCCTCTGCGTCAACAAACTGCCGATAGCCGAATATCCGCAGGTTTCGCCGCCGACCGTGATGGTCATGGCCACCTATCCGGGCGCCAGCGCACAGGTGATTGCCGATACGGTCGCCTCTCCGCTGGAATCCGAGGTCAACGGCATTGAGGATATGGTCTACTATTCCTCCCAGTCGGACAATCTCGGAAACTACACGCTGACTCTGACCTTCAAATCCGGGGCGGACGAGGATATGGCTCTGGTCAACGTGAACAACGCCGTCAAACGTGCGGAACACGCGCTGCCGACCGATGTGGTCAACAACGGTCTGACCGTGGTCAAACGGTCCAGCGACATGCTGGCCACCATCGCCGTATACAGCGAAAATCCGGAACACACCCCGCTCTATTTGAGCAATTATGTCAGCATTCACCTGAAGGATGCCATCGCCCGTATCGACGGCGTCGGACAGGCGGTGATCTTCGGCGAGCAGGAATACAGCATCCGGATCTGGCTGGACCCCTATAAGATGAAAGCCTATTCCATCAGCGATACCGATATCCGGAATGCGGTCGCCAGTCAGAACGTGCAGGCCGCGACAGGATCGGTCGGAACCGAATCCAGCAGCCGATGGATGCAGTTCAAGGTCGACGCGAAAGGACGGCTCGCCACTCCGGAGGAGTTCGGGGAGATCGTCATCAAATCCGGAGAGGACGGCAGACAGGTCCGCCTTTCCGACATCGCAAAAATCGAACTCGGCGCCGAAACGTACAACAGTATCGGAACATACAATGGACGTCCTTCTGTCCCGCTGGCCATCTTCAAACTCAATGATGCCAATGCTCTGGAGATCATGAAGAATGTCAAAGCCGAACTGAATAAGCTCGAAGCCAACTTCCCCGAAGGAATGAAGTGGGAAGTCGCGTATGATTCCACCAAATTTGTGATTGTTTCCATGCAGGAGATCATTACAACCCTGCTTCTGACCTTCCTTCTGGTGGTGGTCATTACCTATCTGTTCCTGCAGGACTGGCGGGCAACCATTATTCCGTCGGTGACGATTCCGGTTTCCCTGATCGGAACGTTTCTCTTCCTCTATCTGCTGGGCATGAGCATCAACACGCTGACGATGTTTGCGCTGATTCTGGTGATCGGATCGGTCGTGGACGACGCCATCTGTGTGACGGAAAACTGCACCCGGCTGATCGACGAGGAACACCTCTCTCCGTTTGATGCGGCGATGAAGTCGATGCAGCAGCTCACGGGCGCTCTGATCGCAACGACGCTGGTGGTCGTCGCGATCTACACGCCGATCATGTTCTACGGGGGAATGGTGGGGACCATCTACAAGCAGTTCGCCGTCACAATGTGCATCGCGCTCTGTCTTTCGACCGTGAATGCGATGACTCTGAGTCCGGCGCTCTGCGCTCTGGTGCTGCGGCCGAGCCGGACGCCGCGCGGATTTTTCCATATGTTCAACATCGGTCTGAACTGGACTCGCGGAGCATATCTGGCGGTCGGCGGCCTTCTGGTTCGCAGAACTCTGCTGACAATCGTTCTCTTTGCGCTGATCCTTGCGGGGAACTACTACTTCTTCAATCGGCTCCCCTCCGCCTTCCTGCCCACGGAAGACAAGGGAACAATTTTCTGCGAGGTCACGCTGCCTTCCGGAGCGACGCTGCCCAGGACCGAAGCCGCGTTGAAGGATGTCTCGGATCTGATTCAGGACCATCCCGGAATTGAGAGCATCATGACGGTTCCCGGACGCAGCCTCACCGCAGGAGAAGGAGAAAATCTGGGACTGATGATCCTGAATCTCAAACCGTGGTCGGAGCGTGAAACTCCCGAAACGCAGATTACGGCGATTCAGTCGGATGTGATCCGGCGGTGCCTGGTGCTGCCGGATGCGACGGTTAACGCGTTTGTCCCGCCCGCAATCATGGGTCTCGGCGCAACCGGCGGCGTCACCTTCTCGCTTCAGGCGACTGGAGATCAGACGTCGCAGGAGATCGCCCAGACCGCGAACAATCTCCTTTCACGGATCATGGAAACCGGAAAAGCGGTTTACGCGTTCACCTCTTTCGACGCCAACACGCCGATGCTCTATCTCGACATCAACCGTGAGAAGGCCGAGGCCATGAACGTTCCGGTCAATTCCATCTTCAATGCGCTGCAGAGCCAGCTCGGATCCTACTACATCAACGACTTCAACAAGTTCGGAAAAACTTACAAGGTCAAGATCCAGCTCGCAAGCGATCTCCGGGAGAATCTGAATGTGATCGACCAGCTCCATGTGACCAGCAACAGTGGATCGGAAGTGCCGCTGAGTGCGCTGGCCTCCCTGAAATGGACACTCGGGCCGCGGCAGGTCGAACGTTTCAACATGTTTCCGGCGGCGGGAATCAACACGCAGAGTATTCCCTCCTTCAGCTCCGGGGAAATGATGACCCTGCTGGAGAAGCTGGTCCACGAGAACCTTTCGAAGGATTATCAGATCAGCTGGACGGATATGAGTTACCAGGAAAGCCAGAATGAAGGAAAAATCGTCAGTCTGCTGATGGTCTCGCTGCTGGTGGCGTACCTCTTCCTGGTGGCGCAGTATGAAAGCTGGACAATGCCGATTTCCGTGATGCTGTCGGTGGCCACGGCGACTCTGGGAGCGATTCTTGCGCTGAAGTTCGCCGGAATGTCGCTGAACATCTACTGCCAGCTCGGACTGCTGATGCTGATCGGGCTGACCGCGAAAACCGCAATCCTGATGGTCGAATTCTCCAAACAGGAGCGCGAGAACGGCGCATCGGTCGGTGAAGCCGCCCTGAACGGAATGCGGGTGCGTTTCCGCTCGGTGATGATGACCGCTCTTTCGTTCGTCATCGGCGTGTTCCCGATGGTGGTCGCGAGCGGTGCGGGTGCGGGAAGCCGCCAGTCGATCGGCGTGACAACCTTCTGGGGAATGCTCGTTGCAACAATTCTCGGAATGATGTTTATTCCGGGACTTTATACGATCTTCCAGAACGCGGCGGAAGCGGTTTCCGGCTTCTTCCACGGAAAAAAGAACGTGGCGGAGAATCTCTCAAAGTGATTCCGCCCGCAGAGTGACAAGCACCACCTCGGGCGGCACCCTGTTCCGGATCCGGAGCAGACTGGTGCCGATGCCCGAGGTGATAAAGATCCTCCGTCCGCGGCGTTTCTCCAGTCCGCGGAGAAGCCCGTGCTTCGAGTAGACCAGAGGCGCACCCGTCACCGGAAACGCAATCTGTCCTCCATGCGTATGTCCCGCAAAGGAGAGATCCGCCGGACGTTTCACCTGCAATGTCCGGTCCGGATAGTGGGAGAGCAGAAAAAGCGGAGACGCGGAAGCCGTCGCGGGTAGAAAATTCAGACGGTAATCCGGATTGCGTTCCGCAAGTCCCGCAACAAAAAAAACCGCATCGCCGCGCCGGACCGGGCAGGCGGAATTTTCCAGAACATGCACGCCGACGTGTTCCAGCGCGGGAACGAGTTTCCCAATTCCGATTTTGCGGTCGTGGTTGCCGAGAACGGCGAAGATTCCGTCTCGCGGACGCAGACGGGCCAGCTCTTCCGCCATTGTTCCGATCTCTCCGCGATATCCGGGAATGTTGCCTTCGACAAAGTCTCCCAGCAGAAACACCGCATCCGGCGAGAGTTCATTGGTCCGGTCGATCGCCCGGCGCAGAAGGGCGCGATCCTTTTTGCCGCTTGTCAGATGGAAATCGCTCAGAACGGCGATCCGGAATCCGTCGAATGTTTCCGGAAGTCCGGGAACTGCGATGGTTTCCCGGACCGTCATCAGCATGTCCGGCTCGACGAAGACCGCATGAAGCGTGCTTCCCGCAATCCAGAGGAAGAGCACCGCAGAGAGCAGCAGAATCCATCGCCGCATGTGGAACCGGCGATTCCGGACCGCGGACTCCTGTCCGGTCTTATCCTTCGAATTCGGCGGCCATTTCATTGAGTGTCCCCGCGGCGATGTGTTCGCGGATTCTCCGGGTCAGATCCATGAAATAATGGATGTTGTGAAGCGTGATCAGACGGATCCCCAGAATCTCGTTCACATTCAGAAGATGGCGGATGTACGCTTTCGTGAAATGGGTGCAGCAGTAGCAGGTGCAGGCGGGATCGACCGGAGAGAAATCCTCGCGGTATTTTCCCGCCTTGACGGGGATGGTCTTCCCTCCGCGGACGAATGCTGAACCGTGACGGGCAAGACGGGTCGGCATCACGCAGTCGAACATGTCGATTCCGCGGCGGACTCCCTCGTAGATCTGTTTCGGTGTGCCGACTCCCATCAGATAGCGCGGTTTTTCCTTCGGGAGAAGCGGCGTGACCCATTCCAGACATTCAAACATTGTCTCCTCCGGTTCGCCGACGCTGAGTCCGCCGATGGAATATCCGTCGAATCCGGTCTGGACAAGCTCTTTTGCGGAGCGTTCGCGCAGGTCGCGGTAGGTGGAGCCCTGCACGATGCCGAACAGCATCTGGTGATCCTTCAGTTTCTGTTCGCGGGACATCCTCTCCCAGCGGAGTGTCACGTCCAGCGACTTTGCCGCCTGCTCGTAACTGCAGGGATACGGGGTGCATTCATCGAAGGCCATGACGATATCCGAACCGAGTGCGCGCTGGATCGCCATGGATTCGCGCGGGCCGAGGAAAAACCGGGTTCCGTCGATGTGCGAGGCGAATTCCACGCCGTCCGGCTTCATCTTCCGCAGATTCGAGAGGCTGAACACCTGAAATCCTCCGCTGTCGGTGAGAATCGGATGATTCCAGTCTTCGAACCGGTGGAGTCCTCCAGCTTTTTCGATCAGTTCCGGTCCCGGACGCAGAAACAGGTGATAGGTGTTTCCCAGAATGATCTGGACGTTCAGCTCCTCCAGTTCCCGGGGAGACATCGCCTTGACCGTGCCGCGCGTTCCGACCGGCATGAACACCGGTGTTTCAACCGTCCCGTGAGCGGTTTTCAGGCGTCCCAGACGCGCTCCGGAGGCGGGATCCTGATACAGAAGTTCAAAATTATCCATGTCAGAGGACGAGCATTTGCTGTTTTACGGTCTTGATCTCCTCCGGCGTGGAGCCGAGCGCCGCGGCGAGAGCGAAGGCAAATTCGAATGCCGCTCCGGGTCCTTTCCCGGTGACGACGCCGCGGTCGGTTTCCGTCCGTTCTCCGGTGTAGGCAAGGCCGGGCGCCATCTGTTCCGATCCGGGGTAGCCCGTGATCCGGCGGCCTTCCGTCACTCCCGCCTTATGAAGCACGATGGGCGCGGCACAGATCGCGGCAACGGTTTTTCCCGCGCCGTGCGCCTCCCGCACCAGACGGATGACGGAATCGCTGTCGCGCAGATTGGTGGCTCCGGGCAGTCCGCCGGGAAGAAGAACGGCGTCGGGAAGATCCTGCTTCAGATCTTCGATCCGGATGGAGGGCTGAACGGGAAATCCATGTGCGCCGCGGATGGCGCCCGGATGAATCCCCGCAAGGACAATTTCATAGCCGAGACGTTTCAGAATGTCCGAGGGCGCAAGCGCTTCGATCTCTTCAAATCCGTCGGCGAGCAGTACAGCGATTTTTTTCATAAGGACCTCCTGTAATAGTTGAGTCGCTCCGGCAGGCATTCGCGCGCCTCTGCGCAGACATCCCGGAGCAGGGGCAGTGAGAGCGGACAGCGTTCCAGTCCGTCAATCAGCAGTTTCAGACACGGTTCCGTGTAATTCAGATACCGCATCTTTCCTTTTGTGAGCGAAAGAAACCCGTACGCCCCGAGCGCCTGCATGTTCCGCTGGAGCGACGCGGTCAGATAGTGACGGAGAAACTCCTCCTCCGGCACCGGATATTCCAGTTCCGAAAGCGCGTTCCGGTACTCGCACGCCAGCTCCCGGCGCATTTCCGGCGGAATGTTCATGTAGGGATCCCGCAGCAGCGACGCCAGGTCGTAGGCGAACGGCGCAAGACGCGCTCCCTGATAATCGACAAACCGGATTCTCCCCTCGTGCAGCAGAATGTTCTGCGACTGGAAATCCCGGTGGATCAGAAGATACGGACTGCGCTCGTTCTCCCGTGCCAGTTCCAGCATTTCCGCGTCCAGAATCCGCTCCCGCTCCGGCGGAAGTTTGATCCCGCAGAGACGGCCGAAAAAGTTTTCCCTGCAGTAGCCGGTCTCCCACAGGAGCATCGGACGGGTGAACACCCGGATCTCCTGGGAATCCTTGTCGAGCGCCGACGTCCCCCGCATCTGAAATTCCGCGAGAGCCTGGACGGTCTGACGGTAAAGCTCCAGATGTTCCGTCTCCTGTCCGTGCGCAAGACGGTGGATGGTCTGATCCCCGAGATCCTCCATCAGAACCGTGCAGCTCTCCGGATCGGTTTCATACAGCTTCGGCGTGAACAGATTGTTCCGGTTGAAAAAAGTGCCGAGTGTGACGAATCTTCCATAGTCCTTGTCGTCCCGGTTGGAAATCATCAGAATCCGCGACGGCTCGCCCGGACGGCGGAAACGCAGAAATTTCCGGTCGGATCCCTGTTCCCGCAGAGAACGGATGCTCCAGTCTCCCGGAAGATTCTTCACAAACGGAAGCCGGGAGACAAAGCGGGTTTCCCGATGGACCGTCGTCCCGCGTCTGGTGAACACCTCCCACGCATGGTAGCCCGCGGGAACGGCCGCCCGGTTCAGGACAATGCAGTTTTCCAGCTCCGCTCCCGGCGCGATCACCGCTTCGTCGCCGATCGATACAAATCCGCCGAATTTTGTCTCCGGATCAATGGTACACCCTTTCCCCCGGATGACGGAATTTCCGAGAAGACGGCGGTGAATATCAAAATACTGCCGGAAGGAACCGATGTCCGCCCAGAGCGCATCGGATTCCGGAAAAAATGCCCGGATCTTTTTACCCGCCGCGATGGCGTTTACAAGTCCGTCGATCAGCGAGTATTTGCACGGCTGCTCCGGAAGATTTTCGAAGAAATCCCGGGAGAACGCCGCGACACAGGCATAGGTCATCTGCTTCGATTCCGCTCCGGCTTCGACGGCCGGACGGCCAACGATGCTGCGGATCTCTCCGTTTTCGACCAGCACGCGGTTTTCCGGTCCGTCGATCAGCGCGAGCGTCGCGGCTGCGCCGGACTGCCGGTGCTCCCGGATCAGACGGCGCAGATCGAAATCGGTCACCACATCGCAGTTGTGCAGAAGGAAACAGTCGTTTTCCGAGAGAAGGCTCTTCGCGTTGACGAGCGGTCCTCCCGTTCCGAGAATCTCCGGTTCTTCGAACAGTGTGACGCTTTCCGCAAATCCGGATTTCCCGATGCTCTCCGCCACCTGTTCTCCGAGGTGATGCGTGTTGACGGCGATCCGGTCCGCTCCCGCCGCCTTGATCTGTTCCAGAATCCGGAACAGCATCGGTGTTCCCGCAATGGGCAGCAGCGGTTTTGGAATTTCGCCGGTCAGCGGCGCGAGCCGGGAGCCGTAACCGGCGGCCAGAATGATCGCGTTGAATTTCATGGCAGCCTCCCGACTCAGCTGAGCTGGAGGGTCATCAGAAATTCCGCATTGGTCTTGATCTTTTTCATCTTTCCGATGATCAGTTCCATCGCTTCGACCGGAGGCACGCCGTTCATCGCTTTGCGGAGAGTCCAGACGCGCTGGAGTTCGTCCGGATGGAGCAGAAGCTCCTCTTTCCGGGTTCCGCTCTGTTCGATGTTGATCGCCGGATAGACCCGCTTGTCGACCAGGTGGCGGTCCAGATGCAGTTCCATGTTTCCGGTTCCCTTGAACTCTTCGAAGATCACCTCGTCCATTTTGCTTCCGGTGTCGATCAGAGCGGTGGCGATGATGGTCAGGCTGCCGTGGTTTTCGATGTTCCGCGCGGCGCCGAAGAAGCGTTTCGGCTTGTGCAGCGCGTTGGCGTCCACGCCGCCGGAGAGAATCTTCCCGGAGTGCGGCTGAAGCGTGTTGTACGCTCGGGCAAGACGGGTGATCGAATCCAGAAGGATGACGACGTCTTTTTTGTATTCCACAAGGCGTTTCGCCTTTTCGATCACCATTTCCGCCACCTGGACATGACGTTCGGGCGGTTCATCGAATGTGGAGCTGACAACTTCCGCATCCACGCTCATTTTCATATCGGTGACCTCCTCCGGGCGTTCGTCGATCAGGAGAACGATCAGCTGCACTTCCGGATTGTTCTTCCGGATTGCGTTGGCAATCTTCTGCATGAGGACGGTTTTTCCGGTTCGCGGAGGCGCAACGATGAGGCCGCGCTGTCCTTTCCCGATCGGCGTTACAAGATCGACCACCCGGGTCGAGAGATTTTCCGGATCGTTTTCCAGAATCAGGCGCTGAGTCGGGAAATAGGGGGTCAGGTTGCTGAACGGAATGATGTCGCGTTTCTTTTCCGGCGGCTCGTGGTTGATGCTGTCGACCTTGAGCATGGCGAAGAACCGTTCCTTCTCGCGCGGCGGACGGATCTGCCCGGAAATGAAGTCGCCGGTTTTGACCGAGAAGCGCCGGATCTGCGAAGGACTCAGATAGATATCCTCCGATGACGGCAGGTAACTGTATGCCTGCGAACGGAGGAATCCGAATCCGTCGGGCAGAATTTCGAGGAATCCGCTTCCGTAGACCGCTCCGCTGCGTTCCGTCGTGACCCGCAGGATTTCAAAGACCAGTTTCGATTTCTCCAGAGCGCCGACCCCTTCAATCCCGAGTTCGCGGGCCATGACGGTCAGCTCCTGCATGGATTTCTCCTGCATGTCTGTAATGTTCAGATCGGGAGCCTTCTCCCGGACAACCGCCGGTTCGGGCATCGCCTGCGCTTCCGGATTCTGTCCCTGCTGTTCCGCCGCTCCGGGATTCGCCCCGTTCTGATACTGCGGCTGGTACTGCGACGCCTGATAACGATTCCCGTTCGGGACAAAACGCCGGTTGTTGTTATTGTTGTTGTTCCGGTTGTTGTAACGGTTGTTCTGGGAATTCCCGTTGTTGTTGTAACGGTTGTTCTGGGAATTTCCGTTGTTGTAACGGTTGTTCTGCTGGTCGCCGTTTCCGAAGTGACGCGGACGGAAGTCGCCGTTTTCATTGTTCCGGTTGTTGTCGCGGCGCTGGAAATTGTTGTCGCGCTGCTGCGGCTCCACGCTGTCGCGGTTCGGCTGCGGTTCCCGGCGCGGAGACGGGACGGATTCCTGTGTGCCTTGCGCGCCGGAATCCTCATATTGAGTCTTATCCTCATTCTGGTACGGAGCCGAGGTTTCGGAGGGTTCCACCGGCACCACAGTCGGGGGAACCAGAAGATCCGGCTGAACGTTTTCCGGAATCGGCTCCAGTTCTGTTTCCGGAGCGGCTTCTCGGCGGCGAAGGATTTTCTTCGGCTGGGGCATCGGGATCGTTTCGGATTCCAGATTCAGCGTTCCGGCGGTTTCCGCGGGGGCCGGAGAAGAGACCGCTGCATCGGAATCCTTGCGGGTTTTCGGACGACCGCGTCCGCGCCGTTCCGCTTTGGCGGCGGGATTCTGCTCCGGACTTTCTTCCGGACCGGACGGAATATCCTGTGCGGTCGCGGGTACGGTTTCCGGCGGGGGAAGCTGCTGTTCGTTTTCGTTTTCCATGATAAAGAAATTCTCCGGGGTGTTGATTTGTTTATGCCGTCTGAATTCCTGAACGGCGGTTCGCGCCGCTTACGAATTCAGATGGCGGTTCAGTTCCATACATTGTTTTTTCAGCGTTTCCAGATCGGAATCGTTGATGATGCCGTAGTCGGCCAGTTCCAGTTTCCGGTCGGCGGAGAGCTGGCTTGCGATCCGGAATTCCGCATGCGTTCGGCTCCATCCCCGCGCGAGAAGACGTTCCATCTGTACGCCGGGCGAGGCCCATACCGCAATCGTGGCTTCCAGTTCTTTTTCCCATCCGCATTCGAACAGCAGGGGCACATCGACCATCACGCACGCATCTTCAGAAAAGTGCGCGATCTGCCGTTCCGCCTCCTGTCGGATGAACGGATGCACGATCTGCTCCAGCCATTTCCGTTCCTTTTCATCCGCAAAGACAATGTCTGCCACGGTCCTCTTTTCGGTTGTCCCGTCCGGTGCGAGCGCCCGGTCTCCCCACCGTTCCCGCAGGAGCGGCTGGATGCCCGATTCCGGATTCCCGTGCAGTGCTCCGCAGATCGCATCGGTGTCGACGGCGTTCCAGCCGAGTTCCCGAAACATCTTTAAAACAGTTGACTTGCCGCAGCCGGCGGCTCCGGTTAATCCAACTCTTTTCAAAGGAAAATCTCCGCGGAAAATATCATCGCAATCTGTGCGGTTTACAACATTCAGGGAAATAAAACTGACCAGACATGTGGCACTGCTTGAAAACAGTACTATATTGTACCATCGAAATAGAAAAAGTCAAGTCTTTTTTTTAGAATAGGAGGAACTTTCATGAAAATTGTCGCCGGGAAAGGACCTGTTGCCGGGAAATGGCTTTCCCGGAAATGCTGAAGTCCGGGTCGGTGAGCAGGTCCGATACGGAGAAAACGGTATCCCGGAAACGTTTTGCAGGCACCGCTGTCACGTTCTTGTTCCAGAGAATGATTCGCGTTCCTCGCGCTTCGGACATTTCTTCTTATTATTCCAGACATTTTCCGGTATTTCTTCCGGGTAGACGGAACAGGAATAAAAATTTTTTGCATTGCCAAAATGTTGACATTTCCAGCAAGGGGAGTGCTCACAAGATATCCGCGTATCAAGAGAACCGATTTTCATAACAGATGATTTCTGTTCCATAATGAATACCTTCTTTCATGCCTCAAAGTTATTTTCCCAGATGAATGCCATATCTCAATAATTGCGTACATTAACGTTGCGGTTCGGCATTGTCAAGGGGAATTCCCGGTTGGCAATGATCGATGGGAACGGACTCTCTCAATCCTGCAATGTTTTTTCGGAAAGGGGGCGTCGATGGGCCAATCCGCGTCCGGATTTGTTATGGATTATTTGCCAGATCGGTTCGCAGCGGCTTCCCACTTCGGACACGTCTTCTTATTGTTCCAAATGTCCGGAGGAATCTCTCGCGGATATACGGAACAGGACGGAAAATAATCATTGGATTTTTTATGTTCAACTCCACATTTGCATTTCCAGCACGGAGAATCATCCATCCAATACCGATCATCAATAGTAACGATTTTCATCGCAGATAATGTCCGTGCCATTGAATACCTCCTTCCATGCTTCAAAATCTGTCTTTGTTTCTTTGGCCTTCTGCCATTTATCAATAATTTCATCCGTGCTTATATGAACGCCGTTGTTCGGCATTGTCAAGGGGAATTCCCGGTTGGCAATGATCGATGGGAACGGACTCTCTCAATCCTGCAATGTTTTTTCGGAAAGGGGGCGTCGATGGACCAATCAGCATCCGGATTGTTTCAGGGAATTATTCGCGTTCCTCGCGCTTCGGACATTTTTTCTTATTGTTCCAGATATCGTAAGGAATCATTTTCGGATAAACGGAGCAGGACGGCGCGACATAGCGTTTCCGGTGTTTACACAACCAGCACATAGAATCATGGCTTTCAATACAGTATCCTCCGTCAAGAGTACCGATTTTCATTGCAGATAATGGCCGTTTCATGAAAAGCCTCCTTCCATGCTTCAAATCCTGTCTCCCCGCTCAACTTTGCGGTATTCCATTTTTTAAATAATTTCATCTGTGCGTACATTAACGTTGCGGTTCGGCATTGTCAAGGGGAATTCCCGGTCGGCAATGATCTATTTGAAGATCCTCTCAAAGCTGCAATGTTTTTTCGGAAAGGGGGCGTCGATGGGCCAATCAGCATCCGGATTATTTCAGGGAATTATTCGCGCTCCTCGCGCTTCGGACATTTTTTCTTATTTATATTGCTTTAGCGCAAAAAAACTACCGGCTGCGCCGGTATGTAGCCGAGCAGCTTCAGCTTAAAGGCGAGAGAAGAAACTCCGTGCTATAGTATTGCAATTCGCCAATCGCAATCCATAGAACGGAGTTTCAAATGACAATTGACAAATTATCACACACAACATGGAAATGCAAGTATCACATTGTATTTGCGCCCAAATACCGTCGTCAAGTAGTCTACAAACAAATCAAAAAAGACATAGGAAAAATTCTGCGTCAACTTTGCGATTTGAAAAAAGTAGAAATATTGGAGGCCGAAGCTTGCCCTGATCACATTCATATGTTGGTAAGTATTCCCCCGAACTTGAGTGTGTCGCAATTTATGGGATATTTGAAAGGGAAAAGTTCCTTGATGATCTTTGATCGTCATGCAAATCTGAAGTACAAATATGGGAACCGACATTTCTGGTGTCGAGGTTACTATGTCAATACGGCCGGAGCGGATACCCGCGCAATAAAAGCGTATATTCAGAAGCAATTGGCGGAAGATCAGGCGGTGGAACAATTAACGTTCAAGGAGTATATAGACCCGTTTACGGGTAGCCGGAATGAACAGGCGCAAAAATAAGCAAAGAGCCAAAAACTCAGCTGGTTATTGTGCCAAAAGTTTTTTTGAAAGATAAAACAATGAGGCCGCTTTAGCGGCGGCCTGTGGAAAAGTTGCAATTGGCGAATTTTTTCAGGGCCCGTGTCGGGCTGCCGGCAATATCGCCTTGAAGGCGTGGAGCATACCACCGGCTAAGCCGGTGGTTTTGATT
>CASFTV010000037.1 GCA_949297765.1 uncultured bacterium | reverse complement strand
AAGGAAAAACCGGAAATGGGTAATTTAAAAAAACAATCAACTCAGGCTCAAATAGGGTGGTTAGAATGACGATTTCAAAGAATTATGGGACGGCACTGATTTTTCTCTGTTTTCAGGGGTTGACAAAAAAAGCCGAATGATGTATAATATAATTACCAAATGTAAAGATCAATTTACAATTAGCAACTATTGTAAATAAAAGGAGTGTTCGGAATGCGAAAGTTCACCCTGATTGAGCTCCTTGTTGTCATTGCAATTATTGCAATTTTAGCGGCACTCCTTCTTCCTGCGCTGAATTCCGCGAGAGAAACCGCTCGACAGACCTCGTGCATCAACAGTATGAAGCAGATGGGATCCGCCGGAATCAGCTACTCCATCGAAAGCGATGATTTCTGGATTCCGTTTCAAATGGCTCTGCCGGAGAATTCGTCCGCCCGCTGGATCATGAATCCGCATTATCTTTCTCTTCTTGGCGTAAAAACCCGTGCGCTGGAGGAGCCGGAGTGGGGGGCACAGTTCTGGAATGCCTCCCTTCTGTGTCCGGAAAGCCGGGCACCCCAGCAACGGCTGAATGGGAGATTCAAACATGCCGGGCAGACCTACGGAATGGTGAACACCAGCGGAAATCTCTCCGAAAACTGTTTTAAATTATCAAAAATCCGTCAGGCGTCCAAAAAGGTGATTTTCATGGAGGGGGTCTGCGGCGGAGAACTTCCTCAAATCTGGACCGAGGAGGATTTTCTGCCATCTTCGTATCTCGCCTATGATTTTTCAAATGAGAATCCGTCGCATTGTATCGTCGCCTACCGTCATCGGCAGAACAGGATTGCGAATGTTATTTTCTTTGACGGTCACGGAGAAAGCAGCACGTCCGCCAAACTGAATCCCTACAATTGTCCGGCCTCCGCGATCTGGAGCAAAGGCAATCAGAATATGCAGCAGTATATCGCATACGATAATTAACAGAAAGGTTCTTTTATGAAAATTCTCTCTTTGACAGCCTTATGCCTGTTCGGACTCAGCGTATCTGCAGCGGACGTGCACTACACCAATCCGCTGAATCAGACGGATTCGCTGGAACACTGGTGGATCGCCCCCGGAACCGAGGCAAAAGCAATCGCGGAAACCGGCATCCGGATTACGGCGACAAAAGAAGCGAAAGGGAACTTCCGGGGAGTGATCCGGGGAATTCCTGCCGAACCGCTTCAGGGGAAGCTCGTTCGGATTTCCGTTGAGGCAAAAGCGGAAAACCTCATTCCGCTCGGAAACAGCAGGACCGGCGGAAAATTCATGTTCACCATCCGCACGCCCCGGGAAACCTTTTATCCGCAGAACAATCCGGAATGCGGAACCTACGGCTGGAAAACGTTCTCGTTTGATTTTTTTGTCCCGCATGACAGCAGCAAAGTGGATTTCTGTCTGGGAATCGAACATGCCTCCGGTTCGATTCTGTTCCGGAATCTGAAGGTCGAGATTCTGGCATCCGAGCCGAAAGTCGATGCCTTTTACTTTCATTCTCTGACCCGTCCGGATGCGCTCTCCAACTGCTGGATTGCTCCGGGAACCGAGGCAAAAGCTCTTCCCGGAATCGGAGTTCGAATCACGGCGACGAAAGCGGCAAAAGGGAAATATCAGGGATTTATCCGCTCAATTCCCGTCAAACCGCTTCTCGGAAAACGAGTCCGGATTTCCGTTGAGGCAAAAGCGGAGAATCTGGAGGCGGTGACCGATTCAAAGACCGGCGGAAAATTCATGTTCACGGTTCAGACGCCGAAGGAAACCTTCTATCCTCAGGAGAATCCGAAAACGGGAACCTATGACTGGACTGCCGTCTCATTTGAATTCACCGTCCCGCGCGACAGCACGAAAGCCGATCTTGTCCTGGGAACCGAACATGCGGCCGGCTCCATTCTGTTCCGGAATCTGAAAATAGAAATTCTGGACACTCTGCTGGATCTTTCCGGAAAGATGAATATGGGATTTGCCGATCCGGTTTCCGGAGACGGAAAAGGCGGATGGTCCGATCAGGGGCCCGACAACGACGCCCGGAATTTCAACTTTTCCAAAAACCGTTATGCCAATGTTCCGTTCAAAGTGGTCAATCCGGCAAAGAACAATGGAAAAAGCGCTCTGGTTTTCCGCTCCAGCAATTTTCAGAACGGACTTCCGGAGGCGCTGGTGTCTTTCGGGGAAAAGGCTCTGGGAGGACGCTATCTCTATCTTCTTCATACAATGACGTATGGGACCAAAGGCAGGATCGGCAGCATAGAAGTGACAGGAGTCAACGGAAAAAAGCAGATTCTGGAAATCAGAGGAGAGCGGGATGTCAACGACTGGTGGATGGCGAAACCGGCATCCAACGCCCATCCGGCGGAGATCTGGACAAATGCGAGCGGAGGAATTGTCGGCGTATTTGCATCGGTGTTCCCTTTGGATGCGGAGCTTGGGGAGCTCCGTTCCCTTCGTTTTATCCCCTGTTCGCAGACATCGGTCTGGATCGTTCTGGCGGCGACCCTCTCCTCCAATCTCTATGAGTTTCCGAAAGCGGAAATCGAAACGATCCGGGAAAACGCGGTCTGGAAAGCGTTTCGCATTCCGGAGGAGTTCGGAATCCTTCCGAATTCCGCCTTGAACCGGGGAAAGGAAAAACGGGAACCTGCGGGAACGTTCGGACGTGTGATTGTCAACAAGGATGGGAAATTCGCATTTGAAAAGAATCCGGAAAAGCCGATCCGTTTTTTTGCGGCCATGTTTCCAAACACCTTCATTCAGCCGCAGACTCCGGAAGCAGGAAAGAAACTGTTCCGGGATTTTCTGTATTCCGGGTCGAATGAGGACCAGAAAAGCAAAATCCACGATACCATACTCTCCTATCGCCATAAGGGCTACAACATGCTCCGCATGCACATGATCGAAGGAGAGCTCGCGCAGAAAAACGGACTTGATTTCCCCCCCGACGTATTCGACAATTTCTTTTATGCGATCCAGTGCATGAAGGAGAACGGCATCTATCTGAATCTTGATATCGCCGCCAGCCACCTCGGCTATTATCCCGGGATCACCTGGGCGGACTGGACCTGGCGGAAAGATCACAAGGATGCGAAAAAACATATTTATTTCGATGAGGACAGCCGGGAAAACTGGAAAGCCGGCGCACGCAAAGTGCTTCTGACGGTGAATCCCTATACGAAACTGCGGCTGATCGACGATCCCATTCTGGTCTGTCTGATCGGTTTCAACGAGCAGGAGTTTATTTTCAGCACGGAAAAACCCATTCCCGAAGCCATGCCCCGCTGGAAAAAATTCCTCAAGGAGAAATACGGGACGATAGACCGCCTGAAAACCGCCTGGAAAGTGAAAAACAACTGGCGGAGCTTTGACGATCTTCCCGTTTTCCGCGGTTCCGACATGATGGAGACCAATCCCCGCGGACGCGACGCCTTCGAATTCACCCGGATGATGGAACAGGAGATCTTCGATTTCTATGTATCCTATCTGCGGGAGCTCGGCTGGAAGGGACCGGTCACGAACTTCAACATGGGAAAATCCATTCAGTATGTGATGGCGCGGGAAAAAGCCGGCTTTGTCGCGATGAACTCCTATCACGCCCATCCGAGCAATTACATTCAGCCCGGTTCCACGATCAACCAGAGCAGTTCGATCGCGAGCGCCGCCAACATCGCACGGGGATTTTTTGCCTATCAGATGCCGGGGAAACCGTTTGTCATCACGGAACAGGGACACGTTTTCTGGAATAAATACCGCTATGAACAGGCGTTTGTCACCGATGGCTATGCGGCTCTTCAGGGAATCGACGGCATCACGGCATTCATCGGACAGAATGAGCTTACCCACAAATCTTCCAAACGGATTCATCCGTTCGGAGGGACCTTCGATCCGATCATGCATGCGTGCGAATTTCTGGCCTATTATATCTACGCCCGCGGCGATGTCCGGGAAGCGGAGCTGACCAGCCGGGTGGTCCTGAGCGAGCCGGAGGTTCTTGCCTGCCACGCCTATCGCTGGGGACTCGGATCCGAACAGACCCGTCTCGCGCTCCTCGGCCGCTTCCGCGTTGAAAACTCCGGAGACGGAAAACCGGTGTTCCCCGTTGCCCGGAAGGAAATGATTCTCAAGCGGACCGGAGGAAGTGCCGTCCTGACCTCGGCACTCGGAACCGCCGGTTTTTCCAGCATCCTCGACGGAGGGAAATCCGTGTTCGACCTGGATGCGCTGGTCCGGGATCTGAAGAAGCGCGGACTGCTCCCGGCCTCCAACCGGACCAATGCCGCTGCGGAAATCTTCGAAAGCTCCACCGGGGAACTGCTGCTGGATGCCAGAAAGAATTTCATGAGCATCCAGACAAAACGCCTTCAGGGAATCTGCGCTCCCGCGGGAACAACCGTCAAACTTTCCTCCTTTGAAGTGAAGGAGATGACGCGGAACGGGAATCTGGCGGTCGTCTCGATCGACAACGCCGCCGATCTGGAATCGTCGAAGCATCTGATGATCGTCTATGCGACCGATGCGCTGAACTCCGGAATGGTCTTCAACGACTCCAGCCGCCGCGTGCTGCAGAAGCTCGGGTCCATGCCGATCCTGTATGAGACCGGAGTTTTTTCCGTTGCCGTCCGCAACAGAAATGCGGCGAAACTGAAGGCGTTTGCTGTCGGACTTGACGGGAAACGGCAGGGAGAAATCCCGGTCTCCGCAAAGGATGGGATTCTCCATCTCCGGGCGGATACGGCGAATCTTCCCGGCGGACCGGCGGTCTTTTTCGAAATCGCGGAAAAATAAGATTTCCCGGTTGCAAAATGAAATCCCTGCTTTATCTTACTGCAATACAGAATGCAAGGGCTTGAAACCACAGGCGGAATATGGCGGAGAAAAAGACTTTTTCAGCGGAATACATGAAGATCCGGCGCTATGTGCTCAACCGGATTCACCGGGCATGCGGAAAGCCGATCCAGCTGCCGACCGCCCAGGAGCTGGCGAAACAGTTCGGGTGCAGCAGGCCGACCGTCAGCAAGGCGATGAAAACGCTGACCGACGACGGATATGTGATTGGAAAACCCGGCATCGGATCCTTCATCAATCCCGCCATTGAGGAGTGCCAGAAGGGAAGTCTCCTGGAGGGGATGCCGATCATCGGAATCATCTTCGGTGACGGGATGGTCGTGCATTACGAACTCTTTTTCGGAGAAGTTCTTGCGCAGATTCTGGAACAGGTGATCCACCGTCCCGCCGTGCTGCACATCATCAATCTGACGTCCTCCAGCCGGGAACGGATCATCCGGGAGATTCTCGCGGAGGATCTCGACGGACTGATCTGGGAAGGGCCGCAGCTGGACCCCGGAACCATCTCCGAACTCCGCAGACATGGACTCCCGGTTGTGACCATGAGAAGCGAACCGCTTCCCGGATGCGACAACGTCTACTTCGACATGCCGGCTCTCGGAACGGAGATCGCCCGGAAATTGCTTGCACGAGGGCGCCGCCAGGTCGTGTTCCTCGCCGACCGGAAACCGTGGAACACCGCACGGGATACGCTCCTGAAGACCTTTGCGGAAGCCGGCGTACCCCTGAATGAAAAACTCTTCCTGAACAGCTGCAACAGCAGGCTGGAAAAACTGCGCGAAATTCTCGAACTCGGAGTTCCCGTCGACGCAGTCATCAATCCGCTCTTCATGGTGGAAAAAGTCGTGGAAATCTTCGATTCGCTGGGCATCGACCGGAACGAAAAATGCACACTGGTCAACAATGCCATCTACCGGGAGAAGATCTCCATCCCCGGCGGACTCTATTACGAACCGCCGTTCCGGGAATACGCTGCCGCCGCCGTGGACAGACTGTTCACTCTCATGAACAACAAAGATCTGCCGCCGGAACAGATTCCCATCCCCGTTCCCCTCGTGGAGTCCTGACGGAAGCCCTTCCCTTCCGCCGCTCCCGTTTTTCCCTGCGGAAGAACGAATCTTCCGCTTTTTTCCGGACACCCTCTTGACAAATTCAGGGAAATCGTGTATAATGTAGAAAACTTGGTAAATTTTATGGTAAGCCTCAAGGGGATGATCGGGATGGAAAAGAAGGCGGGATTTCTGCGGATCCGGGAATATATTGTGGACAAGGTGACGGCGGCGGGAGAGCGTCCGGTCCGGTTTCCGCCGGTGCGGGAGCTGGCAAAGATGTTCGATGTGTCGCACCCGACGGTTCTCCATGCGCTGAAGGGACTCATTGAGGATGGAATCCTCGAACCCTGCCGGGGCGGCGGCGCGATCTCCCGTCCGAAGAAAAACAATCCGCCGCGGCTGATTTTCGGCTGGACATGCGGAACGGGGCATCAGGTGTTCGACGACCGCTATTTTTTCGATCTCTCCTCCGCGCTGGTCGGCGAACTGCTGCATCGCGACGAGCGCTTTTTCGCTCAGCATCTTTATGTGGAGGAGCCGAACCATCTTCAGAAGCTCGCGGCGGAAGCGGAACTCTCCGGACTGCTTCTGGTTGCTCCGTGGGAGCGGATTCTGGAGTTTTCCGCCCGGCTTCGGACGCAAGGAATGCCGGTGGTTGCAATGAATGTCCGAAGCAGCCGCCCGCATCCGTATCCGGTCTCGTCCGCCGAAGTCGATCTGCAGTGGTACATGGTGGAGAATCTGCTGCGGCTCTTCCGCGAAGGACGCCGGAAAATTCTGCTGGTCTCGGCGGACAACCGGGCAGTCGAGAGTGCGGCGGCGGTCAAATCGGCCTGTGTGCAGGCGGATCTCTCCCCCGACAGCGTCCGGATCCTCAACAATGCGCCGCTGAATCTCATGGAGGATCTGACATGTCTTCTGGAATCCGGCGAACGGTTCGACGGCGTCCTTTTCCAGCATACGCCCATGGGGGCTTTCCGGAAAATCGCGCAAACCATGGATGTCGAGGACGACTGCCGGATCATCATGGGAGAATCCGCGCTCCGGAAAACCATGAACTACACCGGATACGTCTCCTGCTTCGACCTGGCGCATCCCGTGGAAAAACTGATCGACAATCTCACGGAACAGATGGACCATCCCTCTGCTCCGGTCATTTCCGAAACCATTTCATGGAAAACATTCTTTTACAGAGGAGGGAAACAATGCAAAGAGTAGTCCGGAACGGAAAAGGAAGAAATGATTTCACTTTGATCGAACTTCTTGTAGTAATTGCGATCATTTCGATTCTTGCGGCGCTTCTTCTTCCTGCACTGAACTCGGCACGGAAGAAGGTGTACGCGGTTACCTGCGGCGACCAGATGCGGCAGACCTATCTTATGCTGATGAACTATTCCGGGGATCACGACGACTATATGCCGGAAGGAAACAGCTTTGCCTCCATACTGTTCCTGACCGGCTATGTTCCGCCGAAGAACGGAAAAATCATCAATCCGGCGGACAACCTTGCGGTGTTCCGCTTTCCGCATGTGTTTCTCTGTCCGCAGCTGAAGAACGCGGCGGACTGTCCCGCCTGGGACAGGACTCAAACTCCTCTGGAATGGAACAAGGGAACGATCGAAGCCGCAAAAACATACAGCAGCTGGGATCCGAAATGGCTCTACGGCTGGGGGGAAACCGGAAAGAACAAAAAGATCACCCGCTTCACCCCGAACTCCATGATTCTCGGAGACATGCAGCTGGAAAAACCGAACGGCACCTGGTACAATCATCGGATCGGATCACACTATCTCATGTTTTATTATGTCGGCACCTCCGTTGCGCTGGGACACGCGAACCGTCAGAACATCGTCATGCTGGACGGGGCGATCCGGGCGGTTCTGATGTTTCCGTATTCCGAATCCAGCAGCAGCTGCTATGCGGCACGCATGGATTTCACTTTGAAACGCTGATCCGTCCCGCGGATCGGAATCTTGAAACATAAGGAGAGAATGATGAAGAAAACACTCGGGCGGATTCTTTGTTTCTGCGCATGTCTTCTTGGCGCGGAGGAGACCCGGCTTTACGACCTGCATTCGGAAAGCGTCCGCGCGGCGCTGAAGGGCAAGGAGATGTATGCCTCGGTCTGCGACGGGATCCTGACATTTCAGGTCGCGCCCGGACGCAAACTGCCGTGGACGTGGAGAACGGTCAATCTTCCGCTGGATTTTTCCTCCCGCAAGCCGGGGAAGGCGTTTGCCTTCCGCATTGCCGGAGAACTGAAACTGCTGGACGTCACGGAAGGAAAGAAATCGGAAGGGGTGGCTCTGTTCCTGAGCTATCTTCAGAACGGAAAACGCGGCTACCGGTTTTTCTCCGGGTTTCCGCGCTACGGAACGACGGAATGGATTCCGTTCTCCGCGGCTTTCCAGCTGCCCGCGGACGCGGAAAATCCGGTGTTTCTGTGCGGTCTCAACAACGTGACCGGCACTTTCGGAATACGCAATCTCACTCTTACGGAAATGGAGTAACACATGATCCGGAATCTGATTTTCTGCATGCTTCTCGCCGCCTCGCTGACGGCGCAGGAAACTCTTACGGCCCCGTCCGCGCCATTTGTGAAAGGGAAGAAAATTGCGGCCTGCGTGGTCGGGGGAGTCGACTTCGGAGCGAACAACGATCAGCGGGTCGTCCGGGGACCCGGCAGGAATCTGCTGATGAATCCCTCGATGGAGTCGGGACTCCGCTATTTCACCCCTCCGCGCGGAAACGAATATGCCGGAGACTTTCCTCTGGCGCTCTGGGATAAAGATGCCCGCAGCGGCAAACACTCCCTCCGCGTCACCTGGGAATCGGGACCGGTCGGAACGCTGGGAATCCCGGTCCGCGCCGGAGGCGACTACACATTCAGCTGCTACATCAAGAGAACGGACGGAAAAGCACCGCTTCCCGCGCACAAAGTCGGATTCCGTCTTCTGAGAAGCGCCGCATCACCGTCCGGGGACCTCTCCGTTTCCCTGGCGCGGACCGGCGAAACAGAAAACGGCTGGACCCGTTACGCAGGCACATTCCGCACGCCTTCCCCGATTCTTCTTCTGCAGTTCTGGCCGCAGGAGAATCTTCTGTACGACGATCTTCAGCTGGAAGCCGGCACGAAAGCAACGCCGTATGCAGGCAATCCGGTCGGCATGGAATTCCGCTCGGAATCGCCGGAAAACGCGATCATCGACTCGGCGCGGAATGCGAAGACCGCCCTTCTTCTGCGCGGACCGGCCGGAGTTTCCGCCCGCTGCCGGATCACCGATTCCGACTTTTTCGGCCGCCGACGCGATCTCGGCGAATTCCGTTTCACCTTCGACCGGAACGGCGAACACCGGATCGCCCTCCCCGACAGCGGAACCTTCACGGACGGAATTCATGCACTGGAGGTCAAACTTTCCTCCGACCGTCTTCCCGCGGTCACCGACTACGTCCGGTTTGCCAAGTTCCGCTACGCCTCGAATCAGCGGAAGAACAGCTCGATGCACGGCCAGCGCTGTGCGGGACGGCTCTACCGGAACGAGCGCTTCGCCCGTCTCTGGACGATCTTCGGCTTCTCCACCTTCCCGTACAACAAAGTGCCGTATCCGCACAGCCGGAAAGCTCCGGTCGGGCAGGCCGCGAACAGCGCGGAGGATTACGCCTTCCTGAAGAAGTACAACATCGTGGACTGGGGATCAATCGTGTTCCATCACCCCTGGCAGACGGATGAAACCTGGATCAACGGCGTAAAAATCGAGGAGAACGGCATCCCTCTGATCAAGCTGAAACGCTATTCGCAGGATATTCTGAAGCGTCTGGAAGAGGAGGCGGCAAAACTGGCGGCGTCGCGTCCGCATGTAAAGGTCTGGCAGTCCGACACCGAACCGATCACCCTCTGGCAGACTCTGAAGGACGGCAACTACACCGAATACGCCAGACTCCAGCTGGCAGTCACCCGCGGACTCAAACGCGGCAATCCGGACTGCGACCATATGCCGATGGGACACTACACGATGTATCAGGAGGGACGCGATCAGGTCATCGCCTTCCTGAGCGCGGCGAAACATCTGGATCCCTCGGTGCACTATCGCTTCATCGAGATCCACACCTACCGTCCCTTCCCCGAACTGCCGGACACGGATGCCGATCTTGCGAAATTCGTGGAAGGACTTCGGAAAATCGGCTATCCGGACATCCGGATCCGTCTTGGCGAAGGCGCCTATTTCTATCCGCTGATCGTCCGGGAGTACAGCATCGCCCCGTGGGAAAGCACGCAGAACAAGGATCGCTTTCAATGTATGACCATTCCCTCCTACGATCTCGGCTGGGGAGAGCGGGTCGGCGCGGCAATGGTGCTCCGGACCATGCTTGCTGCCTACAAATACATGCCGCAGGTGGTTCAGATGCTCCCCTGGCTGATTCACACGGTCGATGAACAGACTCCGCTCGCATGGTCGGTGTCGAACGCGAACCTGAGCAACCTGCTCGGCGATTCGACATTCCTGCGCGACATCCGTTTCGCTCCGGACTGCCGCGCCTATCTCTTCCATGACGGACACGGACACACCGTCGCCGCGCTCTGGAAATTCCGCGAAGAAATGGACCGGGGCTCCATGCCCGGCGTCAACGCCGTGCTGAAGCTCGGAAACATCAAGGCAGAGTTCATCGACATGATGGGCAACTCGCTTCCCGTAAAACACGGCAGCGGGAAACACACCCTTCCGCTGTCGAATTTCCCGCTCTTCATCCGCGTCCGTTCCGCCGATTCCGCCGTCTTGGAAAAGGCGATTGAGCAGGCGGAGGTCCCGGAGGATTCGGGACGCCTGCCGCTGCACGCCGGACTCCGCCTGAAAACGCGCACGGAGGCCGCCGTGGAACTGGAAAATCCCCTCTCCCGCAAACAGAGTGCGGAGATCTCCGTCAACGGCTCTCCGTTCCGGAAGATGGAGCTCGACGCCAACGCGAAAGCCGCCATTCCCGTAACGCTGAAAGAACCGATTGCGTTCGACCGTTTCTCGGATGTTGCCGTCCGTCTGGAACTCCGTCTGAACGGCGGGACCCACCGCGAGACGCTGAGTACCCGGGCAATCGCAGTTTCCCGCGTTCCCGACGCGTTCTCCCTCAAAGATTCGAGAGCCTGGAGAAGGATTCCGTCCGTGCGGATGCCGTACTACCACAATCTGCACCCCTCGAATCCGCTGAAGGGAAACAACGATTTTTATGCGCTCGCCCGGTTCGGATGGAATGAAACGGGACTCTATCTGCGTTTCGAAGTCTATGACGATCAATTTCTCCCGGCTCCGGCGGACCTTCCGCCCGCCCGCTGCTGGACCTATGAAACCATCCAGCTCTATTTCGACTCCCGCGGCGACGCGCGGGCAAAGCTCAAATCCAATTCCATCGGCTACGGCGAGGATGATTTCTCCTATGAACTCATCCCCCGGGACGGGAAAACCATGCAGGTCTTCCGCCGCGATGCACCGGACCATCAGCTGACCGGCGGCGTCATCGGCGGATTCCTTCCGAATCAGCTCGTTCCGGAAATTCCCGCACTCTTCTCGTTCTACGATCGGAAGATCCGGATCAGCAGCGTGAAATTTCCGGCCCGCTATCTGATGCCCCTCGCCCTGAAGGCGGGCAACACGCCCGGACTGGGCATCATGATCTGGGACCGCGATTCCGCCGATCCGAAAGCTCCGGAAAAAGCGGTTCTGCAGAATGTCAATCCGCTTCTCGGAACGCCCTTCCGGTCGCCGCACCTTTATCCGCAGCTTCTTCTGGTTGAATAGGAGGCGGAAAAGCGTCCTCCCGTCCGCAAAACCGGGCGGGAGGGTTATTCCGCAAACAGGTCCCGGACCGATTCCCGGATCACCAGATCATAATCGACTTCGACATCTGCAAGATCCGTTTCTCCGTGCATCATTTTTTCAAGCAGGTCAAACGCCGCCTCCGCCAGAGCCGGGAAATTCTGAGCAAGCGTTGTATGTCTCGGCACGAAATAGCGGGAATATGAGGTCTCATGGGTAATCAGGGAAATATCCTCCGGGACCCGTCTGCCCAGAAGAGAAAGACCGTATACGACACTCGGAGCTGAATTTTCGCCCATGGCAATCAGAGCGGTACAGTCTTTCTGCAGCAGAAGAGCCAACGCCTCCTGCGCGGGCAGTTCGTTGGAAAAGAACTGAACGGCACAGCGGCTGCGGATCCCCAGCGATTCCGTGATGCTCCAGAACGCCCTGCAGCGAAGATGGGTCGTCAGATTGTTCGAAGTCTCCAGAACGGAGAGCAGTCCGATTCGCGTATGATGGTTCTGAAGCAGATATTCCACCGCCTTCCGGATTCCGTCCTCTTCATTGGAATGAACCGTATAAACCTGTTCCAGATGGTTGCCGGCATCGTTGAGGCAGACGAGCGGTATGTTCTTCATATTCGGGAACTTATAGCTGATGCCCCCCAGATAGTCAAAAGAAACGGTGCAGGAGATCAGAGTTTCGCTGAGGAGCCCGAGATCTTCCCGGGAGACCATCAGACAGGCGAAGCCTCTTCTTGCCGCCTCTTTCCGGATGCAGTCAATCACCGCCGCACAGTACAATCCGATTCCCGGGATCTCAAGAGTCGGCAGAATCAGAGCGGCCACGCGCTGTTTCCCGGTCCGGAAGTCATAGCCGAGACGCTGAATTGCGGCAAGGATTCTTTTCCGGACCGGCGCCGCAACCCCGGGAACGTCATTCAGGCAGCGCGAAACGCTGGATATGGAGGTTCCCGCCTCCTCCGCCACATCCCGGATATTGACCGTTTTCATAACAGCTCCTTTTCTGTTTCAACGTAACGCTTTTCCATAAAAAATCAAGTTTTGTTTCATATTTTGTTTCACTTTTTTCAGAATTTGCATAAAAACAGATCCGGAGAACTCTTGTCAAAATCCCGTTTTTTTGCTATAATTACCCCAATGAAACATGTTAGCAAGAAAGGAAGAAAAGAAAATGAAATTTCTGAACCTGAAATGGGAAACATTTTCCGCAGACAGAGAGAAACGGATTGGATTTCGGAATCCGGCGCGGAAGAAATTTTCTCTGATAGAGCTTCTGATCGTCATCGCGATCATCGCCATTCTTGCGGGGATGCTCCTGCCGGCGCTGAATTCGGCGCGGAAAAAAGCGAAAAGCGTCTCCTGCCTCAACAATCTGAAAACCTGCGGTCTCAAGATGACCTTCTATGCCGACACCTGGGATGACTATCTCCCCGCCGTTTTTGACAGTAGTTCCGGAGAACTGACCTGGAGCTACCTTCTCGGCGTCAAAGACGAGGCGTTGAAATGGAAATTCGAAGGCTATGCCGACTACCGCTGTCCTTACGACATCATCGGCACGGAACCCACAAAGGGCAGATACAACACCTACGGCATGAACTGCAATCTGAAAAACAACGGCCAGTGGGCCATCGACTACTATCCGAAACGCACCCAGATCGGGAAAAAGGGCGGGACCTGGGTTCCGCAGGGTTCTCCGTCCTCGCTTCTGCTGCTGACCGACACTCTCAGCAACGATTTTCTCAGCCAGGCGTACATGATGAACAGCTCCACTTCCTCCATCCATCTGCGCCACTCCAACCGGACCAACGGACTGATGCTGGACGGGAGCGCGCTCTCGCTCGGAACCGCCGAGCTCTCCTCCCGCTGCAAAGGATCGGGAAACGGCATGACCGAGACCATGACCCTCTTTACCTTCTAAACGGACTTCAACAATCACATCAAGAAAAGGATACGGCTATGAAAGGAAAAACAGCCTGGGGAATTTTATGTCTTTCATGGGGAGTTCTGCTCTCCGCGCAGCAGCTCACCGCCAACATCCGTCCGATTCCCGGAGGGATCGAAATCATCGAACGGGAAAATGCGGAGACTCCTGCATTTGATTCCAGCAAGCACCTGACTCACCGCGATCAGAGGGTCCTGATTGATTTCATGGATCTCTCCTCGGATCCGCAGGCGAAGAAGCTGAACACCGATCCGAAGACCTTCTCGCAGAAAGGCTCCATCGAAGCCGGACGCGAAAAACTTCCATTTCTCTATACCTCCAGCGTGAAAAAGACCGGCAGAGAGCAGATCCGCTTCTCCTTCCGTCTTCAGAGGGAGAAGCCGGGGAATCTGAAGGAGAGTTTTGTCAGTCTCCGTCTGAACCGGGCGCTTCTGGATGTTCCCGTTGCGCTCGATGTGGAGATGTCCGACGGTCGTTTCTGGCGCCACAAACTGATTTTTCCGCAGAAGCACAAAGGCGGATGGATCTGGTCGACACCGGAAAATCAGAAAGTCCGCGCCATCCGGATTCCGTTGTACCGCGGCCAACTGATCATCGAAGGAGCCACGGCTCCGGCAATGGCCTGCAAGTACGGGACGAACACCGGAAATCTGCGTCTTTACCTGGACAAGGGAAGCATCACCGGTACCGGAGCGGATCTGACGGTCACCTATGAGCCCTACCGCTCCGAAGCGCTGAATTTGAAACCGGTCATGAACATGGGCTTCCGCGACGACACCGCCGATGACAAACAAGGCGGATGGACCGATCAGGGACCCGAAAACGATCTGCGCATGATGAAACCGGGAACACGGACGTTTGTCAATATTCCGTTTGAAGTGGTCGATCCGGCCGCGAACAACGGCAGATCGGTTCTGGCGTTTGCCTGTCCGGAACGGCCGTATTTTGCCGAAAGAGCGATCGTCCCCGCGGACGGAAAACGTTTCCGCTGGATCTATCTTCTTCACGCCGACGCGTGGGGAAAGAAAAAGGAGGTCGGCACCCTGCAGGTCAACTATCAGGACGGGGAAACCTGCCGCTTCTCCATCGTGGACGGACGCGATGTGGCAAACTGGTGGGACCCGAAATCCGCCGTCAACGCCGCCGTTGCCTGGAAGGGACAGAACCGCAATGCGTTCCTCGGACTCTATATCAGCCGCTTCCCGGTGAAGGACAAACCGATCCGTTCGCTGGAACTGATCTCCTCGAAACAGTCGGTCTGGCTGGTTCTTGCGATTTCGGGGGTTCGCGTGGAGGATCTGCCCTTTCCTCCGGCGGATGCCGAAGCGCTGGAAGTCCCCGTCACCATGGACCCGCGCGACTGGAGGGAATACTCGCTGACCGTGAAGAAAAAACATCCCGTCCGCGGCAGTGCGCTGGATTTCTCGTTCCTGCTGGATGCTCCGGCGGGAAAATACGGATTTCTCAAAAGCGAAGGGGAAAATTTTGTCTTTGAGGGCCGTCCGGGCGTTCCGGTCCGATTCAACGGAGCCAATCTGTGTGAAGAGATCTCAACCCGGTACACAAAGGAGGAGGCGGAACGCCTCGCGGAACAGATTGCCGCGCTCGGACTCAATGCAGTCCGTCTGCACCACTTCGACCGCGATCTTGTGGACTCCGCCCGGACCGACGGCGCCGTCAATCCGGAACGGCTCGACAACCTGCACTATCTCGTGTACGCGATGAAAAAACGCGGAATCTATGTCACATTGGATCTCTACACCAGCCGCACAACCGGCTTTCCGGAAAAGTTCAGCGGCATGTTCGACGTCAAAAGCCGCATGATCTTCTCCCCGGAACTGCGCGCCAACCTGATGAATTTCGCCCGCACGATGCTCACGCCCGTGAATCCCTACACCGGCCTTGCGCTCAAAGACGATCCGGCGCTGATCTTCATCGGCCTCATCAACGAGGACCCGACAATGACCATTCACGATCAGTACAAATATCCGAATTCCGATCCCGTGCGCCATCAGGCGGTCCGGCGGGCGTTTGAATCGTATTGCGCGGCGCGGAATATTCCTCCTCCGGCGAAACCGGACAAGGAACTGTATGCGCGGTTTCTCAACGATCACCACATCCAAATCTACCGGGAAATGACCGGCGCCCTCCGGAAAATGGGCGTGCGCCAGATGACATCGGACATCTCCTGTTCGGCGAACTCCATCACGGCGATTCCCCGGAAGACCTTCGATTATGTGGACAACCACTTTTACTTCTCCCATCCCAAAGCGCTCGGCAACGAATGGACCTTCCCGAACAGCTACTCCGACGACAGCATGACCACGGTCCTGTTCGACAACATGACCCGGGTCGCTGCAAGCCGGATCCAGGGCAAACCCATGACGATCACGGAATTCAACTTCTGCGCCCCGAACACCTATCGCCATGAGGGAGGACTGGCGATGGGAAGTCTTTCCGCGTTTCAGAATCTCAGTGGTATTTTTGTTTTTGAGTACGCCGGGTATGGTCACAAGACGCGCTGGAACACGCTGAACCAGGTCGGCGGACATCTCGGATGGTTCGGCATATCGGTCGATCCGATCCGTCTTCTGACCCAGCGCGTGATTGCGCTTCTCTATCTCCGCGGCGACGTGAAGCAGGCTCCCGCAGAGGAGCTGGAACTCCTGACCATCACTCCCGACGACTACAAACTTCCGGAAGTCCAGAACTACTCGTTCTACCGGCTGGCGAAAGATGCCGCGATTCCGGCGAAATTCCATTCGCTGGCATTCTACACGAAAATCGCGACGGATGCCGCGGACCGTGTCCCTGCGGGAAGCCGCTCCCTCCGCGAAATGCTTTCCGGAAAGCCCCTGAATCCGCCGCGCAGAGGCAAGGGAGTCTACCGCCCGGAAGAGGGAAGAATCGTCAGTTCAACCGGAGAGATCTCCGTGGATGCAAAAAACAAAACCATCCGGGTTCTCACGCCGAAAAGCGAAGGGTTCACCGTCACGGGAAAATCGGCGAAAGGGAAATTTCTCAGCGTTTCCGGAAGCAGCGCTCTGTGCTCGGTTTTTGCCGCGGCTCTGGACGGAAAGACGCTCGCGGACTCCTCCCGCATTCTGCTCTTCCATATGACCGACATTCAAGCAACCGGACGGAAGAAAACCGTGCTCGGCAAACTCCAGATCGTCTACAACTGGGGCAGGATGGATCCCTATCTCCTGCGGAAAGGGAAAGCGGACATCGCACTGAAAAATACAGGGAAAGGCGCTCTCCGGATCAACGCCCTCGACATCAACGGAGCCGTTCTCGGAGAAATCCCGTTCCGGGAAGAAAACGGAACCATTCTTTTCACCGCAGACACAGATCGTTACGGTTCCATGGTTTACGAACTGATCCGCAAACCGTAAGCCTCTCTGTTGCGGAAAAGAGGAAGCCCCCTGCCCTCCCGGCCCGGAAAAACGGGAGGGCAAAGATCTGACTTTTCCTCATGCGTCGAATCCTCATGTTTTTCTCTTTTTTCTCCATTTGAAACTCCCTCCTTCATGCTATGGTATACACAGGGCAGAACCGCAGGAACTGCTCTTCAAAAAAAAAGAAGGAGACTGTGATGAACACAATTCCGAGGCCGGAATATCCGCGTCCCCAGTTTGAACGCGGCGACTGGATCAATCTGAACGGGGAATGGAGCTGCGAATTCGATTTCGGTGAAACCGGAATGGAGCAGGAGTGGCACAAATCCAAAGGATTCGGACGGAAAATCATCGTTCCGTTCTGTCCGGAAAGCAAGCTGTCCGGGATCGGCTGGAAAGACTTCATTCCGGCAATCTTCTACCACCGGATTCTGGAAATTCCGCGGGAATGGGAAGGAAAGCGGATTCTTCTGCATTTCGGCGCGGTCGATTATGAATGTGAAGGCTTCCTCAACGGGGAGAGTGTCGGGACCCATTCCGGGGGAACGGTTTCATTCGAATTCGACATTACGAAATTTGTCACGCCGGGCACTGCATGCGACTTTGTTCTCCGGGTCCGCGATGCTCTCCGAAGCGGCATTCAGCCCCACGGAAAACAGTCCAACCGTTTTCACTCCTACGGATGTCTTTACACACGGACGACCGGGATCTGGCAGACCGTCTGGATGGAAGCCGTTGCACAACAGGGCCTGCGATCCTGCCGGATTCTTCCGCTGTTCGACAACGGCGCGTTCCGGTTCGATCCGGAATTCTATCGGGAGGATCCCGCCTGCACACTGAAAATCCGGGTTTTCTCCGAAGAGATGACCGTCGAGGCGGAGTGCCGGGCGGAGACCGGGGCAAGTGTGACACTCAAACTTCCGCAGATCCGTCCATGGAGTCCCGCCGATCCGTTTCTCTACGACGTGGAATACACGCTCCGGAACGCCGAAGGCAAAATTCTCGACCGCGTCCGCAGCTATGCCGGACTCCGGAAAATCCATATTGAAGGCAACCGGGTTTATCTCAACAACCACCCGCTCTTCCAGCGTCTGGTCCTCGACCAGGGGTTCTACGAGGACGGGATCTGGACCGCGCCCGACGATGAAGCGCTCCGGCGCGACATCGAGCTTTCCATGAAAGCCGGATTCAACGGGGCGCGTCTGCATCAGAAAGTCTTTGAAGAACGTTTCCACTACTGGGCCGACAGGCTCGGCTACCTCACCTGGGGCGAAAGCTCCTCCTGGGGCTGCGCCTGCTTCAACGCCGTCCCGGCCGGCGGGGAGCTCTTCTGGAATTCCGGATTCAACTTCCTTCAGGAGTGGAAAGAGATCGTCAAGCGCGACCGCAACCATCCGTCCATCATCACCTGGAGTCCCGCCAACGAATCCTGCACGTCGAACGCCTACAATCTCCGGTACCGGCGGTTCATCGAAACGGTTTACGACACCACAAAAGAACTGGATCCGACCCGGCCGGTCAACGACTGCAGCGGCTACACCCATGTGAAGACCGATCTCTGGACCGTCCATGACTACGCTTCAGACGGAGAGATTCTCAAATCCCGTCTCATGCCCGCCGAAGGGGGAGTCAAGGTGTGCCAGCCCGAGCAGTCCGTTCCCTATTCCGGTCAGCCGTACAACATCGACGAATACGGAGGCATCCGCTACATTCCCGAAGGACGCACGCCGTGGCAGCGGAACAGCTGGGGATACAACAAACAGCAGATCTGTTCCCCGGAAGAGTTCTGCGCCAAGATCCGGGAACTCACCGACGCCATTCTCTCCGTTCCCGGCATGACCGGCTACTGCTATACTCAGCTGACCGATGTCGAACAGGAGCAGAACGGGGTTTACAACTACGACCGCACGCCGAAAGTCCCCGTCGAACGGCTTTTTGAAATCTTCAGCCGGAATCCGGAATTCTGAACGGGATCTTCCGGATTCCGCTTTCCCGATCCGGAGCGGCGGTCCCGGATCGGGATTTTTTCTTTACTCCCGCACCAGCTCGTAGGCGCAGACGACCCGGCCGTCAGCGGCATTCCTCAACGTGAACGCCGTCCCGCCCGGAAGCGGTTTCATCGGGAGTTCAAAGAGACGTTTCCCGTCGAAATCGACCGCATGAAGTCTGAATCCCCGCAGATCCCGGCGGAGGAGCAGATCAACCTCTCCGCGGCGGAGCAGCTGAGGAACTGTTCCGTAATCCTCCAGAATTGTCATTTTGGCATCCCGGAACTTCATCCCGGTATTCTTCACATCGGTGAGGTGCAGAAGAAGATAGCGGCGGCTGTTCCGGAGATCCGCGGAATCCATGGAGGCGATCAGCACCGCGGCCGGCGTCAGACGGCAGACAAGCTCCGAAAACGGAGTCCGCAGGGTCTGTCCCGGATTCAGGACAGCCCCCTCGCTCCGGGGGGTCCGGACAACGAATGTCACGCCTTCGGCATCCATGGAAAGCTCTCCGGTGTCGTTGACAAACGACGATTTCCGGTCCAGACCGAATTTCTTCACGCACGCCTCCGGGGTATAAACAGGGACATTCGCATGGCATGAGACGCCCTCCATCGCAACAGCAAAGGGACTGTTTTCCGGCAAAACGACCGTTTCTCCGTCATCGACCATCCGGACTCCCGTTTTCCCCAGCAGAGCAAGACGATCCAGATATCCCGGGATCGTTTTGCTCCGGCTGCGCTTCCGATGGTTCCGGGAGATCAGAATCGGATAATTTTTCTTTGATGTCTGCACATCTCCGCGCAGGAAGAAGAGGACTCCCGCGCGCTCGGAAAGCAGCTGAACAGGACAATTTGCAATGGAGAATCCCCCCGTTGTGGAATCCGTTTTTTTCAACCGCTCCGCTCCGCCGGAATATTCGAAGCGGACCAGAGCGCTCCAATCCTGCGCCGCGGCATACGCTCCGGCGAGAAACGCACCTTCCATCGCATACGGATTCGGACTGACGTAATTCCATTCCGTGATCGTATACGGTTTTCCGTAAAGACGTTTGGTCGCCTTTCCCGGAATCGCGCCGAACCGGGTGATGGAGCTCTCTCCGACAATGTACATCGGCAGACGCCAGCTTTCTCCGAGAAACACCGGATGTCCCCAATAAAAATGATTGTCCACATAATCATACAGTTCCCGGTCAAGCGTCACGGGAATCGTATCCAGGAAATTCTGATCCGTCACAGGAGTCCGGATTCCGATCTCTTCCGCAAACCGGCGCAGTTCCGCAAACGCCTTCCGGTAAGTTTCCGCCAGGAACTGATTCCAGAGAAGATCGCGGGATTCCCCCTCCGGAGAACACTTCCGCTTTCCGCACCACTCCCGGAACTTCTTCTCATAGAGCATCCCGACAAACCCGCCGCTGATCTTGTAGATGGTATCCTCGTTCAGGAAACTGATCAGAGCGATGGTCGGATCATCCTTCCATGCCAGACCGGTATATTTATTTTTGTGCGTCAGGAGTTTCCGCGCGAACTCCTGAAAATTTTTCATGGTGTTTTCATCAATGAACGTCATCATTTTGAAATCGTCTCCGGAGAGGGTTTGTTCCGGATAGCCGGGGATCTCCCCTTTCTGAATCTTCCGCATGGTGTAGAGATCCAGCGTCACATAAATCCCCCGCTTTTTCGCTGCCGCCACAAGATAATCCATCCGGTCCAGCGCCCATGCCCGGAACTTCAGCGGACCTCCGTTTTTCGGCTCGGCGAGAATATGGTCAAAGTGATGAAACCGGACAAGGTTGTAACCGATCGCAGCGAACTCGTCCATCATCCGGTCCGAAAGTTCATGCTCCATCATGCTGGCCGCAAAACATGAATTCGCTCCATAGAACCGGACCGCCTTTCCCGGCGCCTTTTCAAATTCGAAACGGCCGTTCCGGTTTTTCAGGAAGCCGTATTTTCCCGAGGGAGCATCCAGCAGAAAGGAAAAATCCAGGATGCTTCCCTTCCGAACTCTTTTGTTTTTCAGAGGAATCCACTCTTTTCCGGCTTTCAGAACCACCGATGTGTCCTTTGCGCTGCTCAGCAGACGATCGGAGACGGTCATTCCGGCGATCATCCAGACACTCCGTCCCCGGCTCTTCAGAACGATCCGCGCAATGGGATTTTCTCCCAGCTCGAAGCGGCTCAGGTAAAGTCCCACCTGCGCGCTGGCATTGCCGGAACTCCACGCGACGATCCCGTTGTCAAAGCGGAGCGGTGACCAGAAATTCCCGACATCCCGTCCGCAGATCACGTCATGCGTCAGGAATTCCTTCTCCACGAACTGCGCCCTTGCCGACTCGATTCGGATCTCTCCGATCGAGCTTCCCGGTTTCGCCGGCCAGGCGACCCCGTGCAGCAGATACAGATACTTTCCCTTCACCGGCTTCTTCAGTACAACTTCCGCCTGTTCCGGGAAATACGGACGGGCGGATCCCTTCAGCACAATGCACCCTTTCCCGCCGTTCTGCTCCGGATCGACAATCTCAAACGGAAGTCCGGCGAATTCCTGTTTTCCGACCGGAAACATCCGGAGGTCGTTTTCGGGCCCCTGATCGGTCCATCCGCCACTGCGGTCCTCCGCCTTTTCATCGCGGAATCCCATGTTGGCGGCCTCCTTCAGAGAGATCGGAACAGAGTTCCACGGTTCCAATGAAAACTCCAGCTTCAATTCCGAATCCCGGATCGTCCCCCACGCCGGATGCAGCAGAATTCTCAGCTCCCAGACATCGTGCTTCCACTGGCGGTTGTCCTGCAGACGACAGCGGAAATTACCCCGGATCGTCAGCCGCCCCTCCTTCAGCGGAAGAACGATCGTTTTCACAAAGTTGTTGAACTGGAAATGGTTCCGGTCTTTCTGAAACGTCTCTCCGAATCCATACGGTTTCCCATCGATCCGGATCTCCTGATTCAGGAACTCCCGGACAGGAAGAGTCGTCCGCAGATAAAGAGAGCTTCCGGGAATTCCTTCGGAACTGCTCAATTTCACGGACCAGTTCATTTTTTCTGCGGAACATGTCCCGGACTCTTCCATACGGAAACGTTTTCCACTCCGGAGGCGGAAGACTCCGCGAAGATGAAAATTCTGCTTTGCGGCAGCCGGAAACTTCTCATCCGGAATGATGGTTCCGGAATTCTGTTCGCTGGTCTCCCACTTCGTCGAAGAGTGAACCAGCCGGAAGGGAAGTCCACCCGCCGTGAAACTGCCATCGGCTTTCCATTGAAACCACGGGCAATCCTCCGCCCGCAGAGATGCGGAAAAAAGAATCAGTATGCAAAACAATGCTGGGAATCGAGACATGAAAATCCTCCTGTTCCGGAAATAAAATTGAACTTACAAACCGAGATCTTTGAACTGGGAATCGGAAAGCCAGCTCCATTTCGACGACCAGATCAGATACTTCTGCACTTCCGCGGAACTCATCGTCATTCCATTGGAGGAGGTCATCGGAACCTTTTTATACAGCAGGGAGGCTGCCCGACCGCTGAAAAAGAGGAAATTTCCGGAATTCCCGCTGTGGGGTGGAATGTTGGGAAGTTCATCTCCTTTGGATGCTTGAGAAAAATAGGTGTTGACCCAGCGGGATTCGGTCAAGGCACAGACCCGGTCCGGCTTCGGAAGAGTGGTGATTTTAAAGGAATCGCCGCCCCGCACCCAGGCGTTCGGCGAATAATTGGCATACGTCGTCTGAACCGGCAGCTGTTCCAGACTGGAATATCCGGAAAGACGCAGATTGCTGTCACAGACAAATTTTTTCGACCGCTGAATGTTCTTTGCATAATCACCGTCGGTGGAGACCCCCATATAAACCGCCACCAGAGGAATCCATTTGGCAGGAATATTTCCGATATTCCAGGAGGGAGCAGAAGAGGTTGGCGGGGTCCAGTCGCCATTGTCACCGTAGTACATCACGGATGCGGCCCCGGTCTGTTTGAGATTGCTCAGACATTTCACGGTATAGGCGCGTTCTCTGGCGGCGTTCAGCGCGGGAAGAAGCATTCCCGCAAGGATCGCAAGAATCGCAATAACGATGAGGAGTTCTATCAGGGTGAAGTTCATAAATCGGCAGAAAATTCTGCTGTTTGTCATTCGCTCTTCTGCATCATGGTTCAGGATTTTCATTTTTTCCATCCTCTGGTTGTATTCAGTCATTTCAGTTCTCTATATTATACAACAAAATCCAGAAAACCGCAATAGACAAAAGATCTCTTTCAGAAGACATTTTGACCCGGAAGATTCCGGCGTCCCCATCGAGTTCCGGAGAGAACTTGACATAAGGAGTTTCAGAGCTATATTAAGGGAAAAACAGAAAATGGAAAACAGAAACATCAACATGACTTTTCAACTAAAAAAGAAATCTTTACAACCATAACGAGCGATCATGCTGCAGGAATATTCCAGGGGAGATGCCGATCTTCTTCCGAAAACGCCGATGCCGTTCTATGTGTGGTCCGTCGGAACAAAAGTGCTGAAGGAAAATGAAATCGCATTTGCTCAAGGGCAGAAAAATTCCTTTGTCGAACTGGTCTGGAGCGTCTCCGGAATCGGCGAAGTAATCTATTACGGGCAACGCTTCCAGATGCAGAAAAACGACATCTTCTATTTTCTTCCAGGCGAAGATCACGATCTGCGGGGAATCTCCCGGGAGTGGCACTCCCGGTGGCTCTGCCTGGACGGACCGCTTGCGGAAGCCACCATCCTTGCCTGCAAATTTCCCCGGTTTCAGCGTTCCGCCGGCGACTGCCCGCACGAACTTTTCGATGAAATCGCCCGCTGGATCAGCACAAACGATCCGCTGCAGATCGGCCGCATGGCGGGACTGGCCCTGATGATTCTGGCACATGCCCGGGGCGAAGACCGGCAGTCGAACTCCTCCAACGGGCTTTATTCCCGCTGTCTGGAATACATCAGGAAGAATTACAGCAATCCGGATCTCTGCATCGGCATGCTCTGCGATGTTTTTCAAACGCCGCGTTCGACTCTGACCAAGGTCTTTTACGACAACATGCACCGTTCCCTGGGCAACTATATCCGGGACCAGCGTTACGGACATGCGCTCGCACTTCTCCGCGGTTCCGACCTTCCGGTCAAGGAAATCGCCCGCCGCTGCGGATACAAGGAACAGACCTCCTTTTCCCGTCTGATCCGCCGCGCGACCGGAATGGGTCCGGCAGAACTCCGGAAACAGAGCCGGGAAATGCAGAAGGACTCTTAATCCGCACTTGTCCGGGAGTCGCCCTCCGCGACGCCGAAACGCATTTTCTTCCGGAACTCCCGCGGGGAACAGCCGAAGACCCGGTGAAATTCGGAGGAAAAGTGCAGAGGATTCCGGTAGCCGCACATCTCCGCGATCTCCTTGACCGCCCATTCATCCGTCTGGAGCAGGCTGAGCGCCCGGTGCATCCGCAGTTTGATCAGATACTGATACGGCGTCATGTGCAGCGCGGCACGGAACCGTTTGTTCAGCGTCGGCAGAGTCATTCCGTACGACTCCGCAAGACGCGTCATGTTCAGTTCTTCGGAACAGTGTTCCTCAAAAAAATCCAGGATCTGAGCAATCTCCCGGGGCAGCGGCTGCTCCTGATGAACATTCGAGAGCATCTGGAGAAGCTCAAAGGTCAGACCGGTATTCCGCTCGCACGCGGAACGGCCCATTCCGATCCGCAGGGTTTCCTGAATCTGGTCGAGGATCTCATCCAGCCGTCTTGGGTCGGGAAGATGGATCACCTCCACATGTTCCAGCTGAAACGACTTCAGAAGCTCTGGAAGCATCCAGCCGGAAATGATGCATCCCAGTTTCCGGCATTTCCTGTCGGACTGAAACATCAGATCGTGATCCAGTCCGGGATGCAGCAGGAAGAGATCTCCCGCCTCCCCGAGATATCCCTTTTCTCCGTTGCGGATGCAGAACTCCCCGGAATAAATGTATTCGATGGAAAGAAACCTCTGCCGGATCCGCCGCTGAAGATAAAACTCATGGATTTCCGAACGGACCAGATAATCGCAGTAAAGGCCCTGAGATTCCAGAAGGCCGCTCCTCCCGGCTGTCGCATGGGATCTGGGAGGACGCAGTCCGGCATCGTACATGGAAAACGCTCCCGCATGAAAAAACAGCCGGGCTTTCTGACGAAGAAAAACGGAACAGTCTTCCAAAACACGCATTTTTATTTTTCCTGATATATTTTTAGCTTTTCCTATATAAAAATATACTTTTATTGATATTTTTCAAGAAACAGAATTTATAATAATAAAGAAAAACAGCAAAAAGGTGTATCGGAATGAAATCATCAATGTTGACCGTTCTTTTCGCCGTTCTGATTCTCTCTGCCGGTGCGGATGAGGAAAGGATTCTCTTCTCCTTCGATGGAGAAACCGGGCCGAAACCCTCGCAGTTCGTCAAGGAGAGACGATGGCGGATCGGCGGAGACGACGACGCAGGAACCATCGAAATCGTCAAGGCGGAGGATCATGCGAACGGAGGAAAAGCGCTCAAACTGACAAAAAAGAACGGACTTGCCACATTCGATCGTCTGCGCGTCAACACCCGGAATCTGAACTTCAAAGCGGGAACCACCTATCAGATCTCCGGCTGGTTCAAGGCGGACCGGGAAGGACTCGCCCAGATCCAGCTGACCAGCCCGTGGGCGAAAGACCGGAAACAGTGGTTCAAGCCGATCCGTTTCCGGGTGGATCAGGAATGGAAGCGCAGCTCCTTTGAGTTCAAGGTTCCGGAAGCGACGCCGGATTCCACACTGTCGGACGGGAAACTGTATCTTATCTTCGGTTTTTTCCAGAATTCACTGAATGAACTCTATGCCAAGGATATTGTCTGGGAGAGGAAAAAATGAAATATCCATCTGCTGTGTTTCTTCTGTTGTCGGCAGGAGCTGCGCTTGCCGCGCAGAATCCGATCCGGAACTCCAGTTTTGAACTCGGGCGCGCCGACTTCGGCATCCGGCGGTACGTCCGGCCGGGAAACAGAAAGGTGTTTCAGGAACCGGTCTTCGACACAAAGGAGAAAATCCACGGAAAACAGAGCATCCGCTTTGACAACCCCGGCGCGGACATGATTGAACTTGTCAGCCGGGAATACAAACTGATCCCGGGAAAAACCTACACGTTTTCATGGTACATGAAGAGCAGCGAACCCGTCGAGATCCGTGCGGGCCAGTATGTCGGAGAGATGGTCACTCCCACCTTCGGCGACTGGTCCATGTTCACCGCGCGGAACTTCCGGACCGCAAAGGAATGGAAGCGTTACTCCTTCTCGTTCACCGCCAAAGGAAAACGGAGCTGGTATTTCACGCTCTTCCGCTGGGAAGTGAACGGGAAACGCAACCGCGCCACGCTCTGGCTCGACGCACTCCAGATCAACGAAGGAAAAACGCCGGCGGAATATGCTCCGGCCAGTCCGGTCGAAGGCTCGATCTGCGGCGACCGGCGGGTCCGGTTCCGGAACGAGAACCTTCCGTGCACGCTGCGATTCGTCAACCACACGGATGCCCCGCAGACGGTCCGTGCGGTCCTCTCCCTCCGCGACACGCTGATGCCGGAAGCCGCCTTCCCCGACCGGACCGTCGCACAGACCATCCCCGCGCGGCAGACAATCTCCATACCGCTCTCCACGGAGACAAACCGTTTCGGCCATTTCCGTCTTTCGGGAAACTTCGACACGGCGGGCTCCCGGCAGCCGCTCGGCGACTGGTTCTTCACGGAAATTCCCGAACCGCAGAACCGGACCATTGATCCGAAAAAGGAGTTTGTCACCGGAATCAACTGCAATCTCGGCATTCCGTTTCAAGCCGTCATACCGAACTCCTGCCGGACCATGAACGGCTGCGGAGATCCGGAATTTGCGGAATTCCTGAAACGTTCGGGAGTTATTCTTCTGCGTCTCCACGACGGCGGACTGCAATGGAAGCTCATAGAGCCGGAACCGGGAAAATTCGACTGGTCCATCGCCGACGACCGCTTCCGTTTCGCTCTTGACAACGGCTTCGCCCTGATGCCGGTCTTCGGCAACATGCTTTATCTGCGCGACTGGGGCAACCAAAAGCGGGTGTTCTCCCCCCTCCCCGACTGGGTTCTGAAGTCTCCCGCAACAACGATTCACAAAATGAAGGGACTCTGGGACGGTGTCTCTCCCGATCCGGCCGCCTGGAAACGTCTTGCCTCCGCCATCTCCTCCCGCTACAAAGGGAAAATCGCAGCGTATGAGATCACCAATGAACCGAACATCGCCCTTCCCGGAGCAAAAGAGTATATTCCGTATCTGAAAAGCGCCGCGCAAATTCTCAAACAGAACGATCCCGACACGCTCATCATCGGCGGAGGAATCACCACCGACTACGGCGGGAAAACCGACCGTTTCCTGGCCGAGATGGGCAAAAGCGGCGTTCTGAACTTCTGTGATGCGCTCAGTTTCCATCCCTACGCCTCCCCGCTGGACTCCTCGCCGCTTTCCGCCCGGAGCGCGCTTCTGGGACTGCGGGAACTGCTCGACCGCTATACTCCGGGACTGCCCCTCTGGAATACGGAACTCTACTACATCGGCCCCGCGGCCAGTGCGCATTACGCGGTTGCCGGACGGGCATCCCATGCGCACCACCTGCTGCGACGCACGCTGATTGATCTCGGGGAAGGCGTTGCCCGGACGATGCCGCTCAACAACGATCAGCTCCTCCAGAACGAACTTGCCCCCCACTGGGAACTCGGCGACGGGCTGGCGCATTCGGGGTACATTCCCCATGATCTCTACACCGGTCAGAGCATCGCCTCGCATCTTCTGAACGGAGCCAAAGCGCTGGAACGGTTCGACTGGCCAGCCGGAGCCGCCGGATATCTCTACCGCATGCACGACGGAAGAGAACTCGCCGCGTTCTGGAAAGCTCCCGGTGCACAGAACTTCACCTTCCACCTGCCCGAAGGCGACTGCGAACGGCTTGACATGTATCTGAATCCCGTAAAAAACCGCGGACCGATCCCGCTGTCGGAGTATCCGTTCTTCCTTCGGGGGAAAAATCTGCGGGAGCTCCTGAAGAAAGCGGAACTGACCGGAGAGCGCTCGTTCCGGATTCTCTCCGCGTTTCCGGTTCTGAACAACGGGAGAAAAGTTCTGGTGCTGGAAATTCAGAATCTCGCTCCGCAAAAAATCCACGCCGTGATCCGCCCCGACTTCTCCGAAACGCCGCAATTTGCGGATCTGGAGATCGACGGGAAAACGGTCCTGCAGTTTTCCGGAGCGGAGACGGCCATTCCCGGGAAAACGAAGATTTATCTCTCGGACGGCGAACGGAATTTCACAATTCCCCTTCCCCCGTTCCAGAGGAAGCTCCTCCGCGACGGAGAAACCGGAAGCGGGAAAAACTTTTCCTTCCGCGCGACCTCGTCGCCGGAAGGACTCCGCCTTTCCGTTCGCGTGACCGATCCGGAACGCGGTCCCAGAAAAGCCGACGCGCCGTGGGATGGAGACTCCATCGAACTCTTTTTCGATTCCGCTCCGCTCCGCGATCCGGGAAACCGGAATGCGGGAGAAACGGTCCGCCGTCTTTTTCTCGCGCCCCCCTCTTCGAACGGCCTGCCGGAGTACAAAAGCGCCCTCGGAATGAACTCTTCCAGAATTTCGGCGGCGATCACCGGAACGGAACAGGGATACCGTGCGGAAGCGCGGATTCCATGGAGCGAACTGGGCATGCGCTCCGCGGGAATTCTGGGGCTGGATGTCAAAATCAACAATGCGAATGCAAAAGGGGAGGTCAGCTCGGCGGTCTGGTCCGGCACAAACGACAACCACCGTTTCCGTCACCGCTACGGTCTCTGGCATCCCCGGGAAGGAGAATACAAATGAAACGGCGATTCACTCTGGTAGAACTTCTCATTACGATTGCGATCCTTGCAATTCTTGCAGCGCTTCTTCTTCCCGCGCTGCATTCCGCGCGGGCAACGGCGCAGGAGGCCTCCTGCCGGAACAATCAGAAGCAGGTCGGACTGCTCTACTCGCTCTATGCCAACGACAGCGACGGCATCATTCCGATCTGTAAATGCGCCACCACCGATATCCAGTGGGGAGCACAGTATTTCCCTTTGAACAAGGAACCGGCCTACCTCTCCTGTCCGGCGATGACTCTTCGACCGAAATACAGCAGCAATGTCTATGGATCGACGATCATGCAGGGCCTCGGCGACGGCTACAACACCTTTCACGGCAACCCGCTGGAAAGTTTTGACTTCGGCGATGGAACCTCGCCGGCACGCTAGTTCAACACCCGGCGTCTGAAACACGCCTCCAGCTATTGGATGCTTGTCGATTCCGTCTATTTTTCCGGGAGCAATGCGGGAAAAGAGGCCTACAATCCGTCGATTTATTCGAATGCGGGCTACCATTTCCGCCACAAGGCGAAAGTCAACGGTCTGTTCGCCGACGGACACGTCCAGGCCGCCGGGCACGCCGTTGTCCGTTCGGAATGGCTGAAACTCAACAGCTGGCTGGCAACCCTTGCCGGACAGTTCCGCATGGAAACCTATACAACCGCCTACTGATAAAGGAGCAGCAATGCTGAATCACTCTCTTCTTCCACTCCTCGCCGCCGTTCTCTGCACGACGGTCCTTTCCGCCCGGAGCAATGCCGAACTGGAACAGCGGATCAACCGGCTGTGGGACTATTCCGCAAAGACCTTCCGTTCACCGAAGACCGGTCTTTTCTACGGCAAACCCCTCCGCGAACTTCCGGGTCCGGACGCCTATCCGACACGGGAACAGTACCGGAAAGGCGAATACCGCACGCAAGGTTACCGGAAAGGCGACGAAAAAACCGTCGGCTACAATCTGCACGGCGGAGGCAGCGGAACGGAAGACTGCTCTCTCTTCACCGGGACTCTGCTCGGAGCCGTCTGCGACAAATATGCGGCCACCGGCGATCCCGCCTGCCGGGAACAGGCGAGAATGGCCTACGAAGGACTCCGTACCGCGGCCACCGCGCACGGAGAACCGGGATTCATTGCCCGCGGCGTCTGTCACGAAGACGGAAAAAGTATTTTTGCCGGGACCTCCCGCGATCAGTACACCAATGCGGTCTACGGACTCTGGCGCTATTACAACACCCCTCTGGCCTCGGACAAGGAGAAAACGGAGATTCGAGCCATTCTCTGCGCGGTTGCCGACAAGATGACGCGGGAAATCACTCCGGAAAACAACTACTCCTTCCGCTTCGCCTATGGCGTCCCGGACGACCGGGGCGTGGCAAAGATGTATTCGCCCGATCCATCCTACATCACGCTTCGTCTTGCCATGATCTACGCCGCGGCATCGGACGTCTCGCGGAACAACGCCTATTTCACGCTCTTTCTGAAAAATCTCGACAACGGGCTTGCCGGAACGGAAAAGTGGGTGGAAGAGAACCGCAAGGCAAAATCGCGCTTCGCCCACTCTCCGGCGTATGTTCTTCTCCAGCAGGCACATGCGCTGGAACTTACCGCAAAAGTCGTCAACGACCCCTCAAAGAGGACGCGGATTCTGGAGGTTTTCCGGGCCGTCAACCAGTTTGCGGAGGAATCGCCGGTGTATTCGAAGGCGCGCTTCCGCGATCTTGCGGAAGTCGTCGGGGGACAGCTGAAAATGCCCGGATGGAAACTCTCTGCAAAACGTCAGGAAGATCTGCGCAGCGACATTCTGCGTCTCGGAGCCAGAGGGTGGCCGGGAGCCAATTACACGCTGATCGGCGCCTACTGGGCCGCACGCGCCGCCGGATATTTCACTCCGGAAAACACATCGAAACAGAACTGATCCCGTCTCTGCCGCCGGGGATGTTCTATTTGTCCTTGTTTTTCCGGTAATTCTGCTTCAGTTCCATCGCACCGGGCAGGAGACGCTCCAGCAGGCGGAGAGCCTTTTCTGTTTCGGGGGTCCGTCTTCGGGCCCGGCGGAAGATCCCGCGGCGCTTCCGTTTCTCGGGGATCGCCGGAAGCGGTCCGCCGGACCGGCTCAGTAACGGAACAACGGCTTCCGGATACTCCGTCAAACTCAAGCGGTAAACCGCGAACCGCGCCCGGTCCGGAACCGCGGTCACCGACGGGAACAGACGCTGCTCCTCCGGGAACATGGACGGAAACAGGCGATAGCAGAGTCCAAGATCAAGATTCAGATTCCATTTCCGGTTCAATTCCGCAATCCGCTCCGGATCCGGACGGTACTTCTTCTGCAGGAAGGCAAGATCCAGCAGAGAGCGGCAGGCGAACTGCCAGCGGTCGAAATAGAGATTGTAGACCGTCAGCAGATAATGCGCTTCCGGACAGAGATTCCGGCGAAGCGGTTCACCGGGAATCGGAACAGATGCTTCAGACCAAAGCGTTTCCGGATCAAAGAACAAACGGTTTTTCAGAATATGCCAGTGCAGTTCAAGTGCAGGACGCCCTTCCCGGATCAGAGTCGGCAGATGCAGCCGTTTGAAGAACGGATGCCGCTGCTCTTTGGAATTCCAGCCGCTCTCCTGAAGATGCCGGAAGACCTTTTCCGCCTCCGAGCGGCGGAGCAGAATATCCTGATCCCGCCGGAGCCGGAGCGCCGGATGCGGATAAACCTCGTAGGCGAAGAAACTCCCCTTAAGCGGAATGAAAGGCGTACCGAGAGAGGAAAACTCCCCGTAAATCTTTTTCAGGGCGTCGGAATAGAAAAAATCAAAATGCGCCTGCGCATAGAAATCCTGTTTGAATACAGGGAACCATGTTTGAGGAAGCAGATCCGTCAGCAGATAATAAAAGATCGGGGAAAGCGCCTGCATCCGTCCTCTCCGGCAGAGTTCCTCCTGCATCTCCGGGGACTGTTCCGAGAAAAATTTCCGGGGATCGCCGAACACCATCTCGCCGAGCAGGCGGAAAAGTGTTTCCGCAAAGAGGATCTCTTTTCGTTCGTTCTCCCGCAGTTTCTGTCGATGCGCCCGTTTGATGAAACAGGCATAACGGATTCTGTTCCAGCGCCATTCGCCGTTCTGTTCGCAGGCGACCGGATGTTTTCGCCAATAGAAGACCCGGAGAGAGTCAAACTCCGCCTGTTCCAGTTCTTCCGCCCGCAGCTTGAACGGAGCAATCCGACAGAGAAAGCGGGCGATTTTCAGCAGAAGCTCCCGCCTTTTCCGGAGACGCTGATTCCGGCGGAATTCCGCGAGGCCCCTGTCACCGCGCTTCAATGGAGTCCGCACGTTTCCGTGTTCAAAACTCAGACAGAGAGAAGTCTCCGTCTCCGGCATCAGCGGCTCGTCGGGCAGCGGATTGGCATCTCCCTGAGTCTGAATCACATCGCCGGTCCGGATCACCCGGTGGACGATGTTTCTGCCTCCGCGCTGAAAGACAATGACATCTCCGGGCAGAAGTTCACAGTGTTTCACCGGCTGGAGGAAAACACGGTCTCCGTTCTGCAGCAGAGGCTGCATGCTGAAACCGGCCACCAGACAGGACGGCAGAGACTCCGCATTCATTCCGCGAGATATCCCTTCTCCTTCAAACGGGCAAGAAACGTATCCAGATCCCGTTCCGCCGTCGGGGGCAGTCCGCCGCAGGCCTCGGCGAGTGCCGCAAGGATCTCTTCCCTTCCGGAGCCTTTCTCCAGCTGCTTCCAGATGAACGAAGCGCTCCGGTTCAGCATGAAACTTTCCCCCGTGTCCGGACGGAACAGAATTGCACTTTTGTCAAATTCCTCGCGATAGATTGCCAGCGGATTGATTTTCATTCTTTTCTCCCATACGATTCCAGTTGCTTCCATGTCTCCCGCAGGTCACCTTTCAGATGTGCCGCAAGAGCGAGCGGGCGATATATCCTGTCGATTTCATCCACGATCTTCCAGTAGGCCATCACCAGATTCCGCCGTTCCTCTACGCTCAGAGCGTACTGGGAAAAAAGCAGATGCTGATTGCAGGCGGCAAGCAGCTGCCCGTGCCATTTCTGCACAGGGACCGGCAGGATCTCCTCCCGGTCCGTTGCGGATCGCGTAAGCCAGAGAATATGACGGACATTCACAGCCTTCCCGAGCGGATAGCGCAGAACTTCCGCAGGCACCCCTTCCCTCAGACAGCGACTCCAGGTCGGAAGCGGCTGCGCGCAAAAGCGGCATCCTCCTCCCGCCGACGGAAGAACCGTCAGAATCATCAGATCATCACAGAGTCCCGTCCCTCCGGCGGCGATCCAGCGGCGGAACGTCGTGGATTTCCCGACCTCGCTTTCCCCGGTCAGAACGATCCCCTCCCCCGCATCGTTCAGAAGGAGACAGCCGTGAAACAGAATACTTTTTCCGTCCTCAAGAGTTGCCGCCATCATGGCATTCAGCAGAGGAAGGCGATAGCGGAAACTCTCCTCCCAGGTGGGCGGGGGCAATTCGGAAAGACCATAATAAAACAGATTCCCGGAACGATAAATCTCCAGTCCGGAAATCGTCAGGACCGGCTTGGCAGGAACGCCGGGCGGCAGTCCGTTCCGTTCCGAAAAAAGGATAACCCGGCAGGATTCGCTTCTTTCCGGAAGTTCTTCCGGCGGAGGAATTTCATGAATGCGGGCAGTCGTCTCAAGAACTCCGCGAGCCCTCTCGTCCAGAGCGCCGATGCGGATTACACTGCCATCCGCAGTGGTGAACGACAATTCAAATACCATCCCGTATGATTCCCAAGCTAAAAAAATAACAGTTTTTTATTTCTTTCTGAAAACAAAACCGGGACTCTCCCGATGATACATGGAAGAGTTCCGGTTTCTTCCGCTGAAAAATTTTCAGCTTACGACACAGGCGTCGGAATGACAGCCGCTTCCGCAACCGCGGCGGAAAGTTCGGTCATCTCCGGAGCCTCATAGGAAAACTTTTCCATTTTGATGGATCCTTTCTGTTGTATGGGTTTCATCTCCGCCGGAGAGAACACATCCCGCCTCCCCGGCGAACCTTTCTCAAATCATCAGTGCGACGATGCCGCCGCGAACGCTCCCTTGTTCTTCAGATCATTGTACTCCGCGATCTGGGCAAGATCTCCGTCGCCGTTCGCGGCACAGTAGAATTTTACGGAATCCCAGCTCACGCCATTCAGCGTCAGAGTTCCCGAATGAACTCCATTCGACCATGTCAGGCTGCTGCCTGAAATCTTGCAGTCGTTCATGTCC
>CASFTV010000036.1 GCA_949297765.1 uncultured bacterium | reverse complement strand
GTGAAACTGGTTTTAATTGGGATGTAGGAGTTTCTGCTGCTGGTAAATTCTCCCCGAATCTGTGGTATGCATTCGTTGATTTAAGAGGTAACACCGTAGAGAAAGTTCCTAATGTTTACTTTGTTCCATCCCGATGGGTTGGAATGTTTATAGCTGATTTCCGACCGCTCCGTCCTGGTTGGTCCGAATACTGTTTTTTATACACTTTTCACGAGGAGCGGCAGATTCGGTGTATTTCGAAAAACTGTCGGATTCACTGTTCTGTTTTGACGGACAGCTTGCAGAGGCGTTTCTTTTGGGATTCCGGTAGCCGCGTCTGCTGACTGCGGGATCGTACCCGGAAACTCTGTTCAGGGAGTTGGATCCCATCATGACCGATGATACACCTGTGTGCATCCGGCGGAAGAGCTCTCTGATCATGGAGATCCTTTACGCGGTGCCTCCGGAAGAGGACTGGCTGAGGCAGACGAAAAAAATTGTTCCTCAGAGCCTGACTCTGAGGAACCGAAAACTGGGCAAAGCGGATTTTGGGCTGGAGACATTGTGTGAATATTTCCTCATTTCGTCGGGGACCTGATACGTCTCTTCCGGAAGCATACACCGATTTTGCCGAGGCACCATATTTCTGAACATGTGACTTTCCGAAGCGCTCTCGCTGCTGACCGGAACTGATTTGTCTGTGGAGCGGATCGCGGGACAGTGCGGATTTCGGGATCGTTCCTTGTTTATGCGGTTCATCCGTCGAAGCCGCGCCTGTTCTCCGACGGAATACCGGAAACGGCCAGGAACAGAAAGATTCATCCGCTCCCAGTTCCGGAGATCTGAAAACATCTGAAATCGTATTTTCTCTTCCGGAGCGGATTTCTGCCGAGCCGAGAATCGTATTTGAGAAGAACAGCTCTCTTCTCCGCCCACCAGATGAAGAAGCCTCCCGCTCTCTCAAAAAGAAAATGCAGATTTTATGAAAAGAACTCTTGACAAGAACTTGTATATGTTGTATAATTAAAAAAGAAACCTGTATATGTTGTATAGTCGGGAGAGAAGATGTCAGAAATTCCAGCTTATATGCGTGTGAGGGCCTATCTTTACAATCTTGCGGAGCATGGAACGGGGGAGATGCAGAAGATCCCTTCAGAAAATGAACTCTGCCGGATGTTCGGTCTGAGCCGGATGACAGTACGGGAGGCGATCCGCGGACTGGTGGAATCCCGATTTCTTGTGACAAGGCGTGGGGTTGGTACCTTTGTCAATTCGTCGATAGCCAAACAGTCCGTGATCCATTTTCCGCTGATTGGCATTCTTCATGCGGGAGGCCGGAATGTCTACCAGACGGCGTCTCCGGCGGTCCGGACGGCTGTTCTGGAATCCGGAATGATTCCGGAAATGATTCTTCTTCCGGATTCCAACGATCCGCTTCGACTGCTGGAAATGGCAGCCAATCATCTGGCGGCAGTCATCTGGGATTCCCCGGGACCGGAGGAGCGTCCTTATCTGTTTGCGCTTCGGGAGAAGGGGGTGCCTCTTCTGCTGGTCGGAGATCGGGAAAATCTGACCGGCATCGGGGAATCATTCGATCTGCTTGCAACGTCCCGCGCCGAGCGGGGAAGACGGCTTGGCGCGCTCTTTCTGGAGTATGGACACGAACGGATCTGCTATATTCACAACTATACGGATGCCTTCCCGGAAAAGGATTCCCCGGAGAATCCCGAAACAACCTCCGGAGCATTGTGTGCCGAGCTTCGGAAATATAATCCGGATGCCGTCATGCAGTACCGTTCCATTGGGGAGCTGGACGCCGTGCTGGACTCGTTCCGGCCGACGGTTCTTTATTCGGAAAATATTCTTGCGCCGTATATAAGCCGCTGTCTGAAAGAAAAAGGGCTTGAGGTCCCGGAAGGGCTTTCCTATCTTTCCTATAAACCTTCGGCCTCCTATTTTTTCAACAGGAAAACAGTGGCCTGCATCGATGAAGCCCCTCTTCTGCATGAAGAGGTGATTGCCTGGCTGGATCAACGGATTCTCCGCGGAGATCTTGACGGGGTATTCCAACGGAAGGTCGAACCGCTGATTTTGCCGAATCAAACATTAAGAAACAGAAAGGACGGAAAATGAGGAAAGCAGAGTTATGTTTTACTTTGATCGAACTTCTTGTTGTTATTGCAATTATTGCAATTCTTTCCGGTCTTCTTCTTCCTTCGCTGGGGAAGGCAAGAGCTGCGGCATTTCGATCGTCGTGTCTGAGCAATATGAAGCAGATCGGGGTCGGACTGGTGATGTATGCCAACGACAACACGGGCATTCTTCCGAAGGCGCGGAACAACAAGGCGTTTACCGGATATCTCGAACGCTATCTGAACACCCCGAAGGCGGAAGTGGAACACTCCGACGGAAGCCGGTACTGGAGATCGCCGGTCGGAATCTTTTTCTGTCCCGCCCAGCGGACTCCGACCGACAGCCTGACCTGGACTCCCGGTACAACTCCGGGCGAGCTGTTCTGGACTCCGTATACCGCAACCGGCCGCTGCGACTACTGGAATTCTTCCGATCCCCCGAACGAGCGCAGCGGCGGATGGATCTGGAACAACAGCTCTTCCGGGACGGTCGAACGGGGTGAATGGCGGTATCTGCACACGATCCGTTCCGGTTCCGCCATTCTGGGCGAGTGCGGCTACTCCGGAACCATGGAAGACTCCGGAAAACGCATCAATACGACGATCAACGCTTTCCGGAGCTCGGGTGATGGATCCCGCCTTGGAGTTCCAGGGGGGGATATTTATGCTCCAGCATGGGCCCACGCCATGTCGTCGAACTGGCTCTTCGTGGATGGGCACACCGCAAACCGGCGCTATTCCGGCGCTCCGCTGTTCACGTCAGAATGGATTTTGAAATAACAAACCGGCATTCCGGATTGCAAATCAATCAAACAGGAACTTTTACAATGAAACAGAGATGGATGACAATGCTTCTTCTGACTGCGGCGGGAACTCTTTCCGCCGCCGACGCGATCCCGCTTCAGCTGAGCCGCAACGGTTCATGGAAGGCGGATGAAAGCGGGAAACAATTCACGAGAACGGTGAAGGACGGCGTGGCGGAATGGTCGCAAGTCCTTGCAAAGGCGGAACTTGAAGCGAAAAGCTACTATCGTTTTTCCTGGCGCATGACCTCTTCAAAAGTCCTCTGGTGCTTGAAGTGAACGGTCCGGAAAAGGTGCATCTTTCCCGCTATACGACGTTTGCTCCGGCGCCGGACATCCAGCAGTTCCATCTTTACACCGACACCTGTCCGGGAACGTATACCTTCAGCCTCAGATCCGGAATGAAGACGGCGCAGACCCTGACCTGCGGAGAGTTGAAACTGGAAAAACTCTCCTCCTCGGATCTCGAACAGGAGCTGTTTTCCTCCCCTGCAACGGAGTTTTTCCATCCGCTTAAAAGCGGCTGGAGGAACGCGGTTGAGGCCGCAGATGATTCTTCGCCGACGGGAAAGAGCATTTCGTTCACTCTTCCGGAAATATACTCTCTCCGGTCCGCTTATCTTCCGGTCGTCCCGGGGAAAACCTACCGACTGGAACTCTGGGTGAAGGGATCGGATGTGCTGGGTGCGAAGATCCGGATGGATACCTACATGGGACCGCTGGAGGGAAAGCACTGCTACCGGGATGTGAATGTTTCCGTCTCGAAAAGCTGGAAGAAGGTCACGGCGGAGTGGAAGGTGCCGACGGATACCGCCGCATCGCCGATGCTGCGGTCCGGAATGCTGCGGCTTGATATGAAATTCAACTCTCCGGCTGCGACGGTCTCTGTTGCGGGAGTCTCTCTGAAAATGGTGAAAGAATGAACATGAAATTCCTTTTTTCCCTGATGCTTCTGCCGTCGCTTTCAGTTGCTCCTGCGGCGGAGAATCTGATTTTCAACTCCGGATTTGAACTCGGAAGTGCCGGATTCTCCGTTCTGCGGAGTCGTCCTCTGGAGAATTTCCGCGGAGGGTTTGATCCGTCGGGCGGCGCTTTCCCGGAACGGAAGGAGGTCAAATCCGGACAGGGCGCGCTCCGTCTGGTGTCGCTTCCCGACCAGCGTCTTACGCTCTGTTCCTCGGAAATCGAACTCAAGCCGGCGACGCGTTATACCTTCTCCTTCTGGGCAAAGTGCAATGCGGATCTGAAGCTGGTCTGGAAACTTTCCTCGCGTCAGCAGGAAAAGGAGAAACTGATCTGGAAAGATCTCTCCCGCACATTCTCGCCGGGCCGGGAATGGAAGGAGTATTCCTGTACGGTCACAACTCCGCCTGCGCCGCACCGGTATTACAATTTCTATCTCTCCGTGCAGGGGGCGGGAACGGTTTTCATGGACAACCTCCAGCTGGCGGAAGGAGCTTCTGTCACGCCCTGGACGCCTGCTTCCGATCCGGAAGCCGCCGTTCTTCTCCCGGAGATCGTGACGGATGCCGCGTCGCTCTCCGGAAAACTGCGGGCGGTCTCCTATTCGGCGGACCGGAATGCGGAATTCGATCTGCTGTTCTGCGCGGTCGGGAAAACGGATGCTCCTGTAAAAAAGAGTCTCCGCGTTCCGCTGAAACGGGGGATCGCCAGCGAGACGGAGTTCCGTTTTGCGCCGTTCCCCTACGGCTGTTTTCAGGTGCGTCCCGTCATGGGCGGACGCGAACTTCCGCCCGGCGCGCGGGGAATGACCGTCCACTGCCATGCCCCGGTCTGGAAAAACACCGCGGGCGGTTCCGGATTCAAGCTCGGAGTGAATACCGCGATTCTCGGCCGCTATACCTCCAATGAGATTGTCGACAGCACCGGAACGGGCGAAGAGCGCGGGAAATATCTTTCGTATCTGGGGAATCTCATGCGGATCTGGAATCCCGGGGAGATCAACTGGGCGCTCTGCAATCCCGCACCCGGAAAATTCGACTTCTCCCGGATTCTCTCCGCTGTGGAGATCGCCCGGAGGAACGGATTCGATCTGGAGGTCACGATCAGCGACGGCTGGACCTGGATGCCGGGAAAACCGAACCGCAACATCCCGCAGTGGACCTGGGAACGCGATCTCGCCGGACGCCAGTATCCGACCTCGGACCGTACCGACACCACCCGGATGGTCAAACTGCCCCGCTATGAGGACTGGAGTGCCTATGCCGCTGCGTTTGCCGCCGCCGTCGGTGACCGCGTGCGCTTTGTCGATCTGATGAATGAACCGAATTGCTCCTTTTCGGGAAAAACCTATGCGAAATACATGAAAGCGGCGTATGACGCCATCAAAAAGGCGAATCCCCGCATCCGGGTGGTCGCGGGGAGTGCAACGGAGGATCTCGGCGCCCGCGCGGCGGAGTTCCTCCGGGAACTGGTCTCTTCTCCGGAGGCCTCGTCGATGGATCTTCTCTCGTTCCATCCCTACGGTTCCCGGCAGGACGACAGTCCCGTTCCCGCGCAGAACCGCATCCGCCAGTTCCGTCAGATCGTCCGCGACGCCGGAGGAAAGGTACCGCTCTGGAACGATGAATGCTTCTATCTCCAGCCGGTCGCCCGGAGTCACTACATGCTGGAGCACGACCTGCCTGTCGGAGCGGTCAGCCGCCGGATTCTGATCGACATGGGAGAGGGGTGTTTCGCCTCGACTCCGCTCCACTCCGACCAGACCCTGGATGATCCGCTCAATCCGAATCGCGTCATCCAGAGCTGGGACAGCCGGTGTGTGCCGTCGAAGCTGTTCGCCGAAATGAATGCGCTCGCCTGTTTCCTCGCCGGAGCTGAACCGCTGGCGACCGTGGAACAGCGGGGCGAATATCTCGGTTATGTGTTTGCGAACCGCGGAAAAACTTTTTCCGCAATCTGGTCGGCGGGAGATCCGATCCAGCTGCGGCTGAATCTCCCCTCCGGCGCATCTTTCCGGATGTACGATCTGTACGGCAATCCGATGGCCGCGGGGAAGGTCCTTGCCCTGACGCGCGTTCCGGTCTATCTGGAATGGAGCGGCGTTCCGGCGGAACGGGCGGCGGAAATTCTTCGATCCGGGGCGGTAAGCGTGGAAAACCCGTTCCGGGTCGGACCGCTGCGCTGGAGTGTCAGAGACGGAAAAACCGGACTTCAGTTTGAACTCGGGAACCGGAATTCCAAACCAGTCAGCGGATTTGTCCGGGTGAATGCCCGGGAGTTCCGCAATCGGGGCGGCCGGGCGGAGTTTTCGCTTCTCCGGAAGGAGTCTCCCGTTTCGATCTTCGTTCCGCTGACTCTCCAGTCTGAATCCGTGAAGGAGATTCCGGTGACCCTTCTGGTCGCTTCGGACGACCGGCTGATCTCCGTGAAACGGACGGTCCGGATCACTCCCCGGATCGTTCTGGAGGAGGGAGTGTTGAGCGGACCGTATCCGATTGCCCGCATTGCGGAGGGGAAGGCGCCGGCGTCGGCATCGGATCTTTCAGCGGAGTTTTCCCTTCTCCGGAAGGGGGATGAGCTTTCGGTCCGGGTCCGTGTGACGGACGATGTCGCGGGAAAAGGAAAAAAACTTCCGTTCCTCGCCGACTGTGTGGAGCTGTTCTGGGATCCGGAACCCTTCCGCTGCGATGAAAAGTATCCGGACCGTTACGCGCCCGGAACCCGGCAGATTTTCATCAATCCGTACAGAACGCCGCATGTTTCGCTCATTGACGGAAAGGAGATCCCCGGCATTCAGGTCGCCGTTACGCAGCGCAGGAACGGATATGACATGACGATCCGTCTGCCGCTGCCCCGGAACGCGGAATGCGTCGGCTTCGATCTCGCCGTCGACGATTCGGATTCCCCGGATACGCGGAAGACCCAGCTCGTCTGGAGCGGAGACGGGAAAAATCATGCGGACCGTTCCGGTTTCGCCCTTCTGTTCCCCGCCCGGAACGGAAAATGAATTCCGCTTCCGGAAGAGGGTCTCTGCTGGATTTCCGCCGGATCCGTATTATTGTATATACCGTTCCTGTGCAGAACATCGGCAGGACGGAGAAATGAAACAAATCAGGGAGAAGAGGAATGAATGTATATGATCCCCGTTCGTTCGGGGCTGCGGGCGACGGTGTCCGCAGCGATACCGCGGCCATTCAGAACGCGCTGGACGCCTGTGCGGCCGCCGGCGGCGGTACCGTCCGTTTTGCCGACGGCGTTTTCCTGACCGGAACACTGAAAATCGGAGATAATACGACTCTTGAAGTCCGCGATGGAGCGGAACTCCGCGGATCCCTTGATCTGCGCGCGTATGCGGATGATATTGACGGCTGTATCGAATTTCCGCCGTTCGATCCCTGTCTGATCTATGCGAAGGGGAAACGGAATCTGCGTTTCTGCGGAGGCGGAGTCATCAACGGTCAGGGAGACCGCTCCAATTTTCCGCACTCTCTTTCGGAGGGAGGTGGAAAAGCCCGCCGTCCGATGCTGATCCGGCTGGTTGAGTGTTCCGGAATCGAATTCGAAAACATTCTTCTGCAGGATGCCGCTTCGTGGTGCTGTCATCTTGTCGATTGCGCAACGATCCGGATCCGCCATACGCGAATCGACTCCTGCCGCAACGGAAACACCGACGGATTCGATCTGGACAGCTGCCGCGACGTCCGGATTGAAGACTGCACTCTGCGGACCGGCGACGACGCCATCTGCCTCAAAAGCTCCCGGGCGACTCCCTGTTCGGATTTTGAGATCCTCCGCTGCACGGTCAGCAGCGAGACCGCCGCATTCAAGCTCGGCACAGCCTCGTTCGGCGGATTCCGGAAGATCCGTCTTTCCGACTGCCGCTTTCACCATTGCCGGATGGGGGCGGTCAAGCTGCTCTGCGTCGACGGCGGCGTGCTGGAAGATGTGGAGATCGGCCATGTCGTCATGGAGGACGTGGAAGGCCCGATCTTCATCCGTCTCGGAACGCGCAACATGGATTTTTCCCGCCAGAATGAGATGGTCTACTACACCGTTCCCGATCAGAAGAGCGGACTGGACCGCGCAAACGGAAAACTCCGCAATCTCTTTCTCCACGACATCGACGCCGACTGCACCGGCGCCGCTTCCGACCGTTCCGGTATTCTGATTACCGGCGTTCCGACCGCTCCAGTGGAGAATGTGACACTGGAGAACATCCGGATCCGTTTCCCCGGCGGCGGAAGCGCGGAGGATGCGGAACGGATGGTCGCCGAAGATCCCGCCCGTTATCCCGAACAGTTCTTCTTCGGCGTTCTTCCCGCATCCGGCCTGTATGCGCGCCATGTGGACGGACTGCGCCTGAAGAAGGTCCGTCTTGAAACGGAGAAGCCGGATCTCCGTCCGGAGAAACTTTTTCTGGACGTGGAGCGTCTTTCGATTACGGAAGGATAGCGTCCCGCCCGCTTGTCTCCTGTTCCGTCAGTTCGAACGTCACACTCGGCAGCTCGTCCGGATTTCCGCCGGCGAAGATCCGGAATCTTCCCGGTTCCAGGCGGAAGTCTCCGTTCCGGTCGTACAGACCCAGCAGTTCATCGGTCAGTTCGGCCTTGATCTGCTGTTCTTCGCCGGGTGCCAGGTGGATCCGGCGGAATGCGAACAGCTCCCGTTCCGGGCGGATCACGGAGCTTTCTTCCGCCTGAAGATAAAACAGGACCACTTCATCCGACGCCATGCCGCCGGTGTTCCGGCAGAGAATGGAAACGGTGCGTCCGTCCACATTCAGATTCCGGTATTCAAAAGTCGTGTAGCTCAGCCCGAATCCGAAGGGCAGAAGCGCCGATCCCGGAGAATCCAGATAGTTGCGTCTGGTCCGGTTGACCGCGTTGCCGTGGACCGGAAGCTGGCCGACGCTGCGGGGCAGGGAGATCGGAAGTCTTCCCGCAGGAGAGAAACAGCCGAACAATGCTTCCGCAATCGCCTGTCCGCCCAGCATTCCCGGATACCATCCGCAGAGGAGCGCCGCGGATTGTTCAAGCATTTCCCCCAGAAGAAGCGGACGACCCATGATCGGAACGGTGATGATCTTTTTCCCGGTTCCCGTCAGAAGCCGGAAGAGTTCCATCTGCACTCCGCTGAAGTCGAGCGTTGCGCGGTCGGTCCCTTCTCCGGACTCTTTTTCGCTGGTGTCGGATTCGGTGACGGACGGAGTCAGGGCTGCGCCGGTGACCGGATCCGTCTGCACGTTGCCGAACCGGGTGCTGCATCCTCCGGGGACCCATACGATCAGGTCCGCTTTTCCGGCGATGTTCAGCGCTTCGGAAAATCCGCTCCGGTCCATTTTCCGGATTCCGCATCCGGGTGCGTGGAAAACCTGAATTCCGTATTCTTCCGCAAGATGCCGGATTCCCTCCAGAACCGTACAGAGATTTTCCTTGCGCTGAGGCGCCGTGTAGTCTCCCAGCATATTCATTCCCTGATCCGCATTGGGGCCGATGACCGCAAGGGATCGGATCGAGCGGGATAGCGGGAGAATTCCGTCGTTTTTCAGCAGAACCAGGGATTCGCGCCCTGTCCGCAGCGCAACTTCCCGGTGCGGGGCGGAGGCGAAAACCGTTTCCGGTTTCCCGTCGGTGTACGGGTGCTCAAAGAGGCCGAGTGCGAACTTGATTTCCAGCAGACGTCCCGCGGCACGGTCCAGATCCGATTCCCGCATCAGGCCGCTCTCCCAGGCTTCCATCAGATATTTCCCGCATTCTTCGAGGGTGCTGTGACCGGAATCCCCGTCGCATCCTGCCAGCAGGGCGCGCGCGGCCGCATGCGGTTTGTCCTTCGCCAGACGGCGGTAGTGCAGCATTTCGATGGCCCCGGCGTCGGCGGCGACGAATCCTTTGAAATGGAGCTTCCCGCGCAGCATCCGGTTCAGAAGCAGGGAACTTCCTGTGCAGGGCTCTCCGTCCACATCGTGATAGGTGCACATCACAAAGGCGGGATTCTCTCTGATGCAGGTGCGGAACGGACGCAGATCCTGATTGTTGAGGAGCAGAAATCCTTCCTGAACGGATTCCTGATTGTGTCCGCCTTCGCTGCGTCCCCCGCCGACGAAATGTTTCAGAGTCGGTTCCACGTTGAACGAACGCATTCCCTTCACCATGGCTCCGGCGAGTTCGGAGACCAGAAACGGATTTTCTGAAAAGCACTCCTCCACCCGGCTCCAGCGGGGATCGACCGCCAGATCAAGAATGGGTGCGTAGAGCGAGTGGATTCCCGCCGCGGCGCTTTCCCGGCCCATGACGCTTCCGATCTCCTCCAGTAGGGGAAAATCAAACGTCGCGCCCATTCCGAGAGAGGCGGGAAACACGGTCGTGTCCAGGGCCATGATCCCGTGCGGAGCCTCTTCGACAAACAGAAACGGAATTTTCCAGCGGGAATTTTCCAGCGCCAGTTTCTGAAAATGGTTGCGGGCCTCCCGCGCCATTCCGGCGGGAATCCCGTTTTCAAATCCGCGGCGCGTCCACCAGTCCGCCCGCAGAACACCGTAGATGGTCCCGAAGAGACGGCGGCGCATCCACTCGACAAAATCCTGGTTCAGGACAATTGTGTTCCCGCTCCGGGAATAATACTCGAAACCTCTTCCTTTGCAGAGCTGTCCGATTTTTTCCTCCACGCTCATTTTCCGCAGAAGATCCTCGCTCCGGCGCTGAGGAGAAACGGAGGGATCCAGATACAGTTCCGACATTTTCCTATTCCTTATTTTTTCATTCGGTATTTTTCCTCTGCGGGAAATATAAAAGGCGCTCTTTCTTTTTGCAAGAGTGTTCCGGCAGAAGTCTTTGAAAAATCAGCTGCCGGACGGGACAAAGAAGACTTCCGGACAGGAGAACGTCAATCGAAGCACAGAATTCCTCTGTATTCCCCCGAAGGTTTCCCGTCCGGATTTTTTTCTCAGGAGAAGGAATCCAGGACTTCGCCGAGAGTGGTTTCCGCGAGACATTCAAAATTGTCGGCGGCGCCATAGTATATCCGGATTCGTCCGTCGTCTTCGGGCACGGCGCCGCAGGGGAAGACGACATTCGGCACAAAGCCGCTGGTTTCGTATGGCGCTTCCGGACACATCAGCATCTTTGAGCGGCCGATCACTTTTGAGGGATCGAGCAGATCCAGAAGCATTGCGCCCGCGGTGTAGTAGTGTCCAGCGCAGTTCGTGTCGACGGCGTGCAGAAAGACGAGCCATCCGCGATCCGTTTTGATCGGCGGAGTTCCGGCTCCGATTTTCAGGCTGTCCCATCTTCCGGTTCCGCGGGATGCGATGATCCGGCAGTCTCCCCAGAACCGCAGGTCCGGCGAGCAGGAGATCCAGATGTTTCCGGTTGTTCCGCTCTCCGGGCGATGGAGCATCCAGTACAGGCCGTTGATCTTTTCCGGGAACAGGACCGCGTTCCGGTTCTGAACATGAAGAGGGAAGGAGACGTGGCGGATGGTCCGGAAATCCTCCGTGACGCCCAGACCGATCCGGCAGCCGTAGCGGAAGGTGTACGCGGCATAGGTGATGTAATACTTTCCCTCCACGATGTTGATGCGCGGATCGTAGAAGGAGTCGGCGGTGTAGGTCCGGTACTCGTCCATGTCGTCCGCGAGGAAGCGGACCGGTTCCGGATCGGGGGTGAAGTGGTAGCCGTCGCGGCTCCGGGCGCACCAGACCCGCTGGAACCGGGAGGTGTCCTCCGTGCGGACCAGCAGGATATACTCTCCGTTGCGGCGGACGGCGCCTCCGTTGTAGACGGCAAAACAGTCGCCCGGCATATCCTCCGGACGCAGAACGGGATTCCCGCTCCAGCGCTTGATGATGCTTTTCATGAAAATCTTCCTTTCTCTTATGGAATTGACGGAATATAGATTCCGAAGTTGAAGCGGTCGCGCCAGTTGTACTGGTTTCCTGCCCAGGGAACGGCGGATTCGCGGCGGCTGCCGTTGGAATCGTTCCGGATGATGTCGAAGCCGATCGGCGCGGGAGCGGAGAGGCGCAGGCTCTCCCAGGGGACTGTGACGGTCATGGAATAATCCGTTCCGGAATCCTTGATCCGGTGCGTGAGCTTGCGGAGATCCAGATTCCGGCTGCCGGAGAACTCTTCCGGAAGACCGTTCGCCGATTTCGGCGCGAGAAACAGACGGAACACATGATCCGTATACGGATTCCGTTCGAGGAGTTCCGAGGGACGGGAGTCGAAAAAGAGTTCGATGCAGTCGCCTTCCCACGGCGTGTTCGGCGGACGGTTTCCGCGTTTGCGGTCGGAGACGTCGATGGCAATGGTCAGCGCTCTGGCGTCGGAGGTGACGCGGAAACGGCATCCGTTCAGCGAAACGCTCTCCCCGTTGTGCAGATAACGGGTCTTTGAAAGCGGAAGTTTTTGATTTTCAACGACTTTTCCGTCCGAAACCAGAACGGAAACTTCCTGTTCCGCAGTCTCCATGGGGAAGAAGAGGGTTTTGCGCATCTGGCCGTCGATCCGGACATCGCGCAGTTTTCCCGCTCCCCGGAGCCGGACGGAGAGAGAGAGCGGCGAAGCGGTGTTGTTCCGCAGTTCGACGGCGACCGCCTCTTTCCCGTTTTCCGCGCTTCTCCGCACCCCCGTCACCGTATACGTCCGTTCCGGCTGGAACACGACTTTTTCCAGACGGCGCGAAAGATCGTTTCCCGTCAGATAGCAGGGATCGGCGGTGAGTTTGAGCGGACCGCTTTTTGCCGGACGTTCATTGCCGAAAAGGTCGAAGACCCGGATGCCGGCGGAGGAGAAGTCGGCCTCGAATGTTTCGCCGTCGTTGACCGCCCAGATTGCGGAGGTCTCCTTTCCGTCGCGCGTCCGGTAGAGGAATCCGTTGATGCCGTTCAGCAGTTTGAGCTGCTTCACCGGTTTCGCCCCTTCAAGGAAGCGGGCGAATGCGTTCCCGGCGATGAAGTGCGCATTCGGGATCATCTCCGCCACCGCCCAGTGATTCGAGTAGCCGAAATGCGGACGCAGGTCGTTGTGAAGATATTGATTGCCGTTCAGGGAAATGGAACTCTTCACTCCGGCGCCGAGGTCGATCAGATACCGCTTTGCGCTGTTGCGGGCGGGAAATTTTCCGGAGGCGATCCAGTCGTCTATGCCGGAAATTTTCTGATCGGGCAGCCGGGAGTGGATGTAGTAGAGTTCGGTGTTCCAGAGGGGAAGATTCTTCCGGTAGCGGTCGACAATCGTGCGGATTTCGCGGATCTGCTGTTCCGCCGGAGTCGGAAAACTGTCGAGCTGAGCGCTGTACGGGTGGAACGAGAGAATGTCGAGATACTGGAATGCACCGAGTTTTCCGCAGGCTTCGATGAACTCTCCGAGCTGCCCGCCGAGATCGCCGGTACTGCAGATTCCGACGATGCGGCACTCCGGATCGGCCTTTTTCGCCGCTTCGTATGCGAGCTTCAGATAGCGGGTGTAGTTTTCCGGCGTCATGTAGAGATTCGGCTCGTTGACGATCTCATAATAGCGGACGCGTCCCCGGCAGTGCCGCACAAGATTTTCCACAAAATCGGACCACGCCTTTTCCGGCGGGAGCCATCCCTGATGGCGTCCTCCCATCCAGCTTCCGGAGCTCCGGCTGTTTTTGCGGATATGCCAGTTGTCCCGCGGAGTTTTGCCGGGTCTGTCGAGCATCCCTTTCCCGCCGAGAACGGGCATGGTTTCGATTCCATATTTCAAACCGGAATCAATGATGTTGTCCAGTACGCGCCAGTCGTACTTTCCCGGTTCCGGTTCGATTGTCTCCCAGCTGAACGCATTGTCGTCATGCAGGCGGTTGATCCGGATTCCCTGGCGGCGCAGTGCGGCGTAATGATCGTCCACACCTCCGCCGAGCGCCCGGAATGCGGGACTCCCGGACGGAGAGGAAAACGTTCCCGCGGCACTGCTGTATCCGATTGTGAAGGTCGCATCGGGATTGATCCGGGTGCGGGGAAGTTCCGGGGCGGCGCCGAAATCGAAGGGCAGAAGCGGAACGGGATTCCCGCCGCATTGCGCCGTTCCGCCCGCGCGGAAGACTCCGTTCGGAGCGGTGAAGGGAAGGGGGAGTTCCACGGACTTCCCGGCGGGTAGAGTCATCTTCTGTGCATGTGTGGCGAGGGTGTTCCCGAAATAGAGATCATCCAGCTTCAGATTGAGCGCGCCTGACAGCTCTTTGTCCGAATAGTTGACGCCCCGGAGAGTGAGATTCTGTTTGCCGGGCTTTGCAATCCGCTCCGGTCCGAGAACGGCGAATTCGACATTCGACGCGGGGGTGTACTCCTGCAGTTTTCCCGCGCTGATCTGCAAAGCGTCGAACCAGACCGTTCCGCCGTTCCAGCTGAGTTTCAGGAACGGATGCAGAAACGGTTTTTCCGCGCGGATCGTGAAATGAAAACGTTTCCATTCCGGCGTAAGGTTCACACTCTTTGACCGGGAATACCAGCGGTTTACGATTTTCGGCGGCCGATGGGCCACGGCGAAAAGTTCCATTTTCAGGGAGAGGGGACGGTCGCTTTTCATCCATGCGGAAACCGTATACTCCTGTCCGTCTTTCAGCTCGACTTCGTGCGAGATCATCTGTATCCACTCTCCGCGCGGACTGGGACATTTCAGACTGAATGCTCCGTGAATTTTTTCGTTCGGGTCCAGTTCCGGACGGCTGAATGTCCGTTCCCCTGTCTGCATGGGGATGAATCCGCAGACCTGGTATCCGGCGTTTCCCAGTTCAAAATTGGAGTTGAGAAGCAGATTCCCCGCGGCAAGAGGAAGAGCGGCAAGGAGAGGAAGAAAGAAGAGGATTTGTTTCATTGTACTTTATTCCCCAAGTTGTTCCAGCTCAACGGAATGAATCCGGATCGTCTTTTCCTTTTCTTCTGCGGGGAAGGTGAAGACCAGATAGGCGGTCTGTTTGGCCATCTGCGGATGTTCCGTCAGAGAGGGTCCGGAAAACTCGATGCTCTGTTTTTCCCAGCGGGGAGTCAGCTTCGTCTGAGTGCCTTTGTACCAGTGCTTTTTCTGTCCGCCGACATAGCCGTCGATGTAGAAGGAAAACGGAGTCTGCGTGTCGGCTTTGGCCCAGAGGGAGAGGCGGTAGCGCTTCTCCGGCTCCAGCGGAAGATGCAGGGAATAAACGGAAGGCTGAGTTTTTCCCGTCTTTGCCCGCGCTGTGATCCGCATGGCCTTTCCGCCTTCGATATGATCTTCCGCCGGAACAACTTGCAGAGCTCCTTCGGCATTTTTCCAGAAGTGTTTCCGGAAGAAGGCGGGCATGGGTCCGCTGTCCGACGCGAAATCCACGCGGATCCGTTTCCGGTCGTCCGCGGAGAGTTTTTCCACCTGGATCTTCCGGAGCTGGAGCTGGAACGGCGATTTCCCTTCCAGCTGGAAGGTCAGATCTCCTTTCCCCGAATCGGCGGCATGAAAATAGGCATACGAGGTCGTCCATTCTGTCACGGGCGGATAGGAAAAATGGTATTTTTTATGAACATGGAGAAGAAGTTTGTCCGAGGAATCGGTTGATCCGGAGGTCCTGTACTGGAAAGAGCAGCGGTAGAAGTTGTTGCCTTCCAGAGAGATCGGATAGGAGAGCGCGGGCCATTTCCCCGGTATCTGAGTTGCTTTTGCCGTCTCTCCTTCGATGGTCCATGCAGGAGCGCGGTTCCACTTCTGTGCGGCAAAGTCGGAAGAGAAGACCGTTTCCGCACCGGTCGCGCCGAAAAGAGTTCCCGCTGCAGCGAGAAAAAGAATTTTCTGAAGTTTCATGCAGTTCATTTTTTGTTTTTCCTTTTCTGAAATTATTTTTTAGTCCAGTCATCGTTGAATTCGGTGCCGAAGCGGATCAGCTCCGCGTGTCCGTCAAAGAAGAGGAATGCGGCGGACATGCCGTAATGATTTGCCCATCCGGGATATTTTCCGTAGGTGCTCCAGCTGGCGCTGGAATCCACTGACATGCCGGGCTGATACCCGCTTGTCGATCGGTTGGTATAATAGGTCAGGACACTTCCGCGTTCCGGTCCGGCGGTTCCGCTCCACAACTGATACAGTCGCTTTTCCATGAAAATGGCGCTGTTCGGACGGATGTCGTTCATTTTCCGTCCAATGTTTCCCGATGGACTTTTGTTGTACCAGACTCCGCCATGAGGCAGAACGTTGTCGTCTTTCCCTTGAGTTGCCACATAGTTGGAAACATGCAAAGAATCGGGAAAGGTCTCTGCATTCGGACAGAACAGGAAGCCGGTGGGTTTTCTGTATTTTTTCGCATCCGGATTTTCCGACTCGTTTTTCCGGTATTTCAAATCTCCATAGGCCGCCTGGGTGATATAGTAACAGCTTCCATCGTTTTCCGGAGACCACATGTCGTTGGCGTCCAGATAGTTGATGAACAGAATGTTGACCTGTTTCATATTGGAGACACAGGTGATCTGCCGCGCCTTTTCCCGTGCGCTTTTCAACGCCGGAAGCAGCATCCCCGCAAGGATGGCAATGATCGCAATTACGACAAGGAGTTCGATTAAGGTGAATCTTCGTTTCATTGCATGGTTTCCTTTCTGATATTTTTTACCGTTCCATGAATTTCCAGTTTGGTTTCCAGCAGAACGTGAATCGGCCCCTGCGTTTTCAGGACCGGCCGGTTCAGCAGGAAGAACTCCGCCCAGTTGACGATCTGTTCCGGTTCAAAATAGATCCGGTCGTAAAGGGGTGTCTTTTTCGGAGAAAGCGGTTTGTCGTATCCGAGCAGACTCAAGTCTTCCGGGATCCGGATTCCTTTTTCCGCACAGCAGCGGAAGATCTGATCCGCCATATAGCTTCCGGTGCAGAAGATGGCGGAAGGAAGTTTTTTCCATCGGCGGAAGGTCCGGTCCAGAAATTTCCGGTTGTCATCTTTTGTGATCAGCGGATAGTCCAGCAGATCAATCCGGCATTTCGGAGCGGAGAAGCGCTGCTCGGTCAGAAATCCTTTGGCCCGGTTCACAAAGGAGTGCTTGACCCGTTCCCCGGAGAGACAGGCCGTGACGGCGACATGTTCCGTGTGTCCGTTCTGAATGAGATATTCGGAAGCGGCCTTTCCGCTCTGGAAATCGTCGGACGCGATTGCAATGTCGCCGACCGTGTCGTCCAGAAGATTGATGACCAGAAGGTCCGGGTTGAGATCCTTCAGCAGCGGGAGAAGACTCTTTTCATACATCGGGCCGAAGACCACCACTTCCGCCTTTTCCGCTTCCTGAAGAAATCTTCGCCGGTCGGTCCGGTGACTGGTTGTGACGCACACAAAATCGTGGATGGAGACGCGGGCGATCAGGGAGAGTAGGAGATCCCGCATGTAGTTGGAGTGGTCGGATTCATCGAAATCGAAGACGATCGTCCGCTTTTTCTTCTGTTCCGCCATGTAGCATCCGTGACGGTTCAGCGCTTCGATCACGCGGGTGCGGGTCGACTCCTTCACCCCGGACGCATTGTTGATCACGCGATACAGGGTCATGTGGCTGAGTTTCAGCTCTTCCGCGATTTTCCTGAAATTGATCCGCTGCATTGTTTCACCGTCGTTTTCCCGTTTTCATTATAGAATATTTTCCCCGAAAAGTCAATAGAAAAACAGGAAAACGAAAGCGGAAAAAATGTTACACTTTTAACATTTTCCCGAACGATCCGGGATCTGCCGGATTCGCGGAAGTGCAACGTGCCCGACACACGGGATTTCAGGAATTCCATCTGAAAAAGAGTCGCTGCAAACCGGCGGATCACTGCCCCGGTTTGCAATTTCCGAAAACAACAATATAGTTACAGAAACGCATGCAAAGGAGGTTTTTTGAATGAAAATCGTCATCGTTCCCATCTGTGCGGCGCTTCTCGCTCTGACCCCAGAACCGCTGGTCGCTCTGGAGATTTCGCAGATCGACGCCAATTTCCGGGTGGCGAAGGTCGGCTCTCTCGCCGTGCATTATTTCGATGCATTGAAACAGCCGTTTGAAGTGACCGGTTTCCCGTGGCGGACGGAAAACGGTCCGCTCTGCCGTCTCCCGGCAGCTCTGACGGAAAAAGAGGTCAACAAAGGCGTTCTCTCTCTCGCATGGCATACGTCCGGCGGAACGGTCCGCTTCAAGACCGATTCCCCGTATCTGACCATCCGGGCCGACTACCGCTCCTTCAGCGATATGGATCACATGCCGCGTTCCGGCAGCGCGGGCTTTGACCTGTATTCAACCGGCAAAGACGGCGGCGAACTCTATCTGACCACAATCCGCCCGACTCCGCAGAACCGGAACAAGACCCTGGAACAGCGCTTCAGCTTCCAGCGGGATGGCAAAATGCACTCCTATACCCTGTATCTTCCTCTGTACAGCGGCGTGAAAAACCTTGAAATCGGTGTGAAACCCGGCAGCAGGATCCTTCCGCCCGATCCGCAGAAAATCCGCAGACCGATCCTCTTTTACGGATCGTCCATCACACAGGGCGGATGCGTGTCGCGTCCGGCGAACAACTATACCACCATGCTCTGCCGCGCCGTCGATGCGCCCCAGATCAATCTGGGATTCTCCGGAAGCGCTAAAGGGGAAATCGCTCTCGCCAAAGCAATCGGCTCCCTGGATCTTGCCGCCTTTGTGATGGATTATGACTACAACGCTCCCTCCGCCGCTCATCTGGAGAAAACCCACGAACCTTTTTTCAAAGCGGTCCGCGCGGCAAAACCCGATCTCCCGATCATTCTCCTTTCCAAATGCTCCTGGATTTCTCCCGAACGACGCGACATCATCCGGAAAACCTATGAGAACGCCCGGCGCGCCGGCGATCGGAAGGTCTGGTTCATCGACGGCGCCGAACTGTTCGGAGAACCGGGCCAGAACATGTGCACCGTCGATCACTGTCACCCGAATGATCTCGGATTCTACATGATGTACCGCCGGGTTCTGCCTGTTTTGAAGGAGGCTCTCTCTGTATCCCAATGATCCGAACGCCGCGGAAGCGGAACCCGTATTCGCCGGTGCATGGACTCGATTCCCATCAGCGGAATCCGACCGGGAAACAGACGGAACGGGATCTCGGCGCCGCGGCCGGACGGAGTCCGTCTTCCCTGAGCGATCCTTCTCCGCAGTCTTCGCTTCGGAATTCAAAAAGAGAAACGAGTCTTCGCTGCGGCTCTTCGCTTCCGCCGCGTTTCTCCGCTTGTCACGGAAACGGGTGGGCGGAACGCGGGGCGGGGGGACTGGTCAGTCTTTTGTCATGCGGATCCGGAACTCCCACTCCCAGTTCCTGCCCTCCGGAAAGAGCACCGGTTCCGCGCTCCACCGTTCTTTGGCGGCGATGGAGAACGAAAGCAGAGGGGCGTTCCACTGACGCGAATCCCAGAAGCCGATCGTGCAGTTCTCCGATGCGGTGATCGTCAGAAGATATCCGGGCAGGGAAAAGATCGCCTCCCGTCCCCGGATCCGGAAGTTTTTCTGATATTCCTGCGGAACGGTGCGGAGTTCCTCCTTCCCGTTTTCCTCCAGCCAGCGGACCCCGCGCCCCGCGACCAGTGCGGCCGGAATGTTGAACTGACGGCTGAACAGTGATGTGTGTCCCCGAAGAGCGGTCAGAAGCGTGATCTTCGTGCGGAACACAAGTTCGTCCGGCGTGAGAGTCACCGTTGTCTGATACCGGGCCGCCTGAGCAATTTTCGCATTGCCTAAAATGGAGTCGGTGGTCACGGTCATCCGGTCTCCTTCCCGGAGAATGTCGGCAACGCCTTTCCCGTCGAGCGCCTGGAAGAGACGGGTGTCATACTTCGCTTCTCCCGGCGGAAGAAGATAATTTCCGTGAATCTGTGAATCGCGGAGAATCTCTTTCCCCGCGTATGTGACCCGCTTCAATATTCCGCTGCGGGAAATCATTGCACAGAATCCTTTGCTGGTGTAGTCCGTTCCGGTCAGGGGAAGTGCCAGAACGGCGGCGGTCATCAGAGCGATCAGTTGTTTCATCCTTGAAACCTCCTTCTTTTTTGAATGGATCCGGCCCGTTCCGTCAGAGAAGCGGCGCCGGACGAAATCTGAATGCAGACGTGTTCCTTTTTCTCCGTTTCCGATTCATCGAATCTGTTCGGCCGTCAGTCCGAGCAGTCCGATGACCGTTTTCCCGTAGGAGCACAGCGTCACAGAACGGATCGGATCCTGCGGATGCGGATTTTTCCAGTCGAAGAGAAATGCACCGATCAGACGTTTCCCGTCGTGAACGGTCCATCCGCAGTCGGCCGACGCGAGCTTCTGCGAGGAGGGATTCCACCATCCTCCGATATTTTCCCCGAACGCCAGAGGAATCTCAAGAACGTTTCCGGATTCGTATTCAACACGATAGGCTCCGACCGGATTTTTGTCGTCCCACGCCGCCGTGTGCAGAAACATCAGACGCGACGCCTTGAAGCCGAGCCGGATCGGCCGACTCTTCTCTTTGAATTTCAGATCCGGATTTTTTGCGACCACCACACAGGAACGTCCGCTGTTTCCCGCGGGATCGACGATCCGGAAGAGCGTCCCCGCAAAGCGCTGGCTTCCGACCGGGAACGGATGCAGATCGTTCTCCGGCCCCTGATCGCTCCATCCTCCTTTTCCATCTCCTGCGACCGGATCGGCAAATCCCATGTTCGCGCTTTCCGCAAGAGAGACCGGACGGGCATCGGAATCCGCGATTTTCCGGACCCGGAGCGGTGGAAATCCTTGAAATTCCGACGCATTTTTCCGTGTCGCATCCTCCAGCATTGTCTCCAGCAGATTCCGGCAGAGACGCGCCGCAGCCGGATCCTTCCGGAAATTCTCCGTCACTTCCGCCTGCGAAAACAGCACATCCCCCTTTCCGAGCTTCAAATGCGCCAGAACCATTCCAAACTGACTGACTCCCCATCCCGCCGTGTTTCCCCCCGCGGCGACCGCCGCCCGGGAGACCGGAAGAATATAAGTGCGGTAAAGACACTGATCCTTCGAGTTCCAGAGAAAGAAGTCGTGCTGATCCATCCCCTTCACGGCGGGGTGACGGAAGCGGAGCACTTCCGAAAACTGTCCCGGTCCCGCAATCGCATATTCGAGCTCGGAAAGGAACGGCATCCGTCCGCTGAACTCCTGATCGAACACAAGGAGCCGTCCGCCGTCCTCCACATACTTCCGGATCGCGTCCCCCTGCGTCTGCACGGCGCTTGCGGAGACGGAGTTGTTCCCGAGAATCAGAAGATCGTACCGGGAAAGATCGCGGAAGTCTTCGATCGTCTCCGCGCGGATTCCGAGCTGTTTCAGAATCTTCTGCGTGCTGTAGGGTTTCAGACTCCCGAATACGCCGGATGCATCGAACAGCGCAATTTTCTTCTTTGTTTCGATCGGAGCAAAGAGATGTTTCCCGTTCCGCAGTTTCAATTCCGCGGAGCGTTCGTTCTCCACCCCCGCGCTGGAGAGAACCCGCCAGGTCAGACGGAAGGATCCTTCCTCCGCAGGAAGATCCATCGAAAGAGGAAGCGTTTTCTTTTCGCCGATCTTCATCTCTCCAAAGGAAAGCTCCTTCCGGCGAACCGTTTTCCCGTCCCGGACAAGCAGGAGTTCCATCCGGACCTTCGACCGGGGCGATTCATGGTTGTTGACCACCCATGCGTTTGTGCGCAGATCCGTCCCGGAGAACTGGTTCGGCGCAACTGTTTCGAGACCGCCGACCATCGGCGCACAGATCTTCCGGAGTCCTTCCGCCGCCTTCCGGTATTCAATCCGGATGTCCGAGAAATCGCCGAGCGTTTCCGGCAGAGTGATGTAAGGATCCGCAAGCGCGGCATACCCGTCCAGTTTCGGCCAGAGCGCGCGGGCGTATTCCAGAACACGCTCGGTATAAAGACCAAATCCCTCCGAACGGCGGAACTTGTAGTTCTTCGCACCCCAGTTGCGGATCCAGTAGAGGGAGAGATTGGCGGGTTCGGGATCTTTCTGTTTCATCTCATTGACACAGGCCAGATATTTATTCCAGTCCGGCTCCGGGTCGTCATAACGGTTCCAGATTCCGTCGTACCAGCTTTTCCAGTAACGGTTTCCATCGTAGACACACTCGCCGTTGACAATCGGAAAGCGGTCTTTGCCGAAGAGATTTTCCGCGGTCCGGATGAAGTGACGGTACATCACGCCGACATAGGGAAGGGGATACTCATTCCCGGTTCCCGCATAGGCATGAGTGTCGATATAATCGAACTTCTCTCCGCGGATCCGGGCCAGATTGGTGGCTTCCTGATAGACGCGTCCGGAGGAGGGGGTCCGCGGCAGATTCTGCTTTTCCCATTTCCGGAAGAAATCATAGATGTTGTTCATCATGCTGGAGACATAGCCGAAATCACGGATCTCATTGCCGAAACTGTGCAGACAGAGCGACGGATGCGACCAGGTCAGAAACAGCCGATCCCGCAGATAGGTCCGGAATTCAGGAAGCAGATTGCCCTTCGCATCGCAGACATTCCGGTAGGAGTGCTTCGCAATCTCGTCGATTCTCCGGGAGTGTTCCAGACGGATGGACTTGTAATACAGTTCGTCGCTGACAAGAATCCCCAGTTCATCCAGATGCTCGTACATGGTTCTTCCCAGCGCAAAGGAGTTCAGCCTCAGGTAGTTGTGATTGAGATTCCGGAACGTTTCAAAGAACTTTCGTCCATAGCCGTTGACGTTCATCGCAAGGGCGTAGACATATCCGTGTCTGGAGGGATTCAGAAGCGTCTGATTGAAACAGCGTCCGCGGAGAAACACCGGAACTCCATTCAACACGAAATTTCCATTTTTCACGCCGAATGTCCGCACTCCGAACCTCTGAACTCCCACCGTTTCCCCTTCCGCGTTCCGAATCCGCACTCCGTAAAGAAACGGATCTTCCGTGAACCAGAGACGCGGCGAATGCAGAGTCGTTTTTCCGGAAACGAAGCGCATCCCCTCCCGGTCATACGGAGACCCGAACGCAATTTCCGCACATGCTTTCCCTGATTTCCATTCAAAAATTTCGCCTTTCCAGACTCGCAAGTCCGCCGGATTCCGCGATCCGGAAAGCAGACAGTCCACTTCAAGGGTCCTGAGATCGGGCAGCGTGGTGACAAGAATCCGGTCGGTCCACGCGGCAGGCTTGACGTCCAGATACACCCTTCCCATGATCCCATGCACCGCGCCGCCCCACGGATAGACCGGATTGCCGCTGTGAAACAGACGAATCGCCAACACATTATCTCCGGTTTTCGCCTGCTCTGTCACATCGACTTCGAACGGAAGCCCGGGTCCGCGATACGCTCCATACTTCAGCGGATGACGCTCCGGAGCCTCCAGAACAACCTTCCCGTTCAGATACACCCGAAACGCTCCGACCACATCCTCCAGATACAGCACAACCCGTTCCTTTTTCCCGTACTCCGGCAAAGAAAAGCTCTTCCGATACCAGACCACTCCGCCATGGGAACGATCCCTGTGCGTCAGTTTCTCCTTGAGAAAAGGCGTATTCAGATTGTTCGGAACCAGATCCCGTTCCCAGGAGACATCGGAATACTCCGGCTTGAAAACCTTCCGCCTGAAACCTTCATCCTCCGGATCATTCTTCCTTCCGGTGTCAAGACGCTTCAGCTTCCACCACCCGCCGAGCGGAATACGCTTCAGATGCGGGAGATAAATATCCGACGTTGTAAGATCCGGCTCAAACTTCTCCAGCTTCTTCTCCGCCGCGAACGACAGAACCCCGGCCACACAAAGCAGCAGCCACCCCACTTTCTTCCTATCCACTCCCCAATCTCCTTTCTTTTTGGCCATTTTCAACAATCCGGACGGGAAAATGCTGTTGCATTTTCCCGGGTCAAGGGCAGGGTGCCCTTGTCGCGGTCCAGCGGCGAGACGCTGGTCGTGCGGAGCACGAAATTAAAATCAATCAATCAATTAATCCCCCAATCATCCCATTCTCTGCACTTATAAATCCAGATACCAGATCCGATTGACCAAGTTGTTGTTATACGGATTCGGATCCATCAGAGTCCCCTCTTTTCCGGTCTGAACATGACCGTCATAAAACGCAACATTGCTGAAAACCCCGTTGTGACGATAGGCAAGAGTTCCGCCGACAGAATTTTCCACCTTCCATTCCAGATACTTTGCCAGCAAAGTGCGAGACCCGTTCACCGATTCTCCTCCATCGGTAATTTCATTGAAGAAAACTTTTGCAGAAGGTCTTGAAACGGAAGTGATCCGGACAGAAGTCTGCTTGCTTGGCTGGGTCGGGAGATCGCGCCAGAGACGCTGCATTCCCCAGCTTCGCTCTGCTGTCCCGTAGAGACTTCCCGCGGCGATGCAGGTCAGGTCGGCGCTTGGACAGAGAAACTGACGTTTCCACATATGCCGATAATTATCCGCCGGCACGGACCCCTGGAGTGTATTGTACTGAATTCCAGCACTTTGCAGAAACTGAAGATTGGTACACCAGCGGCGGCGGGTTCCGGAAAAACCATCTTCATTCTCCATTGTGGACTGCATGATCCATCCGTCACAAGAGTCCGCATAGAGAATCGCTCCGGTTGCAATGGTTTTCAGCAGAGAGGAGCACGAGATCGTCTTTCCCTTTTCCCTTGCGCCGTTCAAAGCCGGGAGAAGCAGACCGGCAAGAATCGCAAGGATGGAAATTACAACAAGGAGCTCTATCAGCGTAAATGGAATTCCTCTTCGTTTCATCACTTTTCCTCCGATTATTGGTTTTGATACAGCACCGGAGATTCCAGCAGTCCGCATGGGACCAGAAGCCTCCGGTGGAACGAGAGCAGAGCAAACAGCGGCGGACTTGCCATGTTGCAGTGAGTCGGCATGGTGTAAAACGGTCCATGCGAGTTGCGCCGATGCCCGAAGACCGTCAGTTCAATCCGGTTGATTCCCGGTCTCAGGAAGTCCTGAATTTCAATCCGGTCCGGGGGATGGAGAATCGGGCGGCGTTCTGCGCCGTTCACCGCAACGCCTAGCGCGGTTCCGCGCCAGCATGGAATTTCCAGAAATACCGGGTTGTCCGATTTTTCGTTCCAGTCGAATTCCAGTTCATAGATCATATTCCCGGAATAATTCGGGAACCCCTGCGCGCACCAGTCGCCGGGATGCAGTTTTCGGACCGGAGCGGTCAGGACATTGTTCGTCACTCCGAAATCGCCGAGAAGAAAGAGCGCTTCCAGTCCGCACATTCTTCCGTGATAGGTGCAGCGCAGTTCCAGAATGTTTTTTTCGCGGAGAACCTCCGGCGGAAGCGGAAGTTTCCGGAGCGATGCGTCGCACCATGATCCGGCATCGGAGAGGGAGGAAATCTGTTTTCCGTTCAGAGCGATCCTGTAATATTCCGGATGTTCCACGGCAAGATGCAGGGAGGACGGAATAAAGAAACATTCAAATGGATAACGCAGAACGACTTCCGCTGTTTTTGCGCTGTCTATGGTTTTTTCCTGCATCCACGGCTGGACCATTGTGCTGGAACGGCGCGGAACTCCGATCGCATCCCGAATCCGCGAGTCCGCATCCAGAACATATTCCTCCCGGAACGCGGACCCGTTGATCGAAATCTCCGGGAAATCAAGAACGAGAACATTCGGTTCATCCGGACGGATTTTCCATGGAGAAGCGTTCAACGGAATCCGCCGTCCAATCCGGGGGATCTCCGGAGGACGGGGACTCATCTTGCAAAACTCCTTGGAAGCAAGGAACATGCGAGTCTGCAGCTTGCCGAATTCCGAACGCCAGACGCGGCGTCCAGCTCTCCATTCCGATTCCAGCGGACAGACCGTTCCGCGGAAAAGATCAATTTCCGCGATCTGCCACGTTTCCGGAATCTCCCATTCCATTTCAAGAATTCCCGGGACAAGAGTCCGGTCAATCGCCAGCGGCGCCGACATCTCCACATGATCCGGCAGCTCCATTCCGATGTTGCAGAGAAACAGTTGCGCATGCTCCTCTCCGCGCACCTCAGAACAGAGAATGGATTCCGCGGACTTTCCATCCACGGTTCGGACAGCGATGCTTCGTACTTCATCTGCTTCCACTGCAACGGTTTGCAGATTTGTTTTCCGGAACGCCGCATATCCTTTTTCCGCCCGGTCCGAACGGATCGCATCGACATATTCCGGAACCGGACCGAGAAACAGCACTGTCCCGCCGGACTTTGCAAACTCTTCCGCCAGACGAAGTGTCGAGGAACGGATGGTCCGCATCTCCGGCAGGATCATCAGAGAATAGAACGCCTTCCCGAGACGGACCCTTTTCCCCTCCACGGATGCGAGGCGCGCGATCATCTCCTCATCGCCGTAATCGAATGCGAGCTTCGCCGAGAGCAGGGCATTGCGCAAACGCGGCAGACGGCAAATTTCCGCTCTCTCCTCGTCCGGCGAATAACAGTTCAGCGGCTTCCAGAACCAGGTGGACTCCAGCGGATGCACAACCAGAATCCGCCGTACCGGCTCTCCCTCCGCCAGCAGAGCGCCCAGTCGAGCGAAATAGTCCTGCATCGGACGGCTGACGGAGTGCCACGGCGACTGATCCAGAAAACTCGGCGGATAATCCCGTTTTGCCCATCCCTCCATCGTGTAGAACGCAAGATGCTGGCAGAAGATCGTGATGCCGAGCGCCGCCTGCCAGTCCGCCACCGCCTTCTGCGAGGCCAGCGGGAAATCCCATCCGCATCCGGCGAACGTTTCGCAGATCGTTTTTCCACTTCCCTTCTGATGTGCAACGGAGGCGGTCTGGAGAATCGCGTCAAAACTCATCCACCGTTCCCCGAGCAGATCCACGCCCGGAAGATCCATCCATTCCACAAACCGCATTGCCGATCCGACCTTCTCCGTCTGGGACAGAACGGAATCCTCTCCGAAAACATGTCCTGTGAACGCAAGTCCGTGCGCATGACACCATTGCGAAATCTGTCCGGCAAACGCCCCGCAGAGCAGTTCCGTCCGCAGATTGTTCAACTTCCACCGGAGATCGGAACACTCTTTCCCGTCAACCAGAAAAAACAGTTCCGGCAAACGCTCCGTCAGATCTTCTCCGTACCGCCGGAAGAATTTTTCCTCCATTCCTTCGGTCCAGTTGGAACAGTGGGGCTCGTCGGAAAAGATTCCGGGAACGCTCTTTCCGAACTTTGCCCCACAGTGCTCCGCATAGCGTTCGTGGGTCAGACAGAGAAATTTCCGCATCGCGTCCGGATTCATCAGGTCGGGCGCGTAACTGTTGTTGTCCCAGTCGCGGAGGGGTGCATATTCCAGGAAGAAACGGAGGAACATCTCCCCGTCCCGCAGGGTCTCTCCATGATGCAACCTCCTTTGAGAGAAGAGGTTGTGTCCATCGACGATTCCGGCGAACCATGCGATGTCCTCCTCCCGGAACACCGGCGTTTTCAGAACTTCGCATTGCAGAGTCCGGTAACGGAACTGTTTTTCCCGGCCGACCTCTCCGCCCGCGGAACCGGAGGAGTAGCGGTCCTCGTCGTAGAGCCATGCGGACATGCCGAGCTTTTCCGCTTCGTCAATGCAGGCGTTGACCAGGCGGAACCACTCTTCGCCCAGATATTCCGTCGCCAGTCCGAGACGGGAATGCATAAAGAATCCGCCGAACCCCATCTCCTTCATGACGCGGATCTGTCTCCGCAGTTCCGTCTCCTCCAGTTTTCCGTTCCACGACCAGAACGGCACGCCGCGGAATTCCATCGGAGGATGGTTCAAATGGTTCAGAATCTGCTGGATCATGATCGGAAAAAACCTCTCTGTTTTTATGGAAGTTCCGGTTGATTTTTTCTGCGCCATTCGCCGGGAGACATGTGAAAGGTCTTCCGGAAGGCGGAGAACATGGCTCCCGGAGTCGGGAATCCGCAGTTTTCCGCGATCTCCTCCATGGTCTGGCGGGTGGACAGCAGCAGCTCCCGGACCCGGGAAAGACGCTGTTCCAGAAGAAACTCTTTCGGCGAAATTCCCAGATTCCGCACACACAGCTTGTAGAGCGCTGAATCCGAAAGAGCAAAGCGCTTTGCCACCTCATGAAGAGAAATCTTTCGTTCGGCGTTTCTGCGCAGCAATTCAAGAATTTGCCCGAGTTTCGGATTGGAGACCGCGAAGAAATCCGTGCTTCTGCGTTCCACCACCAGCGGGGAGGGGGGAAAGTAGAGCGGCTCCGGATTGATTTTTTCTCCGTCCAGAATACGGTCCATTTCCTCAGCAACCCGCTGTCCGAGTTCGTAGTAACGGAAATCCACGCTGGAAATCGGGATTGCCGGAGCATTGCATACCAGTGCGTTGTTGCCTCCTCCGAGAATGGCCAGCGATGAGGGAATCCGGAGACCGTTCCAGATCGCCGCATTGACCGCATCGGCGGCATCCCAGTCGTTTTCGCAGAACAGCGCGCAGGGGGTCGGCAGGGATTTCAGCCAGCGGGAAAGTTCTTCCTGATCGCGGTTGAACATGGTTCCGGAGGTGATGCAGGAGCAGCCGTGCTTTTCGAGCGTTTCCCGGAAGCCGTCGCAGCGGCGGGAGACGGAGTAGGCCGCGTAATTCCGGTATCCGCGTTTCAGAAAATATTCCGCGGCGATCCGGCCGACGGCATAATCGTCTTCCCGGATCATGCGGTAGGAAAACGGGAAGTTCCGCAGGGTGATCAGGGAGACGACCGCCGTGTTTTCCCAGGATCGGCAGGAGAGTATCTCTTCCGGGAGTGCACAGATCAGACCGTCTCCGCGCCAGTTTCTGAGATCGCGTTCGAAATCTCCTCCGTTCTGGAACACGAGGTGCCATCGGTGCTCCCTGGCGTAATCGGCGATTCCCCGCACCAGCGTTTCGACTCGCCATCCCAGAGCCAGCATGACGGTTTTATGTCCTTTCAGCATCCTCTTGTTCCTCCGTTTTGTTTCATTATACCACAGAAGGAAAGATCTGACAATACTGAAAACTGGATTTCTGCTGCCGATTTCGTGACATTCGGCAGGAATTCGGAAAAAAATCCTGCTTCCCGGAAGATATGCTGGAAAAATGTCGTCTGAAATGGAATTCGCAAAAAAAATAAAAAAAAAGATGAAATCCGATTGCAATAAAAGGGAGAGACGATTATAGTACTCCCTGAAATAAATTCATATATGATATAAAGGTTTTTCGTACTTTTTGTACGAGTGGAACACCAAAAAATGGAACAGTTGCAACTTAAATCTGTTTCCGGGGATGACTTGGGAGTGTGGATCGCGGTCTGCGGAGCGGATCTGAGTGATTCTTCCCGCTGGAGTTTTTCGCCGGCCGGAGGAAACGCCGGAGACGAACCCCTTATCCGGATCGGAGCATCTCCGATGGCTCCTCAGTTTTTCTGTTCCGTGGCAGAATCCATTTCCTCCCTTCGTTTTATTGAAAATGTGACGGCGCTGGCGAAGCCCTGCATTACCGTTTTTGCGCTGATCGGCGGGAGGACAATCCGAAGAATCAGAACCGTGTTGCGGCATTGCCGCCGAATATTCCGAACCAGCCGTCAAGGCCTTTTCCGGAAGGAAAGGAGACTGCGGCTGTGAAACGGATTGCATATACGGCAAGTGCCGTAAATTCAACTGCTTATGAAAGACAAGAAGACTGCGGAGCTGTTTTGCTCGAAGTTCCGCCGTCTTCTTGTTTTTTATGGGAAACAATACAATTACAATAGAAAGTAAAAAAGAAAGGCAGAGGGTATGGCAGTCACATTTGAAAACGAAATCTATTCGGATGGCGTCACATCGCTGGTAAAGAACAGTGCCGGAGAATATGAGATCGGGTCGCTCGAACAGCTTAAACTGTTTCGCGACGCGGTCAATCAGCTCAAGGAGAACAAGCAGGAGTTCTCTTTCAAAGGCCAGACTGTGAAGCTGACTGCAGATATTGATCTTCAGAACGAGGAATGGACGCCGATCGGAAATAGTGATGCCCCCTTCCAGGGGACCTTCGACGGCAACGGGATGACCATCAGCAATTTGAAGATTACCAAGGGAACGAGCAATATTGCGGCAAATTGCTACGTTGGTTTTTTCGGTTACACCAATTCTCCGGCAACGATTACAAATTTGACGATCAACAACGTTGACATCACAGGTTCCCTGTATGTCGGTGCCATTGTGGGATACGGATTCACCGGAAAGGAGATCAGCAACTGTCACGTCACCGGTGATATTGAAATTGAAGGCTGGTGGTATATCGGCGGTATCGGCGGCAACGGGTATGTCTCCACCGTCAGCGGCTGTACCGTCGAGGGCAATGACGGCAGTTATATCAAGGCGTTGAATGATGGATCATACGTCGGCGGCATCTGGGGATACCGTGGCGAAGGAAGCAATGTTATTGCCAATTCCACGGTCTCCAATATCGACATTTCCGGAACGGACCGGATCGGCGGTATCTGCGGAATAGCGCACTATCAGAATACCATTGAAGGCTGTACCATCGAACAATCGTCGATTACGGCGACCAACGATATCGGCAACGTCGGGCTGATTGCCGGTGCCAATCTGGGAAATACAGCGAACGGTCCAGCTCTTCTGCTGAATAACAAGGTCGATGTCACGACCAGCGAAAACTTTACGCTGGAAGACCAGATCGTGGAAAATCCGCCGATGCTTGGCGATAACGATCATACAGGAAGCCCGAGTTCCGCCGCAATTGTTGGCGATGTGGAACGCGACAGTGACGGCAAGATCACCGATGCAACCCTCACGGTTGTCGGAACGGATAAAAACAACGTTGATTTGAACAGTAAATTGCCCCTCGCTGACGGACTGGCATTTTATCCGAACAGCGACGGTACCGTCAAAGTGTATGACGATGCCGGATATGTCGCCTCGATTGGTGACAGATTCTTCACGAGTTTTGATGACGCACTGGCTGAGGTTCAGTCCGGTGAAACCATCACTCTTCTGGCGGATATCTCGACAACAACCGTGGAGATGGATGGATTCGGCATCGCCACCTGGAACAATACAACGCTCACGACAACAGAAAAAATCAATGCTGTCGCCGGGGATAATGTCCTTTCCGGCAACGTGGAGAGCGCCCAGCTGATGCTGGAAGGATTAAAAGGGGAAAACCGCACTCTCACGATCGCCGAAGCCTCGAATGTGGACTTGTACATCAAAGGCAAACTGGATGACGGTCTTCTGGATGTTGGCTTCGGCTTATCGAAACAAGGAGTTGTAACAGGAGACCAGAATGAGCGCGTTTATTATGCGAAGGTTCGGGTCGCCGGGGATGTTTCGGTTGAGAAATATGATGCGAATGGAATTGCTAATTCCGGTGCGATCTACATCCGTCCCTATTCGGAACTGGTGGTAACCGGAAATCTCGATGTCGTTGGCGAGGTTCACAACCGCGGTTCGCTGGTGGTGGACGGCGGAACGATGAAGATGTCCGTCTGGGCGACGCCGAAACTGCTGGGATACACGACCGGCGACAGCATGACGGTCACTAACAATGGAACCATGACCGTTTCCGGCGCCAGCGCGGTGACCTTCGGAGAGGCAAGCGCTGCGAATCAGCACATAAGTGTGGATGCTCAGTACGCCGACGGCATGTTTGCAACGATCTCCAACGGCGGCAAGTTCGAGGCGGATACGCTTGCCTTTGCCAACGCCGAAGGCGTTACGCTGACCGTCACCGGCGAAGACAGTCTCTTCAGGCTTTACAGCGCCGACGGCAGAACGGTAACCGGCGGCTACACGTATGCACAGAATGAAGGCAAGATCGTCATCGCGGACAATGCCGCCTTCGATGTGAGCGAGCTTGCCAATGACAATTTCGTGAACACCGGCACCATCGACATTTCCTCCGCCACCGCGACCTTCGCCACGCTGACCAACGACGGCACGGTGAACTTCAAGGGCGGAACCGAGTTCAACAATACGCTGACCGGCAGCGGTACGGTCGTCTATACCGGAGAAGGCAACAGGATTACCGGAGGCTCGGTCTCCAATACGAAATTCACTGTCGGTCTGGAAAATCCGGATGCGGTTTCCACGAGTCTGGAGATTTCCGGCGGTGCGGCGGTCGAGGTGACCGGCGGCGGCAACTGCGGCCGGTTCGCTCCGGAGAGCGATGTTGTCATCACAGGTGCCGGGACCACGTTCACCGTCTATGCCAATCTGACGATGGATGAGAGCGCGACGCTGGCAATTTCCGACGGTGCAACGGTCAACATCGGCTATCTTGCGACCGGCGGCGTGACCAATGTGACGGGTGCCACGCTGAATCTGACCGGCTCGGTGCCGGGGAAACCGGCTTCCGCCGGAGCCTCCGCGTTCGGCGGAATCAGCAATGAGGAAACCGGCTTCAAGACCCAGATCAATGTCAATGACGGCGGCGTGGTGAATGCGCAGGCCGGACTGGTAATCGGCCATCGCGAGACGAAGGACGCCGAAGTGAATGTGAACGCGGGCGGTGAACTGAACGTCTCCGGCGGTGCGCTTTATGTCAGCGGCCTGGTCGGCAACTATACGACGAAAGGCAGCGGCGTCCTGAACATCAACGGCGGCAAAGTTACGGCGAGCAACGGCGACGATTTCGGGCTTTATGTCGGCGATGACTGGGGCGGCGCCTCCGGTGTCCTCAATGTGACGAACGGCGGCTCGCTGACCGCCGGATTTTCGGTTCAGTTCTATGCGACCTCCGTCGTCATGGTTGACGGCGGCGAAATCACGGTAAATCAGCTGTACCAGAGCGAAGGCGGCAAGCTGTCGATTGTGAACGGCGGCAGTGTGACGTTGACCAACAGCTATTTCGGTATGGGTGGAGAAATCACTGTCGGCGACGATGATTCCGGAGCCGTTTCGACGTTTGAATCCGCCGCTCTTGTCGGTGCCGAAGCGGCCTCTCTCGGCGGTGATTACGGCGAACACGAAGGCGAGACTGTTCTCAATATCCTGAAGAACGGCAAAGCGATCTTCGGTTCCGGTCTGAAGGTTGGTCATCGTGCGGATGCCTCCGTTTCCAAGGATGCTACGGTCAATGTGGAAGATGGCGGCAGAATGGAGGTCGCCAAAACTCTGCAGATCGGCAGTGTCGGCGACGCCGAGGCGGTCGGCGTGGTCAACGTGACTGGCGGCGAACTGGATGCCTCCACGGCGGATGTCGGGCTCAACAGCAAGAGCAGTCTCAATATCACAAACGGCAGCTTCAGCGCGCAGAGCGTCACCAACAACGGCGTGGTCAATGTTGTGGGCGCGGTCAATGTGGATGCGGAATTCATGGCGGCTGGAACCGGTCTGCTGAATCTCAACAGCGTGGCATTCGGAGCGGAAACCAGCATCAACGACACCGCCGGCTACACCAGCAACACCATCGGCAGCGAAATCGTCATGACCGGAGAGAATACGCTCTCCGACGGGGCGTTCGTTTCAACCGGCTGGAGCAAGGATTTCCGACTCGGATACAAGACCGACACCGAAAGCGATTCGCTGGAAATCTCCGGCGGCGCGACCCTCAAGGTCGGCGGCGCGGCTTATGTCGGATCGAGCAGTGAAGACAAGAGCGATGGAGCGTTCCAGGTCAATGTTTCCGGCACCGGCAGCTTGTTTGCGGGTTCCGGTTACGACGGCAGTCTCTATCTGCGCGCCGACGGTGCGATCAACGTTTCCGATCAGGGAACCGCTTCCTTCAGCTACACCCACCTCAAGGGTGCGGTCGATGTCGATGCGGCAACATTCTCTGCGATCGATGCCGTGATTACGGCTACTGGCGGAGTGACGCTTTCCAGCGATGCGCTGTTCCGCGTTGAGCGTGAGATCACGCTCGGCGGTGCCGTCAGCATGGATTACACCTCGACCGTGGCGTTCGAGACGATCACCGATGACGGCGGCTCGCTCACGATTGATATGGAAGGCTTCTCCGGCGGACTCTACAAACTGTTGGATTACACCGGCGACGCTTCTTACTCGCCTGACCAGTACAAGACATTGATCGGCGAAGAGAACTGGGATGAGAACTTCACGGTTGTCAACAACGATCTCTTCGCGGCGGATGTCGACATGACAACGCTGATGGTCAATGCGAAGTGGAGCGACAGAGACATCGGCGAACAGGTCGCGGATGGCTTCTACTATGGCTTCAACGCGTTCGACAATATGGACAAGGTCTATTCCACGATTGCTGCGGGCGGCGTATCGAAGATTGAGTTGCAGAGCGATGTCTCTCTGGAGAATGGAAATCCGCCGATCTCGGATATGTGGTTCAAATTCCAGGATGATGTGACGATTGATTCCAATGTGGCGGGAGAAGTTCGGACCATCCGGCTTTCAGGTCATGAATTACTGTTGACCAGTATGGATCAGTCACGCGGCAACGGCGGGAAGAAAGTTTCCATTACACTCGGCAAGGATATCAATATTCTTACCGATTCCGCGATCTGGTTCGGTTATTATTACGATAATGCCGACACCTATCCGGAGTACGCCGGTAATTTTGCTGCCGACATTACTCTGAACGGAAACGTGACAATGACGAGCGGTCAGGCGCATATTTTCGGCCACGGCAGCACGATGACCATCACTGAGACCGGTTCTCTGACCGTGGAGAAGTCCGATATTCAGACTCGCGGAAGTCATTTTATCGTCAATGGTACCGGCAAAGATATGGCTCAGGCCCAAGTTCAGCTGAACCACGAGAATATCGAAGGAGATTCTCCGCGGACCATTACGGGAGATGTTCCCGAGGATTCGCCGGCGGAAGCGTCCTGGACCTTGAACAATACATTTGTCAACATCAACACTTATCTGGGCATCAACACTGCCACCGGCAGCCGGGCTTCCGGAATTGATGCGGCGCTGAACATGAACAATTCCAGGCTGAATGTCGGTCAGGATCTCACCATGGCGGATGCTGCAACCGTTCTGCTCGACAATCAGTCTGAACTCATGATCGGTGGAAATATCTATCTCGGATCCAACCAGACAATCAACAAAGGTTCTTCGATTACGGTGAGCAATTCTTCCCAGCTTTCTGCTGTGAACCTGAAGGTGGATGCCGGAACCACCGTGGAAATTGAGAAGAACTCCTCGGTAGCTCTGACTGGATCCGTGACGAACTACGGTTCGATTTCCATGGATTATTCTTCCTCTCTGGAATTCAATGACGTTGACGAGATCGGCTCAATCACGGTTGATATGACCGGAGCTGCTGAATCCGGAGTCTACAAGCTGATCGACTACACCGGTGCGGCGACGGGAATCAGCTATGACACGATCACCCTGAACAATAATACATACAACTACACCATCAGCACGTTCAACAACGACCTCTATCTGACCAATCTGGACGGCTCCGAAGAGCGTTACGTCAACAGCGAATGGAAGGGCCGCAATCCGTATGACGAGGTGACATTCGTTGACGGCACGAAGGCTTACTACGGCCTCAACGCGTTCGACACCGTGAGCAATGCGCTTGCGCTGCCCAATGGCGTTACGAGTTATGACAACCCGATCCGCCTCAACGTTACCGGCGATATTGAGGCGATTACCGTGGTCGGCAAGAATGTTACAGAGGTCAACACCTCGGCGAAACCCGCTGACTTCACCAAGGACTCCGTGATTGATGAGGATGCCATCGTCGTCAATCTGGTCGATATCAACAATACCAATGCCGGCTGGCAGGTCTACTATGCGCTGGAAAGCGGCTGCGATGCGAAGGTCTACGGCAACATCACGACCAACTACCTTTCCTCCACCTTTACCGCGGGCAGCCAGACGGGCGATCCGAATTTCTCCGGTGCAGGGTATGCGGGAACTACGGCGACCGTCTACGGCAACACCACGGTGAACATCGGGAAAGCCGGCGCCGCAAATGACGCTCTTTATCTGAACACCTGGTTCCTGCTGGGTGCGGGAGGAGGCACCGTCAACGGAGACAGCACCCTCAACATCTACAGCGGAACCATTGAAGCCGATGCTCTTGTCGGCGGCGGCGCCTGGGGCGGTCTGGTCAAAGGCAACAGCAGCGTCACCATTTCCGGTGGAGAAATCACGCTGATCTCCGAGGCGTACAGCGCTGTTTACGGCGGCAGCTACGGTTATGCGAACCCCACTTCTGCAAAGACCAGAGGCACCGCATCCGTTACCATCACCGGGGATGCCAAGGTCACAGGAAAGGTGATTGGCGGCAGCGACAAAACCGCCGTTGCCAGTACCACGGTCAAAATCTCCGGCAGCGCACAGGTGGACGGTAACGTCTACGGCGGCGGAAATCGCGGCGGAACGGTGACCGGCGGTACCAATGTCAGCCTGACTGATACCGCAACCGTGAGCGGTAACGTCTTCGGCGGTGGCGATAACAGCAACGTCGACGGCGATACCAAGGTGGTTGTGGACGGCACAGAGGTTGTGAAAGGAATTTTTGGAGGCAGTCTCAACGGCGATGCCGGGAACACCGTGGTGGACGTCTCTAATTTCACCCGTCTCCAGCCGGTTCCCGGAACACAGTCTGATAAAATTCAGATCGTCGGCGGCGGCATGGCGAAAGCGGGAAAGAGTTCCACAACCGCAAGCACGAACGTCACGGTGACCGATTCCAAGATCTACGGCGATGTCGTTGCCGGTTCCAGTGCGACCGGAACGGATGCAACTGCTGTCAGCGGCAAGTCCGTGGTCAAAGTGACCAACCTCGAAATCAACGGCTACTCGGAAGGCAGCAACATCTGGACCGGTCGCGTTTTTGGTGCGGGTCGCGCCCAGTCCGGTGGATCGGTGGTTACCGAATCCACGGATGTAACCATTGAAAATATGAGCGGTTACACCTATGATTCTGACGGGAATATCATCGACGGCAGCAACAAGGGCGCCCGGGTTTACGGCGCCGGTCAGGCGTATGCCTCAATGTCCCGCGTGAAAGTCGGTGAGACCAAGCTCCGCATTTCCGGTGATGAGACCAACATCAGCGAAATCTATGGCGGCGGTATTGTTTCCGGAACGGAAGTGCAGGAGAAGGCCGCCTTCCAGATCGTCGGAAAGACCGATGTGGAGATTACCGGCGGTACTGTCACCGACGTCATTGTCGGCGGTAACAACACCAACTGGTTCGGAACCACCGTTATCGGCGTTGATGCCGGAGACGGCACCTATCAGGCCGCAGAAGGCGAATATGGAATCAAGCTGGTGATCGGCGGTTCGACCAAGGTCAGTGATGGCTCTGTGGTCGCGGGCGGAAGTTACGTCGACTACGCTGACGAATACCAGAAGATCGTCGATGGAGTCGACGCATATGGCCGTACCGCTGAAATCTATGGCAATACCTACATGGAATTGACCGGCGACAGCGTGATTTCCACCGATGTATTCGGCGGAAGTTTTGCCTGCTACGAGCAGGTTGACTTCTCTGCGGATGTCTCCAAACTTAGCGCCCCGAGCGCCACCCAGTACGGCGATGTGACGGTGGTTGTTTCCGGTAATACCGCGATTGCCGGAAGTGTTTACGGCGGCGGCGCTGCCGTCACCAATACCGATCAGGTCAAAACGACTTCGGTTACGAATGGAAATGTTTCCATTACGATTTCCGGCGGCACGGTCGGCGGCGATGTCTACGCGGGCGGCTACAATGCGGAAGTTACCGGTGACGCGGTGGTGACCCTCACCGGCGGAACGGTGGCCGGCGGAATCCACGGAAACGGCGAAGAAAACGGAACGGTTGCCGGAACCAGGACGCTGAATCTCGGCGCATCC
>CASFTV010000035.1 GCA_949297765.1 uncultured bacterium | reverse complement strand
ATCTTGAATATATGCGCCTCAAGATTTTCAATCTACCGAACAACAATCTCAAAATCATCATTTGAGGCGAGTTTTTCACAAACTGCAGAAGAGGCGTAAAAACTCAATCGTACACATTCATTATATTTGTCTGCATTCGGACCGGAGAGACCTTCCGGATGATAGCATTTCCATGATTTCACTTCCGGACAAAGATATTTCGGTGGTACCCAGTATGCCCAATCCGCCCAATCCGTTCTGTTTATAAACAAGCGGATCAAAGAGACCGTGGCGCGAATTTTATTGTACCATGATAGAGTCCAGTCGGGATCTCGAATCGGGATGTAGAGACCATCGTTCTCATTGCTGTATATGATGCCTGCCGTTCCAAGAGTTTTCAGGTTTGAAGTACACTGCACCGCCCGGGCGGTCTCCCGCGCCCTGTTCAAGACCGGAAGAAGCATTGATGCAAGAACCGCAATGATTGCAATCACAACAAGAAGCTCTATAATAGTAAAATTTCGTCCCTGTTTCCGTTTCATTTTTTGCACTCCTTTCTTTTTCTATCGTTGTTTCTGATATTATAAAATATTTTCCTCTTTTTGGCAACCCCTTTTCGTCGAAAAACACTGAAATAAAATGAACAATGACTTGACAAGAGGAACATGATGTGGCATTGTAGTTTCCGGAAGGAGAATCAGTCTGTGACTCGGAAAGTGACAATGGAGGATCTTGCCCGGGAGGCGGGCTGTTCGTGTCCGCAGGTTTCTCGGGCGTTCAACGGCAAAGCCAATGTTGCACCGGAGATCCGCGCCCGTGTCCTGGAGGCCGCCGCAAGACTCAACTACCGGAACACTGCAAACCGCCATCAGATTCGTATCGCGGTGATCGCTCAGGAGCTCGGCGGAATATACTCTCAGCGGATGCTGGATGCCCTGATCAATGAGACAGCCGGACGAAACTGGATCTGTCAGATTATTCCGGAAACCGCCCTGAAATCGGTTTCTCCGTATTTCTACGACGGAGTCATTTCCCTGATTTACAATCGTGTCTGGGCTCGGAAATGGATGGAGGAACGGTCGATTCCGCTGGTGATGGTCAACAGCTACGGAACCGTGTTCGATCAGATCTGTTCCGTTGATCCGGATCCTCTCCAGGAAAGCCGGATCGTTCTTCAGCACCTGAAAAAACTGGGACACCGGAAGATCGCCCGCATCCATTTTGTCTACGGAGAACAGTCCGCATACCGCCGCGGTGAAAAAGAGTTCCTTCAGGCGGCCGCCCAGCTGAATCTGGGGGATTCCGCGCGCAATTTCCAGATCTCCTTCCTGCAGAAGAAGGAGCGCTGGGAAAGATTCCGCTCCATTCTTTCAGAAAAATTCACGGCGTTTTACATGATCCATCAGAGTCTGGCGGTCCATGCGGCAAAATTCATTCAGGAAGCAGGATACCGCATTCCGGAAGATTGTTCTCTTGTCACCTATGAACTCCCCGGAATTTCCGAATATCTGACCCCTCCGCACACAACCGTTGATTTTTGTTATGAGAAAATCGCGCATCGCGCACTGGAGGAACTCCGTCTGCGGATGCTCGGCAAAGGGGAGGAAGGCGGTTCCATCCGCATTCCGAATATTCTCAGGATCCGCTCGTCGACCGGTCCCTGCCGGAGATGAAGCGCTGCGGCTCAGTCGCTGAGGATGCGGTCGAAATCGGCGTGCGTGCCGAGCCGGCGGGAAATGCGGAAAGAATGCCGTTGTTCATGCGTTCCGTCCTTGCTGCTTATTTCAAAAAAGGGAGAGTGAAAAGATCGTTTCGGCGCGGACCGTTTCCTCCTGCCGCCGGGCGTCCAGAAAAGGCGGACCGTTTCCCCGAGCGGGGCTTCCGCATCCGGATTCCCCTCTTTTCCCGGAGAATCGGGGCGGAGGATCGGACGGCGGAGGAAGTTCCGTTTTATCCTTTCCGGTTCGGATTGCTGTGCGGACGGTGAAGATTGCGCCGGACCAGGGGAATCAGAATGTCCAGAAGTTCCGCATCCTCCAGATCCTCTTCGTTGACATACAGCGAGACCGAGCCCAGAGATTCCATCTCCCGGAAGAAATCATATCCTCCGCGATAGGAGTACAGCCCGTACGAGACATGGTCTGGATCAATCGGCAGTCCGTATCCGACGGCTTTGGCAATCCGGGAACGGATCCGCATCTCCTCCAGTCCATGTTCCGGCAGAGCCGTGAAGTCGTTCAGACGGATCATCGTCTGCCACGGCGTGAAATACGGATTCAGACTCTGGCAGAGGATCTGCGCATCGGGTTTGACCGCCGTCATCGCCTCGTACACCAGCCGGAAGCGCTCCCGGATGAACCCGACTCCGCAGACGGAGCACTGACCCGGAACTTTCGGAATCAGAGCGGTGAAATCATATTTGATCCCGTCGGCATTGAAACACCCCGGATCGTCGGAAAGAAGCCGGTGCGCATCCTCCCGGAGCCGGGTTCGCCATGCGGGGGAATCCGGATTCTGCATGTTCCCGTCGAGCTTCTCCTCTTCCGGCAGTCCGGATGCATAGGTGCAGAGCCAGAGCAGAACGCGCCGTCCCTCCGCATGCCGCCGGTCGATGAACGCCCGGAGATCCGGCCACTTCCGCGGATCGCTCTTCCAGATCCCATGCGTTTTCGGATCTCCCCAGAAGTCGTCCAGAATCAGAATGTCGAAATCGAGTCCTTTGGATTCGACCTTGCGGATCATGGATTCATACTGCTCCTCCGTGCAGAGGTCCTGACGGCTCTTCTGAAGCCGCCAGCCGCACAGCGCCACTCCGGTGTGCCATGCCGGATTCTTCCGGAGAGATGGTTGGAAGCGCCCCGTGCTCACGATCGTCTCCGCGTGGCGCGTGAAGATTTCGAATTCATCCGCCAGATCGAAGCGCAGAACTAGAGCGGGAACCGAAAGGGTGCGGCACGGAGCTTTGTACCCCTTGTAACCGACATTCCAGCAGAACTCGTGTCCGATCCCCGGCTGGGAGTCAAATTCATAGAAGTCGAATTCATGATCTTCCGGTTCCAGTTCGAATCCCATCCAGCGTCCGTTTTCCTGACGGGCGGAGAAGCACCAGGGCGCCGGAGACATCAGGCCGGGAGAGAGCTGGACAGGTTCTTCCCGTCGCAGATTGTGTCCGATCGGAAGTGTCCGGTCCGGCCACGAGGGCGTAAAGAGCCGGTCGCTGAACAGTTTCGAGCCGCGCCCCAGATAGAAGTTGTCCGGAAGAAAGACCTCGCCTCCTGTCCGTTCCGCTTTGAATTCAATCCGGTCGGAATAGAACGTCAGAGTGGTCCGGATCGAATTCTCACAGCGGAAGACCAGTTCCATTTTTTCTCTTTCGCCGCAGCATTCCTCCGGTTCCTGTTCGAGAACGAACTTCCCCGGCGCAAGCTCCGTCCCCGCGTCCGGAGAGAGAATCAGATCCGCATACGAGGACCCTTTCGCAAAACAGCGCAGTATTCCGTCCCGGCTTCGGAGAAGACAGGTGTAGCTTTCCGTATGCAGGTCCATCGTTCCGTGGTCCCGGTGATAACAGCAGGTAAATGACTTCATGAAAATTTCCTTCCCTGAAAAATACGATTCCTTATCTGATCCATTCTTTTACTATATAGCAAACATTGTCATCCGGCAAGAGCGAATCTCCGAAAAAAAGACTGAAATAAAATGAACAATGACTTGACAAGAGGAACATGATGTGGCATTGTAGTTTCCGGAAGGAGAATGTTCCCGTGACTCGGAAAGTTACAATGGAGGATCTTGCCCGGGAGGCGGGCTGTTCGCGTCCGCAGGTTTCGCGGACGTTCAACGGCAAAGCCAATGTTGCACCGGAGGTCCGCGCCCGGATTCTGAATGCCGCCGCAAGACTCAACTACCGGAACACCGCAAACCGCCATCAGGTCCGCATCGCGGTGATCGCTCAGGGGATCGGCGGAATATACTCCCAGCGGATGCTGGATGCCCTGATCAATGAGAGCGCCGGACGAAACTGGATCTGTCAGATTATTCCGGAAACCTCCCTGAAATCGGTTTCTCCGTATTTTTACGATGGCGTTGTTTCTCTGATCTACAATCAGGCCTGGGCGCGGACGTGGGTGGAGGAGCGTTCCATTCCGCTGGTGATGGTCAACAGCTACGGGACCGTGTTCGACCGGATCTGCTCCGTGGATCCGGATCCCCTCCAGGAAAGCCGGATCGTACTCCGCCATCTGAAAAAACTCGGACACCGGAAAATTGCTCGAGTCCATTTTGTCAGCGAAATGCAGACAAACTACCGTCGCGGGGAGAAAGAGTTTCTGCAAGCCGCCGCACAGCTGAATCTGGGGGATTCCGTCCGCAATTTCCAGTTATCCTCCCCGCAGGAGATGGAGCGCTGGGAAACATTCCGCTCCATCCTTTCAGAAAAATTCACGGCGGTTTACATGATTCATCAGAGTCTGGCGGTCCATGCGGCAAAATTCATTCAGGAAGCAGGATACCGCATTCCGGAAGATTGTTCTCTTGTCACTTATGAGCTTCCCGGGATCTCCGAATATCTGACCCCGCCCCATACAACCGTGGATTTTGATTATGAAACGATTGCAAAACGCGCACTGGAGGAACTCCGTCTGCGGATGCTCGGCAAAGGGGAGGAAGGCGGTTCCATCCGCATCCCGAACATTCTCCATATCCGCTCGTCGACCGGTCCCTGCCGGCGCTGAAGTGCGGCGGCTCAGTCGCTGAGAATGCGGTCGAAGTCGGCGCGCGTTCCGAGCCGGAACAGGCCGGAACGGTTGAATTTGCTGCGGTCCGCCAGGAGATACCGTTTCTTCGCCACTTCCAGAACTTTCAGAAGCAGCGTGGAGTGATATTCGTGATTGGTCGTGACCAGATCGCCGTCGATTCCGAACGCGGAGATGAAGGCTTTGGAAATCGAGAGCCGTTCCAGTTCCCGGATTGCCGCCTGTCCGAGAAACGCATTGAGCTGAAGATCAAACGTCCCTCCGAGCGAGATCAAAACATAGTGCGGCGGAAATTTGTGAAAATTCTGAATGATCATCGCGGAGTTCGTGACAATCGTCAGATTCGAAAACGAGGATTCCAGCAGGCGCTCCGCCAGAAAAAACACCGTTGTCGAGGAATCCAGAAACACAATGTCCCCTTCCGAGATCTCCCGCATCGCAAGTTCGGAGATCCTGTGCTTGAGTTTCTGATTCCAGTTGATCCGTTCCTGAAATGTTGAGGAGAGCACGGTCATCTTGTCCGTCGCTTCCGCCGGATCGATGTAGGCGACTCCCCCGTGGACCTTCCGCGCCTGATTGTTCCGGACCAGACTGGCAATATCCCGATGGATCGTCGCCGGAGAAACGCTGAAATGCTCCATCAGCTCGTTGACCGAACAATATTTCTTCTGTTTCAGATAATCAATGATTGCAAATGTTCTCAAATTCTTCATGTCCGGTTTTCCCTTTTCTCGTTGAGGATACTATACCGCCGAATCTCCGTTCTGCAATGAGAAAAAATGATAATTTTGAGAAAATATGAGAGAATCAGCTCAAAAACTTGAGAACTCCGGAACCGGAAGGATGAGGGGGTTCCTTCCGGTCCCGGAATGTGGATCATACGGTTTTTCGCGAAGCCGGAACTTATCTGTCAAACGCGTTCGGAAGCCAGTGGTTTCCGGTGTCGGCAACACCGAACAGAAGCTCCGCGGACTTCATTTCCGGATCTGCCGGAGCTAGAGCGATTTCCAGCTTGTGAACTCCTTTTGCAAGTTCGAGTTCCGCCAGCTGGTTCTGCATGGCGCGGTGGAACGCCGGAAGCATGCCGCCGCACTCGCGTCCGAAACGGAACACTCCGTCCACCCGGACCTGCAGGTTCGCCGGAGTGCTGACCAGAAGACGGATCTTCCGGTCGGCATCCAGATGGAATTCCGTTTCCAGAATCAGCTGGGAATTTCCCGGAAGGGCGGAGAAGTCCACCGTGACCAGATTTCCCGGCAGAAGCACATTTTCCGAGTGCTCTCCGGGGGCGGGTTTGAATTTCCGGAAATCCGCAGCGAACCACGGATGAAAGACGGAACGTTTGGCCGGAATCGCAAAGACCGCCGGATCGAACGCCGGAAGCGGCGGAACGGAGAGCGTGACCTTTTCCCGGAGCGAGATCACCAGGTCCGTGAATTTTTCCAGCGTGTCCGGCGGACGGATCCCGGTGATTTCCGGACTGACGACCAGTGCATGGCCGATCGGTTTCATCCACTCTTCGGGGATGCCGTCCGGATTGAGAATTCCAAGGATTGCTCCGGCGGTTGCTCCGGTGCAGTCGGCGTCCTGGCCGCAGTTGACGGCAAGGCAGATGGTTTTTCCGAAATCGCCGTTCCCGAGCAGAAGCGCCATGGTCACAAACGGAAGGTTCATCTTCACATCCGTAAAGTTGACGCTGCCGTAGTGTTTCATAATGTTTGCGCGGACCGATTCGAAGGAGCCGTCCGCATCGCACCAGGCGACGGTGTCGCGGATTGCGCATGCAAGAGCGGAGTCGGCCGGAATGTGTTCCAGCGCTTTCCGGATCAGCTCGCGCGGATCGCTGTGCGTGAAGGCGAGGCTCTCCAGCGCGGCGAGAAACTGTTCCGCATAGATGCCGTTTCCTGCGTGATCGACGCATCCGTCTTCAAAGGCATACTTCACGGCAAGTGCGGGATCGCCCGGTGCAAGACACGCCCAGAGTTCACTCCGGATCGCCGCGCCGAGACCGTCGGTGAACCAGTTGTCGTAGGAGCCGCAGAACGGCGCGGGAATTCCCCGTTTGAGATTCCGGATCGCCACCCCGTACTCATCGAACGGGAATGCAATGCATTCCGGCCAGGCCGCCGCAAAATTGTCCCGGCTGACAACGCCCTTCCAGTCCGTCGCGAGCTTGCATGCCCAGAGAACCTGAAGATCCAGATCGTCGTTCGGCATCATTGTTGTCGGAACCGGATCGTAGTAGGTGAGTTTCAGCGGCCCCGCGCTTCCTTCCCACGGCTGTCCCAGTGTTCCTCCCGCGGCCTTCCCGAGCCACGCGCCCAGGACTTTCTTCCGGTAATCGGCGTTTGTCATTTTCCGCTCCTCCATTCTCCTTATGATTTCTGAAATGATAAACTGTATACTGCAACTGTTGCAATATAAGATCTTTTTTCCGGAAGTCAAGGGGAATCCGAGGAAAAAGCGGTTTTCCGTTTCCGTGTTCTGCGGAACGGGCTGTTCGTTCCGGCCGGTCCGGGGAAGAGGCGAAAATTCGGGCGGAAATGAATTTCCGGCTTGCAATTCACCGGCGGTCAAGATATAGTACGGGAGGGGGGACGGGGCTCTGCCTCGATTTTCAACGTGTTTTGATGAGATTGCGGAACTGAATATGCAAAAAAACGCCAGACTGTGGATCGCCGGACATACCGGAATGGTCGGCAGCGCACTTCTTCGGAAATTCTCTGAGTCGGGATATTCCGGTTTTCTGCTGAGAACCCATTCCGAACTGGATCTGCGGGATGCCGCGGCAGTGGAACACTTCGTCCGCGAGGAGCGTCCCGAATATGTGATTCTTGCGGCGGCGAAGGTCGGCGGGATTTCGGCAAATCGCGAATTCATGGCGGAATTCCTGCTGGAAAACCTTCAGATCCAGAACAATGTGATCTCCAGCGCATGGAAAAACGGTGTGAAGAAACTCTGCTTTCTGGCGAGCAACTGCATCTATCCGAAAGACGCGCCGCAGCCGTTCCATGAGGAATCGCTTCTCGCCGGTCCCCCGGAACCGACCAATGAAGGCTATGCGCTCGCCAAACTTGCCGGTCTGCGTCTCTGTCAGTATCTGAGCCGGCAGTACGGCTTCCGGACGATCACGCTCATTCCCTGCTGCCTTTACGGGCGGAACGATCATTTCGAACCGGAGCGTTCCCATGTGATGGCGGCGATGGTCCGCCGCTTCTGCGACGCGGCCGATTCGGACGCAGAGGAAGTCGTCTGCTGGGGAACCGGTGCGCCGAAACGGGAGTTCCTCAATGTGGACGATTTCGCGCGGATCGCATGCAGTCTGTTTGAAAACCGGGAGGATCCCGCACCGCTCAACATCGGATCCTCGGAGGAGATCGGAATCCGGGAACTTGCGGAACGGATCGCCGCCTGTGCGGGATACCACGGCGCCATCCGCTGGGATCATTCCAGACCGGACGGAATCGCCCGCAAACTGCTGGACAGTTCCGCATTCCGGTCGGTTTCCCCGCTTCGTCCGGTCATTTCTCTGGAGGAGGGAATCCGCGCCATGATCGAAGAGTACCGCGCCGGACGGGAAAGGAGAACGGTATGATTATTTCAAGAACTCCTTACCGGATTTCGTTTTTCGGAGGCGGGAGCGATTTTCCGGAGCATTTCCGTGAATATGGAAGCAGGGTCCTTGCCTGCGCGATCAATAAATACTGTTTTCTCAATGTCCGTAAACTTCCGCCGTTTTTCGACCACAAGTACCGCGCGGTGTATTCGCGGATCGAAAACATCCGGGAGATGGACGACATTCAGCATCCGTCGATCCGCGCGGTGCTGAAATACTTCAATCTTCCGGAGGGGATTTCGGTGATTCACGACGGGGATATTCCCGCACGGAGCGGAATCGGTTCCAGTTCCGCGTTCACCGTCGGCCTGCTGAACAGCATGTTCGCCCTGACCGGAAGACACGCCTCCAAACGGCTTCTGGCGGAAACGGCAATTCATATTGAACAGGAGATGATCCGGGAGACGGTCGGCTGCCAGGACCAGATCAGCTGTGCGTACGGAGGATTGAATCTGATTCAGTTTCACCGGAACGGATCGTTCCGGGTTCTGCCGCTGGATCTGGAACAGCCCCGTCTGGATGAACTGAAGTCGTCGCTTCTTCTGATCTATACGGGGATCAGCCGGATCTCCTCTCAGGTGGCGGCCGAACAGAAAAGCCGGATCCGTGCGAATGCGTCGATGCTGAACGAGCTTTCGGAGATGGCGGGACGGGCGGATGAACTGCTGCGCTCCGATGCCGATCTCTCGGAATTCGGACATCTGCTCCACGAGGCGTGGAAGATCAAACGGGGACTCTCTTCGAAGATCTCCTCGGACTATCTGGACGGCGTTTATGAGAAGGCCCGCTCCGCGGGAGCGCTCGGCGGAAAACTGCTCGGCGCGGGAGCGGGCGGCTTCATGCTGTTCTTTGTTCCTCCCGACCGGAGAACCCGGGTCCTGGAGGCGCTCAGCGGATTTTTGAATGTGCCGTTCGATTTTGAAATGGACGGCTCGGGAATTGTATTCAACGGAGGTGCCTGATGGAACCGTTCCCCCTGATGAACGATAATATCACACGGGAAGATATCAACGCGGTGATCGCATTTCTGGAGACCATGCCGCGTCTGACCCAGTCGGCACGGGTTGCCGAATTTGAGCGCGCCTGGAGCCGCTGGCTCGGCGTAAAGCACAGTGTGTATGTGAATTCGGGCGCTTCGGCGAATTTTATCACGATCGGCGCATTCCAATATCTGTACGGAGGGGGAGGAGAGATCATTGTCCCGCCGCTGACGTGGGTTTCCGATATTTCATCGGTGCTGCTGCATGGATTCACGCCCGTGTTCGCGGATATTGATCCGCATCATCTCGGAATGGCGGAAGAGAAGATTCTGGAGGCGGTGACCGACCGGACCCGCGCAGTGTTCCTTACGCATGTGCAGGGATTCGATGCGTTGAGCGACCGTCTTCTGGAGGAGCTGAAACGGCGGAATATTCCGCTGATCGAGGATGTCTGCGAATCGCATGGGGCGACCCACAACGGGAAAAAGCTCGGATCGTTCGGTCTGGCATCGGATTTTTCGTTTTACTTTGCACACCACATGAGCACGATCGAGGGGGGGATGGTGTGTACGGATTCCGATGATTTTTATGAAGCGGTCCGGATGTACCGTTCCCACGGGATGGCGCGGGAGATTTCAGATCCGGAACGGAAGGCAGCGATTGCGCAGGAAAATCCGCTGGTGTCGCCGGATTTCACATTTCTGGTTCCGTCCTGCAATTTCCGCGGGACGGAGATCGGAGGGGTGCTTGGGCTTTCCCAGCTCGGACGTCTGGATGCGAACAACCGTCTGAGAAGCCGGAATTTCCATCAGTTTCTGGAGGAGATTGATTCGGTTCGCTTCCGGACGGAGTTTCGTCTGGAGGGATCGTCCAACTATGCGTTTCCGCTGGTGATCCGCGAAAAGGATTTTGCTTTCCGGGACCGTCTGGAATCCCGGATGCGGGAATTCCGGATCGAATTCCGCAGAGGGAACGCGGGCGGAGGCAACCAGCTCCGTCAGCCGTATTTGAAGGGAATCGTTCCGCCGGATGAATACCGGAAGTATCCCGAGGTGGAACATATTCATGAATTCGGATATTACATAGGAAACTATCCGACGCTCCCGCCGGAACGCGTGTCGGAGCTTTGCCGGATACTCAATCAAGCGAGGTGATGGATGAGTCAGACGATTTTAATTACGGGGGGAGGCGGCTATCTCGGTTCGACAATGACGCCGTATCTGCTCTCCCTCGGATACGAAGTGACGGTGCTGGATAATTTCATGTTCCGTCAGAACTCCCTGCTTGACTGCTGCGCCCATCCGAAATTTCATGTGGTGCGGGGGGACTGCCGGGATGAGTCGCTGATGAAGGAGCTGGTTCCCCGGTTCGACATTCTCATTCCGCTTGCGGCGCTGGTCGGCGCTCCGCTCTGCGACCAGGACAAGGTGGGGGCGGTGACGGTGAACCGCGATGCGGTCCGGATGCTGGTCCGTCTGGCTTCTCCGGAGCAGCAGATAGTGATGCCGATCACGAACTCCGGATACGGAATCGGGGAGAGCGGGAAGTTCTGTACAGAGGAGACGCCGCTGCGTCCGGTCTCCCTGTACGGCCGGGTGAAGGTGGAGGCGGAGGAGGCGGTGCTCTCCCGGGAGAACAGTGTGAGTCTGCGTCTTGCGACGGTGTTCGGCGCGAGTCCCCGGATGAGGATGGATCTTCTGGTGAATGATTTTGTCTATCGCGCGGTGAACGACCGTGCGGTGGTGATTTTTGAAGGCCATTTCAAGCGCAATTACATTCATGTGCGGGATGTTGCGCGGGCGTTTGCGCATGTGATCGAGAATTTTTCCGCGATGAAGGGGAACGCATACAATGTCGGTCTTTCCACGGCGAATCTCTCCAAGCTGGAGCTGTGCGAGGTGATCCGGAAGCATCTGCCCCGGTTTGTGTATCTGGAGTCGAAGATCGGAGAGGATCCCGACAAGCGTGACTACATCGTCTCCAACGAAAAGATAGAGAAGACCGGATATCTGCCGAAGTATTCCCTCGATGACGGAATTGAAGAGCTGATAAAAACCTATGCCATCATCAAGAACAACCAGTACGGCAACGTCTGAGGACCGGATAGGAGAATGGTATATGGATGAATTGTTAGAATCTTTGCAGAAAAGTGCAGCCCGAATTCGAGGGAACTGCATTATGATGGCTTTTTCAGGAAAATCTTCTCATTTGAGTTCGGCTTTGAGTTGTGCAGATTTGTTGACCGTCCTTTTTGGCGCAGTCCTGAAACATCCAACAGAGAAGAGCATAAAAAAGAGGGATCGTTTTTTCTTAAGCAAAGGCCATGCAGCGAGTGCCCTTTATGCCGCAATGGCGGAGTTTTCTCTGATTCAGAAAAAAGAATTGGGAACATATTGTCAAACAGATTCACGATTGTCAAATCATCCATGTCGAACAATGTTTCCTCTTTTGGAATTTTCGAGCGGGAGTCTTGGCTACGGGCTTGGTATGGCTTCCGGCATGTTGATGGGATGCCAGATGAACGATGATTTTGAAAGTCGTGCATTTGTTCTGATGGGGGATGGAGAAACAAATGAGGGGAGTGTATGGGAAGCGGCCATGTTTGCAGCGGCTCAGAAACTGAAAAATCTTGTTGCGATCGTAGATCATAACAATATGCAGGCTACATCATTGAATGATCATTTGACGGGAAACACTTCATTGGCGGAGAAATTCGCCAGCTTTGGCTGGACTGTAATTTCATGTAATGGAAATGACATTGGAGAACTTCTTCAAATTTTTGCCCGTTTGAATTCGATTGAAAAATGGCCTGTTGTAATTCTTGCAGATACAACCGGAGGAGCCGGTATCCATTTTATGGAGAAAGATCAAGTATGGTTCTACCGTACGCCACGGGAAAATGAGGTTAAACAGGCATTTGAGGAACTGGCATTGCCTTGCAAACTGGGAGAATATGTATGAGAAAGGCATTTGCTGATGTCTTGGAAACCGAAATGGAACGCAATGAAAAAATTGTTTTTCTGACGGGCGATCTGGGGTTTCAGGTTTTCGATTCCATCGCACAGAGATTTCCAAAACGTTTTGTTAATGTTGGAATCGCAGAAGCTCAACTTGTGAATGCTGCTGCGGGTCTCGCATTAGAAGGTTTTCGTCCGGTTGTCTACTCGATAGCTTCGTTTATGACATCCCGTCCATATGAACAGCTGAAGGTGGCAGTTTCCTATCATAAACTCCCTGTAATTGTGGTCGGAGCGGGAGGTGGATATACCTATGCCAATGCAGGAGTGACCCACTATGCTCCGGATGATCTCATGCTTATGACTGCTCTCCCGGGAGAAATTGTTGTTACACCTGGCGGACCGGATGAAATGAAAATTTTATTTTCTACATTGTTGCAGAAGGAATGTGCGGCATATTTACGAGTCGGAAAATATGGGGAACCAGACGTTGGATATATAGAAACTGCTCCGATTTCTTTAGGGAACGCCCGTTGTATTTTGCCAGCAGGAAGAATTTCCTTTGTAACGGGAGGAGAGGTCTTTTCTGCGGTAGCTCCCGCTATTCTGGAATATAAAAGCAGTGTGAATCCTCCAGGTTTTTTTCATTATCATACGATGGAACCCTTTGATAGAGAAACAGCGCTCACAATATTAAAACAATCGGAAAAGATTGTAATATTTGAAGAATCTTTGAAATATGGAGGAGTATTTGGGCATTTCTGTCAGATTCTTGCAGAGTATGGTTCTCGTTTGAGTCATATCCCGGAAATCCTTCGATTCGGGGCCCCTGACAATGAATTTGTTTATGGAAGTCCTTCAAGAAAAGAGCTGCGTTCAAGATTGGGTATTTCTTCCGAACAAATTCATGAATTGATGAAAGGATCAAGATAAATGAAAAATATGATGAAATGTACTTGTAAGCAGTAAGGGAAGATTATGACAGATATTATCCTGATCAATCCTGGGAACAGAAAACAGGTTTTCCAGAGTCTTGGGCTGGAGGCGGTTGCGATTGAGCCGCCCTTCTGGATCGCTGTGATTGCCGCGTATTTGCGTTTGAAGGGATTCTCTGTGGCGGTGATCGACGCAAATGCGGAAAACCTTTCTCCGGAAGAGACCGCGGAGCGGACGGCAGAAATGAATCCGCGGGCAGCGGCGGTGATCGTCTATGGATCCCAGCCGTCCGCATCAACACAGAACATGCCGTCCGCGGGCGCGATCTGCAGGGCGCTGAAGACGGCCGGGGTTCCGAACGTGGTTCTGGGAGGATTGCATCCCTCGGCGCTTCCGGAGCGGACCCTGCGGGAGGAAGCCTGTGATTTCGTCGCAGACGGAGAGGCGGTTCAGACTCTGGAAACTTTGCTCGAACAGCTGAGAACAGGGAGGTTCGAACCGGAAAAGATCGGTGGTTTCTGGTGGAGGACGGATACCGGTCCGCGTCATACGGAGCGCTATCCGCTGATCCGGGATCTGGACGCATTTCTCCCGGTTGCCGCGTGGGACCTCCTGCCGATGCAGCTTTACCGCGCGCACAACTGGCACTGTTTCGATGATATCGAACACCGGATGCCGTATGCGGCATTGTATACGAGTCTTGGCTGTCCGTTCAACTGTTCGTTCTGCTGCATCAACGCCCCGTTCGGGAAGCATATGATCCGCTACCGTTCTCCGGAACGGGTCCTGGAGGAGATTGATCTTCTGGTGGAGCGGTATCATGTAAAGAATCTGAAAATAGTCGATGAACTGTTCATTCTGGATAAAAACCACTACATGCCGATTGTGAATGGAATCATTGAACGCAATTACGACCTGAACATCTGGGTGTATGCGCGGGTCGATACGGTGGATTTCGAGGTTCTTCCGCTGCTGAAGAAGGCGGGGATCAACTGGTTTGCGCTGGGCATTGAGTCTGCAAATCCGCATGTGCGGGATGACGTGACAAAAAATCTGCACAGAGAGGACATCAAACGGGTGGTCCGGCGGATTCAGTCGGCGGGGATTCGTGTGATCGGCAATTATATTTTCGGTCTTCCCGCCGATACGGAGGAGACCATGCGGGAAACGCTGGAGCTGGCCAGGGATCTGAATTGCGAATATGCCAATATGTATTCGGTGATGGCGTATCCGGGATCGCGGCTGTACGAAGAGACTCTGCGTACGCATCCGGAGCGGCTTCCGCGCAGCTGGAGCGCCTATTCCCAGCACTCTTACGATTGTTATCCGCTTGCGAACGACCGTCTGACCGCCGGGGAGATTCTGGCTTTCCGGGATCAGGCTTTTGTGGAATACAACAGCAGCCCGGAGTATCTGGAAATGCTGAAACGGACATTCGGCAGGGAGGTCCGCAACTATGTTCAGTCTGTAAATACGCTTCGTCTGCAGCGTGCCATTTTATCTGAAACAGGAGAGAGACCGTGAGTATCAAACAGTTTATCTGGAATCTGCTTCCGCAAAAGGTGCAGAAGGTGTATTCGTATATTCGTTGTCCGGAACATCGGCCGACGAAAATGTCTCTTGGGGAATGTTATATCTATAAAGATCAGGAAGGCGTGGATCAGATTGCCCGGATGCTGGAAAAAGGAGATCCGTGTCTGATCGCCCGCTTCGGATGGAATGAGATTGCCGTCGTTATGCATTATTTGAAGCATTGCAGGGAAAGTTCAGTTCAATTCCAGCCATATCTACAAAATGAGATGGCTACAGTTGCCGGTTTTTTCCCTCCGACGAATGAAAAACTCTGTCGGTTTGCCTATGAGAGTCTGCAGCTTCTTCCTGAAATCGACATTCTCGGTGTAATAGGTCAGCGAGGGGAAGAAACCTTGATTCAGAAATACAATCCCTCCATACGAGCTGTTGATATCAACTGCCTTGTGGATCATGCGACTCTTGCGGAACGTCCATGGCTGCGAATGCTGAAAGGGAAAAAAGTTCTGGTGATTCATCCGTTCACAGAAACCATCCGCTCGCAGTATCCCCGCCGGGATCTGCTGTTCCCCGGTCGGGAGGTCCTCCCGGAATTTGAACTGATCACGATGAAAGCCGTTCAGAGCAACGGAATCCTTTCGGAACAATTTCCGTATTCGGACTGGTTTGAGGCTTTGGAGTCCATGTACGAAAAAATCCGGGAAATTGATTATGACATCGCTTTGATTGGAGCCGGAGCATACGGAATGTTTCTTGGCGCGTTTTGTAAGCGCTGCGGAAAACAGGCTGTTCATATCGGCGGAGCGCTGCAGCTGATTTTCGGAATCAAGGGCGCCCGCTGGGAGAAACAGTATCCGCCGGAATTTGGTCAGCGCCTTTTTAATGAGCACTGGGTGAATCCGCTGCCCTCCGAACGGCCGACGGGATATGAGATCGTGGAAGATGGATGTTACTGGTGAAGAGAGAGAAGAATGATAAAAAAAATTCAAAAGGCCTGTCATGATTTCCTTCTGCGGCGAATGTCGATGGAAACCGCAACCGCGTTGAAGATTCTGAAAGGAACGTTTCAGGACAGATATCTTTTCCTTAATCTGAATGAGCGTAGAAATCTCCTTTCCAATGTCTCTGCGGAAGAGATTGATGCTGTATTTTCCGACGTTACGGAAAAAGAACGGACGCTGCTGAAAGAGTTTGTTGAATTTCAAAGAAAAATTCCGGATAGTTTTCCTTCTTTTCCGGAACCTTTTTTCTTTTGTCTTGACGTGGAAGGATGTATTCCGGAAAAAAGATTGCGGGAAACTTTCCGGAAGGAACAGCGCCTTTCCCGAAAATGGGGCAGGCGATATCATATTGCTCCACCTTTTCCGGAATCGCTGGTTTATCACAACGGGTTGACTATGGTGCCGGAATCGGTCAAAGAGTATATCCGGAATAAGGATTTTATTGATGCCGGAGCTTATAATGGAGATTCCTCCATCGCATTTCTGCAATATTCCCCTCGGAAGATCTATGCCTTTGAACCGTCTTCTCTGAACGCGGAAAAGTATCGACAGACCATGAAAAAAAATCGGATTTCAGAGAAAAAATTCGATCTGATTGAAAAGGGGCTTTCCGATGTTTCAGAGCGGATTGAGACCGCTGATTCAGGCGGTATGGATTTCTCCTGTCTTGAATCCGGTTCATCCGGGATTCCGATCGAACTGATTTCGCTGGATTCGTTTGTCGGAAGCTCTTTTGACGTCGGGCTGATCAAGGCGGATCTGGAAGGAATGGGTCTGAAAATGCTTCGGGGCGCGATGAAAACGATCCGGACATTCCGGCCGCTTCTTCTGCTTTCCATTTATCATAATCCGGAGGAATTGTTCGGGATTTATCAGACCCTCCGGGAGATGAATCTGCATTACTCGTTCCGGATTCGCTCCTTGAAGGTCCCCTACGGAGAAATTACACTCATTGCATATCCGGAAGAGTTGGAGGAATGAGATGCTGACGGCGCTGATCCTTGCCGGAGGAATGGGAACTCGCCTGCAGACTGCGGTTCCCGATCGCCAGAAAGTGGCAGCAGAAGTGGCGGGAACTCCATTTATCCTTCGCCTCCTGCGGCAGATTGAGCAGGCCGGCGGGCGGAGAGTCATCCTGTGTGCCGGATATCGGGCGGAGAGTCTGATCTCAGCGCTCCGGGGAGCCTCCCTCTCCCTCGATCTGAAGTTTTCCATCGAAGATCGTCCTCTCGGAACCGCCGGCGCGTTGAGACTTGCTCTGAAACAAGCCTCCGATCCGGAATTCCTTGTGATGAACGGGGATTCTTACTTTGAGGTCGACTTGAACGCATTTCTCTCCTTCGCCCGCCGGAGCGCCGCGCCGGCTGCGATCTGTCTGCGGCGCATGGAGGATGTCTCCCGCTACGGAAGAGTTTCCCTTGCTCCCGATGGAATGGTTTCCCGCTTTGAAGAAAAAGGATCATTCCGGGGCGCTGGACTCATCAATGCCGGAATCTACTGTTTCCGCCGGGAGGTCCTGGAACGGATTCCGGAAAAGACCGTCTGTTCGCTGGAAAAGGAACTGTTCCCTTCTCTGGCGCAAAACCGAGAACTTGCCGCATTTCCCGCTGACGGAACATTCATCGATATCGGAACGCCGGAAAGTTTTCAGACGGCGCAGCAGCTTTTTAAAACGGATTGTCAGAAATGAATAATACAGAAAATCCCCCGCTCCTTTCTCTTTGTCTTTCCGGCCGCAACGACAACTACGGATTCAATTTCAAGCGGCGTTTTGTCCAGGCGATGAATTTTCTCGCGTGGAGCGCCCGGCGGGCCGGCGTCGCAGAGCAGTTGGAAGTCGTTTTCGCCGATTGGAACAGCGAGATTCCTCTCTCCCGGACCCTCCATCTTTCCGCGGAAGCCGCGCGGATGGTTCGTTTTATTGAGATTCCGCCTGCTCTAGCCGCCGGATACAATCCTCCGTTTTCTCCCTTCAGCCAGTCCATTGCGTTCAATGCCGCTCTCCGCCGGGCAAAAGGGGCGTATCTGGGAATCATGCCTGGTGATATTCTGCTGACGTCGCATGCTCTCCGGAATCTTCTGGGGATTCTTTCCGGAGAAATTCCTGTTTCCTTCAATCCCGCGGAGGCGGTGATTTCCGTTCCCCGGAAAAACATTCCCTTTTATGCAGGAGAAGCGCATGATTTTTCTTCTCCGGAACGAATCGAATCTCTCCTGCTTGCAGGAGATGCGTGGATGCTCTGCGACAACACGGCCCGCAGCATGATGGGAAGCTACGGGCTGTTTATTCTGGAACGCTCTGTTTTTTTCTCCCTTCGTGGTGTGGACGAGCGGATCGCCGGGTGGGGATATAATGATGTCGATCTGGCTCTGCGGTCTTCCAATCGGACTTCGGTCGTCAATACGATGGGGTATGGAATTTGTGCATATGATTTTGAACCGTCGTTTCACATGCTGATTCAGAAAGAAAAACGAAGAACAACATTTTATCCCATTCATATAGGAGTTGCGGAGAACCCGGAGACCTGGGGGCTGGCGGATCTGGAACTGCCGGAATCCCGCGCGGAAGCCGGAACGGATGAGCTTTCTGAAACGCCGTCAAAACCGCCGGCTTTTTCGTGGAGAGACTGGATCCTCTGGCTTTCCCATCGGATTTCTCCCGCGGCAGTTCCATTCATATCTTCGACTGCGATGCTTGCCGCACGGTGTGCATCCGAGTTCTCCCCGGCAAGAATTTTCCTTTATGGAACGATGGACCGTTCCATTGTCAGCCTTCTGACTCTGACGGCTCCGTTCTCGGAACTCTTTCTTCATGAATCCTTTGACACGGAGGACTCGTATGAAAGAATCTGGCGGGACGACAATGCGTTCGGACCTCTGCACCATGTGGGGCCGGTCCATACCTTTCCCTCTCTGGAGATCGTTCATCCCGCCCCGGGCGATCTGATCGTCATCGGGAATCGGATTCCTTCACCGGAGGCCTTGTGGAAGAACTGCTCCGAAGAGAGTATCGTGATCGTATCTGCCGGGGCGGCAAAGAGTTTTGATCCGTCGTTCCCGGAAGAGTTTGCTTTCTGCCGGATCCGGATTCGCGGGAATCTGCTGTTCCGGAAACCGGGAGGCCTCACGGTCTCCGAGCTGAAACGATGCTCCGCTCCGATGAACGGAACGATATGCACCCGTTTGCTGTCTCCATTGGTTTCAAAGTATCATTCCAGAATACGGAAGCTCTGGAATCTGTTTTTCCGGCAGCCGTTGGTGGCTTTCCCGCATCTTTGCGGAGTGATTCGCCGCGTCCGGAAATAGAGGTTCCTGTTTCCTTCCATAATAAAAGACCGGCCCCGAAGCGTTTCTGGCGCTCCGGGGCCGGTTTTGGCGTGTTGGCCTTTTCCGATTATTCCACGTCGACAAGGATCAGAAGATCCGCGACCGTGTAATTTTTAGAAGCTCCGGTGAAGGTGTAGTCCGGATGGCCCTTTTTGTTGGTTCCGATTCCGACGTCAGGCGTGCCGGAACGGAAGTTGTTCATCGCAAAGACGGTCTGCTTCTGCTTGTAGTTATGGAGCTGGAAGGAGCCGTATTCATCCCGGTCGGAGGATTTCACGTCGCCGAAATCGTAGACGGAATCGGAAGCTCCGGGAACTTTTGCCGCATTCTGCTGGCCGTAGTTTCCGCTCCAGATTTCGACATTTCCATCCTCGAATTTTCCGCTTGTGACGGCGGGATCGTTGCTCTTGACCGTCAGATTTTTGACAATCTGCTGGAAGAACGCCTTGTTCGCCGCGGTCGGCAGACCCAGTTTCGTGATGTCCTGCGAGAAGGGATCGACCGTCGCATAGACATACCGCTCTTTTCCATCGTTTCCGATCAGATGCATGAAGTATCCGATGGTTTTAATCTTTTTCCCGGCGAGTTCCTTGCTGTTGTTCTGTTTGTAGAGAGGAGCGCCGTTATCCCAGATCTTCTTTGCGGAGATCGCATAAGCGACCTTCATACCTTTCGCTTCGGGGACCAGACGGTCGAGCGCGTCGCGGACCGGCACCGGAATGGAGGCGCGGAACGCTCCCGCCGGAAGGTTGTTTTCGTTCACAAGATTGGTCGTGACATCGTGGTTCCACGCATAACGGACCATATAGGGCTTGGCGACCTTGTCGCTGGAGAGGGTCGCCTTGTTTCCGCTGAGAACGGCGGTTGCGGGATAGTAGCGGTTGTCGGCACCGGCGATTTCAAAGTATTTCGCCGCTTTTCCGTCTTTGGTTTTGAGCGTTTTGGCGTTGCGGAAGGTGACGACGGCTTTGCCGTTTTCGATCTTGAGCGACTCAAAGAAGGGAGAGTCGGCGACCAGATCCTTCTTCCCGTAGGTGTACTTCAGCGCAAGAAGGGCCAGACGCGCTCCGACATCCTGTTTGTTCCGCGGATGGATATCCCGGAAATTTCCGATGTCGTTGATGACCGCCATTGCCGCATTGGGATCCTCATCCGCGAAGCCCTGCTGCGCTTCCCAGATCACCGGCAGACGGAAGGGATTTCCGTAGTTGTACGACGCAAGCTGAACGAAATAGAACGGCATATCCGGCTTGTTGAACTCTTTTCTCCAGGAGGCGACAAGGGCTTTCATTTTATCCTTGTAGAGAGCGCCGTCTCCGACATTGGAGCATCCCTGATACCAGATCGCTCCTTTGAAGGCAAAGTTGAGCAGCGGATGGATCATGGTGTTGAACAGCACGACCGGCTGCTGATGATTGTCAAACCGCAGTCCGTTCGGGAAGCGCGGCAGATCCGGCAGAGCTTCTTTGTTCGCCACGGAGGTCTTTGCATCGGCGACCCATTTTTCCATGTCGGCGATGGCTTTTTTGTAGGCCGCGTCGCTCTGGGGCGTTCCCGGGACGTTGGCCAGAAGAGTGTTGTAGATGCTGCGCAGTTTCGGCTGAGTGGAGAATCCATAGGTGCTGGTCCACGGTTCAATGCGGGTTCCTCCCCAGTTCACCGAGATCAGGCCGATCGGCACATTGAGCGCTTTGTTGAGATCCCTTCCGAAGAAATAGCCGACCGCGGAAAAGTTGCCTGCCGTTCCCGGCGAGCAGACCTGCCAGCTCCTGCCGGCAAAATCATCCTGGGGCTTCATGGAAGCGCGATAGAGATTCCCGTTGAAAAGACGGATCGCCGGAATATTGGCTTTCTGTTTTTCCTGCTGGGCATTGTTGGTGTTGTTCAGGCGCCACTCCATATTGGACTGGCCGGAACAGATCCAGATATCGCCGACGACGACATTCCGGATGGTCAGCTGATTGCGGCCTTTGATGGTGAGATTTTCACCTTTTGCATCGGCCTGCATCGGGTCGAGGGTGACCATCCAGCGTCCGTCTTTGGCGGTTGCTTTCCGGGTCTGACCTTTGAAGGTCACAGTGACTTCCTCTCCGTTGTCCGCCCAGCCCCAGACATTGGCCTTCGCATCGCGCTGAAGGATCATGTTGTTGCTGAAGAGACTCGGCATTCTCACATTTGCGCTCGCATGGAATCCGGCCAGTGCCGCGGCCGAAGCGAGCAGAAGGGTTGACAGTTTCATACGAGACGTTCTCCTTTGTTTGTTAACAACGGTGTGTTCTGGAGTATAACACGGAAAACCGCGTTTGTCCAGAGCGGAAAATGATTTTCTCCGGATTTCTTTCCCTTTTGCGGACGATTTTCCTGTCGGTCGGTCCGGAATCTTCGTTCATATTGTGAGACGGGGGGAAATATTCCGGAAAAAATGCGGTTCTTCTTTCGCAAAATTCCCAATCCGATGGTATAGTTCTCTCCATCCAACCAAACCAAAGGGACGGGAGTGTAGCCATGAACAGTATTTTTTACATTGTCGCCTGTGCGGCGGCGCTCGACGGGGGAATTTACCGCTATCAGATGGAAGCGGACGGAACGGTCCGGCAGCTCGGGTTCAATCAGCTCGACAACGCCAACTGGATCGCATTTTCTCCGGACCGGAAATATCTGTATTCCACCTGCACGGTCGGAGACTCTTCGGGCGTTGCAGCGTACAAGGTCAACGGAGATGGTTCCCTGACGGAGCTGAACCGGATGTCCGCGGCGGGAAAGGCGGGATGTTATGTCATTACCGATCCGTCCGGGAAGTTTCTGTTCTGCGCAAACTATTCTTCGGGATCCGTTTCCGTGTTTGCGCTGAATGAGGACGGCAGCATCCGGGAGCGTCTGCGCAACATCCAGCATGTCGGGAAAGGACCGAATCAGCCGAGACAGGACGGCCCCCACACCCATTTCACCAATATCACTCCCGACGGAAAGTATCTGATCGTGATTGATCTGGGGATCGACGCGGTCCGTCTCTATCCGTTTGATCCGGTCAAAGGGATCGACGAGGAGAAGGCGTATACCTTCCATGTGGAACCCGCCGGTTCCGGGCCGCGCCATCTGGTGTTCGACAAATCGGGGAAGATCGCCTATCTCCTGAACGAGCTGGGCAATACGGTCATCTCTCTTGCGTACTCGGACGGCCGGTTCGAGAAGCTGAATCTGCTTTCCACGGTACCCGCCTCCTTCCGGGGCGCGACGAAAGCGGCGGCGGTCCGGCTTTCCGCGGATGAGCGCTTCCTGTTCGCCTCCAACCGCGGATTCGACTCCATTGCGGTTTTCAAGCTCGACGGAAAAGGCGGCATGACGTTCCACGATCTTCTCCTCTGCGGCGGAAGCAGTCCGCGCGACATCAACTTCCTCCCGGGCATGCGGAAGTTCGCTTCCGCAAACGAGTTCTCCGATACGGTGTTCCTGTTCGACTACAATCCGGAAATTGGAAAACTGACTCCGGACGGACAAGTTCTGAGTCATAAACGCCCGCTCGCCATTTACTGGGAAGAATAAAAGGAAGCGGATCCGGGACGGGAAAACGGAATGCGTTCCCCGTCCCGGTCGGGAAGAGTATGAGCCGAGCTTGGAAACAGACCTCCGCGTATGATTTCTCGGTCGATCTTCACGGAATGACGGTGGATGAGGCAATGGCGCTTCTCCGTTCTCTCCTGACCCGGCATTCGGGATCGGGGAAGAGTGTTCTTGTGATTCACGGAAACGGAAGCGGGACACTGCGTTCGCGGATTCGCGGAGCGCTGGCAAGCGGAAGACTGCCCTGCCGGATCTATTTCCCCGGCGAGGATATCGGTGCGCCGGGGGCCGACGGCGTGACGGTTGTTCATCTGTGAATCGGAATCCATGAAGAAGATCAGACAGTACAAAGCCGCGCAGTTTTTCAGTCCGGATTTCCCGTTTACGATTCTTCACCGGGTGAACCGGACGGAAGAGTTCAACACATCGCTCCGGTTTCTCCGGGAATTCTGGAAACTGGTCTACATCATTGAGGGGGAGGGGGAGTTCATTGTCCGGGAGACGTCGTATCCGATTCGTCCGAACTCTTTTTTCCTCGTGCGTCCGGATTCGCTGACGACCTATGACATCCGGACCGGTTCGCTGGAGCTGTACAATATTATTTTCGAGTATTCGCTGATTGCACGCGAGCTGGAGACGCTGAAGGATGATTTTCATATATTTTCCGTGTTTTCCGGGACAGGGTCCGTTTCGGACGAGTCGCTTTACATTCAGCAGGCGGATGCGCGGATGGGGCGGATCGTCCGCACGATGATGAAGGAGTTTGAGGAGAAGGCGGTGAATTACCGGTCCTGTCTGAAATGGAATCTCCTGGAACTTCTGATTCTGATGCACCGGAACAGCGAGCGCCGGGTCCGGCATGCGGGAAAGGAGAAAATCGTGGAGTATGTCAACTACATGATCTCGCGGAATTTGTCGGAGGATTTGCGTTTGGGAATGCTCGCGGAGCGGGTGGGGGTGACGAAGAATCATCTTTGTTCGCTGTATCGGGAGATGACGGGAAAATCCATTATGTCGGAGCGGAAAAGGGTGCGTCTGGAATTTGCCGCAAAGGAGCTTCAGGGGACCTCGTTCAGCATCGCGGAGATTTGTTATCAGAGCGGCTTCAATGATCTGAGTTATTTTTATCGCTCGTTTGAGGAGAGGTTCGGAATGGTTCCCGGTGCGTACCGGGCGCTGCAGAACGGCTGATTTTTTCCCTGTGTCCCGGATTTCTTTTGGAAAAACAAACAATTCCGGCTTGAAATTATCGGGAAGAGTGATATAGTATAATGTACTTGCGGAAAGCAAGCCGTTATTGCGGGGTAGAGCAGTGGTAGCTTGTCAGGCTCATAACCTGAAGGTCGATGGTTCAATTCCATCCCCCGCTACCAATAGAATATCAGCCGTCCGAGTGACGGCTTTCTTTTTGCCGTCTTCAACGTGTTCCCGAGAAGAGTCCGGGGAATCGTGGGGGCGGGAAAACGGTTTTTCGATTCGGAAAGGGCGGACGGTCAATTCAGAGTCGTTTTGTCCTGTTGATCAGACGGAATTTCCCCGGAGGAAGACCTGTCTGCCGATGAAATTGCCGGATGAAATAAACATCATCGCTCCATCCGCACTCTTCCGCGATTGCCTTGACAGGAAGAGTGGTTTCGGAAAGCAGAAATCTGGCTTTGGCAATCCGGCATTTCAGAAGATATTCCTGAAATGTTCCATTGCTTTTCCGTCGGAACAGCTGGGAGATATAACTGGGATTGAGTCTGAAATATTGTGCCGCATCGTTTCGGGAGATCGGTTCACTGCAATGGGTTTCAACAAATTCCCGGATCGCTTCGAAGGTCATATTGCTCTTGCCCGCATGGAGGATCTCCTTCTGCATTTCCTGCAGGGAAAGGCGCAGGATTGCGCGGACCAGATCTTTGCATAAATCCGGTTCCCGCCGGGATTCCTCCAGAAGAGAAAGCGCGTCGAACGCATGCTGCAGCGGAGCGGAGAGTCCGGGCGTATGATACCACTCCGACTCGAATAAATTTTCTCCGTTTCCCGCCGGTTTCCCGGATATGCGGTAATGGACCAGACGAAGATAGGTGTTCCGCGGGACCAGACACAGAAACTCGTGCTCGGTGGAGAACGAAGTGTATTCCCAGACCTCCCGCCGGATAAGATAATAATCTCCGGGATGCAGTGTGACCGTTTCCCGTTTCCCGTTCAGAGACATCGGTTCGCGCTTGATCCCGCTCAGAATCAGGATCAGCCGCACATAGGGCTGAATGCTGAAGTGGTGTTCGATCTTTGCTTTCCCGTCCGGGAGAAAGAATTTCCGGAAAGGAAAGCCGTCGATCGTCTGCTTCAGGGTTCGCCGGATGTTTTCCTTCATTTCCATCAAAAACGAACATTCATCCTGTAAATATAATTTTTTTCTTGTTGTGGAATCTGTATTTTCTGCTATAATTAATATAATATAAATCTTGTTGAATACAATGCAATAGCAAGGAGGAAAGCATGAATTTCACTTCTGCGTCGCTTGATCCGGTTCCTGTCACAAAGCCGGGTCCCCATGCCGCGAAAGAGCTTCGGACCCATCAGGGGATTCCGGGAATTGAACGTCTGGACTCCGGACGGCTCTTTGCCGTGTGGTATACGGGCGGAACGAGTGAGTGCTGTGAGAATTATGTCGCCATGTCGATCAGCGACGATGACGGTGCGACATGGTCCGGCACAGTGGCGGTCGTGGATCCTCCGCATCCGGATGTCCGGGCGTTTGATTCCACGCTCTGGATCTCCCCCGACGGACGTTTTCACTGGTTCTGGTCTCAGAGCTGCGGCGGCAAGGACGGCACCTGGGAGATCTGCGACGGATTTGCGGGTGTCTGGTATTCCGTCCTGGAAAATCCGGACGGGGATCCGGAACAGTTCCGTTTTACGCCGCCCCGCAGAGTTTCAGACGGGATCATGATGAACAAGCCGACCGTCCTTTCCGACGGAACCTGGGCGCTTCCCTGTTCGGTCTGGAGTTCCCTGCCACGCCCTCGCGAAGCCCGGAATGTCATTCCCGGCGCGATGATGGTGGTCTCCTGCGATCAGGGAAAGACCTTTGAAGTCCGCGGAAGAATCGACATGAGCGCTGTGGACGGCGGTCCCATTTTTGATGAACACATGTTTGTCGAACGGCGCGACGGTTCCATTCTCTGCTGCATCCGGGTGAAAAAAGGGATTGCGGAAAGCATCTCCCGCGACGGCGGACGCACATGGTCTCCCCCGGAACTCTCCCGGACTCTTTCCGGCCCGAATACCCGTTTTTTCATCCGCCGCCTGAAATCTGGACGCCTTCTTCTGGTCAACAACGATTCCACCGTCAAACGCGAACGGATGACCGCATATCTTTCCGAAGATGACGGGCTTACCTGGCCGTATCGCCTTCTGCTGTACGAGGATGCGGATGTCTCCTATCCGGACGGGACCGAAGCTCCCGATGGACGGCTGTATCTTATTTACGACTATGCCCGGAACCGTGGCGGATATATCTTCCTTGCCCGGATTACCGAAGCGGACATCCTTGCAGGAAAACCGGTTTCGCCGAATTCCGTCCGGTCTCTGGAAATCGAGCATTCCAGACCGGTCCCGACTTGAACTCCGGAAACAGGCCGCCTCCCGGGGCAGACTCTTCTGCTCCATGTCCCCGGGAAATTTTTCTGTTCCCGGATCCGGGCCTCCGAGGGCGCAATGATTCCATTTGCGGCCTCTTCCCGGAGCAGACTCTCTGCCGGTTCTGCATCGGATTCCCGGTCTTCCGCTGTGGTGGGAGCCGACTCTTTTCTCCTGTGGCCCGGAAGGAAAATGATTTTGCATGAAAAGTGTATCCTGTTGCACGGTTTCTGTATTCATTTCTCTCCGGAATCGAGTATAATTTATTAATAAACACCAAGGGAGAAGAGGCAATGAAAAAAATAGCTTTTATAGATTTGTTCATCGACGAATGGCATTCCAACCATTATCCCGCCTGGTTTGCGCAGGCGGCGCGAGCGAAGGATTTTGAAATTGCCTGCGCATGGGAGGAACACTCGTTTCCCGGCCGGCGGACACTGGAACAGTGGTGCGCGGACATGCAGATTGCGCCGGCCCCTTCTCTCCGGGAGGCGGTGGACTGCTGCGACTGCATCTGTGTGCTTGCTCCTGCCAATCCGGAGGCGCACGCGCGTCTTGCCGAATACGCGCTGTCCACGGGAAAACCGGTCTATATCGACAAACCCTTTGCCCCCTCCCGGAAAGAGGCGGAACGGCTTTTCGCTCTTGCCGGGAAATATCGGACTCCGCTGATGTCCTCTTCCGCTCTGCGCTTTGCCGATGAACTGATCCGGGGAGACGTTCAGGCGGCAATGCCGGAGATCCTTACAACAACCGGCGGCGGACGGAGTTTCCGGGAATATGCGATCCATCAGTTTGAAATGATCGTTTCCGTTCTGGGAACGGAGATGGAAAATCTCCGTTTCTCCGGCGATGCGGAGACCGCCGTGGTGATTCTTGAATATTCCGGCGGGAGACGGGCGGTCCTTTCCTACAAATCATCCTATCCCTTTTCCCTGACCGCGGCAAGCCGGGGAAAAGCCTTTGTCTTTCCGGAACTGCATCACTATTTTGAGAATCTGACGGAATCCATACTGGATTTCTTTGCCACGGGAAAATCGGTTGTCCCGCAGGAGGAAACCCTTGCCGTTGCCGATCTCCTGGAACGCTCCGTCCTGCGGATTGGCAACGGGCCAATGCAGGGATGAAACAAAAATCCGAGTACAGAAAGGAAACGGGAAATGAGAGAGCACAGAAGAGAGAAAGTTGCCGATCCATACCGTAAATTCACTTTGATCGAACTCCTTGTAACAATCGCAATGATTGCGATTCTTGCGGCTCTCCTTCTGCCCGCGCTGGGGAAGGCGAGAGAGAAGGCGCGGGATATCTCCTGCTCCGCGAATCTGAAGCAGATCGGGGTCATGATGGCAATGTATATTTCTCAGAACAACGACATTGTTCCGGCCATGTCGGGGAATCTTCCGAAAGCAGAGAACGCCTGGAGCATCACCTGGCAGGATCTGCTGGCGGGATACTTCTGCGCGGAAATGATTCCTCCGAAGGATGGTACAACCGTCTACAACCGCTGTTATCTGAAGCAGGTGAGCGGACTCTCTTCGGGATTTGTCATTCCGCGCGGAGTTTTTGCCTGTCCATCCAGCGCTCCGTTTGATGTCGAGAAATCCTCCACGCATTACGGGATCAACTTCAATGAAGGAAACAATCTCGGATTTGCCTCCCAGCGCGGCGGAATCGAAATGAAAATCACCCGGATTCTGCGGCCGTCCTCCCGCGCGGCGATGTTCGATGTTTCCCGCTATGACGAAACGACTCCGGGCGCATGCAAGAAAAAGGAGATGGTTACAAGCTCCGCCAACGGGACAGGAACCTGGCGTCACATGGGACAGCTCGGAACAAGCCTCGGCTATGCCGATGGGCATACCGCCCTGCTGAGAATGTCGGCAATCCCCGATTCCCGCTGGCAGTGGGGACGTGGCTACTTCTGGGGCAGCAGCGACGGAAAGAACAACTGATCCTCATTTCGCGGAGGATGCCGTCCGCATTCCGGGGAAAATGTTTGAGATCAGGACGCTTTCCCCTCAAATTCCTCCTCCGGCGGTTTCCAGATGTCCTCCCGGACTGCGGCCGGAAAGAGTCATTGCATTGAGTTTCAGAAAGTTGCTCCGTTTCCGCATCCGGTCGGGGATGTCTCCGGCATATTCCATCTGAATGCCCGTTTGCAGAACCGCGCGGAGCGGTCTTCCGAAGCGGCGGCAACGATTTCCGGCAGCAGGACGGGGAAAGATCAGGCCCGGTAGACTCCGCCGTTAATGTCCAGCGTGACTCCGGTGATGAATCCATCATATTCCGAAGCGAGAAATGCGACCGGGCGTGCCACATCCTCCGGGGTTCCGGCCCGTCCGAGAGGAATTCCCGCGATGGTGGCTTTTGCGGATTCTTCCGTTGTATGGGTTCTGTGAAAACGGGATCCGAGGATCAGTCCGGGAGCTACGCAGTTCACGCGGATTCCTCTGCCGGCCAGTTCTTCCGAAAGAGCCCGGGTCCAGGTGATGAGCGCTCCTTTCGCCGTGGAATAGACCAGGGATCCGGGATGTCCGCCTTTGCGTCCGGCAAGGGAGCCCAGATTGATGATGGAGCTGTTTCCTTCCGCGCTCAGGGCTGCAACGGCCGCCCTGGTTACGGCCATTGCGCTTTTGAGATTTATGTCAAACACCCGGTTCCAGAAAGCGTCGTCGATCTCCTCCAGACGGGCTCTTGCCACCAGATCGCCGGCATTGTTGATCAGAATGTCCAGTCCTCCGAGGAAATCAACAGCTCTTTGAACAACGGATTCCGCCTGGGACGTATCGCGCAGATCGGCCTGAAGCGCAATGGCCGAGACTCCCGCTTCATTCGCCTCCCGCTTCAGGTTCTCCGCTTCGGAAGCGCTTGAAAAATAGTGAATCGCCACAGAACAGCCCTGACGGATCAGTTCCCGGGTGATTGCTTCTCCCAATCCCTGTGCGCCTCCGGTGATCAGGGCTCGTTTTCCTTTAAGACTTCCCATGCTTCAATCCTCCGCTTCAATGACCGTAAAATCGGTAAATTCAACATTTTTTTTCATTTTCGGGGTCAGAATCGTGCAGGATGCCGGTCCATCCGCGCAGAGAACATAGAGAATGTGTTCTCCTCCGGTCAGCCGGGTCAGAGCGATTCTGCCGTCCGGTTCAGCCAGCCGGCAGGGCGGAACGAGGGAGCCGAGAAGTGCCGACAGAAAGAACCGGTCCATTTCACTGAATTCTCCGGACAGCAGAGTTTCTGTTTCCGCGGCGAAAACCACTACGCGCCCCGCTCCGACCGAATGCTCAAACACTCCCGGATATGAGATTTTCCCGTTCCGGTTGTGAATCCGGGCCAGGGCAATGCAATGTGCCCCGTTCTCTTTCAGAAGAGGTCCGTCTCCCCAGGGGAGCAGATCTCCCGTGGCGGGATCCTCAAGATAGCAGTCGTACCGCTGATCCTTGGAGAACTGTGTCCGGAGGGCTTCGGCCAGATCCGGATCCGGAAGAGCGGCGGAAACTCCGCTCCAGGAGGGCGGAACCCGTCCGGTGAAAACCAGAGTCCCGCCGGATTCCGCAAACCGTTTCAATGCGTTTTCTGTCTCCGGCGCAAGTCGGATTTCCCGATTGACAATCAGGATCCGATATGTTCCGGCAATCTCAGGTTTTGTGAGCAGCGCCTCCGGGAGAATCGCCACGGGGACCCCGGATCGAGCCAGACTGTCCGCAAGATTCAAGACGGCGCTGTGCGACTCCCATACATGCGGACAGAATGCCTGCTCCTGATGCGGTTTCAGAACCGCCGCAAAGCGGGTGAGTTTCATTCCTGCGGTCCGATCCGTCCATTTCAGCATGGCGCGGATCGGGTCTGTATAGCGGTCTGAATGGAAAAAACGTCCGGCAAAAGAGACGATGGGGGAGCCTCCGAGCGCGATGGTTCGGAAACCGGAAAGCATCCCTTTCCGTTCCACGGAAGGGGCTGTGCGGCGCGGATAGGGCGTGTGAGCGTTGGTGTAATCCCAGATCATCTTGTCATAGAGCTGCGCGAGCGTTGCCCCTTCCAGTCCGCCGTGTCCGCTCTCAATGAGAAATCCATCCGCACATTGCAGCATTTCCAGTTCAAAGGAGCTGCCGCAGAACTGGGCGGCTGTCCGGTTGAAAAGCAGGGGAAGATCCCGTTCTGCCGCGAGCGCCTTGATCTCCCGGAGCAGATTCAGCAGCCGGGTGCGTTTCCAGTGGAGATATTCCGCACCGCGCTGCTCTTTTTCATCTTCCCCGGGCAGAAGCCGATCGGTTTCTGCAAAATAGAGGCGGCGGCAGCTTTCGCACTGGCAGATACGGTCCTCTGCGCTCCAGGCGTGATAAGGCCCATCCAGGTAGACCCCATGGATCGGATACTGCAGGATCTCTTTCACCACGCCGAGGATCGCCTTGTAATAAGGCCCGAAGGTGCAGATGGTTCCCATGCTTTCCCCGCCGTTGTGTTTGCGCATGTAAGGGTAGATCGGATTGTTGAAGCGGTCGCGCAGCATCCATTCGGGATGCAGCTTTTCGAGCCAGCAGACGGGGACGCCGTGTCCGACGGGAATATAGGCGATCACCTTGATCCCGGTTTCAATCGTTTCCTGCAGGAGATCGCGTCCTGCAAGATCCGGATGCTGCGGATAAATCCGGCTCGGATACAGAGCATATTTGCCGATACAGCCGAACCGGACGGAATCGGCTCCCAGTTTCCGGCAGATGTCCTTTCCGTGCTGCGCGTCATACTTCAGTTCCGGCGCGAAAGGCGGCCAGTAGGCGTCATACAGCAGGGTCTTCAGATTGAGGAGTTTCTTGTGTACCATTTTTATCTTCCTGTCCTTCTTCTCCGTGCGTTATTGTTATTTTACAACATTTTCTCAGAAAATCCTATGATAAAAATTATAATAGTGTTGTTGTTTTTCAGAAAACGGTTCATTTTTCTTTTTGAAAAGCGTTTGACAGCGTGCTATGTTCCGGAAGATGCGGAGAAAACGACATGCAAAAACCGATATTGGAGTTCTGGTCCCGGACGCGAAAGAAACTCACGCCGGATTTTTCTCATCTGCATCCGTACTGGCAGCTGGAAATCATCCGCTATTGTGAAAACGGTTACCTGGAGGTCCGGGAGCGGATTCTTCCGCTGGAGAAGCCGATGCTGATCCTGATTCCTCCCGGCCTGCTTCACCGTTTTCATTGGGGAGACCCCCCGTTTGACAGTTTTTCCCTGAAATTCCGGCTGGAATATGAATCCTCCTTTTCCGATGTCGCCGCGATCCCGGAAGCGCAGAACAGGGTTGCAGCGTATTTCGGAGAACGTCTGATGGAACTGTTGGACACCATGAACCCCGGCCCCCAGGATCCGCAGGGGAGGGAGCTTCTGGAATATCTCCTGATGGTTCTGGTGGACGCAATGCTCGGACAGCGCGAACAGTATTTTGATCTTCCGGACTGGCTGAAAAAAGTGGATCGTCTGGTGTTGGAACAGCGAAGAAATCTCTCGGTGAAATCCGCCGCGGATTTCTTTCACTGGACTACGGTTCAGCTGGAATACCGTTTCCGGAAAACCGCGGAGCGGAATCCGGACTTGAAACTGCCCGCCAGTCTGAAATGCTACATCGACCAGAAAATGCTTGCCCTGATTGACAAATATCTCCTTTATACGGAACTCAGCCTGAATCAGATTGCGGAAGAGCTGAGATTTCCCGACCGTTTCGCATTCAGCCATTTTTACAAGCGCCTCAAAGGCTGTTCTCCGGGATCGATATCCCGGGGAACGCTGTTCGGACGGTGCGGAAAGCCGGAACAGAAATCTTCCGGAAAACAGCTCCGCGGAGATCCGGGACAGCTCCTGCCTTCCGGCCGGCTGCACGATTCCGGGAAGAGGGATTGATTTTTCCGGAGAATGGTTGATTCACTTCCGGAATCTGTTATATTAACTGGTGAAACGGATGCAGCCTGACAGGAGAATGGAGCGATGTATTTGAATTTTGCGGAATTTTCTGTGGATTATGATCCCGGCAGCCGGATTTTTTCCGTAATCTGCGGCGATCCGGAGATCGGGACGTTTGTGGAGGATGCGGAAATCCGGATGGAGACGCTGGAGCATGAAGCGCTGTCGCCGGGGGATTTTTCGTCGTTTCAGGAGGAATCGGTTCTTGATCTGGAGTCGCTGGTGTGGAAGCGGGTTTACTCGGGCGGTCCGATTGCCACTCCGGAACTGACGATCGGCTTCCGTCTCCGTTCCGACGGTGTCCGGTTTTTCTGCAATGGGCGCGCCTATGTTTCCGTGTCGGGGCGTTTCCGCTGGGGGGCGGATGCGGAACACTCCACGTTCAGCATCCGGACGGATTCGCAGACTCCGGGATTGAGAACGGCGTCCGGACCCGCCGTCTTCGCCGGAGACAATGCCCTGTTCGACCGGCTCTCCGATCGTCTTCTGACCTTCTCCACCGCCGGATCGTTCCGTTTCCGCTTCAACTGGGAGCATCGCGCCTACGCCTTCTGCTATGTCAACGGATGCGACTACGGACGCGAACTGGACTTCCGGATCCGGCGGAATTACTGCGCGGAGAAATTCCATATCCCCTATTCCCCGATCCGGAAGCAGCACGGTTTCCATACCCCTCCGGTCGGCTGGATGACCTGGTATGCGCTTCAGTTTAAAACATCGGAAAAGAACGTTCTCGAAAACGCCGGAAAATTCATGGAACTGTTCGGTGCGTATGCGGAGAAGCCTGTCCTGTGGGTTGACTGGGAGTGGTGTCACTGCTGCTGGGATGGCCAGGGCGAGGAGGGATGTGATATCTTCCATCCGCGCAGAACGGCCTATCCGAACGGATTGAAATCGCTGGCCGGGCGTCTGCGTGAACTCGGGTTGATTCCGGCTCTCTGGATCGGTGCGACCAATGAGGGGCGTCTGAATGAAATGCTCCGGCAGCATCCGGAGTGGGTGCTCGGAAAGATGGTGCTGTGGTGCGGGCAATGGTGGATTGATCCCAGCCATCCGGAGGTCCTGAGGGAATACATTCCCGCCGTCTTCCGCCAGATTTTGGAGTGGGGATTCCACGTTGTGAAGTGGGACTGCCTGCCCGGAACCCTTCAGGCATGTTCGGAAATGCACGGGAAGTTTCACGACCGTTCCGTTTCGCCCGCCCGGGCGTTCCGGAATCTTGTCAAAGCCGCGCGCGGCGTCCTCGGCGATTCGGTTTATCTGCTCTCCTGCGCCGGGGATTCCGAACGGGATATCTGCGGCGCAATGGATCTCTTCAGCGCCGCAAGAATCGGCGGCGATATCTTCAGCTGGGACGACTTCCTCGAACAGGGAATCAACCGGGTGCTTCACGCCTATCCATGGCACAACACGGTTTTCTACGCCGATGCGGACAACCTGATTCTCCGTCCGGAATTCAGTACGCCGGAACAGGCCCGGACCCGCGTCTCCTTCTACGGACTGGCAGGACTCCCCGTGACGATCGGCGACGAACTTTCCAAACTTGATCCGGAGAGAATCCACATGCTCCGCAGAATCATGCCGGTGGTGGATATTCATCCGACCGAACTCGATTCCAAGCGGCATGGACGGTATTTCCAGATCACCAGTCTCTCTGTTGCCCGCCCGTTTGGGACATGGTCTGTGGCCGGAGTGGCCAATCTGACTCCGGAGCGGCGTTCCACGGTGGTGGATCTCTGCCGGGATCTTGATCTGGAACCCGCCCGCTACGCAGTCTACGACTATTGGAACAGTACGTTCCTCGGCGTTTTCCAGGATCGTTTCGAGATTGAACTTAAACCGTTTGACACGAAGGTCTTCCGCATTACTCCTCTGAGGGAGGGCCATCCCGCTCTGATTTCGGTTTCCCGGCATCTGACGCAGGGCGGATATGAACTGCTGGAGCTGGAAACCGCTCCGGAGCGAATCGCCGGAACGGTCCTTTGCACAGCCGGAGAACCTTGCAGAGTCACGATCCTTCTCCCGGAGGGATGCGAAGTGCTTCCGTCCTCCCATCCTGTCGCCGGAGACGGACGAACCGCCGTGCTGACCCTCTGTTCTGAAATCACCGCCCCGGTATTCTGGAGCCTGGCTCTCCGCCGGACAGGATCCCCCTCGGACGGATTGAAAAAAGAAGACTGACCTTCTGTGACTGCAAAGTTCACAACCTGTTGCAGACAAACGAGTTTAATAATATCTGAAAACGCTCGGAACCCTGCATTCCGTCCGGTCGGAATGCAAGAACCGGATACTCCCGGAGAAAGATCCGGAAATCGGCAACATTGACTTGCATTCTTCAAAATGCGGTGAATCGCCGAGTTCCGATGGAACGGGGATTCCACAGCAGAGCAGTTGCAGCGGGAAGGTGATCCGGAAGACCACGCTGCCGGAAGAAATCCATCAATCATTCCTTCTTTTTCAGACTTTTTTCGGTTCTTCTGCACTTTATGTAAAAAATGGGAATGGAATATCCGGAACCCCTGTGCAGTCAAGTCCCAATCCGGCATAATCGGTCGCGATGC
>CASFTV010000034.1 GCA_949297765.1 uncultured bacterium | reverse complement strand
GAGTCATACGACTTTTTCATAAAACGCCCTCCTTTTCCAAGTTACTTTACGGGCATTTTACACCAAGTCAAGTTGTCCAGTTTTCGGGGACAACCGCACCCGGGACTACTCCGGTTGAGTCGTACGGATTCTGTTTTCAGGGAAAACTTCTTCCGGAACTGTTTCGGGTTCTGGGGCTGGAACAGACCTGCTGCCTGTCGGTCCGCAATCGGAACCGGATGCTGCGGGAGTGCTGCCGGCGCCTCCTGGAAGCGGTAGGGGAATACAAAACTTTGAGCGGCAGGCTTGCGGCTTCCGCCTGTCTGTATGAATTCCTGCAATGTCTCTCCATGGAACACTCTCATTCGCCGGAAAAAGCGTTTCCCGGGGAGATTCGCCGTTACCTTCAGGAGCATTTCAGAGAGGATATCACGATCCGTGAGCTGGCGGCCCGGTTCCGGATGAGTCCGCCGACCTTGAAAAAGATATTCTTTCAGCATTTTGGCCAGTCTCCCTTCCATTATCTGAAAGATCTTCGTCTTGAACATGCGGCAAAACTATTGATAGAGTCGAATTGCGGGATCAAGGAAATCGCTCTCTCATCCGGTTTTTTCTCTCCTCAGTATTTCTGCGCGGCGTTTGCCCGGCATTATGGCAGGACCGCAACGGAATACCGTGCGGAATACTGGGAAAAGCAGGGAAGGCAGATCGCCGCAGAGAGCGATATGGATCCTTAAGCGTTTTTGTCTGATTTTTCTTTTGTCCCGGAATGCATTGCGGCAGTATCAATGAGAGGTTCCCGGGAGTGGTAATATGTTTTCAGCGCGGAGAAGTAATCTTTGCTGTTGAAAAATAGATTACCGCTGCGGATGAAAAACGGATTTTCCAACTCCGTTGAGTTCCGGTATGATCCATCTCCGGAGCCCGGCAAATCCGGATTTCCCGGCGGCTTGGATGTGAGCTCGGAACGGAAGTTTTCCGGCCCGCATGGAATGCTGCCCGTTTCCAGCCGGCCGGGTCGTTCCGGAGATGGAACAACGGGTCTCTCCCAACGGCATGAGCGTTTCGGAAGAAGATTTGATTTCCCATTTGATTTTTTTCTTTCATCATGCTACATTATTAAATGAAATGTGATATTAATATTTCATATTATAAAATATAAACTTCTCTTGGAGAAAGGATCTGCAATGAGCGACAAGGCGTTGAAGAGGGCGGAATTTTTTCTGAACAACGAAACGCAGTTTCATCTTGGTTTTCTTCCGACGGAACAGTCGAGTCCGCTGACCCGGAATCTGGACCGGGATTTCGCCCGATCCTCCGTTGAGGGCGTCCGGACGCTTCAGTCGGTGGATCGGAATGTCCTGGAAATGGCCCGGAAGGTTTTTCAGTCCGGAGAATACCGGAAGCTGACAGATTCCTGTGTCCGCGTTCTCCGGAGCGGTGGACGGATCGTCTTTTCCGGATGCGGTGCGACCGGCCGTCTGAGCATTCTTCTGGAAAGTATGTGGCGTGCCTGCTGTGCAGAAAATCCGGAGCTGGGAGCGTTTTCCAATCAGGTCTTCAGCATCATGACCGGCGGCGACTATGCGCTGGTGAAATCGGTGGAGTCGTTTGAGGATTATCCGGTTTTCGGCCGCCGTCAGATTCAGGAAATGGGAATGGGGAAAGGGGATCTTCTCCTTGCGATTACGGAGGGGGGGGAGACTTCATCGGTTCTCGGCACGGTGTCTGAAGCGCTGGAGCGCGGATCGGAGGTCTTTCTGATGTTCAACAATCCGGCCGATCTTCTTGCGGAGCATCTGGAGCGTTCGCGGAACGCCATTCGCGATCCGCGGGTCTGCGTACTGGATCTTTCATGCGGACCGATGGCGCTTGCCGGATCCACGCGGATGCAGGCGACAACCTCGGAACAGCTGGTCGCCGGAGCCGCTCTGGAATCTGCCGCCGCCCGTCTGATGGGCTGTGAAGAGATGGATCCGGCTCTCCAGTTTGAACACCTGCTGGATTCCCTGGAGTCTGCGGAGTCCGGAGAAGCTCTGGGAGCGTATATTGATTTTGAAGCGGGGGTCTACAAAGAAAAAGGACTCGTTACCTATTTTGCGGATGCCTGCATGCTGGATATTTTCACAGATACGACGGAGCGTTCCCCGACCTTCATGCTTCCGCCGTTCCGGAAGAAGGACGACACGGTTTCTCCGCCGTCGTGGGTGTTCGTGAAAAATCCGCTCTGTTCCTCGGAGGAGTTCTGGAACCGCGAGCTGCGCCGCCCACTGCGCTGTCTGAACTGGACCCCGGCGGATTATGCGGAAATGAATGCGCCGGAGCGGATCTGTGCGAATCCTCCCCGGATCGGGAAAGAGGATCTCCTGAAATTCGAGGTCGGGAGGGTGTTCCCGGAGAAACGGGCTCTTACGGGAAGGGATGCCGCTGTTTTGATTACGGTCGGCCCCTGTTCCGGAAAGGATCCTCTGCTCCGGGCGTTTGCAGAGGTGCGTTCCATGTTCGCCGAATCGAAACATCTCTCCATCGGCGGAGGGGAGGGGACGGGCGACTTCAGCATCCGCTGTGTCTTCCGCGGAACGCCGCTTCACCTGATGGAACATCTGGCGGTCAAGCTGGTCCTGAATACGGTTTCCACGGGAATCATGGCCGTTCTCGGAAGAATCACTGGCAACTGGATGAGCTGGGTGGATATTTCCAACAAGAAGCTGGTGGACCGTGCAATCCGTCTGATTGCCGGGATCGGCGGCATGGATTACCGTTCCGCGTGCATCCGTCTTTTTCTGGCGGAGGAGGAGCTGGAAAATTCCGCGAAGCCGGGAGAGGAGAGAACTCCCGCGGTCCAGTATGTCCTCCGGAAGCTGCAGGAAGAAAAGAACAGGCGCTGATTTCCGCCGATCCTCTCCGTTTTTCTTTTCCTGCACGGGAAAAAGAAATCAGAAAAGGAACGGTTCGTAATAGTTTTCCTTTCGCAGCAGGGAAGCGTGCCAGCTGGACTTCACACCGCTCAGGAGAGTGCCGAGGGCTCCTCCGGAAAGGGCGGAGGCGTGTCCGTCGAGAAAGAGTGCCGGAGCGCGGCCCAGATGATGGAGCCAGATTCCGATGCTGCCTTCCGGAGAAAGACAATATCCGCCGAGTCCGGGACTGCTTGTCCCGAAGCGGACGGAGTCCGTCAGAATCAGCAGTCCGGACGCGCTTCTGATCCGCCGCAGGGTGATTGCCGTTCCCGTGTTTCCATTTACATCGCATGAGACATAGCAGTTGTCCAGAGTGTATTTTTCATCATACCCGTACCATTTTCCGGTTTTGATTCCGTAGGTGTATCCGAATTCCATTTTGTTTTTCTGCGAGGGACAGAAGAGGGTTTTCTGTTTCTGGACGCTGGAATAAAACTGGGCGCCCCAGTGCGTCTTGGAACCGTTGGCGGCATAGCTGACCGGAATCCAGGCGTCATTTGCATCCGCGTAGATCTGAAATGTCATGCCGTTCTGTTTGTGGTTGTTGAGGCAGGTGACGGAACGTCCCTTTTCGCGGGCCTTGTTCAGCGCCGGAAGCAGAAGTCCGGCAAGGATCGCGATCACGGCAATGACGATCAGGAGTTCCACGAGGGTGAAGACGGGACGTTTCCGATGGTTTCGATTCAAAAAATGCAGAATGCTCATTTCGATTCTCCCCGGCTGGTCGTTTGAAGATCGTTTTGTTCAAGTTGGTGAAGAAGATCGTCCGAAAGGCGGAAAACGGGGTAGTGACTCCGGAATGCGGAGGAGCGGCCCTCTTTCCCGCTCAGGCTTTCCTTGACGGGGAGTCGGTCGCGTCCCGCCCGGCAGAGTTCGACTTCCAGTCCGATCCATTTCGAACGGCGGGTCCGGAAATTGCTCCAGGGAATTTCGCCGGTCAGGCGGTAGGCGCCGTCGGGATAGCGTCGCCGGATCTTCATGATCTGCTTTCGCGGACGCTCGAACTTTCCGCGGGAGACAACGTAATACAGATTTCCCTTCCGGGTCGGAACGGCTCCGCAGCAGTACTGAAAACAGTGGAGCGGAATGGTCGGGAGAATCTTCTCCTGATCCAGCCGGTGAAATGGATCCGGGTCCAGAAACAGTTCCAGACAGTCGCCGTTCCAGGGCTCCTTCGTGGGCGATGGGATAATTTCCGGATCGACGATTTCCGCATGGAATTTCAGCGCTTCTCCATCCGCCCAGAAACGGATCGAACCATTTTCCCCGACCGGAAGATTCCGGGCGTCCGATTCCTTTGTTCCGAGTTCGTACTCCGGAACGGGAGGCAGAAGTTTCACAGTTCCTTCTCCGAAGGATTCCCCGTTTCCTTCCGCCTTCCATTTCAGCGTTTTCAGGGGAGGGGCGGAGAATGGAAGCGCGACGGAACATTCTCCGTCGCCTTCCGCAAACCGGAACTCCGTTTCCGGAAGAGCGTCTGTTCCGGGGAAGGAGATGCGGAAGATCCCGGAGATCCCGGTCTGATTCCGTGCGTGGAGGTGGAGCCTTCCGCCCGCCGGTTTCGCGGTAAGACGGAAACTTTCCACGGGAACAAAGCGGACCGTTTCAAAAAACTTCCGGACGTCCGCGCTCTTTCCGAAAATGTAGACGGGTTCAAAACTGACGGGGATGCGCGTCTCCTTCCGCTCGTTTCCGAAGAGATCCGTGATTCGGACCGGCAGAGCGGGACGGCGCAGAATCGAGCCGGAGGGCCGCAGATCATAGACGAATCCGACGGCCTGATCTCCATTTCCGCGGAAAATTCCCGCTCGCATCCCGAAATTGATCCGGACCGCCTCCAGAGAGGTCATTCCGGCGAGATGAGCGGAAAGCGCATTCGTGGCTGTTGCCATCGAACTGAGCGCGGGAATTGCCGTTACACGCGGATTTTCCTTGATGAGAAAGCGTTCGGTCGGAGACAATGCCGCCCGGACACCGTTGAGCATACCGTCCAGATAATGACGCTGAATCGCCTCCGGTTCGCACATCTGGGAGGTCTTATAATAGCGGATCTGCGGTTTGCGGGCGTTGACGATATAAAAGCATTCCGTGTTCCAGAGCGGCTTCTCTTTTTTCAGATGGGAGCGGAGTTCGGCCAGATGGTCGGAATAGACACCGGTGACATGATTCAGGTAATCCGATGAGTTGTTGTACGGATGGAATGCACAGAGATCCATGAAATCGACATAATCGGGATCCACCCTGTTCAAGCGGTCGGGCCATCCGCGGTCGGATCCGAGGTCGCTGGTTGTTCCGTTTCCGAGGACCTGCAAATCCGCCCGGAAGGCCTTGATCCGGCGGTAGACATGTTTCAGATACCGGATATAGAGTTCCGGCGGCGCATTCCGCAGACCCGGTTCGTTGAGAAACTCCCAGTAGCGGATTTTCTCTCCCCAGGTTTTGAGACAGAAGTTCAGATAGTCATCCCAGAGAGTATCCGGTCCGTCCAGAAGCATCTCCTCTTCTTTTTCCCCGACCGGTTTCAGAAACGGCCGGAGCGAAGGCGGATAAGAGAGATATCCGTATTTTTCCGTGTCGCGGCAGAAGACGAGTCCCGATCCGCCGAGACAGAACAGCACATCCAGTCCGTTTTCCAGCGCCTGATCCACCTTGTCTCCGACCAGTCCTTTGCGGAACTCTCCCGGGCGCGGTTCGATCATGTTCCACTTTCCCCAGATCCGCACAAGGTTCATTCCCGCCAGCCGCGCCCGCCCCATGGCGCAGCGGAACGACGGCCAGCAGCGGAGCTGAATCAGGCGGTACATCAAATCGTGCGGGATTTTGATGTCTCCGAAATTCTCCGCGTTGAATCCGATGCCCCATCCGGGCGTCCCTTCCGGATGGCGGACCGGCGGATGGAGAACGGAGAAGTTTCCGCAGACCGGGAGGGGGCCTTCCTCCGTTTCCAGCGAGAAATGGAAGGATCCGTAGGTTTCCGCGCGCAGAGAGGTTCTGGCTTCGTAGCGGAAGCCCCGGCGCTCCAGAACAAGAGGAATGCGTTTCAGAATCGCGCCGTTGTAATCTCCTGAAATGGAAAGCGTGGCTCGAAGGGACTGTTTCCGGCTGCGGATCCGTGCATTGATCGTGAAATCCATGGTTTCCCCTTTGAAATAGGCGGCTCCGTCGCGGGCGGGAATCACCGCGGCTTCCTCGACGGGGGAGTCGGGGGTGCCGATGCGCCGGATTCTGAAATTGTCGATGAAAACCGGTTCGTCCAGATTTCCTTTCCGGGCATTCAGATTGAAGCGGCAGAGGTAACTGTTTCTCCAGCGGATCACTCGGAAACGGCGGACGGCATGCTGCCACGTCTCTGTCGGAGTGACGGAAAAACCGGAAAGCACGGGATAGACGGGATGCGCCTGGTTTTTCCGCCGTTTCGCATCGCGGTCTCCCCGGCATTCCAGATACAGGGCAAGGAGATGTTTCCCGCTTCCCTCCCGCGTCGTCCGGTAATCGAAGGAGATTTCGAGTTCCCCGTCCTCGTGAATGTAAAAGCTGTTGCTTTCCAGACTGATGAAGTTCAGTCCGTCGCCACAGGGGGTAGCGAGAGCGAATCCCTCCTTTCCCGGAACGGTCCGGGTTGCAAAGAGCTTTTCCGGTTGTCTGCGAACCTCCTCGCAGCCGATGCGGCGGATCCACAGATCCCACCCCGGGACCGGTTTACCCGGATCGCCGAGATCCATGCTTCCGCCGATGTTCAGGGGGGCCGTTTCCGCAGCGAACACGGAAATTGTCAGGAGGTGAAGGGTGTTCCGGACTGTTTTTTTCATGAGCTTTCCTTTCTCTGCTTCAGAGGAAAAATCCTCCGGTGGCGATTTCTGCGTAACGGGTCAGAATCTGGCCGGCGGGCTGGATGTTCTGTTCCAGTTCGTCGATGGCGTTCCGTTTTCCTTCCAGAAGCTCCGAGATCCTCCGCGCGAGTTCGCGGTAGCGTTCCTTCTGGCCGCCCAGACGGATCTGCATCAGCTCCATGCCGAACGGTTTGAAACTGCGGTTCCATTGAATGCGGAAGGCGTTGAGGAGGGCGTCAAGCGCTTCCAGAATTTCCGGAATGCTGTCGGTGACGAGATTCCGGAGTTCTGCCGCATTCCGGTTCCCGCAGGCGTGTTCGAGGGCTTTTCTCAGCCTGATTTTCAAGATGAGAACGTTGGCCACGTTCCATACATAATCGAAGGATCCCGCTTCCAGTTCACCGCGGTGCGGCTCCGTGCGTGTCCGGATTTCCGAATAGACGGCGAGAAGTTTTTCCGGAAGATCCTTTTCATAAGCGGGCATTTCTTTCCAGACGATTCCCATGATCGGATCGTCCCAGAGCAGAGCCGCTGATTTGAATTTGAAATACCACCATTCGCGCGTAACAGGTCCTCCGTGTGTGTAGGAGAGACCGCCGCAGAGGAGCTGGAGATCGTAATCGCTCCCGCAGACGGTATGATAGAAACGGGCGGTCCGGTCATGATTTTCGGCACGGTTGAATGCGCAGTCCGCGGCCCATGCGAGACCGGCCAGGGCGGAGTCGAAGTCGCAGTATCCCCCGTCGTCGCCCCAGAGCGTGTAGATCAGCTCCCGGACCCCCGTTTTCCGGCATGCGGCAATACAGGGCCGCACGGTTGCGAAGGTCTGTTCAAAATCGGTCCAGTGCAGCGCCCAGGTCCAGATCCCGGAGGCCATGAACGGAGGATTTCCGTTCAGTTCCTGCGTGCGGCGCAGCATGGTTTCATAGGTCGCTTCGTCGCGGCTGTAATAATCCCAGTAGGAGAGTTGAACGGTTTTCGGAATTTCCCGCCGCACCTCCTCCGGGACGACGGTTTCAGTGTCGTAATAGGCCATCCGCCTGTTGGCAAAGCAGAAATACATATCCGACCAGATGATCGGCCGGAGCTTCAGGCGTTCACAGATTTCGCAGACCCGGCGGAGATGGCGGTTGTAGAGTTCGAACGGATTCCGGTATCCGTGCAGATTCAGATATTTTCCGCGCCCCAGCGATTTTGTTTCGTCCATGCCGAGATGGATGCGCCGGGACGTGAGGGCGCTGCTCCAGAACGTCAGGATTTTTTCGATCAGCTCACAGGTCTTCGGCTCGTCGACGAGCAGGACGTCCGCAGTATCCCGGATTCCGTTATAGGTCGGCCACCGGAGAATCGGCTCCATGTGACCGAGTGCCTGAATGGAGGCGATCATTTCAATTTTGAGCTTCCGTGCATAGGCGTCGATCTCCCGGATTTCCTCCATGGAATAGGCTCCGCGCATGTAGCCGAAATAGGGTTCCCCCGGAAGCTGATAGGCGTCTTTGACATAGATCATCGCCATATTGTACCCCATCAGGGAGAGGCGCCTCAGCCAGAACTTGAAATGTTCGACCGTGATGACATTGCCCCGGGTACAGTCGAACAGAATACCGTGAGTTCGGAACGGGATGCGTTCGCTGCATTCCTGCCCCGAGAGCGCATACGCCGCGCCGCGTGCCGCAAGATCCTCGCGCCCGTATTCAACCTCCCATCCATTGCCGTATCTTGAAACCCGGAGGCATTCCATCTCTTCCGTTTTCCGGAAAACGAGCGTTTCTCCTCTTTCTCCCTCCCGCAGAGGATATTCTTCCGACAAAGTCTGCAGCGTCTCATGCAGTGCGGGATCGGTCTCATTCGGGTTCCAGATCAGAAGGTTCATTATGACTCCCTTTTTTATAATTTCACATTATAAAATAATAATTTCTTTATTTAAAATAACATAAAAAAAATGAAATGCAAATCCCGGCAGATTTTTTCAGGGAAGGGGAGAGAAAGAAAGAGATGCGAAGATCAGAACGGCCGGTCGACCGGCCGGGAGAAGGTCATCAGCGCATCACGGATTTTTCCGGCGGTCTCCGCGGATGCGGCGAAGGCGGTGTCGGCCAGATTTTCCGGGACTCCGAACCCGAACGCCATCGGTGGATAGTCCGGCAGCAGGATGCTGTGGCCCATGATGATCAGGTTTTCCGCGGCAAAACGAACGGATCCGTCTTTCCGCATCTGTTCGATTTCTCTGCGGGGGAAGGGGGTGATGCCGCAGAGTTCCGTCACCCGTTTGGCGTCCTTGTCATTCAGCGATGCGATCAGGAGACGGCCGGTTGCGGATGTCCAGTGGTCGGTGAACGAGAAGGTCGGCCACGGTTTCCTTGCGGGATTGCTGAAATGGAAGGTCAGCATGATCCGGCGGTCTCCGTTCATGACGGCAAGATTGATCTGGCAGCCGAGGCGGTTCGAGAGTTCCGCGATCGGCTGTCCGGCCACTGCGGCGATCCGCCCGAACGGATTGCTACGGGTGTTCAGCGATGCGATCATCGGTCCCGGAATGTATCCCGCCTTGCGCGAGATTTTCACCAGATAGCCCCGTCCGACCAGCTCCCCCATGATGCGGGTGCAGGTGGCAAGGTTGATCCGGAGCGCTTTTGCCGCTGCGCTCGGCGTTACAACCATTCCGTTTTGCAGAGTCACATACTCCAGAATATCAAATGTTTTCTGCAGAGATTTCATCATCCGTCAAAGACCCGGTTCTGATTGTTGCATTGCGGAGGAGAGCATGACGCGGACATCTCCGGAAAAACGGAAGCTCCCACCCCGGGCGCCATTTCCGGTAACATACAGCCGGAACAGAAAAAATCAAGACGGAAAACCGATCTTCCATAGATCCGGAAAACCGTTCATTCCCCGATGATCCCCGGCTTCTATCCGCGGATGATGTACTTTCTTGTCCGCCAGCGTCCGCTCAGGAAATAGACTCCGCCGATGACGAACGGCGTGAAACTCGCCAGCGCGTTTCCGTACCAGAACCCGTAGACCCCGAATCCGAGGACCAGACCCAGCAAGACCGAAAGACCGATCCGCATGAAAACTCCATCCAGAAGCGCCACCGCAAGATTGAGCTTGAAATTCCCGCTTCCGTTGATCAGCGAACTCATCGGCGGACGCAGTGCGCTGCCCGCAAACAGAAGCAGAGCCACGGGAATGTAGGTCAGCGCCAGTTTCAGCACTTCGGCATCATCGGTAAAAATCCCGAACACCGCGGACGGAAACAGCACGGTGACAATTCCCATCCCCGCCGAGATCGCAAGATTGATGCTGAACGAGACCTTCAGCACCTTCGGAACCCTGTCGTATTTTTCCGCTCCGATGCACTGGCCGATCATGGAACTGCCCGCCGTGGAGAGCGCCACGTTGACCACGTTGACCACGCTGCCGACCTTGTTTCCGATTCCGGTCATCGCGGTGGCAAGCACCCCGTAGGAGTTGATCCACGAATTGACAAACAGCTTGGAAAAGTCGATGGAGGCCCCCTGAATCATCATCGGAATCCCCAGTTTCAGAAACGGCAGAAGCACTTCCCGGTCGACCGCGAAACTCCGGAGCCTGAAATCGAAGCCGAACTCGAACCTGCGCCGATACAGAAACACAACCGCCCAGCAGAAACTGACCGCCTGACTGATCACCGTCGCCAAAGCGGCTCCGAAAATCGCCATCCGGAATCCGACGACAAACAGAAGATCCAGAAACACATTGCACTCCGTCGCCAGCGCAATGAAGTAAAACGGATGCCGGGAATCCCCCATTCCGCGCAGAACGGCTCCGACCACATTGTATCCGTAAATAAAGACCAGCCCGGTCAGACAGACATCGGTATACGAACGCGTGTATTCCAGCGCTTCCGGCGGCGTGTTGATCCATCGCAGAATCGTGTCCTGGAAAAACAGTCCGAACGCTCCGATCAGCACGGCACATCCTCCGAGCACGGTGAACATCGTCCCGATGAGACGGCGCACCTTGTCATGCTGTCCCGCCCCGATGAACTGCGAGATGATGACCTGCCCCGCATTGGCGAATCCCATGGCAACGAAAGAGGCAAACAGCAGGACATCGCCCCCGATCGCCGCCGCGGCCAGTCCCTCTTTCCCGACAAAATGACCGATAATAATCATATCCACCATATTGTAGGTCGTCTGAAGAAGACTGGAAAAGAACAGCGGAGCGGCAAAGAAAATCATCGTGCGCGCGACATTTCCCGAGGTCAGGTCGCGAACAATCCGGGTGGAACTCATCAATCCCTCTCCAAAGAAAAAGAAAATCCGCCGGAACGCTTTTCCCCGTCGGAATTCTCCCGCTCCGCGTTTTCCTTCAGATTGGCTTCCAGCTTCCGCATCAGCTGCCCGAGAACGAGGAGTTCCGCATCCGAGAAATTCTGCGTCACCTGCTTTTCCCATTCCGCACCGAGCGGCTGAAGAATGCCATCCGTCTCCCGCCCCTTTTCCGTCAGAACAATTCTTTTCCTCCGCCGATCGGATTCCGCTTTTTCAAAACGAATGAATCCTTTCCGCTTCAGACGCTCCAGAAGTCCGTTGACGGTCGGGCAGGAAAGCCCGAGCCTCTCCTGTATACTTCTCTGATACATTTCCCCTCCCTCCGGCGCACGCAGCAGAAGAATCAGCACATCCACCTGCGCGGAGGTCAAATTGTAGCGGCTCATCCGCCGGTTCCGCTCCCGGACAAACGCATGAACGATCCGCTTCATCGGTCTCATGAAGGTCAGCATAAAATCTCCCGAAAAAAACATCGCAAGCGACATAATATACCACAATCCAGACATTTTTCAAGCGAATCGGAAAAATGCGTCCGCATTTTTCCTGGTCAAGGGCAGAGTGCCCTTGTCGCGGTCCAGCGGCGAGACGCCGGTCGTGCGGAGCACGAAATCTCCCGCTCTCACTCCTACTAAAAAAATCAATCGCATACGAGCAATTTATTCCCAGTCCCACACGCCAGCAGAATCGAACGTCCTCTTTCCCGAATCAGGATGAAAATACCCGGAAAATCCCGTCATCGGCGATATCTCCGGCATCCCGGATCCGACGGATCCGGGGCGGAAGAGGGAAGGGCGGAGGAAGATCCCGCTCCAGCAGGAAACAGCAACCGACCCCTTCCCGCAAAGGGAGACGCGCGTCTTCTTCGAAATTATCTCCGACGGTGACGATCCGATCGGGGGGAAGGGCGAGTTCTTTCAGCGCCCGCTTCCAGACATCGGCATCCCCTTTGCAGCCCAGAATGAGATCGGTGGAAAGAATCCGGGTGAAGCAGGATTTCCCGGAAGCCGCGTCGGCGAGACCGCAGCGCTCCAGCTTCAGCAGACAGCCGAGATGTGGATTGTTGCTGATGATGGAGACGGGGATCCCATAGTCTTTCAGTTTTCCGACAAGCCCGACCGCATCGGAAAGCACATCCAGATTTTCCGCATGCCATTTCCGGAAAGCGGGAAGCGCTCCGGAGAGAGAGAGTCCCAGCGGCGGGAGGAAATCGGTATAATCCCAGAAGATTTTTTCCTTTGCGGTCTCCGAAATGATCGTTTCCGCTTTTTCTCTTTGAATTCCGGCATCTTCGGCAAGATCCGCAATCAGGGGAAAAAGAAAATTCCCTTCGAAGGTCCGATCCAGAGCATGAGGTCTGTAACGGGTCAGCGTATTGTCAATATCGAACAGGACGTGAGCGATTCCGGATGCGGCCATATTACTTCCTCTTGATTCCGTCCAGGAGGAGACGTCCGAATTGAAAGCGGTTCTGATAATTTCTATCGTTGCCGGCCCATGCGTGACAGCCGATCCGTTTCTCTCCTTCCGTATCATCTGCGATGATGTCGAATCCGATTTCGTCCGCTCCGGCGCATCCGATTGCGCGCCATGGAATTTCAATCCGGCAGGAGTAATTGCTTCCGTCTTCGCGAAGGGACCACTTGATTTGTTTCAGATCCAGATGGGGCGATCCCGTCAGCGCGGCGGGAAGTCCGTTGGAGGAGGGCGGAACCAGAAAGAGACGATAGACATTTTCGTCCGGAAGAGCTTTTCCCAGTCCGCTTTCCGGTTTTGCGTCCAGAAACAGTTCAATGCAGTCTCCGGTCCAGGGCTGCCCGGGAAGACGTTTTCCGCGCCGGCGGTCCCGGACCGAGGCGGAGACAATCAGCTCTTCTTTATGCGCCTCCACGGAAAAGGTCAGAACGCCGTCGACGGAAACCGTTTCTCCGCTCCGAATGACTTTGCGGAGAACCTGAGGATGGAGTTTCCGGCGTTTCTGCGTCTCTCCGGCCGAGTACAAAAGTTCCGGATGCGGATTCTTTGTCCGGAAGATCCGGGTGAGTCTGGCGTTTGCCGGAATTGTGAAACGGTGGATCTCCGATTCTCCGAGAAGACGCGCCGTCAGTGCGAGCGGAGCGTTCTTCCTGTTTTGAAATTCCACCGCCAGACGGTCGGAATCCCGGAAGCGGGCGCCGGTGATTTCAAGATCCACCTGCGGATGAAATTCGATCCGTTTCAGGACCTCTTCCAGATTTTTTCCCTCCAGATAGATCGGCTGTTCGGTCAGAAGCGTTGCCTTTGAGCCGTCGACAGGATTGGCGAACATGTCAAATGTCCGGATTCCCTCCGGCACGGAGAAGAATTTATACTGATTGTCAAGAGCCCAGAGCGCGGCGATTTCTTTTCCGTCTGCGCTGCGGTAGCGGTAGCCGTTGATTCCCTCCGGGACTCTGGCCCGTCCGAGCGGAACTGCGCCGCGGAGAAAATGGACAAAGGCGTTCTGGACGACTGCCGCCGCATTCGGAACCGCTTTGAATCCGAACCAGGTCTGGTCGGCATCCTGATGAACATAAACCCGTTCAAACAGCTGCCAGATATGAAGCGGGGTCGAGACCTGCACCCCTTCTCCGAGATCAATCAGATACCGCCGTGCAAGGTTTTCCGGACGCAGAAACTGCGGATTCGTCCTGCGGTATTTCTGCGCATCGCGGATCGAATGAATGTAAAACAGCTCCGAATTCCAGAGCGGAACACCGGGACGGTATTTCCGCCGGAGTCTGTTCAATTCCGCAAGCAGCTGCTCCGCGGGAAGTTCGGAGGTGTCCAGCGCGGTCTGATACGGATGAAAGGAAACGGCATCCAGATTCTGGAATGCTCCGGCTTCTGCGCATTTTTCCGTATAGTTTCCACCGGCGGCACCGTAATCTTCCGTGGCGCAGATTCCGATGATCCTGCAGTCGGGATCGGCATTCTTTGCGGTTCGAAAGGCTTCTTTCAGATACGCGGCATAACGGGCGGGATCTGTCAGTCTCAGATTGGGTTCGTTCATGATCTCGTAATAGCGGATGCGGCCTCTGCAGTTCCGGACATAGGCGTCGACATAGTCTCGCCAGTCGCTCATCTGCGGATAAACCGTAATGCTTTTCAGCGGATTTTTCTGCTTTTTCTCTCCATCCCGGATCATGAACCAGCGGTTCTTCTGAATCTGAAGAGGGGCTTTGCTGGCAGGATTCCAGGAAAACGCATCGCTGTCGAGACAGATATATGGAACCAGCTCGCTCCCGGCCAATGCGTCCAGATATGGATTGAGATAGGAAAAATCAAATTTTTTCCGTTCCGGATTCAGATGCCATGGACGGGAAAGTTCATATTCAAACACTCTCACCAGAGAGACTCCGGTTGCGTGAAGCATGTTCAAATGATCGGCAAAGTCGATGCCGAGTCCCTGATACGGATTGTGCTTTTCCCCGGTATTGCGGAACACCCCCGTTTCATTGACTCCAGTGCAGAATCCCTGTTCCGGAGAAAATCTGCCCGGGGGAAGCGGATTCAGGACCGCAAGATAGAACGGGAGAACCCTGCCGTTTTTCCAGCGGCCCGTGAATTCAAGGAATCCCCGGTTGTTCAGGTAGAACGGCAGTTCGGTCTGGAAGGTCTTTCCCGGCAGGAGAGAAACCGTTCTGCGAATCTCCCTCTTCCAGCCGGTGATCCGGTTTTCCGCACGCAGACAGAAGTCCACGTTTTCTTTTTTCCCCTCATAAAGAACGGCAAGGAAAAGAACGTTCTCCTTTTCCGCGGCCGTCCATGTTTTCTCCATGCTGAGCGCGGCCTCCACCGGAGATGCCGGCGTATAGGTGGAAACGGTTTCCCCCTGTTCAAACTGCGCGGCATCCAGGAAGAGGGTTCCCGGTGAATTAAATTGAATCCGGACGACGGTTTCTGTAAACTCTTTGGGGATCTTCACGGTCATGGCATAGCGTTTCCATTCCGTCGCAGCAGTGAATTTTTTCCCGGGAGAGAACCAGTTGCCCTTTCTGGTCGAGAAGACCTGCAGTTCAAACGGAAAGGAGGAGGACCCTTTCGCCCAGACGGAAAACGTGTATTTCCCCGATTGGACCGGAATTCCGACGGAACAGAGTTGAACCGCATATCCTTTGGGATTTGGAAGTTCCAGCAGGGCGTTTCCATGCACGGCGGTTCCGGTGGCAATTTTTTCCCGGATAACCCGGTAGCTGCCGTCTTTTTTCGGAATAGTGGTCCGGACTCCCCATCCGGCAGTTCCCAGTTCAAAACTGGAGTTCGGCAGGAGATTGGCGGCGGAACAGAAAATCCCCGTGATTCCGGCGCTCAGAAGGAGAAGACGCTTCATTTCAAATCCACCATTTCCAGTTTCAGATCTTTGACGGAGATGTTTCGGATCTCCCGGCTCAGCGTTTGAAACGAGACATTCGCCGTCAGCTTTGCCGTCACCTTGCGCGGAAACTCGAAGGAGATCTTTTTCCATTCCGGTCCGATATGCTCGGTCCGGTAATTGTCGGAGACGGCGATCCGGACCGCTCCGGTTTTATCGCTCTTCAGATCGCAGGTGAGGCGGTATTGTTTCCCCTGCGGAAGCGGTTCACTGAGGGTCATCAGCAAAAGCGTGCCATCCGTTTTGAACTGCGGCCCCGCCTTGAGGGAGATCATTTCTCCTGCGAGGACGTGATCTTCCGCCCGTTCGACGGAAAGAGTGGAGTTTTTCCGGTCGCTGCTGCGGTTGAACCAGTAATCGGTCCGGTGCGGATAGAGGACGGTCCGGAAATCCTCTTCGGCAAGACGTTCGATCTTGAAGTTCCTGAGCTCCAGACGGTTGCCCGGCGCGTTCCTGATTCCGAGTCCGAATTTAACCGCTCCATCCTCCTGGTTTGCGACGCGGAAGCGGACGGAGGACCACTCTTTTCCCGGGAGCAGATTCAGATAAAGAGCCGGTTTTCCTGTATAACTGAACTGGAACTCGGTGTTCGGGGCAGGCTGTTCCGCAAATTTGTATTCGAAGGAGCACGCATAAAGCCCCTGCCTGAGGTTCTGACGGATGCCGATATACATTCCTCCGGATTTGAGCGGCATCGAAGCGGAGTCGTTTTCTTTTGAAACGACAGTTCCCGAATAGAACTCCCAGGGCTTTCCGAATCCCTGAAAGACGGTTTCCACAGCGAAGAGGGCCGGTGTCAGGACCGTTCCGGCAAGAACGGCTGCAAAATGTTTGAACTTCATCTTATGCTCCTTTCTTTTTGTAATTCAAACGGCGCATGGCGGTCTGTTCCGCCGCCCGCCAGAAACGTTCGGAATAGAGATAGCGTTCCGGACCGGTGACGCCGGGCCAGCAGCTTTCGAAGCTGAGCGTGTACGGATAATTGATTTCCCATAAGGCTGTGATGCAGTCGGTCCAGGAGATGGTGCCGAGTCCGGGGGAGAGGTGTTCGTCGAACTCCTTTGTCGCATCGACGAGTTCTCCGGGGCGGACATTCCGTGTATTGCCGTGATTGTCGTGGATATGAGTCGTGAAGAGTTTCGGCCCGAGAATGCGGATCCAGCGGACGGGAGAGACTCCCGCACAATGCGCATGTCCGAAATCCAGACAGGCGCCGACGGCGGGATGATTCGTTCTGCGGAGAATTTCCGGAAGATGACATATGTCGCTCAGATGGTAGAATGCATCGAGATTCTCCAGCGCGATGCGCACGCCGTTTTTCTGTGCATAGTCTCCGGCTTCCCGCATGTTTTCCGCGACTTGATCCATGACGCAGTCCGCACCGAAGCGATCCAGAAGTCTCTGAAAGGCTTTTTTTTCCCTGTCCATATCCGGTTCGTGTCCGGCGAGCTTTCCGAGATGCAGGACAAGATTGTCCGCATGGAGATTGGCACTGAAATCAATGCACCGCTTCAGGTTTTCCACAACCTGTTTCTGCGAGGTCCCCGGCAGAGCGAGACAGGCGGCGTATCCGTGGTGCTGATTGGCTTTCATTCCCCGTTTTTCCAGTTCCCTGCCGATGCGCCGGGTTTCCGCGTCGAGGTTGAAATTGCCGGGTTCTTCGAGATGGTAGCTGGAAATCATGATTTCCGTCAAGCCGGCCTCTCTCATGCAGTCGATGTCGTAGCGGATCTCCGCATCGGATCTTTTGGTGAGTTGTCTGCCATCCCATACGACACCTTCCATGCCGTATGCCAGATTGAAATGTTTCGGAGTAACGGTCATTGAAAAATCCTCGAACTGTTTTACGGGAGCGGACAGGCGGTATCCTTGTCCAGCAGAATCCGGGTGATGTTTTTGCGCAGGAGCCTTGCCGAACCGCCGCTTTGAAGGATCGGATCATTGTTCCGGTGATAGACGGAGATGTACTCGCCGCCGCTTTTGGTTCTTGAGACCCAGCAGTTGTCTGCGGTCCGGTTCGGATAGATCATCACTTCTCCTTTGGGAACCGCCTCTCCGGATTCGGTCATTTCGAGACAGAACGCGACCGCCCCCTGCGGATATACTTTGGAAAGACGGTTGGCTTTTCGTTCTGTTCCGCTTCCGGTCATGGTCCCGATGCCGACCGTTTCCTGCTGTGCATCCATGGAACTACCCCGGAACAGATTGGTGGAAAAGCCGTAATTGGCAACACATCCTTCAGTAGTTCCCGTTTCCCGCACCGGAACGGAAGGACAGAAGGTCGCGCCGGTTGTTTTTCTGCCCGGATTCCAGTCTTCCGCTTTTTTCCCGTAATACGGATTGAGGACTATTGGGAAAATTCTTCTTGCAATATCCAGTCGGTCCTGTTCATACGGGTAGCAGTCATTATTGTCTCCGGCATAAGAACTTAAGACGACTCCAAGCTGTTTCAGATTCCCGATGCACCCGATTTCCCGCGCCTTCTCCCGCGCACTGTTCAGCGCAGGCAGAAGAAGCGCACAGAGAATCGCCAGAATGGAGATTACTACAAGAAGTTCTATGATCGTAAATTGGTTCTGTCGTTTTTTCAGATTCATTCTCAACTCCCCGATCTTGTTTTTCCTTCATATTATACTCGATTTTTGGAAAAATCCTTGATAATTCCGCCAAATAACATTACATTACTGCCAAAAGAAGGAGGAATCCGCATGGCTCGCTACAGGAACTATCCCCAGCCGGAGAAATTTCCGCTTGCCGTAAAACTTCTGGTCCGCGAACCGGGGCAGGACCCGGTCGTGGAGGACGAACTCCGGCATCATGAATTTTCAGAACTGATTCTGGTTGTCCGCGGCAAAGCAGAACACCGGGTCGGAATGCGTTATTTCCCCGTGGAGGAAGGGGATGTGCTGATTGTCCATCCCGGAACAGTGGATTCGTTTTCGAATCTTGTTGATTTTGAAGTTCTTGTAGTGATTTACGATGCCTCTGCTCCTCTGCCGCTCCTGGAAGGGGCGAATCTTCCGCTGATCGAACAGGTATATCCGCGAGAAGGGAACGGAGGTGATCCGCTGAAACCGGTTCTGAGAATTCCCGTCAATGACCGGGCGCTTTGTGAGAATCTCGTCCGGCGCCTGAGTTATGAAACCCATCGGAAACGGCTCGGGAGAAACATCATGATACCGCTGATGTTCACGGAACTGGTGGTCTATCTGGCACGGGGAGATTCCACCGAAGAGGAAAAGGAACAGCTCTGGCTGGTCCAGCCGGCGGTGGAATATCTGAATGCCAATTATAAAAAGCATTTGGATATGAAGAACTTGAGTCAGATTTCCGGAATGTCGGAACGCAGTCTGTACCGGCATTTCCAGAGGACTCTGAAAATGTCGCCGAACCGCTATCTCTGGACGATCCGGGTGCAGAAGGCATGCGAACTGCTGAAGCAGACTCCATCCGGAATCGGAGAGATCGCCCTGCAATGCGGGTTCTGCGACGGCAATCATCTGACCAAGGTCTTCCGCTCCATCACCGGGACCACGCCGTTTCTTTTCCGGAAGGAATGCCGGATGGAACGTCCAGGATCCCCCGGAACTCCCTGAAGCGCAAAGACTTTTTCCCGTCAGTTCCCGGAGATCCGTTTTCTGTCCGCTTCCTCGGCGGAGCTGTTCAGGAGGGAATCCAGTCCGACCAGTTCGAACTCGTCTGCGATTTCCCGAGCCGTCCGTTCCGGTGTGCAGCTGTAAAGAAGGGAGACTCCGAGGCGCGAATTGGTGTCGATCAGAATCTCCTTTCTGTATTTCCGGCGGATCAGCGGAAACTTTTCGATGTTCCTGTCCTGATGCAGGATGAACCGGTCCAGATTGATTCTTGCACGGGCGATCCGGTTGTAGTAGCAGCTCTCCGCGATTTCCCGGCCGAGCGGGTCGATCACAGAGCTGCACGCATCCTTCACCGCTCCGACGAAAAACGAGCGGGCGCGGTACGCCCAGCTGTTCTGAAGATGTCCGCCGTGGAACATGCTGGAAAAGCAGAGAATATCCGGCTGGAGAGAGCGGTACTCCTCCGCGAGGGTGTCGAAATTCAGATCGTAGCAGATCACGCCGCCGAGTCTTCCCGCCGGTGTTTCCGTGACGGCCGCTCCCGCCCCCGGAACGATTCCCCGTTCCATCTCCCGCGGAGTCGGATAGCTCTTCGCATACCATCCCGGGAAGCTCCCGTCCGGCGCGATGAAGACCAGTGCGTTGAAGACCGATCCCGCATCGGAAAGTTTGACGGAACCCGCTACCGTGCAGGCATTTCGTAGGGCGAATTCGCGGTACATCGTGAGCAGTTCGCCGGGCGCGTCGAGGGATTCGGCTTCCGAGACCTTCTGGGCGAGACTGCTCATTCCCTCGCAGGTGACGACCAGATCGACTCCGGTTCCGTCGAGACGGTTTTCCGCTTCCCGGAACTGGCGGATCGCCTCCGCACGTCCCTGATCTCCCCGTTCACTGACATTGAAATGAACGGCCGCCACATCAACGATTTTCGACATCTTCACACCTCCGGCGGCAGAGCCGCCACCATTTCCAGTTTTTCTTCCGTGCGGAAACGGATCTCCTCTGTTGCCGCGGGGATCAGAATGCGGTCATATTGTTTCAGTTCGCAGGTTTTTCCGCCGGCCAGCAGGGATCCGCTTCCCTGCGTGACGATCAGGACGCGGAAGCCCTTCTGACGGACTCCGGCCTCGCCGCGGACGGTGATCTTTTCCGCGCGGAAGCAGTTTGTATACCGGCGGTCGAAGAGGGAGACCCGCTCTCCCGCACCGTCGATCGGCAGGGCTTCCGGAACAAGAAACAGTTCTTTGCGGATTGTTTCAACGGATCTGCGTTGGAAATCGAACATGGAAACGGCAAACTCGATGCCGCGGTTCATGAAACGCGCGCTTTCCGGCAGGAGGTATCCGCCGCGTTCAAATTCGATGCGGACGGCGAAATCGGTCGGTTCCATCATTTCGATCATGAACACCCCTTCTCCGATGGCATGGGGGAAGCCGCCTGGGACGTAGAACGCGTCGCCGGGACGGACCGGGATTTTCTCAAAACAGCCGAGCAGTGCGGGAATATCCTGTTCGGCGATCATCCGGCGGAACTCTTCCGGAGTCGGCGGATTCTGGAATCCGAGATAGATGTATCCCTCACATCCCGGCCGTATGCCGAGAATGTAATATCCTTCGCTTTTGCCGGAGTTGGAATTCAGGTATTTCCGCGCGAACGGAATGGTCGGATGGCACTGAAGATGCAGACGGATGGAGGAATCCAGATATTTCAGCAGAAATCCGGTCTGCTTTCCATATTTTTTGAGATGTTCCGCTCCGAGGATCTGTTCCGGAAAGCGGTCCAGCAGTTCCGTGAGGGGAATTCTGCCGGAGTCGGAAAGAACGGAAGAGACACCTTCCTCGATTGTTTCACGTCCGGCATTTACCGCCCGGGTGGTGGAAAGAATCCAGTCTTCGGGGAAATGGGTATCTTCGGGTGCGGCGGCTCCGGAAATCGCATCAAGCGTTCCGCCGCCAAGATAGGTGCGCCAGACCCGGTTCGGCGCAAGACGGTAAAAAACTTCCGCGTTCATTTATTTGCTTTCCTTTCTCATTCGCAGGATCGCGTGACGCGCTCCCGCAAGAATCCGTTGTCCGTTTTTGGTTAGAAGGGTTCCCGCGCCGAAGATCTGTTCCGTTTCCCGGTCCGTTTCCAGAACGCACTCCGGCCGTTGTTCAATGTTGTTCACGAGAACATAGTCATATTCTTCACCCGATGCGCAGAGAATGGGGACGTCCGCCTTCACTGGCGCGGAATCGGCGGGCAGAAGAGACCAGAACGCATCGGCACACGCCCGGCGGTTGTGGAGAAAGCGGTCGATCCACAGAGCCGAAGCAAAATAGAGGAAAACGCCTTTCCCCCTCCGTGTCTTCAAGACGAGCGGAAGGCCGGAATCGCTTCGGAGAAGAACTTCCGTTTCGCTGGAAAGAAGTTCAAGTTTCTGAATTTCAACGGGTTCCCCATGGAAGGTGTCCTGAAGATTGTCCGTCTGGCGCGCGTGGAAGAGGGAGGCGAGGGGACCGCCGGGCAGATCTTCGGCAAGGCGTCCGTCGGACGAAATGTCGCCGCAGGGCCAGTTCGCGGCAATCGTTCCGCCGGCTTCGAGGAAGCGGATCAGCTCCTCCGCAAGGGGGGGATCCATCACCAGCTGACAGGGCAGAAAGAGAAGGGAGATTCCGTCGAGGCCGCCGCGGCGGATCTGGTCCGGAGTCCGGACTGCGAGCGGGAGATTCCGTTCCGCCGCGCTCATGGCGACTCCGAAGCGGGCCTGTGCACACTGGTCGTCGCCGATGATTCCGCGGATCCGGTTGTTGATCGCCTTGACCGTGAAGTTGGAGGTGCGGTCGTAGAGAAGCGCGGCGCGTTTCGCGGGGGTGAGCGACGCAAGATCCGGATAATCCGCCAGCAGCCGGCTGAATTCGGCGACGGCTGCCGCCCGTTTGCTGAAGCTCCCGTCCGCGAGGACAAGACCGCGTCCTCCAAGCTGGAATCCCGCTTTGAACGGTTCCCACTTCCAGTAGACGGTTCCCTGGGAACCTTCAAAGAGAGCTTCCAGATTCCAGTCGAGCAGTTCATCGGGCGCAACCCGTTCCGCCGTAAAGATTTCGGAGTAGCAGTGACTCTGCATTTCCGAGATCAGAAACTTCCCGTTTCCGGCGGAGAACGCTCCGGCGAAGGTGAGGCGTCTCAGCCAGGATTCGTTGACCTTGAGGAGGCGTCCGCCGGTTTTCGGATAGAAGGAGAGGCCGAGAAGATCAATCTGTTCCGCGAGCTTCCAGTCATCGGTTCCGCGGTCGAATTCACTCCAGACCGCGTTGCTCATGACATTGTCGGCGATGACAGGGTGATCCGGATCGGTTTCCCGGACGATCCGGGTCCATTCCGCCGCGATTGCGGCGAGGTTGTCGGTCCGGAACTCCTCCCAGTCGCAGTCGGGGCCGATGGAGGCCCAGGTGATCGGGTCCATCCGGATCTGGTCAAACGCCGTGTAACTCTTTTTCCATACGGTGTTGAGACGTTCAATCGTGCCGTATTTCCGTTCCAGCCATTGACGGAACTCCTTCATTGTGAAGGAGTCGTAGGATTTGAAATGCGTTTCGTTCCAGACATCCCAGGCCAGCAGGGCGGGATGATTCCGGAAGGTTTCAAGTGTCTCCGTCAGGAAGCGGTGCAGAATGCGCTTTACTTCGGGATGATTGTAGTTGGTTTCGCCGAGGCCGTTCTGCATCCGGGCTGGCGTGCCGTCGGGATTGAGAACGGCGTATTCGTCCTTCCAGTCGCAGTCGGGGAGGTACTCCAGATTGGAGACCTGACCCGTCAGTTCGACAATGACCTTGAGCCCGGCTTTTTCCGCGCAGTCCAGAACCATCTTCTGGACGGAGTAGTCGCGTTTTCCATTTTTGTAGAAACAGGGGGGCCAGAGAACGGCGGTATTCATTCCGAGACGGCGCATCCCGTCGCATTTCCGTTCAACCCCTTTCCGGGTCTCGTCCTCTTCGAGCAGAAGGACTGCTCCGTGCAGGAATTCCTTTTTCATATTTTCTCCAGTCCGAATGTGTAGTGCAGATCATTGCAGGGGGAAAAGCAGCAGATATGCCCGCGGGTTTCCTTTCCGTAAATAGACGGGGAGAGTGCCGCATCAAATTCCCGGAGAGGCGTTCTGCTGAATTTTATCCGCCGCTTCAGTCCCCGGGCGGGCGTGCAGAAGCAGATCCGCAGTTCCGCTCCTTCCGGCGCAGCGCCTTCAAATATGAACGAGAAATCCACACCTCCCGGGCGGCAGAGAATCCGGCAGTCGAAGTGGAGCGTTCCCACCGCCGTGTATTCCTTCGGTCTGCAGTAGTCGAACCGGCGGAGGACGGCGTTTCCCTCCACCGAGAAGTCCGGATCAAGATTGCGCGGAACAAGACGCGAGGAATCGCTCAGGTACAGCATAGGAAGAAACGGAATGACCGATCCGGCATACGGAGCGGGCAGCTTGTGTCCGAAGTAGGGAATCGGCATGAATTTTGCGCTGACATCCACCTCCACATCGTTTTCTCCCGTGATGCGGTTGTGCCAGAAGAACATGTTTTTCGTAAGACGGTTCCCGGCGGGAAGAATGTAATGAACCCCGGTGCGATGGTCGTTCGCGCAGAGGATCGCGGGACCGGGAAGATGGCGGACGTAATCTTCCGTTTCCGAGGGGAGGGGACGGGGCGGATGATCGCCGGAGGCGAAACGAAGCGCCATGGCAAGACCGTAGATTCCATATCCCTGTGCCTGGACATGGGTGGTGTATTCATCCCAGATTCCGGAGTCGAAGGCTTTGTCGCGTCCGATTTTGCCGTCCGCGCGGATTCCGGTTTTGAGGAAGAACTCGAACTGACGTTTCGCGGCCGCATCGCCGGAATCTGTCAGATTCCGGGACTGCGCAAATTCCCAGAGAAAGAGTTTTTTGACTTCCGCTTCCCCGCGCAGGGAGCGGCCCCATTTGGCGAACTCGCCATCCGCGTCGATGAGCGGGAGATTGAAGTTGCAGAATTCCCGGAGAATCGCGAAGATCCGGTCATGAAACGGCGAATTCCACTGGTGGATTTCATCGTAATGGAGGAGAAGGCCGATGATTTCCGCGCTGTAGGCGTCGATGCGTTTGTCGCGGGAGTCGCCCCGTCCGTCATCGTCGTTGAAGAAGCCGCAGCCGAGGTAGCCGTCGAGCATGTACTGAATGCACTCCGAGGCATTGACGCTGGCGGTGTCGCAGAACCCGTGGCGGATCCGGAGAAGGTCGATGACGGCGGCGGCCACCCGGTAGTTGCGCGACGCCTCAAGAAGGTATTTCATGTCAATCTGACGGAAAAACGCGGCGATTTCCTCCATCTCCTCCGGCGGAAAAAGAGCGCGGAACTCCTCTTTTCCGAATTCGAAGCAGAGAAGGAGGGCAAAGGTCGTCCATGCGCTTTTGACATCGTCCACGCGGACACTTGCAAGAGTCCATCGGCGACAGAGGCCGCGCAGATCCGCGGAGCCGATTTTCCACCCCTCTTCCATTCCCCGGATGGTCCCTCCGAGAACGAGCCATCCGGAGTCCTTTGTGTCGATTTCCCCTTCCACGACCATGCGTCCCGCGGAATCGGTGCGGGATGCCGCGAACAGAAGCGCACGGTCCAGTTCTGCAAGATACGTTTTCCGGTTCATTTCAGGATTTCCCCGATTTTCTGGACAAGAGCGTCTGCGTAAAGCATCATGCCGAAATCGTTCGGATGGACCAGATCCGTATAACAGTCTCCCCAGTTTTCTCCGAGGATGGAAAGTCCGTCGAGGAAACAGCATCCGGTTTTCCGGTGCGCCGCCGTCCGGCGGGTGCGCCATTCGGAGGCGGGATTCTCATTGGGGATCCGGAGATGCGACACGGTCAGAATCGGTGTTTCCGGATGGGCGTCGCGGAGAATCCGGCAGAATTCCGGAAGAGTCTGCTCCAGACGCTCCGGATCCACATTCGCATCGTAGGCAAGAACATAGATGCGTGGAGATGGAATTTCTGCAAGTCTTTGCGCGACAACTGGTTCTCCTCTTCCGCTTCCGGCGAATCCGAAATTCAGCAGCGGAAGTCCCAGGCGGCGGGAGAGAAGATTTCCGACCGCGCACCCGGGCCGCGACGCACAGCACCCCTGTTCGATCGAGGTCCCGTAAAGCACGATGGGCCGCGGATCGGCGGAGAGCGGTTCCGGTTCGCATGCGGCTCCGTCGGAGAGGGCGATGCCGAACGCCTCGACTTCGGCGTAGAGCGGGAAATGGAGACGGTAGCTGTGCATAGCGCCGTCACTTTCCGTCTGGAGGGTTGCGGTGTAGGTGTGGACGGGAAATTCCACCTCGTCAAAATTGAGCCGGGAGAGGGCGGAGAAGCGGCCGTCGCGGTAGAGATCGAATCCGATGCGTCCGTAGGTCATGATGTCCGCCGCGTTGTTGAGAACCCGGACGCGCGCCCGGATCCGGATCCGGGCTGTGTCGGTCCGGAAGCAGAGTGTGCCTCCGCTGGTGAGACGGGCGTGGGCCTGAACGCCGGGCGGGAGGGCGTCAGAAATTTTCATCCGGTAAAACGGTTCTCCCGGATTCCGGAAGGCGAATCCTTCCAGGCGGAAGCGCGGATCGTCCGCCGTGAGCCAGGTTTCGCTGCCTTCGCGTTCGGCTTCGACAGCCATGAATGGATCGTATTTTGTCATTTTTCCGGAACACTCCTCTGCTGCGGGACGGGAGAAGGTGCGATTCTCCGTCAAAATCCCGGTTTTCTGATACTGTATACTGCAAAAGAGAAAAAATACAATGATGAAATGGAGAATCTTTTTGTCATTTTGGCGAAAATAATGTATCGCTGTTTCGTTGCGGAAAAGGAGAATTTTGGAGAAACGGAAAAAGATTTCCGATTCAAAAGGAGGAAACGGGTTGATTTTTCCCCGGAAAGGAGTATGCTATCGGAAGGATGGGGAAGATTTGGGATTTCCATGAAAAAGCCGCAGTTGAAATTTTTGTCGCACGATGTGAATCTGTCGCTGTCGGACCGGGAGCATTCGCATCCCTACTGGCAGCTGGAATATGTGGCGGGCGGAGCGCCGGTTGCAATCTGCGACGGGAGCGGAAAACGTCGGGAGCTTCCGCCCCGGACGTTTGTCCTGATTCCTCCGCTCACGCCGCACCGGTTCATCCGTTCGGGGGAGGGAACGGAAACCTGTTCCTTCAAATTTACATTCGAAGCGGAATCCGTGTTCTCCCGGGAGATCCGCCTCTATTCCGCGTCGCAGCCGTTCTTCGAGTGGGTGGCGGGACAGGTGGAACATCTGTTTGCGGGGTCCTGTTCCGTTCTGCAGCGCAATCTTCTTCTGGAGTATCTTCTGATGGATCTTCTGCATTTTGTATTTCAGGGGACTCCCGCCGCAGGCGGGGAATCGCCGCTGTTCTCCCGTCTTTACGATCTGGTTCACTCCCGCGGACGCGAGGTGAATGTTTCTCTTGCCGCGGAAGAGCTGAATCTGACGGTTTCGCAGTTGAAATACCGCTTTCTCTGTGAATCGCGGAATGCGCCGGAACGGAAGGCCGGAACATCGGTCAAACGCTACATCGACGGACTGCTTGCGGAACTGATTGAGGATTACCTGAAATATTCCGCTCTGACCATCGGAGAAATCGCAAAGGCGACCCGCTTCCCCGACATCTACTCCCTGAGCCATTTCTACAAGAGAATGAGGGGAAGAGCGCCGACACAGCATCCCTCCTGAGCTCTTCCGTTCTTCCGCCTTTCCGCTTCAGACGTAAACGATCCGGGGCGAGATCAGGATCTGGCGGCAGGGATAATCCATCGGATTCTGAATCATGCGGATCGCGGCGGAGGACATCGCCGCGGAGTTGATGGCGACCGTCGGAAAACGATTGGCAATGTGAAGTTCCGGAATGTGGTTGTCGTATCCGATGATCCGGATGTTCCGTGTGTTCCGGGTCAGCGTCAGATAGCGCATGGCGCCGGCCGCAAGAATGTCGTTGACGCAGAATACGGCGTCCAGACGCGGATTCCGGACGATCAGCTCGGCGATTCCGTTGTATCCGCGTTCATCCGGAGGAATTCGGGTGTTGACGTTGAGAATCTGCGATTCGTTGAGCGGAACTCCGTGATCCGCGTGCGCCTGCCGGATTCCCTGGATGCGCAGATGGTAGTTTTCGTCGCCGACCTCGTACTGAAGAATTCCGACGCATCGGGCGCCCCGGGCGAAGAGTTCGGATGCCGCCATGTAGCCGCCGCCGAATTCATCGTTGAAGACGCCGCGCAGATTGGCCGGGGCGAGCCGTTCGAATCCTGCAAACTGATAATTCAGCAGAACGAACTGCAAGGCCGGATGCGTCCGCGCCAGTTTCAGCGCAAACGAGAGGTCCTCAACCGCAACCAGCACCACGCCGAGAAGATTTTCCCGTTCTCTGAGCTGACTGGTCAGCTGTTCCGGCGCCTGCTTCCCGGAAATGATCAGAAGATTGATTCCCGACGCCTGTTCCGCACTCTGCCGCAGACCGGTGTAATACGGCGTGTCGACCAGGTTGATTTCCGAATCATAGTGGGAGGAGAACAGAATGATCGTCCCGGTTCCGGAAGAGAAATCGGAAAGAGCGGTCCGGGCGACAAACGTTCCTTTTTTCGGTCTCCGGAAGCAGTATCCTTCCCGGATGAGAGTGTCGAGCGCCTGAGCGACCGTAATGGTGCTGACCCGGAAATGTTCCGCCAGTTCGTTCATGCCCGGCAGTTTTTCCTCCGGCACGCACTTCCCCGTGAGGATCTGTTCCAGAAGAATCTGGCTGAGTTGACGGTGCAGCGGTTCGGCCGAGGTCCGTGAAATCTGCGGAAGAGATTGGAGATCCATAAATCTTTTTTGATTGTTATGATTGATGTTAAATATGTTCTTTGTTATAACTAAAATAGTATAATAATCATAAAAATCAAGAAGAAAAATTCCATTTTTTCTATATTTTTCCTCTTGGCGGGAGGATATTTTTCAATTATAATAATATTGCGGCGGAACAATTATCGGAACAAAATGAAAGGGAAGAGGTCATGAGAAAACGGATTGCAGAGTTCACCCTTATAGAACTCCTCGTTGTAATTGCGATCATCGCGATTCTGGCGGGTCTTCTTCTGCCGGCGCTGAACGCGGCCCGGGAGAAAGCCAGAAGTATCACTTGTCTGGGAAATTTCAAGCAGATTGCGCTCGGACTGGATTTCTATGCCGGCGACAATGGGGACTATTATCCGAAATGGCGTCAGAGCTGGGCTGCCGACGGCGCATCGGAGGCGTACAAGGGAAACTGGAATGGAAAACAGGAGTTGAATACAATTTATCCGTATATAAAAAACTATAATGTGATTCGACATTGTCCGATTGTCGGACGGCTGCAGGCGGGAGTCGGCGCATATACGGATTTTTCCACATACGGAGGGTATGGACTGAATATTTGCGTCGGGAATCCGGAGTTCGCCTGGAATCAGCAGTCGCTGGTCCGCAAGGGAAAGGCAAAGTATCCGACGGAGACCGCAATGGCGCTTGATTATCTTTCCCGTCCGACATGGGACAGCGCCGCCTGGGGATATGGTCCGCGTCTGTATGAGGAGTGTACGGCTGCCGAACGTCCGTACTGGTTCCGCCATTCCGGAGGAATCAATCTGATTTATATGGATGGGCATGGGGCCTATCTGAATCACGCACAGTGCCGATACAAATTTTCCACCGGAGATCTCGTTCGCTGGAAAATCTTTTACGCGGGTGTGGGAAATTAAAATCCCGGCAGGGAAAACTTCATAAAAATACGGAAGAAGAGAATGAAAATGGCGGGATCATCATTTCTGCGGAACATGCTGCTGACCGTTCTTCTGGCGGCGGAAGCCGGTTCGGCAGCCGCGGAACAAAACGTGATATGGCAGCTGGGAAAGGCGGACGGATCGTATCGGGAGTTCCCAATTTATTATCATCCCTGGGAGTACGGTTCAGCAAAGAGGCTGATTCATCATCCCTGCATGGATCACCGGACCTTGACGTTCACGGTTGACCTGAAGGAAAATCGACAGATAGACAGTCCGGAGATGCCCTGCGGGATTTCCACGCCGGGCCATGTCAATAACATGGGAAGAGATGAGACTTGTTCGAATCTGAAAATCCGCTGGAAAGAGGAGGCGGGCGGATTCCGGAAACTGGAGTTCCGGACGGCGGACTGGGATAACTGGTTCAATGAAAAAGACGGGATCCGGATCCTTCTGCCGGACGGCGGCTGTTTCGTCGCCGGGCTGAAAAACGATCGGATGGCCAAGCAGGGCAATCAGACGTTTACCGTCCGTTTCCCGGTAGTCAAAGGGGAGAATTCTCTGGAGATCCGGATCGTAACGGAGGCAAAGCACTACCGTCTGAAATTCGACTATATTCGACTTTTCGTCGCGGATCAGGCGGATGCGCTTCCTTCGTTTCTTGAGGCGGAGAGTGATCGTTTCAGCTCCATTGCCCATCCCGGAGAACCGATCGCTCTTCGTGTGCGCGGAGTTAACATGAAACGCGGGACGATCCTGTGCCGGATCCGGGATTACTTCGGAAAAAATGTTCTGGAGAAGAGCGTGGAAATGACGGATGGAGCGGTGTCGATTCCGCTTCCGACGGATCAACGGGGATGGTATCGGGTTACGCTCGTCTGCGGACAGAAAAAACTGGAATGCTCCTATGTTGTCATTGAACCGGTGAAAAAGGAATATGTGAAGAATTCCCGATTTGGATGCCATGCGTTCGCCGGGGATTTTGCCGCACGGATCGTGGATCGGACGGCGCTTGCCGAGAAAAAGATGCGCCGCGCGTTTCTTGCCGGAGCAAAATGGGCGCGCTGGCACTGGGTTTCCTGGTCTCTGCGGGAGCCGCAGAAAGGGCGGTTCTGCTGGGATTTCCTGAAGGAACAGCTCGCAATCGCGGAAAAATACCGGATTTATCCGATGCTGAATGTTTTCATGACGCCGGACTGGGCTTCGTCCACACCGGACGATCCGGCCATGCTGAGGAGCGGCTGCCGTCGGAGAAATATGGTTCCGCCGCGGGACTGGAATGACTGGAAGCGTTTTCTGACGGCTCTGGTGAAATTCTGCGGTCCTTCCGTTCAATGGTACGAGCTGGGGAATGAGCCGGGATATTCTTCGGTGTACTGGCACATCGGCTCGGTGGAGAAATATGCGGAGTTTTTGAAATCCGGCTATGCCGGAATCAAAGAGGGAAACCCGGATGCGGTTGTTCTTCCCGGGGCGCCGCTGACGGCTCAATTCCTGGAAGAGGTGATCCGGAAAAACGGAGGAAAGGCGTATTTCGACCGTCTTTCCGTACACTATCAGATGAATCATAAACGGGGCAGCAAGGCCTTCGCCGGATTTGACGCGGCGGTGAAGCGGACGCTGGGACACTCCGTCCGAACGATCAATTCCGAAGACATGGGATGGAATTATTTTCCCCGGATGGAACGTGCCAAAGTCCTTCCGAAACTTTATGTCCGCGATGCCGCGGCAGGAATTGAGAAAACGTTCGGGTTCTCCATGTTTGAAAACAGCGGTCAGCCCGATGGATACTGGCCGTTTTTCACTTTGAAGGGATTCCCGAATCCGGAGTATGCGGCTTACCGGACGATGACGCATCATCTGGAGCACGCGGAATATGCGGGAAATCTTTCCGGAGCCGGGTATGAGGCATATCTTTTTGACCGGAAGGGTACGCCTGTTCTGGTTCTCTGGAGCGATTCCCGGATCCGGATCAGATTCAAGCTCGGAACGGATTCTGTGGAAATGTTCGATGTTATGGACCGGGGACGGCGGATGAAGCTGGCCGACGGCTCCTGCGAGATCCCGCTGACGGATTCTCCGGTTTTTCTGATTGGAGGAGATCTGCGGTTTCTGAAAAGCATGGCGCTTGTCCGGAACGCTCTTCCGGATACAATTTCCGGAGGGAGACGGCAGCCGGTCGTCAAATCCTTTTCTCTTCCGGCGGGATTCCGTCTGGAGGGCGCGGAGCTTCCCGAGGGGTGGCTGTGCAGACAATCCTCCGGCCTTGTAACGCTGACTCCGGCTCCCGGGAGTCCGGACGGGATCTATTCCTGTTTCTGGAAGGCAAGTGGAAACGGATACCGGTTCGAGCTTCCGTTCCTGTATGAACTGTCCGACGGGGGACGGGGGATGAATCTTGTCCGGAACGGCGATTTTGAACGGCAACTCTCCGGCTGGTGGACCAACCGGAAAGACAATTCTGCGCTGGAAACGGGGAGTGTCGACGATTCCGTTTGTCTGAAAATCAAAGGATTTCTTCTGTTCGGGCAGACGGAAGATTTTGCGGTCCGTCCCGGAGACCGTTATCTTCTTTCGTATGATTTGACGGGGGAGGGCGGTTCCCTCGGGATGGTCGTTTCGATTTTCGACGGGAAAAAGAAAAAACTCTTCCCGAAGACCGAAGGCATCAATGCCCTGCTCGTGAACGGGAGTTCCTCCTGGAAACGCTATTCCGAAATCATTGAAGTCCGGGAGCCGGACGCCGCCCGGATGAAAATTTTCCTGCTCGCGAATCACCGGAAGACGGAACGGGAAAAAACGATCCGAGTGGACAACATCAGCATCATCCGTCTGACGGACAAGATCACGCCGAACAAAGCCCTGTACCGCGGAAAATTCTCAGCTCCGGAAGGCCCGGTGACAATGGACGGCGATCTCCGGGAATGGAAGCACGTTCCGCCCATGATTCTGAAGGAGGAGGCGCAGGTCGTCCGCAAAGAGTGCAGAACGTGGAACGGACCGGCGGATCTGAGCGCAAAAATGCAGGTGATGATGGATTCCGGGAATCTCTATCTTGCCGTTATCGTGAAGGATGACGTGATTGCGCCTCCGGGAATTTCTCTGGAGGATTCCTGGAAAACCGATTCCGTGCAAGTCGGCATTGATCCGTACTGTGAAGGCCGGGAGATGCATCAGCTGATTCTGGCGCGGGACCAGAAGGGAGTTCTGAAGGTCTGGAAGCACCGCAATTTCTTCACGCCGGAGATTCCGCTGAATCTGACTCGTCTGGGGGAGCTGAAGGATGCCGAAGGGGTTTTCCGCAGAATCGAAGGAGGATGTGTGTATGAGGTCCGCATCCCGCTGACGCAGCTGTATCCGCTGAACGGGAAAACGGAGCAGATCGGCTTTTCCTGGCTGGTCAACGACAACGATGGAAACGGACGCAAATATATTCACTGGTCGGAGGGGATCGGCGAAGGGCAGTTCGCGGATCTTTATGGCCTCCTGATCCGGGAAACAAAAAGAAAGTAAGATTCGTGGTCGGGGGGGGCCCGGATGAGGAATCTTGCCTGCGGGAGAAGAGAACAATGAATCCTGTTTATTCCATTCTGGACTATGGCGCGGAGACGGATTCTCCCCGATTGCAGACTTCCGCTCTGCAATCGGCAATTGATGCGTGCGCTTCTGCGGGAGGCGGAACGGTTCTTGTGCCGCCGGGAGTGTTCCGGACCGGGAGCATCCGTCTGCGTTCCCATGTCACGCTCCGACTGGAGAACGGCGCTCTTCTCCGCGGACCGGATTCCATCGGCGACTATGTCAGATATCCGTTCGCATGGGAACTGTATTCCCATACGGTTCCGCTGATCTATGCGGTCGGGGAGCATGACATCCGCATCTGCGGAGAGGGGTGCATTGATTTCAATGGAATCGCGTTTGCCGATACGGGGAAGCTCTGCATCGGCGAGGGGATCCCCGAGGCGCTGCATTCCGATGCGCACTATGAAATGGCGCTGCGGGATCTGCGTCCGAACCGGCTGGTTTTCTTTCAGGCCTGTGAAAATGTGGAGATCCGCGGTGTCACATTTGCCGATTCGCCGACCTGGACTCTGGTGTTTGACCGCTGTTCGACGCTGCGCCTGCACGATTTCCGGGTGAAAAACAATCTCCGGATTCCGAACAATGACGGCATTCACTGCTGCGGCTGCCGGGATGTTCTTATCCGCGGCTGTCTTTTTGAATGCGGGGACGACTGCATTGCTCTCACGTCCATTTCCGATGCCAATGCCGTTTGTGAACGGTTTTTGATTTCGGACTGCATCTTTCAGTCAAGATCTGCGGCTCTACGGTTTGGATTTGAAGCGGGAAAAGTGCGTGATGTCCATGTTCGGAATTGCATCATCCAGGAATCCAACCGGGGAATTGCAATCTTTGCAGGACAAGACGGGTTTATCGAGAATATTTCCCTTGACGGATTAACAATAGAAACTCGTCTGCATATCGGATTCTGGTGGGGAAAAGGAGAACCGCTTGTGATTTGTTCCTCTGCGGAAACTTCCCCGATCCGGAATATTACACTTCGGAATGCTGTGATCCGTTCGGAAAACGGAATCATTGTTTCCTGCGTGAAACAATCGGTATCTTCGGTAAAACTGGAAACGATTTACATGCAGCTTTCAGAAGGGGACAGAAGAGCATGGTGCAGCAGAAAAATTGATCTTGCGCCCAATCCGCCGAAACTCGCTCCGGAGAATGGAATCCCATGGTTATGGCTGGATGGAGAACCGGAGGTTTTCTGCCGCGATATAATGGCGGTTTGCAGAAATGGAAATTCCAGAGTTTTTCGCCTTGAACATGAAAAACGGGAGAGTGAGCAATGAGTTTTGCAAACAGCACAACAGAAGACTCTTTGAAATGTGATGTTCTTGTCATTGGCGGAGGTCCGGGCGGAGTCTCTGCCGCGGTCATGGCGGCCAGATGCGGAGCCTCCGTGATTCTTGCGGAACGCTATGGCGTCCTTGGTGGAATGTCAAGTGTAGGGGAAGTTTCGCCTTTCATGGCCAATGCTCAAAATCATACTGCGCTGGATGCGCCGCTGTATGTGGATTGGTCGCGAAAGATGTGGAGTCTTCTGCCGGAGCATTCCCGGCTTCCGGAATTTGACGAAGACATGCGGGATTACAATACCTGCATTATCAGCAAAGATATTTCCGCTTTGGCATTGGAAGACCTTTGTCTTGAAGCCGGAGTGGAAATCCTTTACGGATATACTTTTGCAGAAGCGTGTACAGAAAACGAATCTGTCAAAAGCTGCCGTTTCCTGACGAAATCAGGTTTTACAGAGATTTCCGCCCAGTGTTATATTGATTCAACCGGAGATGCGGATGTTGCAGCGTCGGCCGGCTGTATTTGCGAGTTCGGAGATGAGAACGGAGATGTCCAGCCTATGAGCTGCGGATTTAAACTTTCCGGAATTCTTCCAATTCTGTTTCCATCCCATGAGAAACTGACGGCACTGTTTCATCAGGCGCAGGAGTCTGGAGAAATTCATTGTCTTCGTTCGGACATCCAGTTTTTCCTGACGGAGGATCCAACCGTTCTGCATTTTAATACGACCCGGGTTGGCAGGAAAAATCCGTTGAATGGACGAGAACTTTCTGAAGCAACTCTGCAATGTCACTCCCAGATTCGCGAATATCTGACCTTTTTCAGGAAACATGTTCCAGGCTGTGCCAATGCCAGGTTGCATTCAATGGCTCAGCAAATCGGCGTGCGGGAAAGCCGGAGAGTCCGGGGAATGCTCTATCAGACGGTTGAGGATTTTTACAACAGAAAGAAATACGAAGATGCCATTGCAAGAGTACATTATCAGATTGATATACACAGCGCCGCGGGAAAAAGTGTAAAGGAAGTTCATTTGCCGGAAAATGAATTTTATGAATTGAGTTTTCGAACCCTGATTCCTCTGAAATGCCGGAATCTTCTGATCGGGTGCAGAGCGATTTCTCTGGATCATCAGCTGCATTCCAGTTCCCGTATTATGCCGGTCGTTTGTTCCATCGGGCAGGCGGCGGGAATGGGGGCCGCAGAAGCGGTCCGTCGGAATTGCTCTCCAATGAAACTTGATGGGATTCAAATCCGGAAAAATTTGATTCGTCAAGGTGCAAAATTAGGATAATTTCATCATGCTGCTGAAAAACGAACATTCTTTTCCATTCGTATATGGCGCTCAGTATTACCGTGCGCCGACGCCTGAACCGGAGGTTTGGGATCAAGATCTGGAGCACATGAGGCGTCTCGGCTTCAACACGGTCAAATACTGGGTCCAGTGGCGATGGAGCGAGCGCCGGCCCGGCGTTTACTTCTGGGAGGATCTGGATGCGCTGATGCGCCTTGCGGAAAAGAACGGCCTTCGAGCCATTCTGAACCTGATCTGCGACGGCATGCCGGTCTGGGCGGAGAAGAGGTATCCGGACTGCCGCATGGTGGACCGGAACGGGGTCCCGGTCCGGACGGAAGCGCTTCTCTGCCGCCAGCTTGGCGGATATCCGGGACCGTGTTACAACCATCGGGAAATGAAGGAGTTACGTCAGAATTTCTTCCGCGCCGCCCTGGAACATTTCAAGAAGTTTCCCGCTCTGCTCGCCTGGGATGTCTGGAACGAACCGGAACGGCATCTCGCGAGGCGGAGCGCGGACAACGACGACCATCTTCTCTGTTACTGTTCCAGCTGTGAACGTGAATTCAAAGCGGCGATGCGTCTCCGGTACGGTTCGATTGATGCGCTGAACCGCCGCTGGGGACGCTGTTACTCCTCGTTTGATGAACTGGAACTTCCGCGCAATCCTTCGACCATCACGGATTTCATCGACTGGAGGGAATTCCAGCTGGAGGTCCTGAACGGGGAAGCGGCATGGCGGCTTTCCATGGTTCGCGAAATTTCTCCGGAAACCTTTCCGCATCTTCATGTGGTTCCGCACACGATTCACTGTTTCAACTCCGTGAACTGCGTGGACGATTTTTCTCTTGCGGAAAACTGCGACATTTTCGGA
>CASFTV010000033.1 GCA_949297765.1 uncultured bacterium | reverse complement strand
CATGTGAATACATGGGCGGTTCTTTCGGGAGCGGCGGAGGGGAGGAAGGCGGAGGATCTGGCGGATGCGGTGATGAGGGATCCGCGTCTTTCGAGCTGTTCGCTTTATTTTTCGTTTTATGTTCTGGAGATGCTTCGCCGTCTGGACCGCCGGGAGGATTTTCGCGAGCTTCTGAAGCGCTGGGAGGCGATTCTGGATTCGGGTTACAGCACCTTTCCGGAATGTCCGTGGCCGGAGACCCGGAGTGACTGTCACGCATGGAGCGCCGGTCCGTTCTATCAACTACTGAAACTGCAACAAAAAGGAGAAAAATGATGATTCCCGGGAAAAACAAGGATCTGCAAAGCATCCGAATTTTCACTTTGTTAGAATTGCTAATCACGATTGCAATCATTGCGATTCTTGCCGGCCTTTTGCTTCCGGCCTTGAAATCTGCAAGGGAAAAAGCGCAGACCATCAACTGTCTGAACAATCTGAAACAGATAGGAACCGCATCGGCCTCCTATTCGGTGGATTTTGAAGGCTATGTGGTTCCTCAAAATGTCGGGAAGACCACCAATTACCTCTGGGACTGGCAGTACGGATCCCGCTACCTGGGTTATAAAGTTGGTCCAACCGGCTATCCCGTCGGTCCATGGCCGGTGTTCCGGTGTCCTTCGGATACGACGAAAATCTTCATCGGAACCAATGACAAAAGCAATCAGAGGGAATCCTACGGTCTGGTCTTTCTCATTCAGGGACTGGAAGTGAACGGAACAGTAACTCCCATGCCGAAACTGAACCGGTACAAACGTCCGGCATCCACCTACCAGATTGCGGAAAACGATTACCACGGATGGATGGATCCCGCCAATCTCGAAGCATACAAACACAGTCGGATCGGAGAAAACGCAACGCCTTGCAAAGTCACCATTTCCCACTCGTTTGAGGTCGGTCCCAACCATGCCAACAGCGGAGCCTTCCTTTTTCTTGACGGACACACCGGATTGAGGAAGAACTGGAAAAACCGTTATGTCAAAGCCTGGTGGAACACGCCCTCCGATTCGGGAATCGCCAATATTACAGAAGATTAACAACAAAAGGAGATTTTTGCATGAAACAAACTTGCTGGATTCTCTCCGCACTGCTCGGCATCTCGGCCGTCTGGCTCGGAGGATACGAAAAACCGGATTATCAGGGACTCAACTGGAAAGACTCAAAAAAACAGGCCATCAAAGGTCCCAAGGCGTATGCGGCATCTGTGGGCACAATTCCGAAACGGAACGATCTTCTGAAAGCAAGTTTTGATGGAAAATCCATCACGATGGACACCCGGGATTTCTATGCCCTTCCCGATCTGAAAAAAGAGGTGATACTCTATCTGTACGGGATAAAAAAAGGGGATGGGGTTCTGCTGAAACCGGGAGAGATCCGCGGCTCGGTATGGAACTGCGACAAAATCCGGATCAAAGGCCCGGCTGGCGGACAGGTCGCTCTGATTTTCGAGGGAAGACGGGATAAAAAGTTCAACAACGGTCATTTCCGCGTTGATAAAGTCTTCATTCTTGACGGCAGCGAGCAGACGCTGACACACAAACTGGAACTGCCCGCCGATCTGGAGAGTTTCGGCCTCCGGCTCGACCTCAAGACTCCGGGGGTGTTCCGCTTCGAAGCACCCGATTTTTATATCGAAAAGAAAGAATCTCAGACGCAGGTCAATTCGGAGTTCAACTACATTCTGAATGGAGGTGCGGAAAACGGTTTTGACAATACCATGTACCTTCCGCTCAAACGCCGGGCGCATGTCACCGCGAATGGCGCCTATCTCAACTGGAAAGGAGAACGGGAAACCTTTCAATGCGATCTGGCGCGGGATCCGAACAACGCCCGCTCCGGAAAATACGCATATCGGATCCGCTTTTCCGGAACGGGACCGATGACCTCCCGCGTGGACACATTCGCGTTCAATCCGGTTCCGCTTCTTCCCGGAGAAGAGTATACTTATACGGTCTGGGCAAAAGCGGAACGCCCCTCCAGAATTGCACTCGGACTCTACCTTGGAAACGGAGCCGGACTTGGCAACACATATCCGGTCGGGACAGAGTGGACCAAGCTGGAACTTCATGTCCCCGCATGGGGAGAAGGAGATTCCGTCCGGAATGGAAAGCCGCTTGTCAACTCCTACCATGCTCCGGCAGGCGTTCTGATCCCGACATTCGTTGCGCCGGAAAACAATACCATCTGGTTTGACGATGCGTGTGTCCGGCTCGGCAAACGGGGGGAGATCCCGGACAGACGAACGGTTTTTTTTCGTTCCGGAAAACTGGACAAGCCCAATCAGTATTATTTTCCCGGAGAAGCGGTCGGAGTGGATCTCTCGCTGGAATCGACCGGTGCAGACGCCGTGGAGGGAAACCTCTCCTGGGAACTGTTTGACTTTCATGGAAACTCCGTGGCAAAACAGGCTCTGAAAAAACTCCGTCTTTCCCCGAATCAGGAGGTTCGGGAACAGTTTCGGCTTGTTCCTCCGGAGAACCTGCGTGGACCGATGAATCTGGTCTGCACCTTCGACGCAGGAAAAAATATGAACTTTAAACGAACTTTTTATCTGGGTGTTGTGGATCGCCCGAACGGTCTCAACCGCCGCTTTTCCCTGGAAGTGCCCGCATCACAGAATGTTCTCGACATTATTCCGTTTCTTCAGAATTTCGGAATCGGCGCCATCCGCTGCGGACAAGCATCCGGAAATCTGCCGGCTGCTTTCGGGAATGCTCCGTACCTTCACAAAGCCGGTATTGAAGTTCTGTTGAACTACTCGGCGGACAAAAAAACAGAAAAAGGCGATGAGGCGGCGCTGAAGGAGTTCTGCAAACGCTTCCGGAAGGACATGGAGAAATATCGCGATGTTCTGACCGTCGTGGAATCCCACAATGAGGCCAATCTGGGTGTGAAGGATGTCGCATGGAACGCCCGGATCATCCACGAAATGCGGAAGGTTCTTGATGAGGTCGCGCCAAAGCTGAAACTTGCCGGGCCCGATCCGTGCGGGACGGACTTCGCATGGATTCAGGGAGTCCTTGCCGCGGGCGCCGCGAAAGATCTGGATATTGTCAGTGAACACCCCTACCGGAAGATGCCGGAACTGCCTGACTATGGAGACGACGTGGTCGCGGTTCGGAAAATCATTGATCTCTATAAACCCGGCACCCCTCACTATGCCACGGAAGCCGGACGGGTCCAGCCCCCGGTGCTTACGGACAACACCCTCTGCGACTACGTCCGGATTGCCTCCGCCCGCGATCTCCGGAATATGCTGCTCGGATTCGGAAACGGTCTGGCGCAGTACAATCAGTTTGCGATCAGCTCCTGGCAGATCGCTGTCGGCTGGAACGTCCTTTTCATGGGAAACAAGGAAAATGACGGGGCTCAGCTTCCCGCGCCGCTGCTTTTCGCCATGCGCAACGCCGCCGATCGGATCGGGTACGGAAAACCTGCCGGACGAATCAAACTCGGCTACAACTACCGCGCATTCCTCTTCGACAAAGGAAACTCCCGCACCGCCGTCTTCTGGAAATTCAACGGGGGCAACGCAACCTTCCAGCTCAAGGCCGACGATGCAAAAAAAGTCCGTCTCTATGACATGGTCGGAAGCCGATGGGATCCCGGAAAATCCTTCTCCGTCGGCGAATTCCCGGTCTATCTGGAGTCCAGCCTCTCCGCGCCCGAACTCGAAGCGCTGATCCGTCGGGCGGACATCCGCGAGGCCTCCGGAAAAACCCTTCAGGCGGAAGCTCAAGTCATCGCACCAAACGAGTTCCGCGTCAATCTCCGCAATCTCGGAACGAAAAAACTGGGCGGACTCCGGATCCGCGTCGAAGACCGCTCCATGATCGAAGGTCCCGTCGAACAGCTTCTCCCCGCACTGAATCCGGAAGAACTCCGCAGTGTCTCCTTCCGACTCCGGGAACCGGTCTCGACGGCCGCTCGCAAAGTGGCGCTCTCCATCCTCACTCCAGACGGAAAAACGGAAAAAATCACCCTGAACCTCGCCGCGGTCACCGTTCCGAAAACCCCAAAAGCCCTGACGATCGACGGCAATCTTTCCGACTGGCCCGCGGGAACACCGGTCGTCCTGGATCAGCGCAATGCGGTCATGCTGGAAAAAACACTCTGGGGAGAGAAGGAACGGAAGATCCGCTCCGAACTCCGATACGCATGGGATGACAACTTCTTCTATGTGGCCGTCACCGTGTTCAAAGAGAATCTGAATGCCAATCCGGATGCCGCAAAACCGGGAAATGTCTGGCAGTACGACAGCTTCCAGCTCTGCCTGGATCCGCTCCACAACGGAAAACCGAACGATCTGGCGTTCAGCGATGACGATTTCGAATACAGTCTCGGCATGGTGGCGGGAAAACCTGTCGTCTTCCGCCGGACCGGATCCAGCGCGGTGTACGACAGTCTGATGAAGGCGCCCGGTATCGTTCCGGAAGTACGTTTCGCAGTCCGGACCTCCGCAGGAAAAACGGTCTATGAGGCGGCATTCCCCCGACAGGCGGTCAGTCCATTCCAGCTTCGTGCCGGCAGTCTGATGCGCAGCAGCGTCATTGTCAATCTGCACGAAAAGGGAAAACGGATCGGCTATCTGGAACTCACCCCCGGCGTCGGAGACACCAAGTCCCCCGGAAAATGGATGGATACCATCCTTCTTCCGTAAACCGCAGCGTGCCCCGGATGCTCTCTCTGCAACGTCCGGGGCGCGTCTTTTAAAAAAAATAATACGCATGGTCAGACAAAAAAGCATTTGAAAAATTCCCGGACAATGCTAGTGTAATCAAACCTATCATTGAAATAGTCTACTTGAAACCACCGTCAGATGGTCGACTCCAGATGAAAAATCTCTGCAAAGCCACAATTTACGGATCGGAAAATAAAAGAAGGAGAGTTCATGAATGAACACGGTCCCTGTCCAGTATGAACAGAATACGGAACTGTTTGCGGATTACAGAACGCCCTATAAATACAACCGGCCGATTCTGGCGCCATCCGGAAAGCCGGGAACATTCGATGCCATCGGCGTGGACAATATGCGGATCTTCCGCCATAAGGGAAGATTTTACGCGACGTATATCGGGTTTGACGGTGTCGGCTATCAGACGGCGCTGGCGGTTTCCGACGATTTGCTGAACTGGGAAAAACTCGGCGTGATTTTCCCGCGCGGTTCGGCAAACAGCTGGGACCGGGTCGGACGGGCGGTCTCCTGCTGGCTTCACGATGTTGATCTTTACGGCTCCCGCGAACTGATCCGGAAGGACGGAAAATACTGGATGTTCTATCATGCCTACCCGGCGGAAGGATACGAAACCGGATCCGCGGCAAACGGACTGGCGTGGACAAGCAAGGATTCCTTCCGGGAGTGGAATTTTCTCGACCGCCCTGTCTTTCAGAAGGGGGCCGACGGGGAATGGGACGGCGGCGGATTGTACAGCGTCTGGGTGATTCCCTTCGAAAACTCCTATCGAATGTACTACAACGGGAAAAATCAACTGCGCTGGCCCTGGAAGGAGCAGAGCGGTCTGGCATTCCCCGAAGACGACTCGCTCACCCGCTGGCGCCGGTACGAGAAGAATCCGGTTCATCCGGTCTCCAAAGACGGCTGGGACAGCGCATTCGCATGCGGGCAGCATGTGCTCTGGGACAGTCGACGCAGACAATGGGTTCTCTTCTTCTGCGGATTCGATGGAACCCATGCCCAGGAAGGAGTCTCCATCAGCAGCGACGGCATTCACTGGAGACGTCTTCCGGAACCGCTGATTTCTTACGGAGAACCCGGCTCCCTGGACAGTCTCCACGCCCACAAGCCCTGCATTCTCTGGCATGAGGGAGTGCTGTACCATTTCTACTGCGCGGTCCGTCCCACGGAAACCGAAGAGGAACGACTCCTGTTTGGACGGGAGTATCGCTGTCTGACCGTTGCCCGCTCCACGCCGTTCAACTGAGCAGAAGAACACGGAAGAACTCTTCCGGAAAAAGAAAAACCGCAATTCCGGAAAAACGCAATGCGCCCTGGACTTTTCAGAGGAAAGATCCGGGGCGTTTCTTTTTCAAATGCAATGGCCGGAAACCGTCTCAGGATTTCAGAGCTTCCGGATAGAGCGATTTAAGAATGCCGAGCTCCAGGCCGCGGATCTCCGCAAGTCCTTTCAGACGGCCGATCGCGGTATAACCGGGATTCGGACACGGCGGCTTGGCCAGATCGTCCAGCATCGTATGGCCGTGATCCGGACGGAACGGGATCTGCCAGTCGGCGCGTCCCTCCTTCTTCCGGCGGAGCTGCTCTTCAATGATCGCCTTGACCAGACCGTACATGTCAACACAGCCTTCCAGATGGTTGGCCTCAAAGAAATTTCCCTCGCTGTCGTGCTGCGTGCTGCGCAGGTGGATGAAACCGACGCGCGGAGCGCAGGATTTGAACATCTCCACAATGTTGTTGTCGAGCCGTCCGCTGAAACTTCCGGCGCAGAAGCAGATTCCGTTCGCGGGATTGTCGACCATGCCGAGCAGGGAATGAATATCCTCCTGCGTGCTGAAGATGCGCGGCAGACCGAGGATCGAACGCGGAGGATCGTCGGGATGGATCACCATGATGCATCCCGCCTCCTGAGCGACCGGAACAACCTCGGAAAGAAAATGTTTCAGGTTGGCTTTCAAATCCTCCCGGGAGACCGACGCATAACGCGCGAGCATGGAGCGGATGTCCTCCAGCGTAACGCCTTTGAATCCGGGGAAGTTGTCGATGATGCCGCGGGTCAGCGAATCACGCTGGGCGGGTGTCATGGAATTGTAGTACTCCCGCGCCTTTTCCACCATTTCCGGAGAGTAATCCTTTTCCGCTCCCTTCCGGCCGAGAATGAAAATCTCAAACGCGGCAAACTCCTTCTGATTGAAGAAGAGCGCTTCCGATCCGTCCGGCAGTTTGTAGTGCAGATCGGTGCGGATCCAGTCGAGAACCGGCATGAAATTGTAGGTAATCACCCGCACGCCGCATTTGCCGAGATTGCGGAGGGAGGTTTTGTAATTTTCGATGTATTCGTCGCAGCGGCCCGCCCGGACTTTGATGTCCTCGTGGACCGGGAGGCTTTCAACGACGTTCCAGACAAGTCCGGCATCCTCGATTTTTTTCTTGTATGCGAGGATCTCCTCGACAGGCCAGACCTCTCCGTAAGGAATGTGGTGCAGAGAACTGACGACTCCCTTCGCCCCTGTCTGACGCACATATTCGAGCGGGACCGGGTCCTTCGGGCCATACCAGCGGAATGATTCTTCCATGAACATGATTTCAATCTCCTGAAAATAGGGTTTTCCGGACCGGCGGAAGCCGTCCGGTCCGGATGTTCCATCCTTTTCATAGTTTACCACAGATCCGGGATTTTTCAACCGGCGGAAAAGAAGAAAAAATGCCGCCGTCCGCAGCGGGAAACGACGGATTTTTCCGGAATTGACTTTTCAGAAAACCGCGCTACATTACAACGAAGGAAGCGAAAAGAGGGTTGTTCATGCAGTTGAAAATCATCAATAACAGCGCAGCGTGCTCCCATGTGGCGCTCTCCGGCAGTTTTGACTGCGAAGGAGTCGCGGAGATCTTCGAGGAGTTCAAGCGGAATGTGACAGACCGCGGATTGCCCGCGATTCTGGATCTGACGGAGATGGAGTTCATCTCGTCGCTCGGGCTCCGGACATTGATCGCCTCCGCACAGGAGCTTGCGCGGCATAAGGCCCGGCTGATTCTCTACAATCCGCAGCCGTTTGTTCTGGATGAACTCCGGACGGCGGGACTGGAAAAGGAGTGTCCGGTCACCCGAGATTTCGGAGAGGCGGTCCGCCTCGCGACGGAAAACCGCTGAACAGAGAAAGGGCGGAATCATGGAATACACGGCGTTGATGAAAAACAACATGGTGTCACTCCATGAAGTTTCGCTGGAGCTGGAGGAATTTCTGAACGCGGCGCATCTCAGCGGCAGAACGGCCTGCAATGTTTCGCTGGCGTTTGAGGAGATGGCAACCAATGTCATCAAATACTCCTACGACGATCCCGGAGAGCATGTTCTTGACATCCGGATTCAAATCGAGGAGACCCGCGTCGTCATGACCCTGATCGACGACGGCCATGAATTCGATCCGACACGCTGTCCCGAACCGGATGTGAATCAGGGGATCATGGAGCGGCCGGTCGGCGGACTGGGGATCTATCTGACAGCCCGCCTTTCAGAGTCGATGAAGTACGTCCGGAAGAATGGGAAAAACATGCTGATCATCACGGTCAGAAAATAGAAAGGATTTGATATGCAGACAAATGTTGTCGCCGGGGAAGGCTATTCCATCATCCAGCTGATCGGGAAACTGGACTCCGACACCGCGGCGAAGGTCGAAACGGTTTTCACGGAAACGACGGAGGAACAGACCCGTCTGCTTCTGGATCTCGCCAAGCTGAAATATATCAGCAGTGCGGGGCTGCGCATTCTGCTTCTCGCGGCCAAACGGGTTCAGCAGAAGGGCGGCCGCATCGTTCTCTTCTCCCTTCAGCCCAATGTGAAGGAGATTTTCGACATCAGCGGCTTCACGTCGATGTTCACGATCTGCGAATCTCTGGAAGAGGCCGTAGCCGCCCTTTCCGCCTGAAAAGAACCGTCCGGGACGGAGTGCCGCACGGAACCGGACGGGAAGACGCATCCCCGGACTGCGGAACAACCCGCGGAAAGAACGCGGACAGAGCCTTCCGGAGATTGAAATTTCACGCTCCGATGCTATATTGTCTCCCTGAAAAAATTATTCTGAACGACTCGGAGGAGATGATTCATGGACGGCTACAACACCTATAAAAGTCCGCTGACCGACCGCTATGCCGGAGCGGAAATGAGCTTCAACTGGTCCCCGCAGCACAAACACTCCACCTGGCGGCGGCTGTGGGTTGCCCTCGCGGAATCCGAAAAGGAGCTCGGGCTGCCGATCACCGATGAACAGATCAACCAGATGAAGGCTCATCTCGATGACATCGACTTTGAAGCTGTCGCGAAAAAAGAGGCGGAACTCCGTCATGACGTCATGAGTCATATTCATGTGTTCGGCGCACAGTGCCCGGCGGCGATGCCCATCATCCATCTCGGCGCGACCAGCTGCTTCGTCACCGACAACACCGAGATCATCCAGATGCGCGACGGACTCAAAATCCTCCTTGGGAAACTTCTGAAGGTTGCGGAGATCCTCGCGGCAAACGCCGAAAAGTACAAAACCATGCCGACCCTCGGATTCACCCATTATCAGCCCGCCCAGCTGACAACCGTGGGAAAACGCTTTGCACTCTATCTGCAGGATTTCACGTTCGACATGGAACGGATCATGGAAGAGATCGAACGGATTCCCATGCGCGGCGTGAAAGGGACGACCGGAACGCAGGCGAGCTTCATGGAACTCTTCCGGGGCGATCATGAAAAGATCCGCCGGCTCGACCGTCTGGTCGCGGAAAAAATGGGATTCGAGAAGACCGTCGCTCTCAGCGGACAGACCTACTCGCGCAAAATTGATTACTTTGTTCTTTCGGCGCTCTCGGGCATCGGGCAGTCGGCCTACAAGTTCGCGGGCGACATCCGTCTTCTGGCGAACCTCAAGGAGATTGAAGAGCCGTTCGAGAAAAACCAGGTCGGTTCCAGTGCGATGGCGTACAAGCGCAATCCGATGCGGTCCGAACGGATCTGCGCGCTCTCCCGCTATCTGATGAATCTTCCGCTCAACGCCGCGCAGACCCATGCGGTTCAGTGGTTCGAGCGGACTCTGGACGATTCCGCAAACCGCCGTCTTTCCCTTCCGGAAGCCTTCCTGACCGCCGACATCATTCTTTCGCTGGTGGCGAACGTTGCGGACGGCATGCAGGTCTGGCCGAAAGTGATCGAAAAGCATGTGATGGCGGAACTCCCGTTCATGGCGACTGAAAATATTCTGATGGCGGCGGTCCGCGCCGGCGGCAACCGGCAGGAACTGCACGAAGCGATCCGGCGCCATTCGATGGATGCCGGCCGCAAAGTCAAGGCGGAAGGCGCGCCGAACGATCTGATGGAGCGTCTGGCGGCGGATCCGCTGTTCGCAAAGGTGTCGCCGAAATTCCACGAAATTCTGGAACCGGCACAGTTTGTCGGACGCGCTCCGCAGCAGGTGGACGACTTCCTCCGCGACGTGTTCGAGCCGCTGAAACGCCGTCTGGCAAACTATGAAAACGCCAGGATGGACGCAATCCGCGTCTGATCCGGGAAGACGGACTCTGCCATGAAAGAGACGGAAAAAACGACGGAAATGAATCTGACAAAACGGCTCTCGACGGCGGGAATCGCCTCCCGGCGAAAGGCGGCCGAACTGATTAAAAGCGGGAAAGTAACCGTCAACGGGTGTGTCGTGACCAATCCGGCGACTCCGGTCGGACCGTCGGACCGGATCCGGGTGGAAGGCTCCTCCGTCGCGGGCGAGCAGGAACATGTGTATATCATGCTCAACAAGCCGCGCGGATATGTCTGCACGAACGAGGATCCTCATGCGAAGAAAAAGGCGATCGACCTGATCTCTCTCCGGAAACCGGTCCGCCTGTTCTCCGCCGGACGCCTCGACAAGGACAGCGAAGGGCTGATCATCTTCACCAACGACGGCGACTTCGCCGAACGTCTCACGCATCCCCGCAACGAAATCATCAAAACCTACGCCCTCTCCGCGGAGCACCCTTTCACCGATGACGAACTCCAGCAGATGGTCGACGGCATTGAAGACAACGGCGAAACACTCAGTGCGGAAGAAGTCTGGCAAACGGGAAAACGCAAATACATGATTCTTCTTGCGGAAGGGAAAAACCGCGAAATCCGCCGGATCGTGGAAGCGCTCGGAAACCGGACCAAGCGTCTGGAACGCATGGCGATCGGCAATCTCCGGCGCGGCATGCTCAAACCCGGCGAATGGCGCTTCATGACCCGGCGCGACATCGCCCGGATTCTGATGCTCGAAGAGGAGGATCCTCTTCTGGAACGCTTCTCCGTGAAACGTCACACCCCCGTCCGGCGAAAAGCCGGAACAGGGAACGAAAACCGGCCCCGCCCCTCCTTCTCCGGACGGTCCGGAAAGAGCCGCCGGCACGGAGCCGAGCCATTCTCCGGACGTTCCGCCGCTCAATCCCGGCCGCCGCGGCGTCCCCGCTCCCCGGCAAACGGCCGGATCGAATGATTCTGCGGGAACTTTCGTTCCGCGGGACTCCGCTTGCGCTGGTGGAACAGCACCATCACGTTCTTCTGCCGTGGACACGTCTTGCCCGCCGGACCGGGCGGAAATACCATGCCGTCATTCTGGATCATCACACCGATGTGCTTCCGGCGTTCAGCCGCTCCGGAAAGCAGGGAATATTCCGGTTCGGAACGGACGAGGAGGTGCTGGCGGAGCTTTCGTTCCTGCGCCACGATGAACATCTCGACTGGGCGCTGCGCGCGGGGGTTCTGGAGTCCGTCCGGATCCTCTCGCACGAGGACTTCACGCCGTGTGCGCATCCGGCGATGACCGTCTGCCGCGACGGGATCTGGCCGGACGTTCAGGAAATTCTCGACGGCTCCGACCGCGCCCGCCTTGCCGCGGAACAGGTTCTGGAAAGCGCCTGTCTGAAGCGTCAGATCCCGGAAATTCCCGATCCGCTGATTCTGGATATTGATCTGGACTGTTTTTTATGCGAACGGGCGCTTCAGCCCCGGGACCCGTCCTACTTCCTGACTCTTGCGGAGCGGGCGGAACTGATCACAGTCTCCCTGGAGCGGGACTGGGTGCGCTGCCTCCGCTTCCGCGGTGAAACAATAACTGCGGAAGCGCTGTTCGAACGGCTTCTGGCGCTTGGCTGAATTGCCGCGGTTCCGCGTTCCGTTCTCCGCTCAGAAGATGGAGAAGCCCATATTAAAGTGGAAGCGAATCGAATTGCTGACACCGTCCTGATTGTTGAGGATCGGGTAAGCGAGATCAAGCTTGATCGGCGCGTTGACCACGGGCAGTTTGATCCGGAGACCGTATCCGATACCGATATTCGGCTTGTTGAAAGGCCCGAAGCGGGAATGGGTTGCATTTCCGATATCCACGAACACGGCGCCGCGGATGAAACGCCAGATCGGATGGGAAATTTCCGAGGTCAGCAGGTACATGAAATCGCCGCCGTAGTTATCCTTGTTCCGGTCTTCAGGACCGATGGAGCGGTAGGGGAATCCGCGGACGGAGTCGCCGCCGCCGAGGAAGTAGCGTTCATAGATCGGAGGATCCTTCTTCCAGTCGCCGATCATGCCGATCATGCCGATCTTTCCGCCGATCGACCAGATGAACATTTTATCCAGGAACGAATAGTAATTGATGCCTTTCAGTTCCAAACGGTAATAGTTTTCGCTTCCGCCGAGGAGTTCGGTGGAAACCGACGCAAGAAGGTTGACCATATAACCGGAGGTGGGTTCCATGGCATTGTCGCGGGTATCGCGATCGAGGGTCAGGTGGACCCGGCCGACGTAGCTTCCGCCCTTCTCCTTCTGGAAGATCTCCGAAAGCCCCCGGTCCATGTGGTGGATCCGGACATGTTCGAAGGTATATCCGCCGCTGATGGTGGTGAAATCGTCAAAAATCCGTTTTGTGAGGGAGGTGGTTACGCCGAGCCGCTGCTCCTCCCAGTCATCATACTCCACGTTGCGCAGATAACCGGAGACATCCCAGCGGAGCTGGATTCCGAAGAGCCACGGCTCCGTGAAATCGGCTTCGAAGTTGTAGCGTTCGATACCGTACATCGCGAGAATTCTGGCACGCTGCCCCCCCCCCATGAAGTAGTTGCGGGGATCCAGAATGTCAAGATTCGAGTGCGTCAGTTCGATCATTCCGGCGAGGCTGTCGGTATCGGACCATCCGGCGCCGATCTTGGCGTTCAGGTAATTCTTCTCTTCAACCTTGATGTCGATATCCTTCCTGTCCGCCTGCGGGGAGCTGATGGAGACGACATCGACCTTTTTGAAATACCCCATTCCCATCAGACGGGATCGGGAGGCGTCCAGCAGATGCTTGTCGACCGGGTCATCCGGTTCGATCGCCAGTTCGCGCCGGATCACATGGTCTTTGGTCCATTTGTTTCCGGAAATGAACACTTCGCGCACCTTGTAGGGTTTTCCCTCCGTGATCTCAACAACCAGATCCACTTTGTGATTGAGGTAGTCGGGGATGCGGTTGACGCGGCAGTAGAGATCCGCATATCCCATCGGGGAGTAGCGGTCGTCGATCGCCTGAACGGTGGCGCGTTCCTGTGAACTGTTGAACACATCGCCTTTCTTCAGGGTGAGGAGCGGCGTCAGCTCCTCTGTTTTGAGTCTCTGATTCCCGGTAATGGAGACATTTCCGATGGTGTACGGTTCCCCCTCGTCCACAATGAATTCCACCGTGACGAATTCCGGATCCTTTTCATCCACATGGAGACGGGTCTCCTTGACGTTGAAATCAAGATATCCTCTGGTCCAGTAGAGATCGCGGAGACGGACGGCGTCGTTTTCCAGTTCCCGTTTGTTCAGCAGCCCGAGATCCAGAAAGGGAACCCAGTGCAGCCAGGAGTAGCGGTTCACAAGAGCATTCTTCAGCTCCGATTCCGGAAATGCCGTAGCGCCGGTGAAAATGACGCGGGCGATTTTCTGTTTCAGATTCTCTTTGATGCGGAACTCCACGATGACGGAGCCGTCTTTTTCTGTGTGGAATCGGGGATCGACCTTGGCATCGTTGTGACCGCGGTCGGCATAGAATTTGCGCAGGGCGTTGGCCGATTCGATCAGGCGTTTGTCGTTCAGCATTCCGCCTGCGGAGAGGGTGATCTGTTCCCGGAGTTTATCGGTCTCATACTTCTCGTTCCCGGTGATTCTCACCTCTTTGACTACGGCCTTCGGGACAATGCGGAAAACAAGGTCGAGTTTTCCATCGGAGGTCTTCCGGGTTTCCGCCGCGACGTCCGAGAAGAAACCGGTCGCATACAGGCGTTTGATATCGTCATTGACCACGCGCTCGTCGTACATGGTTCCTTTCCGGCTTTGGACGTTCATCCGGAAGACGTCGTCGGTGAACCGGCTGTCACCGGGCTGTTCAAAGGTGACGGACTTCAATTCCTGGGCAAATGCCGCGGAGCTGCAAAGACAGACACAGAAGAAAATCAAACGCTCTTTTTTCATGAGGAAAAACGCTCCTGGGGTTACTCTTTCTTGACCGGAATATCACCTTTATCATATTTGTGTTCAATGCACCGGAACTCCATCAGCTGCGGGATGAAGCGCAGATTGACGATTCCTGTACGGCCGTTACGGTTTTTCTCTACGATCAGCATGGACTTGATGCCGTCTTTCATTCCTTCCGCATTGTCCTCCTTGGATTCGTCCCGGTTCCGGTGGAGGAAAACAACCACGTCGGCGTCCTGTTCAATTGCTCCGGACTCTCTCAGATGACTCAGTTTCGGAAGAGGATTTTCCTTCGGATTGGTGGATTTTTCCGATTCGCGGCTCAGCTGGGCCAGCACAAGGACGGGAACATTCAGCTCCTTGGCGATGGCTTTCAGACCGCCGGAGATCGCGGCAACTTCCACCTGGCGGCTTTCTGCGGAGCGGTCGCCGGCGCGCATCAGCTGCAGATAGTCGATCACTATCAGATCTATCCCGTTCAGCTCCTTCATTTTCCGGGCTTTCGCGCGCAGTTCGAATACGGAAATGGCGCTGGTCGAGTCGATAAACAGGTGGGCAAGACGGAGATTGTCCACCGCCGCTCCGAGACGCTGGGTGTCGACCGGCTGAAGCGATCCCTCGTAAATTGCGGAGAGCGGCACCTTCGCCTCGGTGCAGAGAAGACGCTGAATAATCTGCTTGTCGGTCATTTCCAGCGAAAAGAACGCCACCTTCTTCCGGCTTCCGGGACCGTCGGGTTCCCGGTTGATGATGTTGCGGATGATATTCAGCGCAAGTGCGGTCTTTCCGATCGAGGGACGCGCCGCGAGAACAAACATTTCCCCGGGTTTCAACCCGCCGCCGATCAGGCGGTCCAGATCCGGGAATTCCGTCGGGATTCCCGGCGAGGTCTTGTGCAGAGCGATCTTCTGCAGATCGTCGAACACCTCTTTCAGCAGGGAGCGCAGCTCCACGATCTCCGACTGCACGAAACGGTTCCGGACCTGGAAGATTTCCGATTCCACCGTGTCGAGCAGCTCCTTGATGTTCTCGTGTCCCTGTTTGCAGAGATCCAGCGACATGGAGCAGGTCTTCATCATCTCCCGCAGCATCGCGTAATCGCGGAGCAGATGACACCACGACTCCAGATGGGCCGCGCTGACAATATAGGACTGGAGTTCCAGCAGAGCTTCGAGTCCGCCGATCATTTCCAGGCGTCCGGCTCTTGTGAGCCAGTCGCTGACCGAGAGGACGTCGATGGCCATTCTCCCCTCGGAGAGATTCAGCATGGCCTCGTAAATAGCGGCATGCATCGGTTCGTGGAACATGGTCGAGGCGACCCGGCGGAAAAAAGGATTTCCGATTGCCGGAGCGTTCTCTTTTGCAGATTTCCTTTTTCTGGTTTCCGGTGTGGCGACGCTTCCGAGAATGGAGGAGACCGTCGTAAAATTTCCCGGATCCAGGAAAATGGCGGAAAGAACCGACTTTTCCGCCTCAAGATCAAAAGGCAGAGCATCCGCGGACGCAATTTTCAGCGTCCGCGGACGATAATCCGCCGCCGCAGGGGGCAATCCGGCGGCGTTCTGTTGCACGGCATCGGGCATTATGCGCGAACCACGTTGACTTTGACGTCAACAACGACCTTCTGGTGCAGTTTGACGGCCACGACATATTCGCCGCAGGAACGGATCTGGGAATCCAGGTGGATTCTCTGATGGGGGATCGCCACGCCGAGAGCGGCGATCGCATCCGCGATCATGCGGTCGGTGACGGAACCGAAGAGATGTCCGTCGTCGGAAGCCTGAAGGTGAAGTTCGACAGCCAGTTCCTGCAGTTTTGCCGCAAGATTCTGCGCGGATTCGAGTTCCGCTTTGCGCTGTTCTTCGATTTTCTCCTTGCGTGCGGCAAGCTGCCGGAGCGCGGCCGTCGTGGCAACGGCGGCAAGTTTTCTCGGAATGAGATAGTTTCTCGCATATCCGGGAGCAACATGGACTTCCTCGCCGGCAAGGCCGAGATCTTCAACATCCTGCAGCAGGATCAGTTTCATGGAGGCCATAATTTGTCTTCCTTATCGTTAAGAGGTTAAAACTAGAGAACAAGACTGACAATTCTGGCTCTCTTGACGGCAACCGCGAGCATCTTCTGATGCTTCAGGCAGGTTCCTGTGATGCGGCGCGGAAGAATACGGCCTTTTTCTGTCTGGAACTTCTTGAGAAGCTCGGCGTCCTTGAAGTCGATGTATGCGATCTTGTTTTCACAAAGTCTGCAGATTTTCGGCTTCGCGACCCGTCTTTTCATGCGACGTTTTTTATTCTGGACCATTGCCATTTATCAAACTCCTTTTATGGTATGTTCACTTGCGTTGATCAAAAGGGAATATCGTCTTCAATTCCCGGGACATCATTTGCTCCGTCGTTCATCTCCGCCGGAGGAGCCGGACGCGTATAGGACTGAGGTCCTTCATAGGACGGTTCCTGCGGCGGCATCTGCGGAGGGATTCCGCCCGGCTGCTGACCGTACTGCTGACGCGGACGCCCGTACTGCTGAGGCATTGCGTCCGGAGCATACTGCGGAGCCTCCGCCGGACGGCGCGGCGCATAGGCCTGTCCGCCTCCGTCGCCGTAGTCGCCTCCCTCGCGGCGGGCGCCGACAAACTGCACGTTTTCGGCAACAACCCGCAGGCGCGAACGCTGCTTCTGATCGTTCTTGTCCACCCAGCGGTCAAGCTGAAGACGACCTTCGATGAAAACAGAGGAGCCTTTGTCAAGATATCTGTTGCAGTTATCCGCCTGGCGGTCCCACACGGTAATATCCACAAAACAGGTATCTTCCTTTGTCTCGCTGCCCTGGGTGAATCGTCTGTTCACTGCGATCGTAAACTCGCAGACAGGCATCCCGGACGGAGTGTATCGCAGTTCAGGCTTACGGGTCAGATTGCCCATAAGAAGGACCTTGTTGAACGATGCCATTGCTCGATTCTCCTCTGTAACGGGGTTGTATCAGTCCGCCAGCGTGGCGCCGGAGATTGCCGGAACGCCCTCCGGACGCTCAAAGTTGACAATCAGAAGCCGGATCAGACGCTCATCCAGTTTGTACTGATTCCGAATCTGAATCACTTTCAGCGGATCGAGTTCAAACACATAGTCCCAGTAAATGCCGGCTTTGCGCTTGTTGATCTCGCGGGCAAACTGCTTGCGTCCCATCGGATTGGCTTCCACGAGTTTGCCGCCCCAGCTCTCAAGATTCTTCCCGAATTCCTCGGTGAATCCTTTTCCCTCGTCCTCGACCTTGCGGATATCGAGGATGAATACTGCTTCGTACTTTTTCAAGACTCCACCTCCTGTTGGTGTGTTTTAGTCAGTTCAACATCTGTTGTTTTCGTTTCCGCGGATTCGCTGCAGTCCGTCGAATTGTACACGTTCATCGCCTTGGAGATGCCGCGCCTCAGCAGCAGTTCCACGGCTTCGACGGCCTTGTCGAGAGCCTTTTCAAAACTCTCCTTCTCCTTTCCCTCGAATGAGGTCAGAACATAATCCGCTCTCCGTCTGGAGTTTTCGTCGCCGATCCCGATCCGGAGACGGGGAAAGGCTTCCGAATGCAGCGCCCCGATCACGGATTTCATTCCGTTGTGGCCGGCGCTGCCGCCGTTTTTCCGGATTCTGAGCCGTCCCACCGGAAGATCAATATCGTCATAAACGATCAGGATCTCCGACGGGGCCAGATTTTCTCCCTTCATCAGCGGAAGAACGGCATCCCCGCTCAGATTCACATAGGTCAGAGGTTTCATCAGGATGACATTTCTCCCTCCGAAACGCCCTTCCCATGCCTGAGCGCTGCGTGCTCGCCGGGGAGAAAACACCGTCGGGAACTTTCCGAGGAGGCGGTCGATCACTTCGAACCCGGCATTATGCCTCGTTCCAGCGAATTCCGCTCCGGGATTCCCGATACCGACGATCAGCCGGCACTCTGTTTCCTCCGAACACGACATGCATCCAACCGGAATTATTTCTTCTTCGCCTCTTCGCGTTCAGCGGCCTTTTCAGCCTTCTCCTTCGCTCCGACGATCTCCGGCTCCGCGGCGGCGGTTTCCTCATCGGCTGCGGGAGCTTCGGGAATATCTTCCGCCATCTTCGTGGAGTCCACAACCTCGAAGACCACCAGATCGCCATGATTCTTCGCCTTCACGCCTTCCGGAAGAACGAGTTCCGAAACGTGGATCAGATCTCCGACGTTCATCTTGGAAACATCCACCTCGATCAGCTCCGGCAGAGCATCGGGGAGACATTCCACTCTGAGAGTATGCAGAACCTGCTCCAGAAGTCCTCCTCTGGAACAGCCGGCCGGCTGTTCGAATCCGGGATGGATCGGAACTTCGGCTTCGATCGCGACATCCTTGCGGATCTCCAGAAAATCAATGTGGCTGGTGGTTCCCTTGATGAAGTTTCTCTGCGTCTCCTTCAGAAGAACGCGGACTTCCTCTCCTCCCTCGAACTGGAGGGAAACGATGTTGAACTCGTGCTGGGAGAGAGCCTCCCATTCCGGAGCCTTCACGGAAATCGCCCGTCCTGTCGCGCCTTTGCTGTATACGACAGCCGGGATGAGTCCCTGGGCTCTGACTCTGCGCGCCGCCGCGCTGCCTTTCACAGAGCGGTTGCTCACATTGAGCACATGCTTGGTTTTGTTTGCCATTCTTTTTCCTTTCGTTGATAAAAAATGCTTGTATAAGCAAGTTGCCGAATTATTGTTCCGGATCCCGGAACAGCGTTGAAACCGATTCGCCGTTGTGGATGCGCCGGATCGCCTCCGCCAGCAGCGGGGCCACGCACAGAACCTTCAGTTTCCCTTCAATGTGACAGGTATTCGGTACGGAATTGGTGGTAATCAGCTGTTCAATCGGGCTGTTCAGAAGATTGGTCCGCGCTTTTTCCGTCAGGAGACTGTGGGAAACGACCGCATAGACCTTCGCGGCCCCTTTGCGTTTGAGCAGATCCGCCGCCGCGCAGAGTGTTCCCGCAGTGGAGGTCAGGTCGTCCACGATCACGCAGGAGCGGCCGTCCACATCTCCGACCAGGTGTGCGGACTCCACCGTCGTCGCGTTCACGCGCCGTTTGGCGATCACGGCAAATCCGCAGTTGAGACGGTCCGCAAAACTGTGCGCCATCTTCACGCTGCCGGAGTCCGGAGAGACGATCACCGACTCCTCGCCCACCTTGATGACCTCCCGAAGATACTGAATGAACACCGGCGACGCATACAGATGATCCACCGGAATATCGAAAAATCCCTGAATCTGCTGTGCATGGAGATCCATGGCAAGAATCCGGTTGGCGCCCGCGCTGACCAGAAGATTGGCCACCAGCTTGGACGTGATCGGGACCCGCGGACGGTCCTTCCGGTCCTGACGGGCATAACCATAATAGGGAATCACGGCGGTGACGCGGGCGGCAGAAGCACGGCGGGCCGCATCCAGCATGATCAGCAGTTCCATCAGGTTTTCATTGGTCGGATTGCAGGTCGGCTGAATGATGAACATGTCCGCATTGCGGAGATTGTCCTTGTACTGGACGAAAATCTCTCCATCGGGAAATCTCTCGATATTGACATGCCCCAGCTCCATCCCCAGACATTTCGCAATTGATTTTGCCAATTCCGGATTTGCCGTACCGCTGTACAGCCTGATGTCTCTTGCATTCCCTTCCATAATGCCTCCGCATTGCCTCCGTTGAATGGAAATCCTTATGTTTCATCCATAACAGAAAAAAGAGAAGCCGGATCCGGAGGAAAAAGATGCCATACCGCGCAAAAGCCAGTCCTTGCGGCTTTTACACGAACCTTACGGGTATGTCCTCCGCATTGCGCGGAACGGACTTGCATCCTTCAAACGGATCAAGGTTCTATTCTTTCATGCTGAAGCAATAATGTAACACTTTTTTTCAGTTTGTCAAGTTCCGGTTGCGGTAATAATCCGGATAATGGCGGATTTTCACCGAGGGGAAGGGTCCGAAGAGGACCTCCACAAGATCATGGCGGAACGGGAAGCCGGCATCGCCGTACTTCCGTTCCAGCTCGTGGACTGCGCGGCGCTGACGGACCTTCTGTTCCTCCGAGTAGTTCCGTCCCGGCCGGGTCTCTTCTCCGCGGTCGCGTCCGGACTTCACTTCCACCAGGACAAAGGCGGCGCCGTCCCGCATCAGGAGATCAATTTCGGCGCTGTGCAGCTTGAGATTCCGGCCGAGCAGCTCGAATCCTCTGCGCTCCAGATAGCGGCACGCGAGACGTTCTCCTCTCCGGCCGAGCTGGAGATGGCGCGCCTCGCTTTTCTCCTTCATCGCATATTCCTTTCCCGTCCGGGACAAATCCGCGTCCCCGGGAGACGCGGAACGCCGTTCCGCTTTACAGAATCCCCGCCTGACGGCGGAACCATGCACAGGCAAGAACGGGCCAGTCGGCGATCGGATTTCCCGTCCGGAGAATTCCGTAGCCGTGTCCGCCCTCCGGCCAGATGTGAAGTTCCGCCGGAACGTTGTTCCGCCTCAGCGCAAGGAACCATGCCACCGCGTTTTCCGGACGGATCCCGTCGTTTTCCGCCTGCAGAAGGAAGGTCGGCGGAACCGAGGAGTCAACCCGGAACTCCGGGGCGAGCTTCAGATCGTCGTCGGCAAGATACGCGGGATAGATCAGAGCGGTGAAGTCCGGACGGTACGAAAGGGCATCCGCCGCATCCGCCGCGGGATAAGGAATCTCGTTCGCGGGAGCGGAGATGGTCGCGGCGAGATGGGCTCCGGCGGAAAATCCGATCGCGCCGACCCGGTCCGCACGGATTTCAAATTCCTCCGCATGGGCCCGGATCAGACGCATCGCCCGGGCGGCATCGGCATGAGCGGCCGCCCGGCGGTCCGGACAGCGGTATTTGAGAAGAAACGCGCTGAATCCGCTCTGATTGAGCATCATGCAGATATCGCGTCCTTCATGATTCCAGGCAAGAATGCTGTATCCTCCTCCCGGGCAGACCAGAACGGCCGGATGCGGGCCTCTCCCCGAAGCAGGGAACCAGGTGATCGACGGCTTCGTGACATCGGTCAGACGGTTGATGCCGTCGTGTTTGTCCTCCGTGAAATGCTCGTGAAGGGCGGCGTCTTCGGGGGTGCGGAAAGGAACGGCGTCCCCCCAGAGTTCGATGGTTCGAGTAAAATCTGTCATGGTACAATCCTTTCTTGGTTGGGTCGGTCGGGAAGAAGCACCACTCGCCCGGTCCGACGGGTTTCCGGAAGATCAATCAGCCGCTGGTTGTCCGAACCGCGGAACCGGAGAGAAATATCTTTCCGCGATTCGAGAAAGGGGCCGTCGACCAGGACCGAGAGAGAATCGAGGATCTCATCGGTTGCCTCGCAGAAAGCCCGTTTTCCCGGCAGCAGATCGTGTTCATAGATGTATCCGGTGTAGGCCCAGATGTCTTTTCCGGGAAGTTCGAGCCGGACCCTGCGGATCAGCGGAAGAAGCGCGCGCTGATTCACCGGCTCGAACGGTTCTCCGCCGAGCAGGGACAGCCCGTTGACATAGGAACGGTCCAGCAGACGCAGGATGGTCTCTTCCGCCTCGCGGTCAAACGGTTTTCCATAGGAAAAATCCCAGGTTTCCGGATTGAAACAGCCGTGGCAGCGATGGGTGCAGCCGGAGACAAAGAGGGAGACACGGATTCCGTCGCCGTTGGCGATGTCCAGCGGTTTGATTTCGCCGTAATTCATTCGGTCTCCTCTCCTTTCTCCTGTTCCGCGTTACAGGTGCATGACCCGGTCGCGGATCTCCTGAGTGCGTCCCTGGTTCCAGAACTGGGTTCCGATATAGCCGCAGGTGCGGCGCGCCACATTCATCCGGGTCTGATCCGTGTTGCCGCATTTCGGACAGCGCCAGATCAGTTTGCCGGAATCGTCCTTCACGATGACGATCTCTCCGTCGAAACCGCACTCGTGGCAGTAGTCGCTCTTGGTGTTCAGCTCGGCGTACATGATGTTGTCGTAGATGAAGCGGATCACCTGGAGAACGGCTTCGATGTTGTTCTGCATGTCCGGCACTTCGACATAACTGATCGCGCCGCCCGTGGAAAGCGACTGGAATTTCGATTCAAACGCCAGTTTCGAGAACGCGTCGATCGGCTCGGTCACATGCACATGATAGCTGTTCGTGATATAGTTTTTGTCGGTGACTCCGGGAACGATTCCGAACCGTTTCTGAAGGCAGCGGGCAAATTTGTAGGTGGTGGATTCCAGAGGGGTTCCGTAGATGCCGAATCCGATGGTGGTCTCTTTTTTCCAGCGTTCGCAGGCCTCGTTCATATGCTCCATGATCCGGATGGCAAGCGGGGTCGCCTCCGGATCGGTGTGGCTCTTCCCGGTCAGATAGCGGACGCACTCATACAGTCCCGCATAGCCGAGGGAGATCGTTGAATATCCGTTGTAGAGCAGCGGATCAATCACCGCTCCTTTCGGAAGACGGGCGATGGCGCCGTTCTGCCAGAGAATCGGAGCCGCGTCGGAAAGAGTCCCCTTCAGACGGTTGTGACGGCACATCAGCGCCTTGCAGCAGAGTTCAAGACGTTCGTCGAAAATCTTCCAGAAACGGTCCATATCCTTTTCGCTCGACAGCGCGATATCGACAAGATTCAGGGTCACGACCCCCTGGTTGAACCGTCCGTAGAACTTGTATTTCCCGTCGGCATCCCGCCACGGAGAGAGGGCGGACCGGCATCCCATCACGGGAAAACAGTTTCCCTCCTTGAGTTCCTTCATCTTCTTTTCGCTGATATAGTCGGGGACCAGACGACGGGCGGTGCATTTCGCGGCAAGTCTTGTCAGATAATAGTATTCGCCGGATTCGCTGATGTTGTCCTCCTCCAGCACATAGATCAGCTTCGGAAATGCGGGCGTGATGTAGATTCCCTCCTCGTTCTTGACCCCCTGCCGGCGCTGGTTCAGGACCTCTTCGATCACGATGGCAAGATCCTTCTTCTCCGCCTCGTTCCGGGCCTCGTTCAGATACATGAACACGGTGACAAACGGGGCCTGGCCGTTGGTGGTCATCAGCGTAACCACCTGATACTGAATGGTCTGAACGCCTCTTGCGACTTCGTCGCGCACCCGTTTTTCGACGATGGCGTCGAGGCACTCCCCGGAGACCTGCGCGCCGGCAAGCCTGAACTCCTCCAGCACTTCCTTCCGGATGCGGGCGCGGGAGATCTGCACAAAGGGAGCAAGATGCGTCAGTGTAATGCTCTGTCCGCCGTACTGATTGCTCGCGACCTGCGCGATGATCTGAGTGGCGATGTTGCAGGCGGTGGAAAAACTGTGCGGTGTTTCGATCCGCGTTCCGGAAATCACGGTTCCGTTCTGCAGCATATCCTCCAGATTCACCAGATCGCAGTTGTGCATGTGCTGGGCGAAATAGTCCATGTCGTGAAAATGGATCAGCCCCTGTTCGTGCGCTTCGACGATCTCGGGCGGAAGGAGCAGGCGGCGCGAGATATCCTTGGAAACCTCTCCGGCCATGTAGTCGCGCTGGACGCTGTTGATGGTCGGGTTCTTGTTGGAGTTCTCCTGTTTGACCTCTTCGTTGTTGCATTCGATCAGACTCAGGATCTGGTTGTCCGTCGTATTCGCGTGACGGACCAGGCTGCGCACATAGCGGTAGGTGATGTACTTCTTGGCGACCTCGAAGGCGCCCTCCTGCATGATCCGGTTCTCAACGATATCCTGAATCTCCTCCACCGAGAGCGCCCGGTCCAGCGCCCGGCAGATCCCTTCCACATATTCGCCGATGGATTCTATCTGATGCGCGGTCAGTGCATCCTTGTATTCAACGGTCTGGTTGGCTTTCGTAACGGCGGCCAGAATCTTCGAAACGGAAAAATCCTCTTCCGCGCCGCTTCTCTTGACGATCTTCATAAACCCTCTGCATTCCCCATATCTTGTATTGTCTCTTGATGAACGACAGCATATTTTGTGCTGTATGATACATCATTGCAGAGAAAATGCAATCCGTTCCGGGAACTTTTTCCGGGAAAAATTTTCGATTCCGCGCTTGACAATTCCGCCGCGACGGTGTATGCGGACAGAAGTCCGCTTCTCCGGACCGCCCCCCCCCGCCGGAAGAGGGATTCCGACCGGATCAGTTCCTGTCGAGAACGGCGAGCGCACTTGCCGCCGCCTTTGCAATCGCTCCGTTCGCCCCGCCGGAAAGCTGATCGACCACCTCCCGCATGTCGGCTTCGACATGACCGCGGCGCTTCCCGCCGGGCAGAATGCGCTCCACCGCATTCGCAAGATCCTCCGGAATCACCTGATGCTGAAGAAACTCTTCAAACACACAGCGGTTCAGGATGATATTCGGCATCGTGAAAAATCCGCGGAAGAGTTTTCCGATCAGGAGACGGGCCAGAAGAAATGTCAGACGGTTCAGACGGTAGGCGACCACCAGCGGAATTCCGGCGATCGCGCACTCCACGGTGACGGTTCCCGATGCGGCAAGTCCCGCCGTGCAGCGCTGCATCCAGAACGCGGCCTTTCCGCGCGTCAGCTGGAGAGGCGGCAGTTCCACATCCGGATGCGATTTCCGGAACTTCTCCACACCGTCTCTGGCCATCTGCAGAATCCGTTCGCGCGGGGAAACCAGCACAAACTGAAGCGCCGGATGCCGCGATTTCAGCAGGACCGCAGTCCGCAGAAACGGCTCCAGCAGATATTCGATCTCCTTCTTCCGGCTTCCGGGAAGGAGCAGAAGCGTATTCGGATCGCGTTCGATTGTGGCATCCGCCCGTCCCCGGACGATGTCCACCAGAGGATGCCCGACAAACTCCACGTCCAGCCCGGACCCCTCGTAGACTTCCGGCTCGAACGGGAAAATCACCAGCAGTCTGCGGCAGTATTTCGCGAGTTTCCGGATGTTTCCGCGCCGCCAGGCCCACACCTGGGGACTGATGTACCATACCACCGGAATTCCCGCTTTCCACATCGCTTTGGCAAACCGGAGATTGAAGCCCGGATAGTCGATCAGGATCACCTCCAGCGGACGCCGTTTCCGCGCCTCGCGCACAAGATACAGCAGAATCCGGATGAACTTCAGCAGATTTTCCAGCACCTCGACCACACCGATCACGCCAAGTTCGCTGGAATCGACCAGGAGTTCGACTCCGGCCTTCCGCATTTCGACACCGCCCATTCCGCAGACCACCACATCCGGACGACGGCGCCGGAGTTCCGCTGCGATGCGCGCTCCGTACAGATCCCCCGAGGCCTCCCCCGCGATGATCCAGATTTCCTTGCGAACCGGATTCATGACACGCTCACCGTTTCTTCCGTTTCTTCTTCGGCGGAGTGTAGTTGGATCCGCGCGAGAAGGAGGGCATGCGTCCACCCGCCGCGAGCGATCCCATGTCCATGGATCCGAGCTTTCCTCCGCGGAACGCATGGCCGAACAGCCCGACGTTTTTCATCATCTTGCGCATGTTCGTGAACTGTTTAATCAGCTGGCTGACCTGTTCCACGGTGGTTCCGCTTCCTTTTGCGATGCGGCGGCGGCGGGACATGTCGATCAGATCGGGATTTTCGCGTTCCTTTTTGTTCATGGAGCAGATGATCGCCTCCATCCGGCGGAACTGTCCCGGATCGAATCCCGGAATCCCGGCAATTTTCCCTCCGCCGGGAAGCATTTTCAGAATGGCTTCAACGCCGCCCATTTTGCTCATCTGGCGGAGCTGTCCGAGGAAGTCGTTGAAGTCGAATTTGTTCTTTTTGAGTTTTTCCTGGAGTTTTTCGGCCTCTTCGCGGTCGATCTCTTCGGCGGCTTTCTCCACGAGGGAGACGATGTCGCCCATTCCGAGGATCCGGGATGCCATCCGGTCCGGATGAAAGACCTGCAGGTCCTCCGTCTTTTCTCCGACGCCGGCGAATTTGATCGGGCAGCCCGTGACCTTCCGGATCGAAAGAGCCGCGCCGCCGCGTGCATCGCCGTCGAGCTTGGTCAGAACAACGCCGGTAATTCCGAGCGCGTCATGGAAATGTTTCGCCACGGAAACCGCCTGCTGACCGAGAGCGGCATCCGCGACCAGCAGAATCTCCGCCGGGGAGACGGTCTCTTTCAAACGGACCAGCTCCTGCACCATTGCGGTGTCGATCTGAAGCCGTCCGGCGGTGTCGATGATCAGATAGTCGCCGTTTTCCGCCGCGGCCTTCCGGACCGCGTTCCGGGCAATTGAGCAGACATCCGTCTCTCCGCGTTCGGAATAGACTTCGACGCCGATCTCGCCTCCCAGCACCTCCAGTTGGTCGATCGCGGCGGGCCGGTAGACGTCGCACGCGGCGAGCAGCACCCGTTTCCCGCGTTTCCTGAGAAGGGCGGCGAGCTTGGCGCTGGACGTGGTCTTTCCGCCTCCGTGGAGACCGACCATCAGGATCACATTCGGCCGGACCGCGGGATTCCACGCCAGCGGCGCCTCGGCCTCTCCCATGAACTCGACCAGTTTGTCGTGGACGATTTTGATCGCCATCTGGCCGGGCGTCACGCTTTTGAGAACGTCCTCGCCGAGACATTCGCGGGAGACTCCGGCAATGAACTCCTCCGCCACTTCGCGGTTCACATCGGCCTCCAGCAGCGCGTTGAGCACCTCTTTCATCGAGTCCGAAATGTTCGATTCCGAAAGAGACGCAACGCCGCGCAGCCTCCGCAGAGCATTCTGAAGTTTATCGGTCAGATCACTAAACATAATTTATTTCTTCTCCTGCCTTGTGTAAACGCAACAGCCGTGTTATATTATGCGAATGGCTGAAAAACACGCCCGACGACTGTCCTTTATATTATGGCAGGAAACGACGAAATTTCAACCGGACTTTCAATAATTTTTCGTAAAAAGAGAGGATTCACCATGCGAAGCGACATCATGAAGAAAGGACTGGAGCGTGCGCCGCACCGCGCTCTGATGATGGCAACCGGCATCCAGCGTTCCGACATCGGGAAACCCTTCATCGGAGTCTGCAACTCCTACACCAACATTGTTCCCGGGCACTGTCACCTCAAAAAGGTCGGCGAGATCATCTGCGACGCCATCCGGGAAGCGGGCGGAGTCCCTTATGAATTCAACACCATCGCCGTCTGCGACGGCATCGCGATGGCGCATTCCGGAATGAAATATTCTCTCGCCAGCCGCGAGATCATCGCCGACAGCGTCGAAACCATGGGATCCGCCCATCCGTTCGACGCCATGATCTGCATTCCGAACTGCGACAAGATCGTTCCCGGCATGCTGATGGGGGCGATGCGGCTCAACATCCCGACCATCTTCGCTTCCGGCGGACCGATGCGCGCCGGGAAAACCCCCTGGATCGACCATGACACGGATCTGAACTCCATCTTTGAGGGCGTCGCCGCCCGCGTGGTCAACAAGATCGACGATGCCAAACTGGAGCAGCTCGAATGCACGGCCTGTCCCGGACCGGGATCCTGCTCGGGCATGTTCACCGCCAACAGCATGAACTGTCTCTGCGAAGCGCTCGGCATCGCACTTCCCGGAAACGGCACGATCGCCGCCGACGATCCGAAACGCATCGAACTCTGGCGCAAAGCGGCCTTCCGCATTGTCGAAATGGCGAAAATGGAACATCCGCCGCGGGCAAAAGACTTTGTGACGGCGGCCTCCTTCCGGAACGCGCTGGTCCTCGACATGGCGATGGGCGGCTCCTCCAACACGGTTCTCCATACGCTTGCAATCGCCAATGAGGCGGGACTCAGCGTCGACCTCAAGGAACTGGATGCGATCTCCAGAAAGACGCCGACCCTCTGCAAACTTGCCCCGTCCAGAAGCACGGCGCACATCGTGGAGGACTGCAACCGGGTCGGCGGCATCATGGCGATTGTCAAGGAAATCGCGAAGACCGGCCTCATCGACGGCTCCTGCCCGACCGTTTCCGGCAAGACTCTGGCGGAACAGTATTCCGCGGCCCCCGATCCGGACGGCGACATCATCCATACGCTGGACAACGCATACAGCAAAGCCGGCGGACTGGCCATTCTCTTCGGCAATCTCGCGGAGAAGGGCTGCGTGGTGAAGGCCGCCGGAGTGGATCCGAAAATGCTGGTCCACAAAGGCCCGGCGGTGATTTTTGAAAGTCAGGAAGAGGCATGCGAAGGCATTCTCGGCGGAAAGGTCAAGGAAGGCGACGTGGTCGTGATCCGCTACGAGGGACCGAAAGGCGGTCCCGGAATGCAGGAGATGCTGGCGCCGACCAGCTACATTATGGGACGCGGACTCGGATCTTCCGTGGCGCTCATCACCGACGGACGCTTCTCCGGCGCCACGCACGGAGCCTGCATCGGCCATGTGAGTCCGGAAGCCGCCGCGGGCGGACTGATCGGACTGGTGGAACCCGGCGACATCATCGCCATCGACATTCCGAACCGGACCGTCACGCTGGAGGTTTCCGACGATGTGATCGCGGAGCGCCGCAAAACCTGGAAGCTGCGCGAACCGAAGATCAAGACCGGATATCTTGCGAAATACGCCAGTCTGGCGACCAGCGCCGACACCGGCGGCGTCCTCAAAGTCGGAAAATGACGGACCGACCCTCCGACAGAAGGATCGCGGAAACTGTCATCGAGCCGGACAGTCATGGAGTCCGGCTCGATTTTTATCTGCAGAAACGCTTCAGCTACCGCTCCCGCACCGAGTGGCAGAAGAGCATTGCGGACGGAGAAATTCTGCTCAACGGGAAAGAGACCAAACCTTCGCGCCGTCTTCAGGCGGGAGAGCGGATCGCCTTCCTGCCCCGGGTTCTGGAGGAACCGCCGGTCGATCCGTCGTTTGAGCTTCTGGGGGAGACGCCGGAGTATCTTGCCGTTTCCAAATCCGGAAATCTGCCGTGTCATCCGGCGGGAGTGTTTTTCCGGCACACGCTGTGGCATCTGCTGCGGGAGCGCTTCGGAGAAAAAATCCATATTGCGACCCGTCTTGACCGGGAAACATCCGGAGTGGTTCTGGTCGCGCGGGATGCGGCAGCGGCGGCGGAGTTCACGCGGGAGCTGACCGGAGCGCATGTTCACAAACGCTACATCACGCTGGTTCACGGGACGTTTCCGGAGGAACTGGCGGCGGAGGGATGGCTCTCGTCCGATCCGGCGGCGAAGGTCCGGAAGAAGCGAAGGTTCACGCCGGACCCGGTGCCGGAGGGGGAGCGGGCGGAAACGCTGTTCCGCTGTCTGGAACGCCGGGATTCGTTCAGTCTGGTGGAGGCGTTTCCGCGGACGGGACGGCTTCATCAGATCCGGGCGACCCTCTGTTCCCTGGGATTTCCGCTGGTCGGAGACAAACTTTACGGACCGGATGAAACGCTGTTCATCCGCTTTCTTTCGGATACGCTGACCGATGCGGACCGGGAGTGTCTGATTCTTCCGCGGCAGGCGCTGCACGCATCGGAGATCCGGCTCCCCTTCCGCGGAGGGACGCTCTGTGCGTCGGCGAGTCTTCCGCCCGACATGGCGGATCTCTGCCGGCGTCTGTTCTCCGCGGAGGCCGTCCGGCGGGCGGAAGGGAAAACAATGCCTGAAATTTGAAAAGACGGCTTGACAGGATCCTGTTCTTATGGTATAGATATCCCCGAAAGCTCTTCCGGACGGGTTTTCCGGAGGAGTCCACGACGATTTTCAAAGACAGGGTGTTGTCATGACGCGCAAAAATATTCTGGTCACCGGCGGGGGCGGTTTTCTCGGCTCCCATCTCTGCGAACGGCTTCTGAACGAGGGACACAGCGTGATCTGTGCGGATAATTTCTTCACGGGGAACAAGAAGAACATCGAAGCGCTGATGGACAACCGCCGGTTTGAACTGCTCCGCCACGACGTGACGTTTCCGCTGTATGTGGAGGTGGACGAGATCTACAATCTGGCATGCCCCGCCTCGCCGGTGCATTATCAGAAGGATCCCGCGCAGACGGTGAAAACCTGCGTCCACGGAGCGATCAACATGCTCGGGCTTGCCAGGCGGACGGGAGCAAAAATTCTTCAGGCGTCGACATCGGAAGTCTACGGTGATCCGAATGTACATCCGCAGGTGGAGGAGTACTGGGGCAACGTGAACCCGATCGGGGAACGCGCCTGTTACGACGAGGGGAAGCGGGCGGCGGAAACGCTGTTCATGTCCTACCGCCGCCAGTGCAATCTGCGGATCAAGATTGTCCGGATCTTCAACACCTACGGACCCAACATGCACCCGAACGACGGCCGGGTGGTCAGCAACTTCATTCTTCAGGCGCTGCGCAATGAACCGATCACCATCTACGGAGACGGCTCCCAGACCCGCAGTTTCTGCTACTGTACGGATCTGATCGACGCGATGGTCCGCATGATGAACACCGGCGACGAAATCACCGGGCCGGTCAACATCGGCAATCCGGTGGAGTTCACGATGCTCCAGCTTGCCGGACTGGTGAAGGAACTGACCTCCTCGCGCTCGGAACTTGTGTTCAAACCTCTGCCGTCCGACGATCCGCGTCAGCGCAAGCCCGACATCACCAAGGCGAAACAGCTCCTCGGCTGGACTCCGACCACCCCGCTCGAAGAGGGACTGAAACGGACGATCGCCTATTTTGAAGATCTCCTCCGCTCCGGCGAGGCCTGATTCTCCGGATTTCCGGTCAAAGAATTTCTCCGGATTCCGCCGGAAATGCGGAGTGTTTTTTCTGTGTGCAGGCAGGAAAATCCCAAGGTTTTACTATTTTTTTCTTGACAAGACTTCTCTTCTGTGTTATTGTTGCGGAGATGGGGATGATTTTCGATTTCCGAAATTCATTTGAAAAATGCAACAAGAAACAAAGGAAGAGGAAAACAATGAAATTGAAATCGTTTGCATTGTCGGCCCTTGCCCTCGGGATGCTTCCGCTTGCGGCGGATGTGCCCGAACTGGAACAGCTGGTTCCGGAAGCCAAGGGGTATGAACTGATCTATCAGTTTTCACCGATCGCCGGATTCCGCTCAGCCGGATATTCGAAGGACAATTCCGATGCTCTTTCCGGAACACTGAAGCGGATCGGATATCTGCTGAAGCTCACGGACAAACAGGGCAAGGAGACCTGGGTCTATGCGGAAATGGATCCGTTCACGCAGGATCTTTACAAGGTCGGCGCACCGAGTGCAACATCGGGTATCATTCAGGATTATGTCACCAATCTGAAGGTTGCCTCGAATGTTCCCGGCGTGGAAACCGGGACGTTTGAGAAGGGCAATATTGAATTCTGGCAGACAAATTACGGAGGCGGAAACGCCAAGCAGATCCCCGGAGCGACCGGGAAATACGACTTCGGCGACTCGGCGGACAAAAGCAACGTCTCCGGTCACGGCTCCATGCAGGTGCATAATTACCTGAAGAAGCAGACGGTCTTCGCCTACAACCGCCACCATGACCGGAATTGCGAGCTGGGAATCGGCAACAACCCGAATCAGAAAGGCCATCCCGACTGGACCTTCCAGCAGACCGGAAACAAATATAAATCGGCCGAACTGTATGTGGTCGGGAAATTCGACAATCTGAAGAAACTCAATCCGGTCAGAGTTGACAACTCCAAGATCAAACTTTCCGCGAAGCTGGATCGCGACAATCCGGATTACAAGCCGGGGGAACCGATGAAGTTCACGTTTGTCGTGGATTTTGCCGGACAGAAACTCCCGGACAAGCCCTACACGCTGTTCTGGAAACGTTCGGGCGATGACGGAATCACCAAGACCGGAACGGTCAACGTGGTTCCGAATCAGCCGATCGAAGTGACCACCAGCTCGGACAAGCCGGGTTTTGTGCGCGTCGAAGCATGGCTGCGCGATCACAAAGGCTTCAATGTCGGCCTTGTCTATCCGCATCCGTGGATGAAGGGCAAGACCATCACCCGCGCCAAAGCGTTTGACGGCGGAGCCGGCGTGCAGATTGCCACGCTGAAACAGGCGGTTCCCGAGCCGCAGGATTTCGATGCGTTCTGGGCAAAACAGAAGGCGAAACTGGACAAAGTTCCGCTCAAGTACACGATGACGGAAGTTCAGCCCTCCAATGCGAAGGTCAAACAGTATGCTGTCTCGATCGACTGCGCGGGACCGCGTCCTGTTACGGGATATCTCTCCATTCCGGTCAACGCCAAGCCGAAATCCCTGAAGGCGGTTGTCCATTATCAGGGCTACGGAACCAGTGTGCAGAAACCCGCCGGATGGCTCCCGGGCGACAAAATCAACTTCACGATCAACGCCCACGGCTATGATCTCGGAAAAGATGCCGAATACTACAAGGATTTCTTTGCGAAGATCAAATCCAACAATCAGATTTATGCGTTTGATCCGAAGCAGAATGCCGATCCGGAACAGGCGTATTTCAATGGAATGGCGCTCCGCGTGATGCGGTCGCTCCAGTTCATCAAGTCGCTCCCGCAGTGGGACGGAAAGAACCTTCAGGCGAACGGCGGAAGCCAGGGCGGACTGCAGACCGTCTGGGCGGCGGCGCTGGATCCGCAGGTCAATTATGCGACGCCCAGCATCCCGTGGTGCGCCGACTTCGGTGCCACGACGATCAAGCGGCTCAACGGATGGAGACCTTCGTATGTTCCGGGTCTGAACTACTATGACATCGTCAACCATGCGAAGCGCATTCCGAAGACCTGTCCGGTGTTCATCACCAAGGCGGGCCTCGGCGACTACACCTGTCCGCCCAGCGGCGTGACGGTTCTCTACAACAACATTCCGGGTCCCAAGAAGATCAAGTATATCCAGGGCGCGGATCACGGATTCAATCCTCCGGGCGCACAGACCTTCGAGATGGAATCCAAGTAAGCAAAAGGTGCAGTTTCAGCATCTTCGGGCCGGACAGTTTGTCCGGCCTTTTTCATTGCGCCGTCCGGGATTCGCGGACAGGGATCAGTTCCAGCAGAAGCAGACGCTCCGGACGGAAAAAATCCAGATTCAGACGGGCTTCCATTGATCCCGTTCCTTCCGGACAGTCTTCCCGGCGGATGGAGCCGTCCTCCATCTGCCACTCATGCTGGAAGCCGAACCAGACAGCGGAATCATCGTCCAGCGCGATCCGCGGAATTTCCAGAACCGCCCGCCAGTGTGTTTCATGTTCTTCGGAATGAAGATGAGCGCAGCGGAAGGAGTCGCAGGATTCCCCGGACCGGCTGAGCCTCAGAACGGTCCACGGAGTGCGGCGTCCTTTCCGGTCGAGCAGGAAGAACCTCACGCATTCTCCGGACGGGGTGCTTCCTTTCCGGATGAAGCAGTCGACCGTAATGCGGAGGAGGGATTTCTCCTTTTCCGCCCGCCAGAGACAGTTTCCGCATGAATAGCCGGTCCCGAGACGATAAAGCGGCGACGGCTTCAGGAGAAATTCCGACGGGGAACCGCCGGAGAGCAGATGGCGGCGGAATTCGGGAAAATCGGCAGCGAGTGTGTGTTCCAGAACGCCGGCACGCCAGAAGAGCTTTTCCGGGAAATACTTGCAGACTTCGGCTTCGGAGTGGTAGCCGAGTCGCGGATCGGTGCGGCAGAGATCCGCAAGAGCGCGGCTGAGTCCGGCCTCCTCGTTCACGATCTCCTCAAGACGGCGGAGAATCCGGAGAGGATCCGGCGGATCATCCAGCAGACGGCCGCGGAGAAGATAGAATTCCAGAATGTCTGCACCGGAGCGGAATTGAAGGGCCAGCGCATCCATCAGGGAGGCGTCGAGCCGGCGATCGGAAGAGTCCGTGCAGGTGGAGCGGAATGTGTTGAAAACATCCATCCCCGCATTCCAGGTATCGGAAAGGCGGCGGCAGAGAAGAGCGGCCTCTCTCAGATCAAAGTTGAAGAGCGCTTCGGAGAGGAGATCTCCCGCCGGGGCCTCGTCCGGCTTCCAGGACCGGGGAAGAGAACGCAGAACCTGCTTCAGATGAAGCGGCCAGACGGGGCCGTCGTGCATCGGACCGTAATACTGGAATTGGAGATCCAGCGGATAATGGGAATATGCGTCGGAGAAGAGTTTCCAGACCCGGGCCATTTCATGCGCATGAGATCCCCAGTCCCGGCGGGCGAGACGTTCCGAAAACGCTTCTTCGGAATCCTCGAAAGTCTCAAACGCCAGCTCGCCGGCGGCGCGGTTCATCAGACCGGGGTAGTTGCCGAAATACCAGCATTGAATCACATGCTCCACGCCGAGGCGTTTCATTGCCCGGTACTTCCGGTAGAGCAGTCCGGGGACCGGAACAAACGGAACCGTTGCGATCTCATGGGAGCAGCAGGCCTGAATTTTTGCGCCGATGGAACAGTGCCCGTGAGCGGCGGAGGCCATCCGTCCGAACCGGTCGGACGGCCCGGGAACGGAGAGCCAGTAATCCCCTCCGGTCCGGCATCTCCCGAGCTGGCGGACCGAACAGCCGGACTCGAAGTTGAAGGTCAGGATGATTTCTCCGTTCCATTTTTCCGGCAGATGAAAAATCCATTCCGCCACCGGTTCCTCCTGAGGGATGTAGAGCCAGGAGATCAGCTGCGCGTCGGGAGAGGCGGATCGCATTCCCGCGGCCATCGGACGGAGGATCTGCGCGAGGATCTCCGGAGCCTCAAGAGCGCATCTTCCGCCGCAGGGACCTTCCTTTCCGCCGCCGAGGGGGAGCGTGCTCAGACAGGAGGTAAGCCGTTCTCCGAGGGAGATTGTGATTATTCCGCCGAGGTGCGGGACGGCGGAAAAGAGACTCCGGGTGCATTCATAGAGATACTGCTGAGCGGTTGCCGATGCGGGGCAGAAGGAGATTCCGGAATACCCCGGCGGTCCTTTCAGCTCCGGATGATCCGGCGGACAGGGATTGGCAGACGGATTCCAGCACGCGGGTTCGATGCAGAAAATCCAGATTCTGATTCCGTATCTCCGGCATTTTTCAACGGTCCGGCGGAGCTTTTCAAGACGGTGTTCCGCATCCGGATCGCGCGGCAGAAGCGATGTCGTGCAGACTTCCCGGAACACGACCGTGAGCCAGAGGCCGTTCACGCCTTCCCGCGCCAGTTTGCTCAGATATTCCTCCGGATAATAATCGACGTCATCCATCAGTTCGTCCCGGTTGAACGGCGGGCGCTTGATCGGTCCGAAAAAGCAGCGGGAGATCCGGTTTTTCAGCCACGGTTTCCGGACAAGGCTTCCGCATTTCAAAAACGGGGCGCGCGCCTCCAGAAGACGATCGGTCAGAAAATAGAGGCCGCGCCGAATTCCTTCGATCCCGCCCGCTTCAAGGGTGATTGAATCCGGTGTGACGGTCAGCCGGAACGACTCTCCGGAAAGGGCATCCGTTTTTCGTGCGACAACGGGAGATGCGCCGGGTTTCCGGAGTCCTCCTGCGTCGAGGAAGCGGAGAAAATCGGTTTCTGCCGTATGGAGAAGACCTTCCGGATCGGGAAATTCCATCCTCAGAGCAAGGCCGTTCCGGAAATCGGCCTCATCCGCTTCCGGCTCCGGATTCGGATCCCATCGGGGGGTGCAGTCGAACGGACGGCGGAGATCCTGGAGAAACGCGGGTTCTCCCGTCGGAAAGGGTGGCGGTTCCGGCATGGCTTCCGGAGAACGGTTCTTTTGTGCGGTGCGGCTCATTTTCCCGGTCTTCTCCTTTGATTCATCAATAGCAGGTGTATTTCCGGTATCTTGCGGGAGGGATTCCTGTATATTTTTTGAAAATGCGGTGAAAGAAGAATTCATCGCGGTATCCGCAGCGGAGTGCAATTTCCTTGATCGGAAGCGGACTTTCCATCAGAAGCTGTTTTGCGTGGAAGAGCCGCCGGATGGAGATGTACTGTTTCGGAGGAACGCCGAACACCTTCCGGAACGAAGCGGAAAACTCCGCGCGGGACATCCCGAGCAGGCCGCTGAGCTCCGCCACCTCGATATTGCGCTTCAGCTGGAGGTCAATGTAGTCGACCACCTTCATGAATTCGGAGACCGGGAGTATGGAATCCGGGAGATGATCGGAGATTTTTTCCAGGAACGGGACAAGAAGTTCGGTGACCGTGTTCTTAAGCATGACCGCGTCGGCAAATGAGGCGCAGACCTTCATTTTCCGGTAGACAGAATAGAATTTCTCCCGGATAAGTTCAGGTTTTTCCAGCGGAACCGACTGCGGATATCCAAGCATCGGAATCGTCTGAAGCTGTTTCGATACAAAATGGATCCAGCCGTGAGTGCAGGGTTCGATCCCTTCCAGTTTCAGAGGAAGAGAGCAGGGCATCAGATACAGATTTCCCGGTTCGACAAGGCAGCTGCCCCCCGGATATACGGTCCGGAATTTCCCGGTTATCGGAAGATGGAGACGGTAATAAGCTTCTCCGGAAAATCCCTGAAGGGTTGACCAGGAGAAAATGTTGTATGCCACTCCGCTCTTGATCACCTTCACGTCCAGTTCCGCAAGAAACTGATTCCATATAAAATCGTTGCTGCATTTTTCGGAACGGTTTTCAAGCATGGAAGGCCTCCCTTTGTTTACAATAAGTCAAATCCGCTCAAAAAGCAAATGAGATTTAAGGGTTATTCATTTTTTTGTTTGCTGAGGGGTTATATTTTTGGATATTTTACAAAAAGTCCAAAAAAAATCAACAAAAGATACATTTACAAATATCGGGGAATATGCTATAATAAAACAGGCGGGGGTCTCGTTGGAGGGAAGGAAGAACGGGGATTTCGTGCTTCGCACGACCAGCGTTTCGCCGCTGGACCGCGACAAGGGCGGCGGCCCTTGACCCGGAAAAATGCTTCTGCATTTTTCCGTCCGGCGGTCTGGAGAGGATGCAAATCAAGGAGATGGGAAAATGAAAACGAAAGGTTGGATAAAGTCTCCCGGGGAAATCATGAGGTTCACTCTGGTGGAACTCCTTGTGGTGATTGCGGTGATTGCCATTCTGGCAAGTCTTCTCCTGCCGGCTTTGAACAGGGCCCGGGAACGGGCGCATACAACGGCCTGTATCAATAATCTGAAGCAGATCGGCATGGCCAGCATGCAGTATTCGGGTGATTATGACGACTGGCTTGTTCCGAACTGGAACGGGGAAGCGACGGAATATGATAATAAGTATACCTACCGGACCTGGATCGGAATGTTATGCGGATTCGATGCAAGTATTCCGATCAACTCCGGACCGGCTCGTTCCATTCCGAAGCGTTACGGAGTCCGCTGGGGATGTGACGCGCCGCGAAGGATCGGCCAGTTCTCCTGTCCGGCCGATCCGCTTCTGCTGATCTGGGCGGATAATATCACGAATTATCATCTCAATGTTTTTCTGCACGGGGGATCCGTCAACAATCTGGGAGATCAGCCGGGACGGACACGGAAAATGACGCAGGTGGCTTCTCCTGCACAGGCCGTCAGCATCGTGGAAGGAATCAAACCGAAAGCAATGTTTGCGTTTGGAGATGATTACAATGGAAGCGGATCGAAGAAGACCGCTACACCCGGCACAACGGAACCGCGGGATTTCTTTACGCGGATGGACATGCCGTGCATCAGAGAGAAAGTGTCGCTCTCGGAACCCCCGGCTATGACGGCACTGCCAATCGCATTCTGAAAGCCGGATTCCAGCCCTGAAAATGTGTCAACGGAATTTTTCAATCATAAGGAGATGAAAATACAATGAACAAAAGGGATGAAAAGGGAAACCGGCAATCCGGTTTCTATCGGATCGAAAGGTTTACTCTTGTAGAACTTCTTGTGGTAATTGCGGTGATCGCCATTCTGGCGAGTCTCCTGCTGCCGGCGCTGAACAAGGCCCGCGACCGGGCACGAATAACCTCCTGTATCAACAATATGAAGCAGCTCGGCATGGCAAGCATGCAGTATTCGGGCGATTATGACGACTGGCTCGTTCCGAACTGGAACGGGGAAGCGACGGAATATACGCTGGATCTCCGTCATCGGGTCTGGTTCGGGATGCTCTGCGGACTGACGGAAAATACGCCGTCGACGGAAGAGGCATGGTCAAGACCCGGTCCATATGGCGTTGCATGGGGATGTCATGCCAAGCGGAGAGTCGGCCAGTTCTCCTGTCCGGCGGAACCGAAATTGCTGCACTGGGCGGATAATATTACGAACTATCAGGTCAATATCTTTCTTCACGGAGGTTCGGTAAACACGGTGGGAGATGAACCGGGACGGACACGGAAAATAACGCAGGTTTCCTCTCCTGCACAGGCCGTCAGCATAGGTGAAGGGGTCTCCAACAGTTCATCCCGGCTTTACGGTTCGGATTACAACGGAAGCGGATCGAAAAACACCGTCAACTACACCCGGCCTACACCCGGCACAACGGAACCGCGGGATTTCTTTACGCGGATGGACATGCCGTGCATCAGAGAGAAAGTGTCGCTCTCGGAACCCCCGGCTATGACGGAACCGCCAACCGCATCCTGAAAGCCGGATTCAAACCCTGAAAATCAGAAAAAATGAAATAGAAACTTTTCATGGAGAGATCGTTATGAAGAAACTTTGCACAACGGTCCTGCTTTCCGGAATTTCCCTGATCGCAGCGGCAAAAACCATCAACAGCAACTCAAGCGGGGAACTCGGTGTTCTGAACGGGCCCGCGCCCGGATTTAAATTCGAGCATATTCAGATTCGCAACAGCGAGGTCAATGCGAATCCGGAACGGATCTATTATCCGCTCACGGTGAACGGCGGCAATCCGGGGAGATGCGTGATGCTTCCCGGATACAAGGGACTCTGTTCCTATCGGTTCTCGCTGGAGGATTTCTATATCTATGACGACTGCGAAGTGGAGATCTCCTTCGACGCGAAAGCCGGACCGAACGAGAACGGGAGCTATACGCCGAACCAGCTTTTCCGCATCGACTTCCGCGCCAATACCGACGGCGACAGAGACAAATATTATCCGATGCTCTCCGGTTTTTCTTTCCGGCCTTCCGACAAGTGGCAGAATTTTTCCAAGCGCTTCAAGATCAAAGGCTACACAAACTTTTACAGCATCTGGGTTCTGACACCCGGCGCGAAAGAGATCAATACGCTGTATCTGGACAATTTCCGTTTCCGCCGTCTGGATGCTCCGGCGAAACCGCAGGATGAATATGCTGTGACCTTCGACAATGCGGATTCCGCCTATCGTTCGGGCAACCCGGTGAAAATGACCGTCCGCGCGATTCTGGATTCGCAGGAAAAAGAGATTGCGGGAACGATGGAAATCCGCTTTTTCCACAATCAGCAGCCGGTTGCCTCGCTTCCGGTGACACTGAAACGTCAGCCGGACGGGGTGTATGAAGGAAGCCTTCTCTGGAAACCGGACCGGTTCGGCTCTTTTGCGGCGCATCTGAATCTGAAAGGATTTGCGCCGGATCGGATCGGCGGAGAATTTGCGGTTCTTCATGATCCGGTCAGCCATCCGCGCTTCTCGCCGGGCTGGGCGATCGGATCGAATGTGGATAACGGCATCCGTTTCTACGGGAAAGATCCTCTTGAGAGTTGTTATTTCACTCTTGCGGGCGGACTCGACAAGACCTTCCGTGACATGCGTCTCAGCGGCCAGGCAATCGGACGGGTGTGGGGCTACTGGCGGGCGACCGAACCGGAAGAGGGTAAATTCCGGAAGGAACCTCTGAACCGCACCATTCAGATGATGAAAAAACACCGGATTGAACCGGTCTATTGTCTGGTCGGCAATTTCAACACGCAGACCAACATACAGGATGTTCTGAAGAAAGGGCGTCACGGTTTCCCGACCTATCTTGCCAAATACCACAAGGTGACAAAAGACAATCGCGACGGTGTGCTGATGATTCCGGTCAAAGGTGTCTACGACCGCTATCTGGATTTCGTGCTGAAGACCTGGAAGGACGATGTCAAAATCTGGGAAATGAGCAATGAGCCCGGCCTTCTGATCCATCCGCCGGAGGGACATGCAAAATGGTTCATCGGCCTCTGCAAGTACACCTACCGGACGATCAAGAAGGTGCAGCCGGATTCGATCGTTCTCGGCAACGGCGTGACCGGCGACTTCGGCATGAACATTGTCGGCTGGTGCCGGCAGCTCAATCAGGCGGACCCCGACTACGTCAACTACCTGGACGGCATTGCGTTCCATCCCTACAACTGCGGACTGGACTATATCAACGGAACCTATTTCCGTTACCGCGACGTGGTCCGCGACATCTCCAGTACGCTGAAGGTGAAGAAACCTCTCTGGAACACGGAGAACTACTATCTCCAGACCGCCTATTCCAGACAGATCAACTACTATCTGAACAAGGAACGCTTCGGCGCCAACGAAGTGGCGCGCCAGTTCCTCGACGGCTTCCTGAACGGCGTCAAAGCCACCATGGCCAACACGACGACCGCATTCTACCGTCAGGTGAATGTGAACGGCCTTGCCGCACCGAACGATGTTTTCGCCGCGACCAACGCTCTTTCCGTTCTCCTGAAGGATATGGATCATGTACAGGAGCTGAATCTTTCCAAATGGGTCCGCTCCGGCATGTTTGAAAGCCGCGACGGGAAAAAGGCGCTCGGCTTCCTTTACGACATGCGTCCATCCGGAAGCACATGGGTTCCGGGAAAAAGTTCGGCGCAGGTTCTGGACATCTACGGCAATCCGGTCAGGGGGAAGGAGCATACGCTCAAATTTGAACCGTGGTATGTGACCGGCACTCCGGCGGAAGTCCGGAAACTTCTGAAAAATTCGCAGTTTCTTCTGAAGAATCCGGTGGAGATCCGCGCGCGGCGTTTCGGGAACACCACCTTCTTTGAAGGACAGAACCTGACCGGTCTCCCGATTGAAGTGGAAGCCCGGATCGACGCCCTTCCCGTGGAGTTTTCCTTCCGGAACGATCCGCTTCTGAACACGATTGCCATCGAAGGGTTCCGGGGGTCGCTGAAGGGACTCACCGCCTTCATTCCGGATACTCCGGCATTTTCCCTTCCCGCCAGACTGGCTCTGGAAAACGGCAGCACGGCGGAGGTCTCCTCCGACGGGAAAACTCTGACGGTAAATGTGGATGTCAGGGATTCCAAAGTCCGTCCGGAGAAAGTCTTTCATCAGGGCAGCTGCGTGGAACTGTTTCTGGACGATCAGCCGTTCCGCAGTCTGGCGCTGAACCGAATCTACCCGAACCAGTTCTACGGCACGCCGGACGGGAACAAAGGGATACTGAAAAAAGGGAAAAAGGGGAACATTCCCTTCGATTTCAAAGCGGAAAAAACCGCATCCGGCTACCGTGCGGAATTCCGCATTCCGCTGACCGGAGAATATTTCGGCATGGATCTGATTGTCACACGCGGCGACGGAAGCAAAGAACGGATCAAGGGGATTTCCGGTTCTTCCTATCAGGATCGTTTCCATTATCCGCTCTTCCGGAATAAAACGTCCGGAACGCTGAAGAACAGCAGCTTTGAACAGAGTCAGCTGGGAGAAGCGGACTTCTGGTTCCATCCCGTCCGCTTCGGGACACACTTCCGCTGTGCCGGAGATCTCGGTTATCATGGCGGCGGGATGAGTCTGGAACTTTCAAAAGAACAGGCGGAGCTGACGACCGTCACTCAGCAGATTCAGTTTCCTCCCGGAAAATACCAAAAGGCGACCCTTTCCTTCCTGGCAAAACTGGACAATGTGAAAACGACCTCCGAAGGAAAGGGAAAACATGGATTGTTTGTCCGCTGCAGCATGAAGCGCCACGGCGAAACCCCGGTGGAACAATACCGGAAACAGGATATTGCCGGGACCTCCGGATGGAAACTCTATCAGTTTCCCGTGACGCTGAAAAACAATACAGATTTCCTGAATGTCGAGCTCGGACTCGGGAAGGCGACAACCGGAAAAATCGTTTTTGACGACATCCGTCTGGAACTGGAATAATCAACCCTGAAAAGGAGAATGCCTCATGAAAAGAATTCTGATTGCCGCGGCATTTGCCGCAGCGGCCGCGCTCATGGCCGCAGATGATGCAAGAATTGACCTTCTTGCAAAAAGCGGACTGGTCTGCAACTCGGTATCGGAAGGAGTCACCGCCTCGCCCGCGCTCTGGATGAAGGGACGGGAGGACCAGCGTCTGATCGTCACGGTCCAGTCGAGTCCGGAATGGAAACAGCACTCGGTCACCTTCACGCCGAAGGCCGACGGCCAGATTGAAGTCATCATCATGGGCAACCGGAAGGACAAAGACATCCTCTATGACTCCGTCACCGTGAAGGGCGCAACGCTGAACAACGGCACTTTCGAAGAGCTGAACGCCAAAGGACTCCCCGCCGGCTGGAACCTCAAACAGGAAGCGTTCCGCACGAACGGAGCCGCCTCCGGGAAAAACTGTGTGCAGACCAATCATGACAAACGGGCCACGCAGAGAATTTCCGTCAAGGGCGGACAGGCGGTCGAAATCGGCTTCATGGTAAAAGCCGCTCAGCCGTAAACGGCGGAATGCGGAACGGAGAGGTCAGCGGAGAAGGAGTTTCTCCGCGACGGCCTCCATGCGGTTGTTCAATCCGAACCGTTCCGCATAGTCAAGACACGCAGCGTACTCCGTGTCGATCTGATCCGGTGTATGGGCGTCGGATCCGACCACCACATCGGCGCCGGTATCAGCGACAATCTCCCAGAACGCATCCCACGGATAGCGGAAACGCATCCCCTCCTCCGTCTGGAAGAGTCCTTTCCGGAATCCGTTTCCGTTGATCTCCAGAGGGATGGAGAGAGCTTTCGCGGCGGCGGCGATCTCCCGGAATCCGCGTTTCAGCTCCGGAGTCATTTTTCCCGCGACAGTGGCAAATCCGTCCGGATGGGCCAGATAAAGAAGCGGAAGATGTTCCATGGTCTGAATGGTGTGGCGGACAAACGCATCAAGGACCTCCGCGGATTCCCACTCGCTGCCGTAGAACGTATGGACCTCATGATCGGGAGTGGTCACAAAATGGACGCTTCCGATCAGATAATCCAGACCGAATTCTCCGATCAGATCCTCGTAATATCCCTTTCCGAGATCGGCGCAGTATTCGATTTCAAGACCGAGCGGAATCCGGAGCTGCGGGAACCGCTCCCGGGCATTCCGGATATCGCGACAGTAATCGCCCAGCTCCTGAAAATCCATCCGGCTTCTCCTATAGCGGTTGTCCGGGAACGGGGCATGATCGGAAAAGCCGAGAATGGAGAATCCCTGTTCCAGAGCGGCGGCGCAGTATTCATCGGGGCTCCCGGCGGCATGACGGCAGCGGGATGTATGGGTATGAAGGTTGATCTTTTTCAATCGCGGTGCTCCTTTCCGGCATTTATCGGTAAATTGTGCTGATATAGCGAGTCGGACTCATTCCATAATAGCGGCGGAATCGGCGGGTGAAATAGCCCTGATCGCTGAACCCGCAGCGGAAGGCGAGCTCCTTGATGCCGATGCGTCCGCCGGCCATCAGTTTCAGGGCATGTTCCAGTTTCCGTTTCATGACATAGTCCAGCGGGGCGATTCCGCACTCTTTCTGAAAACGCCGGGAGAAGTATCCCCGGCTGTAACCGCAGTGGCGGGCGAGATCCTCCACCGTGACGGGAGACTCCATCCGGGAACTGCAGTACGCGTCGACCATCGGGACGAGTCCGTTCCGGAGATCCTCATCGTTCCGTCCGGCCTCCCGGCAGAGATTCATCAGGAACTCCCAGGCGGAAAGCGAGGCGGCGTACTTGTCGTTGATTTCGCCGGAGCGGAACAGACGGAACAGCGTCCACGCCTTCTGAATGACGATACCGTCCGGATTGAGACGGAAAATATTGCCGCATTCGGCAATGATGTCCCGGAAGATTTCCAGCGCCTGCGGATGCCAGAACACCAGATAGAGAAACTCCCACGAGGCGGAATCCTCCGGAAGACGATAGACATAGTTTCCGGGAACCTCCACGAGGAATGCGTCGCCGCTGCGGAGTCTCCGGCATTTCCCGTTGAGCGCCAGCTCTCCTTCGCCGGAAATGGTGTATTTGAACAGGATCCGGGTATTACCCGGACGGCTTGCTCCGTCAACAAAATACGGTGTTCCGCGGATATTGCGTTCATAGCCGCATTTCCTGGGCAGAGGAAAAAGAAATGGAGATTTCAGGCATTCTCCATCCATCGGATTGATATAGAACGGCATCTCTTTTGTCATAATCCGCGAAATGTCCCTATGATATCCCTTTTGTCCCATTGTATTTTATTTTCAGAAGAAATACTGTATCACAAAAGAAGGGAAAATCAAGCAGGAAAAGGAGGAAAAAGAATATGTTTGAGCAGGAAGGTTATCGGAAACTGGAAAAAGAGTGCATCCGGACCGGATTGTGCTTTGAGTGCGGCGCATGTGAGCTTGTATGTCCCAATGGAGCCTTGAAACTGAAGAAATATCCCTGGTTCCGGAATCCGGAGCTGGTCGCGGACTGCGTGAAGAACAACTGCACGCGCTGTTATGACGCCTGTGCCGCGGCGCAAGTTCCGCTTTCGGAGATCGAAAAACGGTTTTTCGGCCGGACCCGTCCCCATCTGTTTCCGGGAAAGAGCCCCGATCTTCCCTGCGAGCACGATGAGGATAAAACGGGCATTGTCCGGTCGTTCTATACAGGCTTTTCCACCGATCCGGAAATTTACGAACAGGCGGTTTCCGGCGGAATCAGCACCTCCATTCTGGTCCACGCTCTCCAGAGCGGGATGATCGACGGCGCCGTCCTCGCGGGCTTCGATCCGGAAACGCCCTACGAGGCAAAGGCCTGTGTCGCCACGACCCGCGAGGAAATCCTCCGCTGTGCGGGCAGCAAATACCAGCCCCATCCGCAGCTGCCCGGAATCCGCGATGCGTTGAAGCTCGGACTGAAAAACATCGCGGTGACGGCCACTCCCTGCACCGTCCTTTCTCTGCGGAAAATGATGCTTCAGGATGAGTTTGATGAACTAACCTCCTGCATCCGTCTTGTAATCGGCAACATCTGCGGCGCGCACTGGTCCCGCCACGGGACCGAGGACCTGATCGAAAACTGGACGGGAGTCCCGCTCTCCGAGGTGAAAGAACTGAAATACCGGGCGCGCCCCTTCCCCGGCGAATTCCAGGTCCGCACAAAAAACGGCGATCTGAACATCCGTTCCTTCGTCAACGGCGGCGGACTCGGGCAGCTTGCGAAGTATACGCCGGAGGAGTGCCGGTACTGTCTGGAAAAAGCGGCAAGCGCCGCGGATATTGTCGTCGGCGACACCTGGCACCATCCGGTTCTCTGTCCGACAAAGCTGGACGGCTACACCGAGGAAGATCTGAAACGGGATGAACGCATCGCCCACGCCCGTCAGGGAATGACCGCCGTCGTCGTGCGCAGCGAAGCCGGACAGCGCTTCGTCGACGCCGCCATCGCGGCAAACGCCGTCAAGCTCTATCCCGAAACGGAGGAAGGATGGCGGGCCTTCCTCTGCGCGGTTCATGATGAAGGCAAACCGAAATGCAACGGTCCGGTCATCCATGCCCGTCTTGTCCGGAAACAACCCGTCCGGGAGTATTTCTGATCCTTCCGGGGGGATATTCAACACACACAAACGTTCCCGGCTCTCCGCCGGAAACAAAAAGAAAGGAGTTCAAATATGTATGAGTTTCACCCTTGCGGGGAATCCCGGAAAAGGCGTTTTTCTCTGATAGAGCTTCTGATTGCCATTGCCGTGATTGCAATTCTGGCGGGACTTCTGGCGCCCGCTCTGAACGCCGCGCGGGAAAAGGCGGGAACGATCCGATGTGTCAACAGCATGAAACAGCTCGGCATCGCATTCGCGGTCTATTTTCAGTCCTCGGGCGATTTTTTCCCGACCCACGGGGAGAACGGGACTTACGGTTTCTGGGCATGGCATCTCTACCATGCGGCAAAACTGGATCCGGCGCTTCTCCTCTGTGAAAAGCGCGCCTCGGCGCTGGGAACGATCAACTACTGGGTCAATCTGAAAACAAGAAATCCCGACATGCTCGCGGACCCTGCGCACTTTTCGTGGCAGTATGTCTGCTACGGCTACAATCAGGAACTGGCCCCGTCGAACAAGCCGGGCAGGATCTCCCGGATCAAACAGCCATCCCGGCAGGTCCTCTGCGTGGAATCCGCCTTTGGAGACGCCAACCGGAAAATTCCCTCCATCACGCCCTACTTCAAGGTCGGTTCAAATTACAACATCGCATCCAACACGGCATTTCCGATCCATGGGGAGTGGAGCATCTGCAATGTTCTCTGGGTGGACGGCCACACCGCGTCCATTCAGACAGGCGCTGCCGGAGAAAACGGAGCCCGGCGTCTGCACGAGGTCATTCTGCGGGACCGCTTCGTCATCCAGAACTGACAGACAGAACAGGAGAAAAACCTTATGTACCTTCCATTTGAACAGAAGAGCCGGAAAGGAGGAACAGACTCCCGCCGGAAAGGAGGAACGCTCCTCCGCCGGAACGCGCGGCTTCTGTTTCTGCTGTCCGGGTTCTGCGGAGCCGGCGCCTCCGCGGAAAATCTTTTTTTCAACGGATCCTTTGAGGCGGGGACGGGCGGATATGCCCTCCAGCGCCACCTTCGCCCCGACACGAATCCGGAACGACGCTTCATCCCGAAAAAGCCGGACAGGCGTGAGAAGGTTTCCGGAGAGACTTCTCTGCGTCTGGAAAATCCCTTTTCGGAGGAGATGGCTCTGCTCTGCCGTTCCGTTTTTCTGAAAAAGGAAACGGCCTACCGCCTCTCCGCGATGGTCAAATCCGACTGCGGCGGCACACTCACACTCCGGACGGAATTCCGCCATCCGGTGCTGCCCTCCCGGACATTCCGGAAAGAGTTCCCCGTCGGAAAGGAATGGCGGAAAATTGAAATGGTGTTTCAGACGGGAAAATCCGAAGGGGCGTTCATCACCCGGATCCGGCGGGGTCCCGTTCCCGGAACCGTGTGGATCGACGACCTCACGCTGACACGCCTCGGCGACCCGTCCTCCGAATACGACGGACTGGAAATCACCTTTGAAACCGGAAAAAAACTCCATCTCCGCGGAGAGCGGGCGGAAACGGGTGTCTGGATTCACAACGCGGGAAAAGCGGATTTTTCCGGCGAAATCGAACTCACGCTCGCGGACGACTATTTCAAGACAACCCGACCCCTCCCCTCTCTTCCGCTTCATCTTCCTGCGGGGCAGAGCATCCGGAAAACCGTTTCCGTCCCTCTTGACCGGTACGGGGCGTTCCAGCTGATTCCCGGGGTCCGGGGAGCGAAGATGCGGTTTTATCCGGGGAGTTTCTGCGTCACGGGACGTTACAAAGCGGAAGAACTGGATCTCCGGAAGGATTTCTGTGTCGCCTTCAACGGAGGAGTCGATCTGGACCGCTCATCGGGAGTGCTCGGCTACCGGGTCATCGACGCATCTCCGGAAGAGCGGTTCGCAATGCTCGCAAAGATGGGATGCCGTCTGCTCCGCAGCCATGACGACGGACTCAATGTAAGCAGCTGGGCCGTGTTCGAACCGGAAGAGGGAAATTTCCGGCGGGATCTCATCCGATACGCGGCGGACCTGCACCATCGTCACGGAATCGCCATGCTCCCGGTCCTCCTGAACAGCGACGTTCAGGAGACCTCCGACGGGAAATGCCGCTTCCCCGCATGGCTTGCGGAACGGTGCAGGAAAACCTCCTTCCGGAAACGGACCATCTTTCTTCCCCCTCCGGACAACTTCCGCCGCTATGTCCGCGCGTTTGCGGAAACGGCACGTCCGGGGATTCGTTTTTACGAGGTGATGAACGAACCCCAGTTCAGCATGGATGCGAAAACCTACCTCCCGTATCTGCGGATCGCATGGGAGGAACTGAAAAAGGCGGACCGGACCAATTTCGTTCTCGGCATCAGCTCCACCAACGACCACGGCGACGAGATCGGCCCCTTTCTCCGGGAATGCCTGGAATCCGGCGGAGCGGAAAATCTGGATGCAGTGAGTTTCCATCCCTATGCGGCCCGGCGCCTCGGTTCCCCGCAGAGGGCGGACCGGATGCTGGATCAGCTGAAGAAGCAGGTGCGGAAATATACGAAGGCCCCCCTCTGGAACACGGAACTGTACTATCTGCACGACCGTCCGCGTCTCTCGCCGGCGGACCATTTCGGCGACGGTTTGTTTGAACCGCACCATGCCGCGACCCGTTTTCTGACCGATCTGGGTGAAGGGATCCGCCAGTCGATCTGCGTCACCGTTGCCCAGCTCTGGAAACGCGATCTGTTCGAAGGCTACCGGAGCTGGAACGGGAGCCAGTGGAATCCCTCCGCAAACGCGGCCGCCTACAATGCGCTCGCCCGATTCTTCGAGGGAGCACGGCCGCTTCACCGCTTCGAGCCGGTTCCGGGCGTTGTGTGTTATGTCTACCGGAGAAAGAACGCGGAGGCGGCCGCGGCGATCTGGAACGCTTTCGACCGGACGGTCTACACGGTCGATCCCGGAACGGCGGCAGTGACGGATCTTTTCGGAAATCCGCTCTCCGGAAACGTGAAAATTTCCGGTGCGCCGCTCTATTTCTTTGCGGGGAAAACAGATCCGGAAACCTTTATCGCGCATCTGAAGAAACTGAAACTCGTTCCCGACCGGACCGTGGACATCTCTCCCGCGGCGCGTCTCCTGCTCCGGAACGGCAGACGGATTCTCCGGATGGGCGTTTTCAACAGAACCGCGGATTGGCAGAGGGGGATTCTGAGCTTGAATTCCGGAACAAACCGCTCCTTTTCCATCCCAGGAAGCGGCTATGCCGCCGTGGATCTCCCCGCGACGGAAAATGAAACGGAGGGAACGGTCATCTGCAATGGAAACGAGCGGAAATTCTCTGTTGTTCCGCATCCCGCACAGGTTGTCGAATGCCGGAAAAATCTTCCGTTCCGCAGCAGCGACGGGCTGCTTTCCGCATCGTTTTCCGCGGAACGCGCGGGAAACCGCCTGCTGTTCCGGATCCGGGTCGGCGACACGACCGATTCCGGAGAAGAGAACGGCCGCGTTCCCTGGGATCAGGATTCCATCGAATTGTTTCTTGATCCCGAACCGGACGTTCTTCCGATGAACCATGCGGAGGCATGGCGGGAGAGCACGGCGCGCATCCTGCTTCTGCCCCGGATCGGACGCTCCGGAAAAACCGTCGTGCCGGAAACACTGCACGGCGTTGAAACGAATCTCGTCCGCACAAAAGACGGATATGAGGCGACAATCGCTCTTCCCGCCGATCTTCCCGGATTCAACGGACGGGAATTCGGCGTGGAAGTCAAAGTGAACGACGCCCCTTCGCCGGAAGAGAAAACTCTCCGCAGCGCTTCGCTGTTCGGCTCGAAAGAGGCGTACAGAAACCGTCTGGAATTCGGCATTGTCGATTTTTCGGAGCGCCGCGCGGAGACGGCTTCTCCATCAACGATCCCGCAGAACTGTTTCTCCTCCGGACAATGGACGCCGGTTTCCGAACACGGCTGGACGGCGGTTTCCGACCGGGTCCGGCGTCTGTTTTTCCGATCCCCGGTCAAAACGGGGACATTTTACGCGCTCTCGTTCGAAAGCAGGGCGACCGGCGGCTCCCTGCAGGAGAATCCCGGACTGGCGCTGGATGCCGGGAACCAATTCCATCCGACCTGGACACCTTCACAGGAATGGACACGCCAGACTGTCTTCTTCCATTCCGGGGAACGGTCGGCTGTGAATTATGTGTTTCATACGAAAAAAAGCGGAACGCCCGGAACGCTTTCCATCCGGAATGTCACACTGTCCGAACGCCCGGATGAATGGCTCCGGGAAAACGGATTCTTCTGGGACTTTGAACAGGATTCATCGGTTCCGGCGGACTGGAGAATCCGGGAAAAAGGGAACTTCTCTCTTGCCGTTGCGCCGTTCCGGGAGGGATCGCGGGGAAAGTGCATGGTTCTGCGGAAAGCGGACAGAAATTCGGTATCGATCTCTTCGCAGTTCCTTCCCGGCCTTGCGGGGCAGGAGTATGAATTTTCCTTTTTCGCGCGCGGGGAACGTCAGGGATCTCTCCGGGTTCTGATCCAGCATCGGAATCCGGATCCGCTCCGAAACGAAGGAGCGCCGTTTTCCATCGTCCGCGACTTCAACATCTCCCCGCAATGGAAGGAATACACCGTCCGTTTCACGTTTCCGGAAGACAAAAAAAATCCTCAGGAATTTGCAAACCGGATGTTCCGGATTCTATTATTTCCGGAGCACTCGATGTTTTTTGACGACATCCGCTTCACCCCATTTCAAAAAAGGAATCCTTAAAATGCTGCACTATGCGATGTCTCTGCGCGACACGGAACTGGACGACTACCGGATGATTCCGGCATTCCGCCGTTCAAAGCTCAAAAGTATTGAAATGACCTTCGGGAAAACGGACGGGGAATCCGCATCCAGACGCAGTCCGCTGCGTCTGGAATGGCTCCGGGAGGGGTGTCTTCATATACCGGGAGTCCATCTCCCCGCAATGGAGCCGTCCGCCTTCGACGAACCGTTCCGGAAAAACGAGGTTGCCCGCCTGATCCGCGTCATAGAGGAGAGCGCCTACACGGGCGCAAAGCAGTACACCCTGCACTCCGGCGGACAGATCACCGGAGAGGAGGAGCGCCGGCAGTGCATCCGTCAGCTGCGCAAATCGCTGGAAGAGATGCTCCCGACGGCGCGGAAATATGGGATCTCCCTGAATCTGGAACTTCTTCCGCGTCAGGCGCCGCACAACACGGTGGACTCGCTTCTGGACACCGTCGAAGGGTTTGACCCGGCGCATGTCGGGATCTGTTTCGACGTCAACCACGCCTCCGGCAACGTCTCGAATCTGGAATCCATGATCGACCGTGCCGCGCCCTGGATCAGAAGTTTCCATCTCTCCGATTTCGACGGGCTGGATGAAAATCACTGGCCGGTCAATACCGGAATCATCGACTGGTGCGCTGTAATGCGGGCGATCCGGAAGATCCCGCACGATCTCCTTCTCGTGATCGAAACGGAAAACACCACCACGCCGCCCTCCTGGAATCCACACCGGAAGATTGATCCGTTTTTCCGGATCCAGCACATCGAACGCCAGATCTGCTTTCTGGAAAACTGCGAGCTGATAACCCGTCTTCAGAACGAATTGGTTATCCGGAACTGATTCAGGGAGCCGGAGGTCTCACGCGCCGGGCGGAGGTGCAAGCGTCCGTCCGGGATTCCGCAGCCGGGGACGCAGGGCGGTCTGCTTCTCCTCGAACGGGTCTGAAATCAGAAAATCGCGGAGAGCCGCCTCCAGATGTTCCGTCTCCGCCTCCACCGAGGAGATTCTCTCCGGCGGGATTTCGATTCCCGTCAGTGCCAGAACGGAGAGATCCTCCGGAATGCGCAGTCCGAGTTTTTCCGCCTCCTCGCAAAACCAGCGTCCCATGTTCCCGGTTCCGCAGATCCAGCCGGTAATACGTTTCTGCCGCAGGACATCGTGAAGTGCAGAAAAATTTCTGTAACAGTCTCCCACGGTATCGTTCCGGACATTGAACCCGGGAATCAGACATCGAAGA
>CASFTV010000032.1 GCA_949297765.1 uncultured bacterium | reverse complement strand
CGATATATCATGTCGTTCGTATGCATTCGCCATTTTCCCGATATCCTTTTTTTGACGTTTGCATAATATAGCACAAATCTATTGACGACACAACCTAAGGCTTTACTTGTTTCTCTGGAATTCATTATACAACATTTTTCCAGAATGCGCAACGGGCTTTTTTTCCGGATTTTCCGTTTTTTTCCGGTCTTTGGATAACTTTTCTGGAAAAAATTCCAAAATATGGCCAGATCACGCATTCTGGCGTGTCCGGAGAGTCTTCCCGGGGAAATAATCCGGAGCGATCCGGAAGCGGAAGGAAGGATCATAGCGGAAGAATCCCGCCTCTTCCGCAAAAATGATCTCCTGGACCTTCCGGACAAGAGGAAGAGTCCCGTGGGAAAGCGTATCAATCGGCGGATTGTGAGTGCGGGCGATCATGTTTCCATCAAACGCAAGGATTCCGAACTCCGGAACCATCCCGGCTTCAATCAGAGGATCGCAAAGCATTACCCAGTGGTCGTCCAGAAAAAAAACGCTGTCGAACCCCAGGCGGGGAAGACGCATGATACAGCGCTGCATCAGGTTTATCTCCTCAATTCCAAGATCCATATAGGAGGAAAGCAATTGAAACCTGCATCCGGCCTTCTCCATCACCTCTGCAAACCCGTTGACTCTCTGCCGGAAATCCAAAGATGCGGTATTGATCCCCGGAGCGCTCAGCGCCGGACGGCGGTATCCCCGTTCGAGCAGAATCCGCGCCGCCATGGCCCCCGTCTCAAAATTATCCAGCGCATAGAGAGGGAAATCATCACATTCATCCAGTTCATTGAGCAGAACCGCACGGCATTTCCGCCCCCGCAGGACTTCCGGCAGAAAAGTCGAATTGAAGAACAGAGAGAAAAACACCAGATCAAACGAATCCAGTTTCTCCAGAAACTCCTGTTGGGTCTCCGGATAGTCGGGATCGTATGGCAGGAGATCAATCCGGATTCCCGCCTCCGCCGCCGTCTTCTGCAGTTCCATCCAGAGATCCTTGTAGGCGGGAAAGTAAAAGGTGTCATTGATGCAGTGAACTTGTGCGGCATAGGCATAGCGGTATTTCTGGCGGAACGGCAGAATCGTCGCGCCGCTTCTGGAGCGGTGGATCAGCCCGTCCTTCTCCAGCTGCTGAAGGGCTTTTCCGATTGTCGGCCGTCCGGCGGCGAACTGCGCGGCAAGAGCCCGTTCCCCGTCCAGACGCGAAACACCCTCCGTCCGCTTTGCGATCACAAACTCGCGAAGCTCTGTCAGGACATCCGTCTGTTTCCGATACGTTCTCATGCTTCACCTCCGTCCGTCTGCCCTCCGTCCCCGGTCAGCGGAGACGGAAAAGCCATCCATCCCAGCCGCGGTAGAGCGGACGCCATCCGCTCCGTTCCAGAAAATATCCCATCCGATTGCTTTGGAAAACCACCACCGCAAAATCCGCATCCATCAGAGCGGCAAGCGCTTCCGGACGGCGTCGGCGGCCGTCCCGGGCGAAACGGCCGAGCTTCACGGCCTTCTCCGGATCGGACGCATACGCGAACATCGGATCCAGCGCCCAGGAGTATTCATACTCCGGCGCGGCAAACGCCAGATACGGGAAATCGCTCCAGATGATGTTCACCACCCGCGCCCCCGCCGGCACATGCTTCCGCAGCGCCGCCGCCAGATCCCGCGGCGCCGGACTGCACCAGACCCGCAGATTCTCCGCACAGTTCCGCGTCGAGTACACCCCGCAGAGCACAATCAGCACCGCCGGAACCACCCAGCCGATCCACGGCCGCGAAAGACATGCAAAAAGCCCGCGCTCCCGCAGATAATCCATCAGCGGAAACGCCGTCAGGCACAGCATCGGGACCGCATACTCCACCGGCCGGATCGACACCACACACATCGCCCCCGTCCAGAAAAACGTGCAGCAGAGCAGCGAAAGCAGATTCGGCGGCACCTCCTTCAGCCGCTCCTTCTCCAGAATCCGGATCAGCCCCATCAGACAGAAATAGGCAGAAACCAGCGCCGGCAGCGCCAGCAGAAGCCAGCGGAACCGGGGCGGCAGCAGCTCCCGCGCAAACGGCAGCTGAACCACCCCTCCCGCAATCGGCGCCAGCAGCGCATCCAGCGCCTGCACCTTCCAGACCAGAAACGTATTCGGACTCTGCGGATGAATCAGCAGTCCGCAGAACACGCCGAGAACCGATGCGGCAAACGGCACGAAACTCCGGAACTTCTCCCGGGGAAAATACCCCAGACCGAACAGAAACGCCGTCACACAGAACAGATGCGGACTGGAATAGCTCCATGCGTACAGGAATCCGAGCCCGAAGACTCCCCACACAGCCGGCCGGCTCCGCGGCCCGCGCGCCAGCAGCGCCACCGCCCCCATCATCAGCGCCATCGACAGCACATGCGGACGAAGCATCATCAGCCGATAGGTGAAATTCGGAATCAGCATTCCGCACAGCAGGGACGCCATCAGAATTTTCGGCGGAGCGATCCCCAGCGAATGGGCCGCCGTCACAAACAGCACAGAAAACAGCAGCATGAACAGACAGGACGCCCCGGTGAAGGGCGGCGACAGCGGCGCAGCGGAAAACAGCGACTCCACCTTCCCCCAGCCCTTCAGCAGCAGATGAAACACCAGCTCCTTATCCGCATAGTGATCGCGCCAGACCGAGAGAGTCAGCGGAAACGAGCGCGCCGTCATCTCGGGAAGAGAGCGGCGGGAGGCGGCGACATGCCAGAATGCGTCCTCGGAAGTCTCCCTCCCCTCCGGAGCAAACAGGCCCCGCACCGTTCCCCAGTACGCAACCGGAAGAAGAAGTGCAAGAATCAGACAAATCCAGTCAACGTGTTTCCGCATGATGAATCCGTCACCCGGGACGTTTTCCAATCAACAGCTCCAGATCGCGGAACCGCTCCTCCGCGATGGCATCGGGCGAGGTGATCAGCGCATTCTCCAGCGCCCGGGAGCATTCGCAGGATCGCCGGAGCGAACCGAACGACTCCGCCACGAGCGTGACAATCTCCTTGCCCAGCGCGGTGTTCGCCTGCAGATTCGCCACCACCATTTCCACCGTGACCGGTTCAAAATCCGCATGCCAGCTGTCGTAATCGGTGACCATGGCGACAGTGGAATAGCAGATTCCGGCTTCGCGCGCCAGTTTTGCCTCCGGCAGATTGGTCATTCCGATGACATCCAGCCCCCACATCCGGTAGACCCGCGACTCCGCCATGGAGGAGAACGCCGGTCCGTCGATATTGACATAGGTCCCGCCCATGTGGACCTTCGGATGCCGCATCGTCTCCTGACGGAGCACCGCCTTTTCCGCCGCCTTGAACGCAAGATTCGAGAGTTCCGGGCAGACCGGTCTGGCAAAACTGATGTGCGCCACAACACCGTTGTCGAAGAAGGAATTCGGAGTATGTTTGGTGGTCCGGTCGAAATACTGGTCCACGATCACGACGTCGCGCGGAGCGAACTCTTCGCGCAGACTGCCGACCGCCGACATGCTCAGCAGATGCGTCACGCCGAGTTTCTTCATGGCATAGATGTTTGCCCGGTGATTCAGTTCATGCGGCGCATACTGATGTTTTTCTCCGTGCCGGGCAAGGAAGACCACTTCGCACCCGTTGAGATCCCCTTCCAGCAGCCGGGACTGGGTTGTCCCGAACGGAGTTTCCACCGTGCCGCCGTTCCGCACATTGAAGTGATCAATTTCATAAAGTCCGCTTCCGCCGATGATTCCCAGTTTCATAATCCGCATCCTGTCCGCTTGTGTTGGAGTTTCTGTTTTCATTCCGGAAGTATATCCCCGGAAAGAGAATTTATCAAGTCCGCATCGGGAAAATTTCCGCAGAGAAGCGCATTGGGCGGAAAAGGAGGAAACGTGCGCGGGAAAACCCTCCCGGCCTTTCAACCGGGAGGGCTGGAACGGACGGATTCCGGATGGACACATTGTCCCAAAAACCTCTTTCATCAAGACTCACAGCAAAGTGAAAGAAAATTTTTTGAACCTTCTGGAAGAAATTGGCGACAGAGTGAAGTATATTGTTTACGACAATTCAGCCAATGGTGAAGAAATCAGCCTTGAAAATTGAAAGCAACGCCGATTTACACAAAAAAAACAAATTCTGGAGATCATCAATGCCAAAACAAATTCAGACGAAGGAAGAACTGAAGGAGTTCATGAAAGAACTCGGGAGGGGGGAACGGAACAACTTCAACTGGCCGCTCTCCGGCACAAGCTGTATTGGACAGGGGAGATGAAGGAGGAAGATCTCAGCGAAGAACAGAAGATGCTCCTGAAAAAATATCCGGGCCGGTATATGCCTCCGAACAAGAATCCGAACCGATAGCAGAAGTCGTCAAAAAGCCGTCCGGAGCAGAACGTTCAAAAAAGCATCGGAAGAAGCCGCTGAAGGAAGCGGATGAACAGATGCCGCTGCGGAATTCCAGAACGTCCACAAGCGTCATGAATCAGGCGTATTCTACTCCAGTTCCGCTGGCCTATATGCTCGGACGTGCAATCGGAATCCGGAATGCCGATCATATTTATGAACCCACCGCAGGAAACGGCGCTCTTCTTATCGCAGCAAAGCCAGAAAGTGTTTCTGCCAATGAAATCGAAAAAATCCGAAACGGAATTCTGAAAACTTCCGGATTCAAAACTGTTACATCCGAAGACGCAACAACTTTCTCTCCAGAAGAAACACAGGATGCTATCATCATGAATCCTCCGTTCGGCAGACTGGATAGAAAAGTTCAATTTGAAAAATTCAAAATCGCAAAACTGGAACATCTGATCGCTCTTCAGGCGCTGAAATCTCTTGACAAAAACGGGACCGCGGCAATCATCCTTGGTGCCGCGGATAAACTTGAATCAAAAGTCAATCCAACGGAAAAGCCGTTCCTGAATTCCATCTATGACCATTTCAATATCGCGGACAGTTTCGAGGTAGCCGGCGAGTTGTACAAAAAACAAGGGGCCGGATATCCCATCCGGATCATCATCTTGAACGGAAGAAAAGAAAATTCCGATTTTTCAACTGAATTTTCATCAAAGCCGGTTGAAAGACTGGCAGACTGGAGCAATATTTTCCAAAGACTGAAAGGAGTTGAAAATGGAATTGCTGCCTGGTGCAAAAATCATGAGACTGAACTCGGACAAACTGGAACAGAACGGGCAAATGATGTCCAACACAATGCTCTGGATCACGGACGGACCGCCGAAGACGGAAAAAGAAGCGGGGCAGTGTCTGGAAAGTCTGATCTGGCAGATGCTCAAACAGTACAAAAAGGAGAACGGTCTGGAAATGACACTCGCTCTGCTGGAGAGAGCTCACGAAAGCTGCCCGGAACTCCCGTTCGAGGAGGACGAGATTCCAGCGGGATGGCAGAGCTGGATGGCCTGCGAAACGGATCTGAAGTGGGGATTGAAAACAGCCGTGGAACATCCGGACTGGCTGGAAGAAGTGGAGAATCCGGAGGATTACGACCTGTACTGGCTGATTCTGGAAACACTGCCGTAGAAGATAACAATTCAGAGACGGAACCGGAACTTTCCGAAGACGGACTTCAGGCAAAATACAAAACGCAAAGCAAAAGCGAATCTCTCGGGACTCTGATCCCGAAATTCCTGCTCTCTGCAACACAGAAAGCCTTGAAGAATGTCCAGAAAAAACATGGTTCCGTTGATGATTTTGTCCTTTCTCAGCTGGCGTATGATTCAAAAGAGGAACTTTACAACGCTCTCGCCGCAGAACAGATCGACAGCGTTGCCCTTGCCATCGACAATATCAAAAACGGAGAATCCGTCATTATCGGCATGAAAATCAATATCGGGGACTTTGTTCAGACTACAACAAAATCAAACAGCAGCCGGGAAGGCTGGAGAAGATCGGTTTCCGGACCGGACTCCAGGGGCTTGGAGGTGACCGGGAAAAACCGTTCTTCCTCCCGAACTCAAATTCAAAGACTTCTTTGAAGTATTCGAGCCTTTGATGGAAGAGCCGTGAGCGATCTTTCGGGCTTTTTTTCACGACGAGGAATTCCATCTGTTCTTCTGCTTCCTTCCGCGAAATTTTGTGATTGGACGCAAATCGCTTCAGAAGCAGTTTTTCCCTGCATTGTCTTTCTCGCTGTTCGGAATTTCGAGTCAATTTTTTTTCGGCTTCTTCCGCTTTTTCTTTTCCCGATACTTGATGTTCTATCTCATTCTTGACATCTGCAGGTTCAGATGTTTTCGTAGAAGCTGTTTCCTCTCCGGATATCGGAACGTTCGGCTTCTCTTCTTTCTTATCCTTCGGCTGTTCCAGTCCAGCTTCGTTTTGTTTCTCTTCTGTACGTTTTTGGAGGACATCTTTTGCGAGCTGGACGCCTGTTTCTGCATGTCTTCGAACAATGTCGATCGGCATTGTCAGATACGGATTCCTTCTTTCCGGCTCGAGAATGTTCTTTTGAGAAATTTCAGAATTCCTCCCGGAAATGTTCTTGAAATTTTCAAAATCATGAATTATTTTTTCAACAGAATCCAGATCAAGATGCTCCACCTCAGCGAGATTGATTCGCTGTTGGGCAATCAAGGTCTGGATTTTCTCTTTGTCAAGATACAATGCTTTTCCCTGTTGAATCCAGTTCAGCCATTCATGAAGGTCTTTCGGGAACAAGCCTCGAATATCATTGATTTCAAAACCTCTGCTGTTTTGATTCAAATGAATTCCGACAAGGAAATTTTTGTTTTCGTGCTGAATGTTCACAATGATATTTTGCGCTTTTGTTTCATCTCCATATCGGAACACGGCAAAAGGATTCTGCAAAGCGATCGGTAAATTTTTCACTTCGCCAATCTTGAATGGATGATTCGGCTGTTTTGATTTATCCGAAAGCCTTGAACTTGCAAGTTCTATTGGGAAATTGGGAATGCCGGTCCCGAGCAGAATATCGGACGGTTTTCCAAGAGAATAAACATCCCGTCCGGAAGCTCTCCTTTTATCTGCCTTTCCAAAACATCATCGAATGCGGGGTGGATTTCATGAAGACTATCCTGTCCGACTCTCATCCCACCCGGCTTCTCTTCTTTCTTATCCTTCGGCTGTTCCAGTCCAGCTTCGTTTTGTTTCTCTTCTGTACGTTTTTAGAGGACATCTTTTGCGAGCTGGACGCCTGTTTCTGCATGTCTTCGAACAATGTCGATCGGCATTGTCAGATACGGATTCCTTCTTTCCGGCTCAAGAATGTTCTTTTGAGAAATTTCAGAATTCCTCCCGGAAATGTTCTTGAAATTTTCAAAATCATGAATTATTTTTTCAACAGAATCCAGATCAAGATAGTCCACGTCAGCGAGATTGATTCGCTGTTGGGCAATCAAGGTCTGGATTTTCTCTTTGTCAGATAAAAAAACGTCAGGATCAATTCTGAAAAAGCAATCTCTCCATTCCGAATCTTTATCGAAGCAGAGAATTCCTGAAATTGATTCCATAAAAAAACCCGATATGGACAGTGTGCCATACCGGGACGTGTCATATCGTTCTCATAAAGAGAAGGACATGGCTTGGGCTTCTGTAGAGCCTCCTCGGCTCGAGAAGATATTACATTTCAACGACTTCTTTGAGAAGTTTGATCCGTTGAATGATTTGCTTCTTAGGAATGAGATAGCACAAGACTATGAAAATGTCAAGAGTTTTTCTAAAAAAAAACGAAACGTTCTGCAATTTTTCCATCCTGGATCTTTATCGAAGCAGAAAATTCCTGAAATTGATTCCATAAAAAAACCCCGAATCGGTCAAGCCGACCGGGGACATGTCAGGGAGGTCACCTGATACACAGGCGCCACACAAGACTTGGGCTGAACCGCAGCCTCCTCGGCTTTGGCAGATATTACATTTCAACGACTTCTTTGAGAAGTTTGATCCGTTGAATGATTTGCTCTGGTCATAAGAATAAAATAGCACAAGACCATGAAAATGTCAAGGAAAGAAAAAACTTCAAGAGTTCCCGGCAAAACAGAGCATAAAACCGAATCATTTTCAGAGATAAAAGCTTATTCTCCTGCTGAGCAGAGAGCAATAGGAAAACAGCAAGACCGGTTAATTTTTCAACGGCAATACCTGACGCATCTGAGGATTTCTACAAGAATCTCGGATTTTCAAGGGAAAAGATGGAGCCAGCTCTCGGATTTGAACCGAGGACCTACGCATTACAAGTGCGTAGCTCTACCCCTGAGCTAAGCTGGCAGCCATAATTCAGTGTTGCATAAAATATCCCGGAATCAGAAAAATGCAAGACAAAATCAGGAAAAAAGACAGAAAAAAGACAAGTTTGAAAAAAAAATAGAAAAAGTTGCAAAAAAAAATGCTCCCGGACTTTTATTTTCAAAATGTCAGGGTATTATAAGAAGATTAAGGAGTCCGGCATTGCCGGACGTTGATATAGTCGCAGAAACAACCCGGAATCCGCTGATCCGGAAAACGGGGGAACAAAACGGCATTTTACGGTGGTTCAAGATGGATTTGAGTTCATTTTGCATACAGGAGAACAAATCTCGCCAGACAAGAAAAACCGGTCTTTTTCCCGGGTTTTCCATTCTGTCCGCAAAACGGCAGACGGAGCTGTCTGCGGAATGAACTGAAAATCAACAGTCTGCACCTCCGGAGATGCCTGAAAAAGGTGTGTCATGGAACAGCTGAACGATCGAACGGAACACGGAATTTTCCGTGAAGGCGGGTGTATTTTAAATATACATTCCCCGGAGGAATCTTCCGAAACGATGTTCCTGCGGCGGCTGTACCGTCATCCCGTTGAACCTTCCCCGTCGATCCGCCCGATGCCCAGAAAGGCCCGCCGCAATGGATAAGAAAACACTGCGCAGGGAATATCTGAGAATCCGCGCCGGACTCTCTCCGTATACACGGAGCAAAGCGGACCGGGCCATTGTTCGCACGGTGGAAAAACTGGAGGAATTCCGGAATGCCGGTCTCGTCGCAGGCTATGTGACCGATGGAACGGAACCCGATGTCCTCCCGCTGCTCCGCACGGCTCTGAAAAGAGGATGCCGGGCATGTCTTCCCAAATGGGACGGCGGCCAATATGTGCTGTCGCTCGTGGAGGAGAAAGACCTGGCAACTCTGGCCCCGGGAAAATGGGGACTGATGGAACCCGTTTCAACCCGGCCGGCGGATGAGTATATTCAGACTGAAAACGTACTGTATCTGGTTCCCGGCGTGGCGTTCGACGAGAAACTCAACCGACTCGGACGCGGCGGGGGAATTTACGACAGAATCCTGAATGGACGGGGATGCGCGACAGCACTCGGCATCTTCTATGAATGTCAGCAGTGCCTTGTGCTGCCGACGGAACTCCATGACGTCAGGCTTGATATGATCGTCACGGAGGCCGCTGTCCGGCGCTGCGAAACGGAACGCCCCCTCGCCGGGCGCGAAACTATTTTAAATGAAGTGAGGAAATCATGATTGGTGTATGGATCGCCGCCGCATTGGCCGGCGGATGTGTCATCGGGTATCTGGCATGCGTCGCCTATGCGAAGGCCACCGGATCCCGGGTCGCAACAGAAACGGCAAAATTGAAAAACGACGCGCAGAAAGAGGCCGATCAGATCCTCCGCGAAGCCCGCGTCACAGCAAAAGCCGATGTGGTGAAACTCAAGGAAGCCTTCGAAGAGGAAATCCGCGAACGCCGCCGCGAACAGCTGACCGCGGAAAAACGACTCGCTCAGAAGGAGGAAAACCTTGAGCGCAAAGAAGATTCGCTCGACGCAAAGGTCCGCAGCATCGAGAAAAAAGAACATGATATAGAAATCATCAAGGAACGTCTCTCCGGCAAGGAGGAAGACCTGAAAAAGCTCTATGCAAACCAGGTGACCGAACTGGAACGCATCTCCGGAATGGACCGCGAAACCGCCAAGAATCTGATCCTCGAAAAGCTGAAAGGCGAAGTGGAAAACGAGTGCGGCATTCTGATCCGCAACACTCTTGATGAAGCCAAACAGAGAGCGGAACGCGAATCCCAGAAACTGATGATCTCCGCCATTCAGCGCTACGCCGGCGACTGCACCTACGAACGCACCACCGCAACCATCCCCCTGCCGACCGACGAAATGAAGGGACGCATCATCGGACGCGAAGGCCGCAACATCCGCGCACTGGAAGCCGCAACCGGCGTCAACATCCTCATAGACGACACCCCGGAAGCGGTTGTGATCTCCTGCTTCGACCCGATCCGCAAGGAAACCGCGCGCCGTCTGCTTGAAAAACTGATCTCCGACGGACGGATCCATCCGACCCGCATCGAGGAACTGGTCAAAAAAATCCGCAAGGAAATTGACGACGAACTCTTCGAATACGGCGAAAAAGCCGTTCTGGACGCCTCCGTTCAGGGCGTTCCGAAAGCGCTTCTCCCGCTGCTCGGCCGTCTTCATTTCCGCTTCAGCTTCTCCCAGAACGTGCTGAAGCACTCCATCGAAACGGCGGCGTTCATGGGAGCGATCGCGGCGGAACTCGGACTCGACGAACAGAAGGCCCGCCGGATCGGACTGTTCCACGACATCGGAAAGGCGGTTGACCACGAGATCGAAGGCACCCATGCCGCAATCGGCGCGGATATTCTCCGGAAATACAATGAGGCGAAAGATGTCATCAATGCCGTCGCCGCTCACCACGGAGAGGTGGAGGGGACCACGGTCTACGCCGCGTTGACCAACGCCTGCGACGCGCTCAGCGCCTCCCGGCCCGGAGCAAGAAGCGAAACCACAGAGCTTTATCTCAAACGTCTGGAGCAGCTGGAAACGATCGCCAACAGCTTCTCCGGCGTGGATTCCTGCTTTGCCCTTCAGGCGGGCCGGGAAATCCGTGTGGTGGTACAGCCGGAAAAGATCAACGAAAATCAGGCTCAGGTCATGGCGCGGGACATCTGCGCAAAGATCGAAAAAGAGATGAACTATCCCGGCCAGATCAAGGTCACAATCATCCGCGAAACCCGTTCGGTGGAGTACGCAAAATGACCTTTGACGACTATGCGGACCGCTTCAGCCGCTATGCGGATTCCTTCCGCAGCGCGGACGGTTCGCTTGTCGATGCCATGCAGTGCAAGCTCGACCACACAATGGATGTTGTCCGCTATGCGGGGCTCATCGCGGAGGGAGAGAGTTTCAGCGTCGATGACCGCCTGCTTGCACAGATCTGCGCCCTGTTCCACGATGTGGCGCGGTTCGAACAGGTGAAACGGTTCAAAACGTACAATGATTCCCTGTCGAACTTCGATCACGGCTACGAAGGGGTGCGGATCCTCTATGCGCAGGATTTTCTGAAGGAGCTTTCCCCCGGATGGCGGGCGACGGTCGCGGCGGCGGTGGAATTTCACAACAAAATCGAGATACCGGAAGGAATTCTCGACGGATTTGCACGGAAATTCGCCCGTCTGACACGCGACGCGGACAAACTCGCCATTCTGGAACTGGTCCTCCGCTATTTCGGAGGAGAACTGACGCTCCACGACGATTCCCTGATCAGCCTGAGCCGGAAAGGGGGAACGGAAGTCTCTCCGGAAATTCTGGAGTCGGTCCTCGCGGGACGGCGGACCTCCTACCGGATGATCCGCAATGCAAACGACTTCAAAACCTGTCTGTTCGGCTGGGCGGGGGAAATTGAATTCGACACCAGCCGGAAACTCCTGAAGGAACGGAACTTTTACGAGAAACTCCGCACCTTTCTTCCGGCGGACTCGGTTTTCGACGACATTCTGCACAGGACGGGAGAACGCCTCTCATGCCGCTGCTCGAAGTAAAGGATCTGCGGAAATACTATCCGCTCCCGCCGGAACATCTGTTCGGGAAGCCGCGCGCGGTCCGGGCGGTGGACGGAGTCTCCTTCACGCTGGAACGGGGAGAAACGCTGGGGCTGGTCGGAGAATCCGGCTGCGGGAAAAGCACTCTCGGACGGGCACTGGTCCGCCTGGAGGACCCGACATCCGGAAGTGTCCGTCTCGACGGAATTGATCTCTGCGCGCTCCGCGGAGAGAGACTGCGCCGGACACGCGGGAAATTCCAGATGATCTTTCAGGATCCCTACGGATCGCTGAATCCCCGCATGACGATTTTCTCCGCCCTGGAGGAGCCGCTCCGTCTTCATACGGATCTGAATGCCGCCGAACGGGCGGAAAAGGTGGGGCGCCTCATGGAGCTGGTCGGTCTGGATCCGGAACTGGCAGGACGCCATCCGCATCAGTTCAGCGGCGGACAGCGCCAGAGAATCGGCATCGCGCGCGCCCTGGCGGTGAATCCCGATTTCATTGTGGCAGACGAACCGGTCTCCGCTCTCGATGTGAGCGTTCAGGCGCAGATTGTGAATCTGCTTCAGGATCTTCAGGCGAAAAACCGTTTTGCAATGCTGTTCATTGCGCACGATCTGGCGGTGGTCGAACACATCAGCACGCGGATCATGGTCATGTATCTCGGGAAAGTGGTGGAATCGGCGGAAGCGGAAGAGCTGTGCCGGAATCCGCAGCACCCCTACACCCGCGCCCTGCTCTCCGCGGTCCCGAGCGTCGATCCGAATCCGGGAAAAGGGAAACGGATTCTTCTCTCGGGCGACGTTCCCTCCCCTCTGCGTCCGCCGCGGGGCTGCCGGTTCCATCCGCGCTGTCCATTCCGGAAAAAAGTCTGCGAAGAACAGGAACCGGAACTCCAGCGGAAAGACTCTTCCGCCGCTCATTTCTGCGCCTGTCATTTCCCCGGAAATTGAGAACAGAAACAGGAAAATCTTGCATTTTTTTACGTCCCTCCGATTGCAATCCGCCTTTTTCAGGGTAAATTAAACCAATAAAATTTTGTCATGGACAACAACAGAAAAGGAATGGGGAAGTGAACCAGTTTCCTGAAGAAGATTTGGCTGCCGTCGCAGAACTTCGCAAAAACGGAATCGAAGTACCGGAATATTACAACTTTGCTTATGACGTCGTTGACAAATGGGCGGAAAAAGAACGCAACCGCCTGGCGATGATCTGGGTGAATCAGCAGGGACGGGAACGAAAGCTGACATATTTTGACTTCAGCCGGCTTTCCAATCAGGCGGCGAACCTTCTGTTCAAGCACGGAGTTTCCAAAGGAGACCGCGTGTTCATCATGCTGCCGAGAATCCCGGAATGGTGGATTTTCTCTCTGGCTCTGATGAAACTCGGCGCAATCCAGTGTTCCTCGCCCGCCCTTCTGACCCCGGAAGATCTGCGCCAGAGACTCCTTTACGGAAAGTTCAAGGTCGTCATCAGCGATCAGGAAAACGCACATAAATTCGATGAAATCTTCGACGACTGCCCCCTGCTCAACTTCCGCATGATCGTCGATGGAGAACGGAAAAACTGGATCAGTTATCCGAAGGAGATCAAAAACACCCTGCTCTCCCGGACAAGAGTCAAAACGCCGACACAGGTGCGGACAAAGAGCTCCGATCCGCTGCTTCTGGCCTTCACATCCGGAACAAGCAAGATGCAGAAGGTGGTGCAGCACACGCACGCATATCCGCTCGGTCACCGCATCACGGCGGAAATGTGGCACGGACTCAACAAGAACGATCTCCACTATTCGCTGAGCGACGCCGGATGGGCGAAGAACCTCTGGGGCAACTACTTCGGGCAGTGGAGCGTCGGATGCTGCGTCTTCATTTACGACATCCGCGGAAAATTCATTCCGGATGAAATTCTGCCCGTTCTGGAGAAATATCAGATCACCTCGTTCTGCGCGCCGCCGACGGTCTACCGGATGATCGTCATCAACGACCTCAAGCGCTTCGATCTCTCCGAGCTGAAGAAATGCACCAGCGCGGGCGAGGCGCTCAACGTGGACACCATCCGGCTCTGGAAAGAAGGAACCGGACTGACCATCCGCGAGGCGTACGGACAGACGGAAACGGTCTGCATGGTCGGCAACTTCATCGACATTCCGACCCAGCCCGGCTCCATGGGCCAGCCCGCTCCGGGATGGTATATCGAACTGCATGACGACAACGGGAAACCCGTTCCGCAGGGAGAACCCGGAAGAATCGCCGTCAAGGTCGATCCGGAACACCGCCCTGTCGGCCTGATGGACAAGTACCTCTTCAACGAAGAGGAGAACCAGAAGAGCTTCATCAACGGATTCTACTACACCGGCGACAAAGCCTACATGAATGAAAAAGGCTATCTGTTCTTTGTCGGCCGCAGCGACGACATCATCAAGAGTTCCGGCTACCGCATCGGACCGCTGGAGGTCGAAGAGGTCCTCATGTCCCACCCGGCCTGCTGCGAAGTGGCGGTGGTCGGCGCACCGGACCCGATCCGCGGAGCCAAGGTCAAGGCGTATGTGATTCTCAATCCCGGATACGAACCGACGGAATCGCTGGTCCGCGAACTCCAGCAGCATGCCAAGCAGCATAGTGCGCCGTACAAGTATCCGCGTGAAATTGAGTTTGTCAAAACGCTTCCGAAGACCCTCTCCGGAAAAGTCAAGCGCGACATTCTCCGCAAACACGCGGAAACCGGAGAAATGTGGTAATTTGTGAATCTGCTTCTGCTCCAGCCTGAGGATCTCTCCCCGGAACGCCGCTTCACCGTGACCGGAGAACGCGCGGAACACATCCGCACCGTTCTCCGGACCGGAATCGGAGAGACCGTCAAAGCGGGATTCCTGAACGGGAAAACCGGAAGCGCCGTGCTTCTGGAAATCGAAAAAGGACGGGCCGTTCTGCAAGCGGAGGAATTTACCACTCCTCCGCCGGAAAAACTTCCGGTCTCTCTGGTGGTTTCCCTGCCGCGGCCGCAAAGTTTCAAGAAGGTTCTCCATTTCGCGGTTTCCGCGGGAGTCAAAGATCTCATTTTCACCCATTCGGCCCGGGTGGAGAAAAGCTACTGGAACAGCGCCGCACTCTCTCCGGAAAACATCCGGAAGGAAATCGTGGAAGGGCTGGAACAGGGATTCGACACCCGTCCGCCGAACCTCCGTTTTTTCCGCTATCTGAAAGAGTTTCTGGAAAGCTCCGGAGAACTGTTCCCGGAAGAGAGCGAAAAAATCATCGCCCATCCGGGACGCTCCGCAGGAGAAATTCATCCGGGGAAAGGACATCTGGTCCTTGCCGTCGGTCCGGAGGGAGGATATGTGGAATCGGAAGTCCGGGCGTTCTCCGACAGAGGCTTCACACCCGTATCCTTCGGGAATCATATTCTGAGAGTGGAGTTCGCCGCCGCTTTCATCACCGGATTTCTCACGGGGAGAAGACGATGAAAAAAAGTCCGTTTTCCCTGATCTTCCTTCTGATCTGCGCCCTGGCTCTTTCGCTGAACGGGGTTCTGCATCCCTGCATCCACCATCACGATTCCTGTTACAGCGACGAAGGAACCATTCTCAGCGTCCCGATGACAAAACTTCACAATCCGGCGGACGAATCCTTCTGTCCGCTCTGTTCGGGAATGCTGAACGGTCTGGAATGGAATGACTCCGCTCCGGCCGGCACATCCGCGGGGAAGGTTCTCCATTCCGCCCGTCCGGAATATCCGCCGCCTCCATTCTCCGTCCAACTTCCACCTGTGCGCGGACCGCCGCATTCTGCCTGATCTTCCACCTTTTTTCATCCGCATGGATTCATGCGGAGCCATTTTCAACCCGAGATTTTGCAGGAATTCAAAATGAACCGCTTTTTGCATTTTACCCTCATAGAACTCCTTGTGGTGATTGCCGTCGTGGCGATCCTTGCAGGGCTTCTTCTTCCGGCGCTGAATGCGGCGCAGAGGAAGGCCCATTCGACGAACTGCCTGAACAACTGCCGTCAAACCTTTCTCGCGCTGAACGCCTACGCCGACGACCATCAGGAGATGTTTCCCGTCACGCACCGTCTGGAAGACGGGAACTTTGCCCACATCGAGGAACTTCCCGGCGATCCGCAGTGGTTTGCACCGCTGTTTGAACTCTACCGCTACCGTCCGCCGTATCTGCGGTGTCCGGAAGACCGGTATTTCAGCGAGGCGGCGCAGAGCTACATGTTCAATGCGATGTACACGGTCGGACAGAAACGTTCCACGGTCCGGAACGCCTCCGCCCGGATCATCCTCTCCGAACGGGGCGAGGAAAATGACGCCGCCATTGCCCACCAATGCTATCCGGGCTTCTCCGCACCGGCATCCGTCCGGACGGTCCTGAATACGGAACGGCACCGCGGAAGTGCCAACTATCTCTTCCTCGACGGCCATGCATCGTCCCAGCGCTTTGCCGACACCATCGGCGACGGCTCCGAGGACCGGAACCAGCATTTTGTGAAAGAATGGTGTTCCGCCTACCAGGAACCGCACGAACACAACCACTGACCCGCCGTCCGTCTGTTCCCGTCTGTCCGAAGACGGGAACAGGCCGGAGCGGGAAGGATTCCGGCCGCGCGGAGCGCAAAATGCTCCGGAAGCCTACTCCCCCTTGAATGCCCTGCGCGCGGAAAGCAGGGACTGGAACCAGTGGTCGACCGAAGCCGCCCGATAGGCGATATAACCGCCGGGGACAAAAGCGAAAACCGTCTTCCAATCCATCAAATTCCGGGGAGAAACCGATCCGGAGCGGGCGTCGAATGCGAGGATCAAAACGAAGACGAATGTGAAAAACCAGACGGCCGTTCCGAGGATGCCGGTCCGCACGGAAAACTCCTCCCCCGCGAACAACCGGAACAACGGAGCACTGACACAGCACCAGAGCGGCCCTAGAAAAAGAAGACCGGCAGCCGCAGGACACGGCCCCATCCAGAGAGGCAGAATCAGACGGCAGAAGATCCATGCCAGCACCGCGCACACAAACAGTGTTTTCGTCCATTCAAAGATTTTCCGCAGGCGGGCATCCCGTTTTTTCCCTTCATCGTCCCGTTTCAGGACGCACTCGCAGAGAGTCGTGGGACAGTGCGGGCAGAAGATCGCCTCCATTTCCTCATGCTCGAAAACTCTTTTGCAGTTCGGACAGCGATAGGTGCTCATAACCTTTTTCCGTATTCCCCTTTCCCTCCCCTCCATACAGGTACACGGAGATCCGGAATATTGCAAGGAGGAATCCAAAAAAAAATCTCTCCGCTCTTCTCCCGGACAGGACCGGAACAAGTCCCATTTTTCCGCAAAATCTTTGAAAGAGGGGATGAAATTTCCCGAAAACGTGGTATAGTAACGCCGTCATCAAATTTTTCAATGGAGAGCGGACCTGCATGAACATCCTGTTTGTCTGCACGGGGAACACCTGCCGGAGTCCCATGTGCGAAGGGTTCTTCCGGAAACTCGTCCGGGATGCGAAAACGACGGATCTTCACTGTCAGTCCGCCGGGATTTCCGCCTGCGCCGGCGCGCCCGCCTCCCCCAATGCCGAAGAGGTCATGAAAACGTTCGGAGTCGATCTCTCGGGACACCGGGCGGCAGCGCTTTCCGCACGGCTTGTCGCAGAGGCGGACCGGATCGTTGCCATGACGGAATCCCATCGGCGGGCGATTCTGGCACAGTATCCGGACGCCGGGAAAAAACTCTTTCTTCTCAACGAATTTCATTCCGATCCGTCGGTTCCGCGGGATGTCGCCGATCCGTTCGGAGGGAATGCGGAAGTCTACCGGACATGCTTCGGAGAGATGAAAGGGGCGCTGGAAAACCTCTTTCTGGATTTGTCAAAGTCAAACAGCAAACAGCAATCATCATAAATCACCACGAAAGGATGTTTACGAATGAAATCGGTTTCTGACTGGAACAAGAACGACATGCGCATCGCCATCGCCGCGGACCACGGCGGATTCGAACTCAAGAAGGAGATCACGGCGGAGCTTTCCGGAAAAGGTCTTGAGGTTGTTGACTACGGACCGTCCGTCTTCGACCCGGAAGATGACTACAACACGTTCGGAGCCGCTCTTGCGCGCGCGGTTTCCAAAGGGGAAATTGAAAAAGGCATCCTGATCTGCCGGTCCGGCATCGGCATGGCCGTGGTGGCGAACCGCTTCCACGGAGTCCGGGCGGCGGTGGCGTACAGCGCCAAGCTCGCGAAGGCCAGCCGCGACCACAACTGCTCCAACGTTCTGGTGATCCCGGCCGACTATCTCACCCGCGAGGATATCGGGGAGATCGTCACAACCTGGCTCGGCACGGAATTCACCTGCGTCGGCGGACGCCATGCCAGACGCCTCAACCAGCTCGAAAAAGACAGCTACGACGATATCGCCGCAATCCGCGGAACCGATCCGGAAATCGCCCGCTGGATCGACAAGGAGGCGAACCGCCAGTTTGAAGGCATCGAACTGATCGCCTCGGAGAACTTCACCAGCTGCGCGGTCCGTGCGGCTCAGGGCTCCGTCCTGACCAACAAATATGCTGAAGGCTACCCGGCGAAACGCTACTACAACGGCTGCGAATTTGTGGACGAAGTGGAGAAGATCGCCATCGAACGCGCATGCCGTCTTTTCGGAGCGGAAGCCGCGAACGTCCAGCCGCACTCCGGCTCCCAGGCGAACATGGCCGCCTACTTTGCGCTCATCAACCCAGGCGACACGATCCTCGCCATGAGCCTCGATCACGGCGGACATCTGACCCACGGCCACAAGATGAACTTCAGCGGCCAGTTCTACAATGTGATTCCCTACGGTGTCAACAAGGAGACGGAAACCATTGATTATGAGGAGGTCCGCCGTCTTGCCGAGGAACACCGGCCGCAGCTGATCGTCGCGGGAGCAAGCGCCTATCCGCGCACCATCGACTTTGCGGAACTGCGGAAAATCGCGGATCTGGTCGGAGCGAAACTGATGGTCGACATGGCCCACATTGCCGGACTGGTCGCGGCGGGACTCCATCCCTCCCCGGTTCCGTACTGCGACATCGTCACGACCACCACGCACAAGACGCTGCGCGGTCCGCGCGGCGGACTCATCCTCTGCAAAGAACAGTACCTCAAAGCCGTCAACTCGAAGGTGTTCCCCGGCATCCAGGGAGGACCTCTGATGCATGTGATCGCCGGGAAAGCCGTCTGCTTCGGCGAGGCTCTGAAACCGGAATTCAAAGCGTATCAGGAGCAGATCGTCAAAAACGCGGCGGTTCTCTCGAAGGCGCTCTCCGACAAGGGCTTCCGGATCGTCTCCGGCGGCACGGACAACCATCTGATGCTGGTCGATCTTCGTCCGAAACAGACCACCGGAAAAGAGGTGGCCACCGCGCTTGACAAGGCCCTGATTACCGTCAACAAGAACATGATTCCGTTCGATCCGGAAAAACCGATGGTCACCAGCGGCATCCGGATCGGAACGCCGTCCGTTACGACCCGCGGCATGAAGGAAGCGGAAATGCTCAAGATCGCCGATTTCATCAACCGTGCCGTCGAACACCGCAGCGACGATGCCGCGCTTGCCGCCATCGCCGAAGAGGTCCGGGAATTCACCAAAGCCTTCCCGCTCCCGCAATTCTGAAGCCAGAAAAGGATACCGATATCATGATCGACATCAAATACATCCGGGAAAATCCGGAATTCGTCAAAAAGAACTGTCAGATCCGCGGAGCCGACGTGGATGTGGACGCCATCGCCGCGCTCGACAAAGAACGGCGCGAAGTCACGCAGAAAGCGGAATTTCTCCGCAGCGAACGCAACCGTCTGAGCAAAGAGTGCCAGAGCAATCCCGCCGCCCGCGAACAAGTCAAGGCAATGAAGGATGAACTGGCCGCACTCGAGGAAAAGGAACGCGAACTCGGCGTCAAAGTCGACGAGGCGCTCTCCTGGCTGCCGAACATCCTCGATCCCGAAGTCCCAATGGGCAAGGACGACGCCGACAACAAAGAGATCCGGAAGGTCGGCACCATCCGCGAGTTCTCCTTCAAGGTCCGCGACCATGTGGAACTCGGGGAGGGACTCGACATCCTCGACATCAAACGCGGAGCCAAAGTCGCCCAGTCCGGCTTCTACTACTGGAAAGGCAAAGGCGCGCTCCTCTGCGACGCACTCTACACCTGGGTCAAAGCGGAACTGATCAAGCGCGGCTTCACGCCGATGATCACCCCCTGTCTCGCCAAGGAACGGACGCTGTTCGGAACGGGCTATCTGCCCTTCTTCGCGGATCAGACCTACAAGCTGGAACGGGAAGACCTTGCCCTGATCGGGACCTCTGAACAGACGCTGGTCGGCTTCCATGCGGATGAAACACTCGAAGCGGAAAAACTGCCGATCTTCTACACCGCCTACTCCCCCTGCTTCCGAACCGAGGCGGGAAGCTACGGAAAAGCCAGCCGCGGGATTTTCCGCGTTCATCAGTTCCACAAGGTTGAACAGATCATCTTCTGCAAGCCGGAAGACTCGGTCAATCAGCACAAGTTCGCGCTGGAGAATGAAGAGATGCTGCTGCAGAAACTCGGTCTGCCCTATCATGTGGTGGACGTCTGCGTCGGCGACATGGGCGCGCCGGGATACCGGAAATACGATATTGAAGCGTGGTATCCGAGCTTCAACGGCTACCGGGAAGTCACCTCGAACACCAATCTGACGGAATTCCAGTCCCGCCGCCTGAACATCCGCTACAAGGGGAAGGACGGCTCCAAAGGATACGTCCACACGATCAGTGCGACGGCCGCGACGGACCGAGTCGCAATCTGCATTCTGGAAAACTATCAGCAGGAAGACGGCTCCGTCGTCATTCCCGAAGTTCTCCGGCCCTACACCGGATTTGACAGAATCGAACCGCCCGCGAAATAATCCGCGGAGGTCTTTTTTTCTGATCGGCGCCGTCTTCCCGCAGATTCTCCGGGAGGACGGCGTTTCAGTGTTTCGCCCCCAGCAGACTCTCGTAGAGATGAATATAGCGTTCCGCCATCTCCCCCCTGCGGGAGATCACCTGGGGCTCGCCCCTCGGCCGGAAGACGGCTTGTGCAAGGACCGCCGCCGTTTCGCTGCGATGCTCCGGGGAAGCGAAATCCGCCGAAGCATGGTTTTTGTAGAAACGGCAGAGTTCCGGCAGAGAGTCCACGGGATTCACCACGACGGGAACGCCCGTGGTCATCGCCTCGGCAAGGACCAAACCGTATCCCTCGTACCGAGACGGCATCACGAAGAGATCGAACAGGTAGGTTGCCCGCTGAGCATCCTCAAGAAAGCCCGGAAGGACGACGGTCAGATTCTCCGGAGCCTGTGCGGCGAGCGCACGCAGACGATCCATCTCCGGCCCCTCCCCGACGATCACGATTCCCCAGTGTTCGCCGGCGGGGACCCGCGCAGAAAGCTCCGGAAGAAGCGAAAGCAGGAAATCAAACCCCTTCTGCGGATCAAGACGGCCGATGGAACCGATGATTCTGGAGCAGGAAGCAAGTCCCCATTTTTCCTTCAGAGAACGGAGCCACTCGCCGGACGGGGGAACGATGGGATCGACGCCGTTGTAAATGACTTTGATTGTCCCCCGTTTAAGCCCGAGCATCCGCTCATGGAACCGCGCCGATGCGAACGAAACAGCGCTGCAGGCGGAACAGAGCGGAAAGGTCAGGCGGTCGGCCGCAAACAGAAGCCCCTTCCCCGGACGGCGCTCGCTGATGTGGATCGTATTGAGCAGGGGGATGCCCAGCCCGATTCCGGCAAGACGCGTACAGAGATTCGGGTGCATCAGATGGGAATGACAGATGTCGGGAGCCGCTCTGCGGATGCTCCTGCGCAGCAGATAGAGACGGTACAGCTCCGCCGCCCGGTCCATGTGCAGATACTCCGGCACGATGCGGAGAGCCAGGAAACGATCCGCGATTGTCCGGTTTTTCGGAGGAGACTTCAAGACGGTCAGGGCCACTTGGTGTCCGCGTTTCAGCAGCTCCTCCGAGAGATCCAGCGCGACCCGTTCAGCGCCCCCCGCGCCCAGTTCCGTCAGCACCTGAAGAATCTTCATTTCAACTTTATTCCGGTTTTCATTTGCGATTTCATCAAATCCGTGCTACATTAAACCCGTTCTTTAAAATAATTCACAATCCGGAATAAAACAAACGATTTGGGAGAGAAAAACAGTTTATGCGTCTGAAATTTTTATGTCTGAGCCTTTGCGCCGTCCTGTTTTTCCCTCTTGCGGCGGATGAAAAAGGCGCACTGGAGGCCTTTTCCACCGGACGGGAACTGGAAAACCAGCGGAAATTCCTCTCTGCCGCAGATTCGTATCTGGAATCCGATGTTCAGGCGGATGATCCGGTTCAAAAAGTCAATGCGCTCATCAGCGCGGCCCGCGCCTACCGGAAAGGACGCAAATACGGAGCGGAATTCGATTGTCTCCAGAAACTCGCGCTCGGCCACGTCACGCGGATCAATTATTACGAGGTCATCAAGCGCCAGTTCGAAATTGCGGATCTCTTTTTCCGCGGACACCGCGACTATTATCTTTCCTGGCTGCCGTTCATCAAAAAAGATGACCGGACCATCGAGATTTATGAAGCCGCATTGAAAAATGCGCCGTGCAGCGCCGAAGCCCCGGAAGCCATGCTTCGGCTGGGACGGCTCTATCTCGACAACGACGATCCCGATCAGGCCATCCGGCATTTTTCCACGGTCATCAAACTTCATCCGGACTCCGAGCAGGCACGCTATGCGGCGCTGGAACTCTCCAACGCCCTCCTCCTGCTCTCCCGGCGCGGAGACGGAGACGGAAAAAATGCACAGCAGGCCATCGAAGCATTCGACGCCTTTCTTGCCAAACATCCCGATGATCCCAAAAGCGAATGGGTGAAACGTTCCCGGGACGAGGTCTACAACATCATGGCGGAACGGCTCTGCAGCATCGGGAAATTTTACAAGAATAACGGGAAATTCGACGTTGCCCAGCGCTATTTCACCTCCGTCATCAAAGACTATCCGCAGACCAGCTCCACCTCGGAAGCCGAAGAAATGCTCGCGGAAATCAATGAGGAATACAAGATCAAGGGAGTGGAATGGACTCCGGAAAAACGCGTCTTCCGGGAACAGGCCTTCCCCCGTGAAAACGCCGACACTCTCCATGTTCCCGGAGCGGGCAGCCGCTGGCTTCTGCCGATCAAGGACGCACGCGAAGGACGGATCGACCGCAACACGAACCAGGAGGAATCCATTACCGATGACATGCTCTAACCTTTTCCGATTTTCCGTTTTCTTTCTGCTGCTCCCGTTTTTTTTCAGTGCGGGCTGCGGCTACCGGATCGGCGCACGGACGCTGATGCATCCCCAGATCAAGACCATCGCGGTCGGCGAGATCAAGAACGATACGCTGGAAATGCTCGCAGGGTCGATCATGCGCCAGCAGCTCTGTGAACGATTCCAGTTCGACGGAGCGCTCACGCTGAAGAATCCCGGCCATTCGGACTGTATTCTCTACGGGAAAATCACCTCCGTGACCAACCGGACCATCCGGGAAGACAGCATGGATAACGACGTCACGTTCCGTCCGGCGGAATTTGAGATTACCGTCAAACTGGAATACACGGTTCTGATTCCGGGGCGGGGAGAACCGCTGGTCCGCACACGCACGGTCTCCGGAAGTGCCAATTATCAGATTCTCGCAGATCCCGCGACCAGCCGTGCAAACGCGCTGAAGCAGGCCTGCTACAATGCCGCGAAACTTGCGGTTGAATATACAACAGAGGCATGGTAACACGATGATGAAAGATCTTTTCATGAAGAAGACGGCGTCCGTTTTTCTCGCTCTGATCCTCGCTGCAGCCGGAGTGCTGCTTTCCGGCTGTCAGACCCGTCACCTGGTTCCGGAGGAGGTTCTCCAGCTTCCGACCCACGCACAGGTTTACACCGCCTACAATCTCTGGTATAAAACGCCGGATGCTCTTACGGCGGAAAATATCCAGCAGGGCAAACTTCTTCCGTTCGGGACCGAAGTGCAGATCGTGTCGATGACTGACTCCAAAATTGAATTCAAGGCGAACGGGCAGCTTTTCACACTTCATTACGATCAGGGAGCCACTCTGGTGCCGATGGAGGATTTCGCCCGTCAGCTGTTTACGACGGCCGTCGCCGTTGAGACCGCCGCAGGAGCAACACCTGCCCGGTTCGAAAAAATGCGCCGCGGCGTTCTGGAAAAAGGAATGACCCGCAAACAGGTAGTCATCACCTATGGCCCCCCGAGCCGGATCCGGACGCCGAATCCGCTCAGCGATACATGGATCTACTGGGCCGACCGCGTCAAGAGCAAACGGGTCGTCTTCAAAGACGACAAGGTCCTCACAGAACTGATTCTTGACTGAGGACGCTTCCGATGCTGTTCCGTTTCGAGGAAATCCGGGAGGCGACCGGAGGAACGTTTCTCAATCCTCCGGAAGGAGACGGCGTCGACAGCGTCACGACCGATTCCCGGATTGCAGCACCGAACTCGCTTTTCATCGCGATCCCCGGGGAACAGTTCGACGGACACGACTTTCTGGACACGGCCCGGAAACAGGGAGCGGTCCTGCTCTGTGTCGAGCGGGCGCGCCTCTCCAAACTTCCGCCGGGAGCGCCCGCGATTGTCGTGGACTCCGCAGTCCGGGCGTATCAGAATCTGGCGAAATTCCACCGTCTCCGTTTTCCGGTGAAGGCGGTCGCGCTGACCGGTTCGAGCGGAAAAACCAGTGTCAAGGAGATGCTCCGCGCCATTTTCAACCGGGCGTACGGACCGGAACATGTTCTCGCGACCGAAGGAAATACCAACAATCAGATCGGAGTGCCGCAGAATCTTCTGCGTCTGACCGCCCGGCACAAAATCTGTATTCTGGAATGCGGAACGAATCACCACGGGGAAATTGAACCGCTCTCCGAAACGATCCGTCCCGATGTCGGGCTGATCGTCTCCATCGGACGCTGTCATCTGGAGTATCTCGGCTCGCTGGAGGGCGTGGCGAAGGAGAAGTCCACGCTCTTCCGGCATCTTTCTCCGGACGGGACCGCGGTTCTTCCGCTCCACGCCGCGGGATTCGACATCATGAAAGAGGCGGCGGGAAACCACCGCATTCTCTGCTATGGAAGCGGAAAAGACTCCGTCATGGAAGCGGTCTACCGGGGCGGATCCGTCACCGGCAGTTCGTTCGAGCTGATCAACCATGCAACCGGAGAGACGGCAACCGTGAACTGGAGCCTTTCCGGAAAACATCAGGCGGGAAACGCCGCAGGAGCCGCAACGGCCGCCGCCGCGCTCGGCATTCCGATGAAGGTGATCGCGGAAGGACTCGCCGAATGCGTCCTGCCCGGCATGCGGATGAAAATCACCCGCCGCGGCGAAGCACTCTGGATCAACGACGCCTACAACGCAAATCCGGACAGCATGCGCGCAACCCTCGAATGGCTCGAAGAGTTCGCAGATCCGGCAAAACTGCTTCTTGTTCTTGGCGACATGCGGGAAGTGGGAGAATCCTCCCGGAGCGTCCACCGCGAGATTCTCGAACGGGCGCTTCACACCTTCCCCGGAGCGCGGATTGCCGCCGTCGGACCGGAAATGACGCTCGCTGCGGAGGAGCTGAATTCCCCTCTGATTCAATCGTTCCCCGATTCCGCATCGGCGGCGGAACCGGTCCGGAAAATGGTGAGGCCGGGGGATCTGGTCTTTCTGAAAGCCTCGCGCGGGACCCGTCTGGAACGGATCGAACCCTGACCGGGAGACTCCGCCATGCTTCTTTCCGACTGCATCGCCAAACTTTCCCCGCTCCGGATCACCGGACCGGGAGAATGTGAAATTGAGGGAATCTCGAACGATTCCCGAACCATCCGCCCCGGCGTTCTTTTCTGTGCGATCCGGGGGGCTCGGGCGGACGGGCGACGCTTTGTCCGGGATGCGGAAGCCGCGGGCGCCGCGGCCGTTGTTTCGGACGATCCGGCGCTGGAAACACCCCTCCCCCATCTGCTCTGCGCGGATTCCTACCGGGCATGGGGACTGCTCTGCGAACTGTTTGCGGGCAATCCGGCGCAGTTTCTGACTCTTCACGCAGTGACCGGTACCAATGGGAAAACCACCACGGCAATGCTTCTGCGGGCGCTTCTGCAGTCCGGCGGCGGATTCCGGACCGGACTGATCTCAACCATCGAATACGACTGCGGCGGCACATCTCCCATTGTCGACTCCGCGCGCACGACTCCGGATGCGGAAACCTTCCAGCGCATTCTCGCCGAAATGCACCGGGCGGGATGCGGACACGCCGTTCTGGAGGCGTCCAGTCACGGACTTCACCAGCACCGGATGGGATCCGCCCGTTTCAAGAGTGCCATTTTCACCAATCTGACCGGCGACCATCTGGACTATCATCACGACATGGAATCGTATTATCAGGCGAAAAAACTTCTGTTCACCGAATCGCTTGCGGAAGACGGGAATGCGGTCATCAACATCGACGATCCGCATGGAGCGCGGCTCGCCGCCGAACTGGGACGTCCCGTTCTGACCCTTTCGGCACACGATCCGGGAGCGGCGGTCCGAATCACCGTCCGCGAGGCAAGCGACGCGGGAACCCGATTCCATCTGGAGATAACCGGGAACGGGATGGAAATCACGTCGCCGCTGATCGGACTGCACAATGTGTACAATCTGGCTTCCGCGCTGACGGCGGCCGCGGCGGCGGGAGTTCCGCAGGAGAGATTCCAGGAGGTTCTGCACGGACCGATCCGGATCCCCGGACGGCTCGAACGCATTGATCTTCCGAACGGGGGAACGGCATTTGTCGACTACGCCCATACGGACGACGCGCTGGAACGTGTGCTTTCGGCCCTCCGGCCGCTCTGCCGCGGACAACTGATCGTCGTTTTCGGCTGCGGAGGGGACCGCGACCGCACGAAACGCCCCCGCATGGCGGCGGTCTGCGGACGGATCGCCGACCGCAGCATTCTGACCAGCGACAATCCGCGCACGGAATCCCCGGAAGCGATCATCCGCGAGGCGAAACAGGGATTTCCTCCGGGCGCATGCTATGAGACCATCACGGACCGCCCGGAAGCGATCCGTCACGCCGTCCGTCTGGCCCGTCCGGGCGACATCCTGCTCGTCGCGGGAAAAGGCCACGAAACCACACAGGAAATCCAGGGGATTCAATACCACATGGACGACCGCGAACTCATCCGGGAGGCAATCTCATGATTCTCCGCGCCATCCGGGATGATATCACAACGCTTCATGTCGATGCGATCGTCAACGCGGCGAACTGCACTCTTCTCGGCGGGGGCGGAGTGGATGGAGCCATCCACCGTGCGGCCGGACCGCTTCTGCTCGAAGCCTGCCGCCGTTTCAACGGCTGCCCGACCGGGGAAGCCCGCATCACGCCGGGCTTCCGCCTGCCCGCAAAATTTGTGATCCACACCCCGGGACCGGTCTGGCACGGAGGAACTCGCGGAGAACCCGCCCTGCTGCGGGACTGCTACCGCAATTCCCTGCGTCTTGCGGAAGAGAATGCCTGCGCGAGCATCGCCTTTCCCTGCATCTCGACGGGAGTCTACCGCTATCCGAAATTCGAAGCTGCCCGGATCGCCGTGGAGACGGTCCGGGCATGGGAAGGCGAACTGCCGCAGGAAGCGCTCTTCTGCTGCTTCTCCGACGATCAGCTGGAGCTTTACCGTCAGCTTCTGAACCGCTGACCAGAACAGGCCGTCCTCTCAGCGCCGGAAACGCCGGAGGAGAAAACGGATCAGTTCACCCGCCCAGAGAACCAGTGACGTTCCACCAAGCAGCAGCAGCCATTGCACCGCATTCAGAGGAACGGTCCGGAAAACGCGGCCGCCGAACTGGACAATCAGGAACTGCCCGATCAGGATTCCCAGAGCGATCAGCCAGAAAACCGGATTCTTCCCCGGGGAACGGAACACGGAACACCCCGTCCCGAAGCATTTGACGTTCAGAAGATTCCAGAACTGCAGCAGCACGAATCCGGTAAACAGAACCGTCAGCGTTTCCGGCGCAGTCTCCACTCCCGCGGACCGGGAACAGAGGAGGAACGAAAGCACACAGATCAGGAAAAACGCCGCTGTGCCGAAGATGTTCCATGCCATGGCGGGCGTCACGATAAACGCGCGCGGATCACGCGGCGGCCGGCTCATGACCGCCGGATCCGGAGGCTCGGTCGCAAGAGCAAGAGCGGCGAATGTGTCCATAATCAGATTGATCCAGAGCATCTGAATCACGGTAAGCGGAAGCTCCACGCCGGTGAACGGGCCGGAAAGAGCAATCCCGACCGCCGCGACATTGATCGTCAGCTGGAACAGGATGAAGCGCTGAATATTCAGGTAGAGCGAACGGCCCCAGAGGACCGCTTTTTCAATGGTCGCGAAGGAGTCGTCCAGAAGGATGATATCCGATGCCTCGCGGGCAATCGCGGTTCCGGAGCGGCCCATGGAAATGCCGACATCGGCATAATTGAGCGCAGGCGCATCATTGGTTCCGTCGCCGGTCACGGCGACGACTTCGCCGTTTGCCTGGAGCGCCCGGACCAGCTTCATCTTGTCATCCGGCCTTGCCCGGGCGATCAGGCGGAGCGACTTCACACGCTCCTTCGCCTCGTCCTCCGAAAGAGCGGCGAACTCCCGGCCTTCCAGAATTCCTCCGCTTCGGTCGGCATCCGTTTTCCAGAGACCGATCCGGCGTCCGATCTCTCCCGCCGTGACGGGAGTGTCTCCGGTCACGATCTTGACGTCGATTCCGGCTCCGCGACAGGCCCTCACCGCCCCCGGGACCTCCGGACGCACCGGATCCGCAATACTGACAAATCCGAGATAGGTCAGATCTTCCGCCGCATCGGCAAACTCTCCCGGATCCGCCTCGGAGTCAAAAGTCCGGAAGGCGAACGCAAGAGTCCGGCAGCCGGCGGACTGCGCCGCCCGGAACTCCTCCTCAATCCGTTTGCGGTCCGCCCCGTCCAGCGGACGGATCTTCCCCTCCCCTTCCCGAATCGACGAACAGTTCCCAAGCACGAATTCCGGCGCACCTTTCACATGAAGAACAGGGCCTCCAAGAACGGGTGAAATTCCGAAAGTTGCCATCATCTTCACCTCTGTCCGGAACGGATACTGGCGGACCGTGCGGAAGGAGGAGCGGATCTGCGCATACGAAATTCCGCGATCGTGCAGTGCAATCAGGACCGCCCCTTCGGTCGGATTGCCGAGGACCCGGAGTTCCCCGTTTTCACTGCCGAGATTGGCGGTGGAGTTTACGCTGAACGCTTCGGCGATCAGAGCGTCCCCGGGATCTTCCGCCAGATTCGCGGAAGGAAAAAAGAGAGCGCGCACCCGCATCTGATTCATGGTCAGAGTTCCGGTTTTGTCGGTGCAGATCACCGTTGCCGCCCCGATGGTCTCGCAGGCATGGAGCCGGCGGACCAGGCACTGGCTGGCGGTCATCCTCCGCATGCTGTATGCAAGACTCAGCGTAACACTCATTGCCAGTCCCTCCGGAACCGCCACGACAATCAGGGTAATTGCGATCATGAAAAAGCCCAGCAGAGTCCCGATCACCCGGAGATCCGCATACGCCGCGAAATCGCACGGCAGCTCTCCGGAAAGCAGCGCCCGGACAAGAAGAATCACCAGCAGACATCCCGCCAGAGAAGATCCGCAGAGCGCGATCACCCTCCCCAGACGGTTGAGCTGTTTCTGCAGCGGAGTGACCGCATCCGTCACCTCCGACGCGGCCGCGGCGGTCCGCCCGATCTCGGTTTTCGCGCCGACAGCGACCACCTTCGCATACGCGTTTCCCTCAAGAACGGTCGAACCGCGAAGCAGCAGATTGTGCGCATACGAAGCCTCTCCCAATTCTGCAAACCGGTCCTCTCCGGACGCGGCCTTCTCCACCGGCTCCGGTTCTCCCGTGAACTTCGACTGATCCACATGCAGATTGACCGACTCCAGCACCGACGAATCCGCCGGCACCTCCTCTCCGGTCTCCACAAAGATCACATCGCCCACCACCAGATCCTTCTTCGGCACAAACGTGAACCCGCCGTTCCGGACAGTTTTGACCGGAGTGGAATCGTCCACCCGGTTCAGAATGTCAAACTCCTTTCCCGCCCGGTACTCGTTCAGGAATGCGATCCCCGTGGCCAGAAGCACGGCAAGCAGGATTCCCAGACTTTCCATCACCGCCCCGGTGAAAATGGAAATCAGTGCGGCGACCATCAAAATAATGATGACCGGATCCTGAAACTTCTCCAGAAACAGCTTCCAGGCCGGCTTTCCCGGCGGAAGTTCCAGAAGATTGGCTCCTTCCGCGGCCCGGCTGGCGGCGACCTCCGCTTCGGTCAGACCTCGATAACGACACAACTCCGCTGATACGGATTCGGATGCATGATTCATCTCAGTATATTTCCCCTGATCCAACCGGCCCCGACTCGAATCCCGTGCGGAACCGGTGACTGTTCTTCTGATTGCAAATGCTGGTTTCCCAGTCGTCCCGAACCGGCGGAAACCTCTTTTCCCGCCGGTTGTTCAGGCGGACAGGGGACCGGCACGAACCGGAAAAACACTCGACAGAAGAATTTCATGAAACGGCGTGCCGCTCTCCGCATCCGGAGAAACCGCAGTTCCGCCGCCCGGCGCGCAGGGCAGGATTCCTCCCTGCAGAAGAGCAGATCCGGAGAAACATACGCCCTCCGGGGAGCGTTTCAGCGGGGGAAGACGGAGTGTTTTCCCGCCAAAAAGGAAATAAGGATCGTGAATCGTCGCATCATCCGCATCCACGCAGAATTCCGGGTTTTCATACCCTCCGATCCATCCAGCCGGCACAGCGGAAGACGCCGGGAAACCGGAATCCTGCGAAAGAAAACAGAAAAACAGAGCTGCAAAAAGAGCGCTCAGACAGAGAAGCGTTTCAATTCGTTTCACGGGCATAACCTTCGCGGATTGGATTTTTGTAATATAGCACAGCGAAGGATTTTTTCAAGAATGCTTCCGCCGCACCGCTTCAGCGCAAAGATCCGCCCCGGAGCGGGCGGGATGGAACACCAAAGCGCCGTCTGACGGACGAAACGCAATCTCGGACAGCTCTTCCCTGCGGATGAAACACGGCGGTCTCTTTTCAGCCGGAGTCGGCAATGAGATCGCGTCAGGACGAGACGGACCGGATTCCCCCGGTCGGTTTGAGCTCAGCAGAAGCGGCGCAGCGTCTCACGTTCGATCAGGAACGGTCTGAGGACTTCATGGAGCCCGGAAGATGCCGCCGGATCGCGCAGACGGCTTTCGATATAGTTTGCCAGCCGCACCCCGGCTTCCTTTGCCACGTTGCGGACCGTCGTCAGCGCCGGAGTGATGAACTCCGCATAGCAGTGGTCGTCGAAACCGATCACGCTGAGGTGCTCCGGCACCGGGATTCCCCGCAGGCGGCAGCACTCCAGCACCGACAGGGCAATGCTGTCGTAGAGACAAAGCACAACGGATAATTCCGGATCTTCCCGCAGAAACGCATCCAGCGTAAAGTAGATGCTTCCGGCAAGGTTGAGCGATTCCTCCAGCGTCAGCCGGTGATAGAGCAGAGAAACGCCGTTCTCGCAGCAGGCATCCTCCACACCGGCGATCCGTCGGGCGAACTCGCCGCGGGCATCCTCTTCCCGGGGGCCGATCAGGGCAAGGTGACGGTGTCCGGCGTCGATCGCGGTCTGAGCCATCAGCCGTCCTCCGTTGTAGTTGTCGCAGGTGATGCAGGAAAAATTCTCCGATTCCCGTCCCCAGATAATCACCTCGCCGACCCTGCGGCGCAATGTCTCCAGTTCCGCTTCCGGGTACCGGCCGAACACCAGAGCCAGATCAATCTCTTCTCCCGCGCGGAACAGCCGGTCGCACGAACCGCAGAAGTAGACGTTCAAGCGGACCTCATCCGGCAAATGCCCCTGCATGGAACGGAAAATCTGCTGATAGATCGGGTTGTTCGACTCTTCGTTGTTCATCAGAACCGCGACCTGCAGCTGCGGCGGACGGTTCGCCCTCAGGCGCATCAGCGCGCCTCCGGATACAAACGTTCCGACCGGAGGACGCCGGAAAAGGACTCCGTCGTGTTCCAGCTCCTGCAGCGCCCGCCGGACGGTGTTCCGGCTGACCTGATACCGTTCGCTCAGCTCCCGTTCGCCGGGCAGCCGTTCCCCCTCACGGTAGATGCCGATCGCGATCTCCGAAAGAATCTGTTTCCGGAAAACGTCATTTTTCCCAAGTACGGCTCGCCCCATACCACAGCTTCTCCTGTTCGTTTTTTTTCTCTAATGTATGCCGCCAAACGGAGTTGTCAAGAAAACAGAGCCACATCCGCCGGATTTTTCCGCAAAATACGATTGTCCCCGTTGTGCAGGTTCCGCACTTCCCCGCCGGGAAGATGCAGCCGCCCGGAAAGACCGCAGGGAAGATGAAGATGAACCTCCTCCGGAGTACATTCCACTTCAATCGAACCTCCGGCGGGATGGACCACCGAACCGCGCATGAATTCCGGCGCGCCGACGGGGATCCGGATCTCGACTTCGCGGAATCCGAAGCCCGCCGGACGCACGCCGAGCAGCGTTGTCCAGCAGTGATAGAGCGGATGCGCACTCCACGCATGACAGTCGGAGCGGGAAGGTTCCGGCTGTTCCGGCATGGTCCGCAATCCCAGTTTCTCCTGATCGAACACATCCTCAAGGCGGCGCAGGACAAGGTCGCCGCGCCCCAGGAGCGCATACGTCTCAAAAAGATAGAAATCGAAATAGGAAGTTGTCCGTATCGGCAGAGTGCCGCTGCACAATGTCCGGGCGCATCGGGTCCGCACCGCGTCCGGCAGAGCGCCGGTCAGAAGCGCGAGAATCTGCAGATGTTCCGAGAGGAGCGGATCATCGGCGCTGTTGCGGAACGCCCCCGCGGATTCGTCCCAGAAGGTCTCGACAAATACGCGCATGGCGTCGGAGAGCCGGTTCCGCCACTGCAGCTCCAGCGTTTTCTCGCCGAGCAGTCCGCAGAGATCGGCGCACTCCTTGAATCCGTAGAGGACATGAGCATTGACCAGACCCGAAACGCCGTCGTCTCCATGCGGCGGAGTTCCCGTCTTCCATGCGGGGACCCAGTCCACAAAGTTCCATCCCCGGTGGAACTCCACCAGGCCGTAACGGTTCCGGAATGGTTCAAACGCCTCCGCACAGCGCAGCACGACCGGGAGGAGTTCCCGCGGCAGGGTCCCGCCGCGCCAGCGCGCGTAATCGGTCACCATGCCGATGAAGAACGGCGTATACAGCGGAATCTCCTGCGGAGGACGTGAGGGATAACGCGACGGGACAAATCCGGATGGAAGCTGTCCCGCGGCGATCAGGTGAAGCGCCTTCTCCACCAGTCGGGAATCCCGGCTGCCCGCCAGCGTCAGCAGCGCCTGAATGCGGGTGTCGCCGACATACATCAGACGCTCGTAGTAAGGACAATCCATGAATGTGTCATGCGAACACATCTCCAGCGTCCTGCGGCATCGCCGCGCCAGGTCTTCAAAACGCCGGTCGGCGCAGGCAAACGCCGCTTCCAGCCGGAGCGGATAACGATGTTCCGGCAACCGGAGTGCGTCGATGGTCAGCGGCTCACTCCCGCTTTTCACCTCCAGCGAGAGATAACGTCCCGAACGGCTGGAAAACGTGAAAAATTCCATTCCGGAACGTCCATCGCAGAGGAAATGATCGTAGAGTCCGATGAAATACCGGTCGCGCCACCGGCGGCGGTCCTCCTTTTCCCCGAGTTCCGCATCGTTACGGAAAAGTCCTTCCGCCCAGCCAAGCGAAACGGAGGCGCCGCGCCCTCCGGAAACGGTCAGTTCAGGACGGATGCAGCAGTAATCCTCAAGAGCAATCAGCAGTTTCCGCTCGACGTGAGGCGGAAAGGTCAGCACCTCTCCCGAGCGCAGTTTCCGTTCCGCCTCCGCGGCGGCCGCCTCGTCGTTGTCGGCACCGTGGAACTGTTTATCCCGATGGGGTCCCGCATAGAGAACTCGGAAATTCTTCACCGGTTTCCGGAGCATGTCCGGCAGAGTTGCCGGCTGAAGTCTGCGCCCGGAATCGGACCGTTCCGCCGCGGAGCGCCAGTCACAGACCCGATCCGCGCCGCGCCATATGCCGTCCGGGGAAGCCGAGGCATCGAAGATCAGCTCCTCGCCCACCGGAGTCACCCAGCCGAACGGCGCCTGCCAGCGGAACATGGGAGCGTCGGCGGTCTGCCAGTTTGCGGAACAGGAGGCAAGCTGCTCCGCTCCGCGGCCTTCCGCCGCGCAGAAGAAGCCGGGAGCAGCATCCATTCGCGCCCATGGCCCTTTCGGACCGAAAAACGGAACAATCGCAACCAGCCGATGTTCTCCCGCCGAGGCCTCCCACTCCAGGGAATCGACAAAGCGGATCTGCTTGTCGCCGAGTTCCGCACCTTCCGCGGCGAACACTCCGTCAATATAGAGCCGGTAAACGGAATCCGCGGCAAGATGGAGACGGAGGACTTCCGCGCGGGAGAACACCGCCCGGCACCGGCAGATAAAACATCCGGCCCGATCCGGGACAGCCTCCTCCGGAGCGATCCAACGTGCCGCGCCGCCGGTACACACGGACGGCAGATCCCGGCAGAAACAACGCTTCAGCATCGCCGGCCTCTATTTCTTTTCCCCGCCGGATTTCCGGGCCTGTTCGCGCTGCCAGACGGCGAAGATCGACTCTGCATAACCGGCCATTCCCTTGTCATTGGGATGCCAGCGCACCCCGTGATGCACGCCGGAACCGCGACAGGAGGGATCGGTGGCATACGCTTCCACCGAAACGGTCGGGATGCCGTTTTCCGTGCAGATTTTCCGCAGGAGATCGCGCAGGATCCGGCTTTTGCCTTCATAGGGGGTTCCATTGGTCGGCGCCCAGAGCTCGACGGCAATCAGCTGCGTTCCGGCAGGAAAGGTCTTCAGAGAAGCGACCACATCACGATAGCGTCGCTCAAAATCCTCCACGCTCTTGTCGCCGGGCAGAGAATGTTCTCCGGTCTGGAGGATGACAAGATCGGGACGGAAGTTCTTTTCCGTCTCCCCTTCTGCCACGTCGGGGGTGCTGAATTCAATCCGGACCGGACGGTCCGGCATCGTGCGCTGAATGCGGGCGGCAAGCAGATGGGCATAGTCGTGCGCCTCGTCGCTGGCCGCCATGCCGCAGCGGCGATCCCAGCCGAGCGCGGCCTTGATCTGCGGATTGGTGCCGTGCCGGGTGATGCTGTTGCCTTTGAAGAGGATCCGGTACTCCCGGCCGGCCGGCCGGCTCTCCTTGAGAGTCGGAGCGGGAAGGAAACTCAGGTCCGCCTCGGTCACATGGTCTGTTGAAACCGCGTTGCGGCGGAAGAACTCCCGGATCACCCTCATGCGGTCGGTGGGGGTTGCGGCCTTTTTCTTTTCACCGTAGCGGTCGGTGTATTCCAGGCTCCAGCCATCCCATTCGCGGAACGCATGATAACTCCAGTCCCAGCCGTATTCTTCGAAGATGGAGATTGCGTCGGCCAGATAGCGGGCCGCCCCGGGCGCCCAGCGGACCGCGGAAAACTCTCCGACATAGATCCGGGCGCCGTACCGCTGCTGGAACTGGCGGACCGGTTCCAGCATCCGGCGGAACTTTTCCTTGTTCCACATCACGCCGTCGATCCGTCCGGGATAGGTGAGGAAAACCGGATCCTTGACCGCTCCTCCGTGGACCAGCTGATGAGTGTACGGCAGCGGAAGATAACAGTGCAGCTGATAAATAATGTTCTTGAGCGGGAACGGCTTGAGATACCGGAAACTTTCCGGAGCCGCCCAGTTGTTCGCTTCGACGAGGATGGGACGTTCGGGATCAATTTTGCGGATCGCTTCGGCGGCCTCCAGCTGCAGCTCCCAGTAACCGTGTCCGGACGGACGGCTCTGCACCGGTTCGTTGATGAGATCGTATCCCCAGATAGCCGGATGGTCTTTGTAACGCCGGGCGACGTCGCGCCAGAAGTTCACGAACCAGTCCGCATATCTGCGGTCATAAAACATCTCCATATCTTTGAAATCGGCACCGTCCCGGCGGCCGCCCGGCGGAGAGTGCAGATCCAGCACGACTTTGAGTCCGTTTCGTTCGGCATCGGCCAGAACGCGGTCGAATTCGGCGAGTTTCCCCTGAATCCAGGTTCCGTATTCCGCAAGATCGCGATCCGTGAACGGGACGCCCCAGTTGCGGCAGAACTGCCAGCGGAGCAGATTGGCCCCCCAGAGCCGGAGATCGCTCAGATCACCCGCGGTCAGCTGCTGGGGCGACATCATTCCGCGGAGCGGCGGCATTCTGCGCACGGCGTCGGAATACTCCGCCCGCCCGGGAAACGGCCGGTCAACCGGAGATTCCAGCCGGATGTTGCGGAATTCAACCGCACCGGAACAGTCTTCCAGTCCGAGGGCAAGGGTCGCTTCGCGAATGTCATCCGGAAGCGTGCAGGCGAAATAGAGCTTTTTCCAGCCGAACGACCCGTAGAGATTGACCGGATGCATCCAGACTCGCCCGTATTCCGGAGAGTTGTAATGAATCATGAATTTGATGCCGTTCCAGTTGTTGCGGGGCCGGGTCACCTTCCAGGCGCACGCTTCGACCGAGAAAAAGAGCAGGCGTCCTTTCCAGCGGGAGACATCCAGCGTGCGTCTGGCCAGATTGTTCTTCTCCCGATCCGCCGGCGACGGCGCAATGCGGAGCGTACCGGACGAAAGAAATCCTCCGGAGGAAGGCAGTTTCCACTCGGAGCGGGTTGCGGTGAAATCATCGAACATCAGAGTTTCGACGGCGGCACCGGCCGTCAGCGCACCCAAGAGAGCGGCGGTCATGGCCAGGATTTTTTTTCTCATCTCCAGTTTCCTTTCCTTCTGAATCAATACCACTGCCAGTTTCCGGAAACACCCCAGAAATTCACGTCGCAGTCGTAGGAGTTTTCGGCGATGATGCCCGATTTCACATGTTTGGGTGCGACATGGCCATCAAGCCAGAGAATGTTGCTCTGGCCGTTGTGACGGAAATCAAGCATTGGCCAGCCGGTGTAGAACCCCTGGCTGCCGCGGGAAATCCACGGAATCCAGTTCTCCGGAAGGATATTGTCCATCGTATTGTTATACCAGAAATTGTCGCCGAGAACCACGGTGGAAGTCGGTTTTTTGATGGTCTGGATCTTGGCGTACTTGTTGAACCCGGACCACGTTGCCGGAAGCGGATCGGACGTCTGAAAACTCAGCGACCGGGCATTGTAGCCGTATCCGAAACGGGTGTTCACCTCCGGACAGATCGCCACTTTGAAATCGGAAAGTTCCTGAAATGCAATTTCACCGGGCGCATACTGTTTATGCCCCATGAATACGGAAAGAATCGCCGGCCAGTGGTTGGCGTAGCGCCAGCGCTGTTCAACCGCGTTTCCCCCTTTGTCTTTGGGTGCGGTACCGGGGAAAATGTAGTCCTGGTGCGTATCGCTGTACTGGATCATCGCCACGCCGAACTGGCGCAGATTGCCGGTACAGACGATCGCATGTGCACGACTGCGCGCCTTGTTCAACGCGGGCAGCAGCAGCGCCGCGAGAATCGCGATGATCGCGATCACGATGAGCAGTTCAAGCAAGGTAAATTTCCGTCGCTGTGTGCGACAGCTCTTCCTCCGGCCCCCGTTCCGAACCATTGTTGACAGTTTCATTTTCCTTCCTTTCCTGACATGGCAGAGTATTTTGTTTGGTGCTTTAATTATACCACAAAACCAATAAAATGTCAAGAGCTTTTCGAAAAATTTTTAAAATTTAGTATAGAAAAATAAGCTTTCTATTCTCTTTAGGTATTTTTATAATACCATAATCCACAAAAAAACCTTCTTTCTTTCGAGAGCAAAAAAACGCGACAGGAACCAAGCGGACTTTTCCGGCCGTATCGAATCCGCACTCCGAGCATTGAAAAAAACGGATTTCATGAGCGGACGGCCTCTCTGACGACATGGTGCAAAAATCAAAACCACCGGCTTAGCCGGTGGTATGCTCCACGCCTTCAAGGCGATATTGCCGGCAGCCCGACACGGGCCCTGAAAAAATTCGCCAATTGCAAC
>CASFTV010000031.1 GCA_949297765.1 uncultured bacterium | reverse complement strand
AAAAGGGAGCATCGCGACCGATTATGCCGGATTGGGACTTGACTGCACAGGGGTTCCGGATATTCCATTCCCATTTTTTACATAAAGTGCAGAAGAACCCATTTTTGTTCTCCTGACTTTTTTCTTCTTCTCTAATCTACTAAATTGTCATGTGTGGAAATAAATGGTTCTGTTTTTCAATAAAAAAACAGGTGACTCTTTTTCTTCATGTTAATAAATTGACACTCAAGATGATGGAATCTTGAATCATATTCTGTCAATAAGAATAAAATAGCATGAAGAAATCTGATTGCAAATCAAACATATTTGAATGATGGAATTGACCGATTCCGAATCGGCTTTCAAGAAAAGACTAGCGGGAAGGTCCATCCTGTGCGCCCGCTCAGGATGAGATTGGGGTTGACTCCGAGCGAAGCGGAACGGCATTTCGCAGACAAAAAAGAAAAAAGTATTTTGGACGTCCCAACAGAAAGTGTCCAAAATACCCTTGCAGCATCAAATGGTGGGCCCTGCCGGGCTCGAACCAGCGACCCGGTGATTATGAGTCACCTGCTCTAACCGACTGAGCTAAGGGCCCGACATCGCAATACTATATCATGCTTTCCGGAAGAAGGCAAGTCCGCGTTCCCGAAAAATAAAAAGAAACGGTTCTCAGCTCCGAGCGAAAGAGACTGAAAACCGTTCCAAATTCTGAAAAAAGGTTCTTTTGAAAAAAATGCGGAACATTCAAAACTCGGACTCAAACTGTGTCCGTTTTCCGCATGTTCCGCATTGGCTGAATCTGTTTTTCCCTGCGTTTCACAGGGAAAAAAGACACAGATTCGCCTGCACGGTATTCCCTTCCGGACACACCAGACCGGCCACCATGCGGAACTCGTTTCTCAGGAATGCTTTCACATTCCGAACCACCGTTTCCACGCAACGCAGAAACGGAGATTCCACAAAAAACGATTTGCAATGAACATCATACATCTCCACGGAAATGCGGAAGGAAAACACCGGTGTTTCCTCCGCAAACTTCCAGTCCGCCGAGACCACCCAGACTCCGTCGCAACGGTCTGTCCGGTCCTCTGCAAACTGGAAATCTCCGCCGGAAGACGATACGCCGGAATCCCACGAAATCGTGACCTCGTGGAGCATTGGAGAAAATGTCAGATTCATGCTCTGCATTGAATTCCGTCCCGGCGTTCCGCTGTCGCGCTTTTTACTTCGCGGCCTTTTCGTTCTTCTGGAGCACTCCGGCTTCCAGGAGTTTGTCGATCAGCTGCTGCATCGAGTTAAATGCGCCGAGAAATCCGTTCGGCGGCATGATCACGCGGATCGTTCCCTGTGGAACCGGAGCCTTTCCATCCTCGGTCGGCTGGAGCGTGACGAAGTCAAATCTGACCATTCCGCCGGCAAAATGAATCTGGCCGATGCCGTCCGCAAAAATTTCTTTTTTCTCGCTCATTTTCAAGAACCTTTCTCTTTATTTGTTCTTCTGCATCCGGAATCCACCGTGGATTTCCGGCCTGAACAGCTACTATAACAGAGGAAAAAAGGATGTCAAGAGGAAAACGGATTTTTTTTATTTTTTTTCCGTTTCCGCACCGATTCCCGCCTCTTTCGGTTTTTCCTCCCCGGGAAGCGCGTTGGCAAAGGTAATGACACGCTGCGGGAACGGAATGTTCAATCCTTCGGACTCCAGCGCTCCCTTCAGCTGGTATTTCAGCTGCCAGTAGAGATCCCAGTAATGTTCCACCGACGCCCAGAGACGAAGCTGAAGATTCACCGAATTATCCGCAAGATCCTGTACGAGAACCTGCGGTGCGGGATCCTTCAGGACAAATTCATTTTCCTCCATCAGCTTCTTCAGAACAGCAAGTCCCTGATCCAGAGAATCCGAATAGGAAATGCCGACCGTGATATCCATCCGCCGTCTTCCGTTCCGCGTATAGTTCTTGATCGGCGTTCCCCAGAGGGCGGCGTTCGGAACGGAGAGATAGAGTCCGTCGGCAGTTGTCAGGGTCGTTGTGAAGAATCCCATTTCCATCACCGTCCCGCTGACCGATCCGCATTCCACATAATCGCCGATCGTATACGGACGCAGGAACAGCAGGATCACGCCGGCCGCGATATTGCTCAGCGTATCCTTGAACGCCAGACCGATCGCCAGTCCGGCGGCTCCAAGAACCGTGATCAGACTCGCCGTATTGACCCCGAGAAGATCCAGAATAATCAAAATTGCCAGAAATGCAATCCCGTAACTCACCGCCTTGTCAAGGACCATGCGTGCGGCATCGTCCAGAATACGCAGATTTTTCGGTGTCCGCGCCATCAGCGCATGAATCATCCGGATGCAGATCTTCGCCAGAAGAACAATGACAAGGGAAAGCACAAGAACTTTTCCAAAATGCATCAGATCTCCCTGATAATTGTCCCAGAGGTACTGAAGGAACTCTCGAAACCGTCCCTGTCGAATGGTTTCAATTGCTTTCTGGGCGGTTTCTTCGATGGCCAGCGGCTCTTCCGGATCCATAAAAACTCCTTTCGTTTCCCGTTCCCCGCACGATTGCGGAAGAAGGGTCCTCCCCGCCGATTCTCTCTGGTACATCCGGCGCGGACAATCTTTTCCGGGAATATATAATCGCCGGAAGAAGTTTCTAGCGGAAAACAAAAAAAAAATCCCGGTCCGTGAAAAGCCGGGATCCTTGTCTCCAATGTTTTTACCAGTTGTGAAATGCGTCCACATCATAAAAGTTGAGCTTATCAACGTAGGGCGACCAGGAATCCCGGCTCTGCGGGTCCTCGGCGATCAGGGAAAGCGGCCCCGTGACTCCCCCGAAGCCCCAGCGGTCATACACCCGGATCAGGAGGGTGTTCTCTTTTCCGTAGCGGATCAGCCGGGAGGGAATCGGATAACTGCGTTTCCGTGCATAGGGATCGGAACATTTTTCGAATGTCGTTTCTCCGATCCGGACGCCATTGAAGCTGGTCCAGTCGGCGTCATCGACCGGACCGCCGTACAGACGGACGGAATACTCTTTCCACGACTCCGGAATCGTCACAGGGATCCGGATCCAGGCATAGCCGTCATACATTTCCCGCATCTTCAGCGGAGTCTCCTTCGGATACACATGATACGGATTGTTCTGTGTAAATCCCTGCTTCTCCCACGCGTCTCCCAGACGGATGGGACGGAAATCGTTCGGACCGGGAACGGTTCCGCTGTTTTTCGGATCCAGACACAGCAGCCCTTTCTCAAGAGGAATTTCTCCCCGCAGCGGCGTAATCGTGTTGTGGCGCATCCGCCGTCCGGTGAACAGGGTCAGATCGCGTCCGAGCGGGAGATTCATATTGCTGAAGATCGTGCTCCAGACCCGAGAAACTTTTTCCTTGTTCCAGAAGGTGTCGTCGAACATTTCCGGGGAGAGATTCAGCACGACGATCGCTCCGCCCTTCTGGAAATCGTGGCGGACGATCACAGCCGGATTTGTCTTGACCGTCCATGCCGGGGTCTCGAGCACCTCCATCTCTTTCGGTGTCCGGAAATAGAGATCCGCTTCGGTTACGCCGGAGAACATCGGATCGTCCTTCGGGATTTCCACCCGGAAAACCGGAGCTTTTTCCTTCTTCAGCGGCACGGGGAGAAGATCCAACGGAGCTCCGGGAAGACAGAGAATCGTCCGGTTCTTCTCCTTCTGCGCAAAGGCCTTGCGGAAATTTTCCCGGGCGGACGGCTGGATCCCGTCCCGCCCCAGAATCACGACTTCGCATCCGGCGAGTTCTCCCGGGGACCACCCGCCTTTCTTCTCGTAGACAAGACCCATTTTCTTCAGGATCTTCTCATTTTCCCGGTCGCCGAGATAGATCACCTTCTGAGGATTGACCGGGAGGAACGGGGTCGCCATCTCCGTCAGGATATTGTCCACCAGAAGTGTGGCGGCGGGATCTTTGCCGTAGCGCGATGTGACGTCGAGCTGACAGAAGAGGACATGTCCGTGCTGCTGTTTCAGCTCCATCAGGGCGGCGAACATCAGATTGAATCCGCAGTCCACGATCGTCCGGAAATTTCCATATGAGGGTTTGCGGATCACGTTTCCCGCAACCATGCCTCCGTTGCCGATTTTCCATTTCGAACGCGGATAGTGCGGCGACGGATTTTTGCTGACAATCTTTGCCGGAACGGTGTCCGACGCCCCCCGCCAGTTTTTGAAATCCGCATCCTTCAGTCCGCGCAGATACGGACTCTCCGGACGCTGAATGAATGCGTCCCGGCAACTCGGAGACTCGAAAACCAGATTCCCCAGATTGCACTGCTTCTGCTCGAAAATCAGAATCTTGCGTCCGAGACGGAACTCTCCGCTGAGTTCCAATTCTTTCAGAAATGCAGGCACATGCTCCCCAAGCGCATTCTGTCCGATCACAATCAGACGGCACGCCTTCGCCTCCTCCGGAGTGGAGATTTTGCGATAAGGGAAGCCCGCCGCTTTCAGAAGTCCTTCCGTTTTCCCCGCCGGATCATACAGTCCTGCGGGCGGGACATACCGGAAATCCGGTTTTCCTCGTTTCGGGAAGATCTGCACGTCAAACGAATCCGTATCGTATCCTTCCCCGTTGCGGAAGACGTCCAGATGGATTTTCCCTTCGGATCGCACCGCGACTTCCGGTGCGGTCAGATGGAGCGGCAGTTTCAGCAGAGCCCCCGGTTCCGCCTTGACCGAAAGCTCTCCACGGTCAAGCTGCTCATCTCCGACCGTGAAGCGCCAGCGGAAACGGAGATTCTGAACCGTGGTTCTGTCGTTGATGACGACAATGCTCTTTTCAAATTTCTCGTTCGAGAAAAACGCATGGTCCTTGTTGGTGAAATCATCCACCCGTCCGGCGAGGAAGACGCGGAGCGGCTCGAACTCCTTGCGCATCACCTCTCCGAATTTCTCCGGGTTCAGGTAATCGAGCACCTGATAGGTGAAGTATTCGCGGTCCGGACGGACTCCGGCGCTTTTCACATTGTCGTCGACTCCCCAGAACATGCTGTACTGCAAATCGCTTCCCCATCCGCGGAACGCCTCCCGCAGCGTTGTGAAATCGCCGACGGCGGAGACATCGTAAGCCCGCCATGCCCGGACCACTCTCCGGTACATCTCTCCGGAAAGCAGAAAGTAATTGAACGGACGCGGCGCATACGGAGAGAACATCCTCCATATCCCCATCTGGGCCGGAATTTTTTCCTGGCGGTAGACCGAATCGCCGAAATACCGTGCCGCATGCTCCGCACACAGATAATGCCCCTTCGGACCGTCAAAATAGAGATACTGAAACGGATAAGGGAAGCCGGATTCCACCACCATCAGCGGCTGCGTGTGTTTTGCCGACCAGATCTTCGGCCAGTCCTCCTGCTCCTGCAGCGGGGTCCCGAACGACTGATAATTCATCGAGGTGAAAATCTTCCCCATGTTGCCGCCGGCATGCTGAAAACACTCCCGGCTCGGGTCCAGCGACCGCATCGTATCATCGGCCACCTTTGCCAGCTTCCGGTTCGCCGCCGCTGCGGTCTTCGGGACAAATTCCGTATTGTTCAGATAATACGGGTCCTGATTTTCCGAATAAAAACAGGTATTGAAATCCGTGTACCACATGATGATGCTCGGAAAACGCCCGTAATGTTCCAGGAACCGTTCGACCTCCTTTTTGTAGGGACCGACAGCTCCGCCTTCATACGACGGCATCGGAAAGAGATTGTACAATCCCTGCCGACCCGCTTCCCGCAGATAATCCTGAAAATACAGTTCTCCGTAATGAGAAATAATCACATCCGGATTGAACCGGACCGTATCATAATTCATCTTCCGGATCTGGGCAACGAACTGTGCCATTGCCCGCGGATTCGCCAGATACATTCTCTGCTGTTCCAGAAGCGGACAGGTTGCCATGCGATAACGGGTCTTGAGTCCGTTGAATCGGAATTCTCCGTTTTCCACCCACGCTTCGCGGAATCCGAAATCGCAATCCGGCAGAGCATCGGCAGCAGATCCGTTTACCGACAGACGAACCGAAAGCGTATACAGATTCGGGGTCTCATAGTTCCAGAGGACGGGATTTTTCCAGCTCTCCGTAAACACGATCCGCTGTTCCTTTTCTCCGGTCAGACGGAACGTCTTTGAAAAATTCCGGTCGCCTCCCGTCCGTCTATACCGGAAATCAACTTTTGCCGTTCCCCGTTCCCCGGCGGGATTGAGAACCGTCGCCCGCATCTCCACGCTCTTCTTCCGGAACGACGGAAAGGAGATCGCGCTCTTCAGGGAGACCCGGGATGGCGCACATTCCAGCCAGACATTGTCGATGGCGATCGTGTGATGGTCCTCCCGGTGCGGAACATCCTGCCAGAAAACAACGACAAAGCGATCCAGAAACACCGAAAGCACATTTTCCTCTTCCAACTGATCGGTCACATCAATTCTGCGGGCATTCGGAACAGCCGAAAAATACTTGAAATCCTGACGGAAGGAATCAATCAGCTTTCCGTTCAGATACACCCGTCCGTAATCCGCATGGAGATTCTCGAAATTCAGGAAAATCCGTTTTCCTTTCCACTCCTTCGGCACCTGAAATGTCCTCTGATACCATCCGGCCGTTGTCTTGTATGGCCCGCCGCCAACTTTTTCCAGCTTTCCGTTCTTTTCGCAGTAGTGCTGAAAGTAGACGGACCGGAAACTGCCGGGAACCCGGGAATAGCGCTGAATGCTCTCCTTCTCCGGCGCATAGGAATACGCCTTGTTGCCGAAAATGCGCCAAATTCCGTTCAGGGAGATTCCCTTTCGAACGTCTCCATGCACTACGTTTTGCGCATCGGAAAGATCCCAGAGTTTCTTTTCCAGACTCCCGGAGGATTTTGTTTTCAACCGGAGCGTCTCTTCCGCGGGAATCTCCGGCGGCAGGAGGGAAATACCGTCGATTGCACGGATCTCCTTCAGAGAATCCCATCCGTTCGGGATCTCCAGAAATCCCTGAGCGGCGTCATCGAAGCGAACCAGCATTTTCTGTTTTCCGACCGCTTCAAAGGAGAGTTTCAGAGGACGTTTCAGGTCGAGTACATACGGTGATTCCAGAACTTTCCCTCCTCCGTTCAAGGCCAGTTTGCCGGAGGCGCCCATCGTGGAGAGCGCCAGATCCGATTTCCCGCTTTTCAGAACAAGGAGAACCTGCGGAGAGGCGATCCGATCCGCCGTATAGCGAAAGCGGAAGTTCAGCGCACCGTTTTTCTGCTGACAATGCGTCGTCGGGAGATTCTTCATTTTCACGGCTCTTCCGCCGAGGGCTTCCGTGAGGATTTCATTCTCTTCGAGAAACCGGTCATAAATCCGGAGATTGTCGTACGCCCCTTCTCCGACTTCCGCCTTGAAGCGGTCGGAAGTGTTCTTGCCCAGCCAGACTGACGGGGAACATGGGATCCGCAACCCGGAATTCTTCCATTTTTCAACGGATTTTTTCCCCAGCGCTTTCCCGTCCAGATAAACTGCGGCTTTGCCCTCCGGAATATTCCACGAAAATGCCAGATGCACCCATTTTCCGGCCTTCAGCGGATTTTTCACAAGGATCTGACGCTGGAAACCATCCGTACAGACGCTCAGTTCCAGTCCATCCGGCTTGTTCTTGATGAAATAGATGCGCAGATTGTTGTTTTTCGTTGCATAAAAGAGCCAGCGTGCACCGGGATCGCTTCCGTTCCATTCCGGGCGGAAGAAGAAGGAGACCGTCCCTTCGCGCCACTCCATTTCCGGCAGTTTGTTCAGATTGACCGCCGTCACCTGATCGTAGGCGTGGCGCCGGACCAGCAGGGCTTTTCCCGATACGCCATCCACATAGGTGTTCCGCCCGAAAATCATGGCCGGAGAATATTTTTCTCCTTTGGGTCCCGCGACGTCCGGCGTTCCGTCGAACGGCAGAAAAAACCGAGCCTCGGCCCCCGACAGCAGGAAGGGACACAAGCTCAGCAGCAACCATTTCATCGATCCTCTCATAAAAATCTCCTTCTTATTGTGTACTCTCAATGAGTTTTTCCATACCAGAACGGGTAGGACCCCGCTTTCGAAAGGGAGGGTGACCACTCTCCGTAACTCAGAAACAATGCACGGTTGACGGTATTTACATGACCGTCCACATACAGCGCATTCCCTTTTCCCGAATGCGGCACATTTCCATTCTGATGCACAAAGGTCCAAATACGCCCAACACAGCCTCCGAAAGATTCACCGACCAAAAACGCCTGACTCGGAGTTGTCACCTGCTTCAATGATTTGTATCCATATTTATCCCCCGGATCCCCAATCCCTTCAATGGTTCCGAAACTTGTTCCGGTCAGCAGAGAATTCATCGCATAGCGGTACCGGTCCAAATGATCTCCTCCATAGGGATAAGTATTCGGATAGTCGGGACTGATGGCTACAACCGGACTCTTACACCAGAAAAAAGAAGTCCGCATCGCCTTTTCCGAATAATCGCCCACCGTATTGGCATCCGAAGGATTTTCACTGTTCGGGCGTTTCCCCAGATAATCTCCGACTTTCTGCACCCAGCTCATGTTTTTCTTTTCCACCGCCACATATTCCCCATTGTAACCGGCATAGCAGAGCGGAAGAAACTGATCATTGTCGTTCGCATACATCGAAAAACCCAGGCCGAACTGTTTTTCCCGACTCCGGCAATCCGCCGCCCTTCCCGCTTCCCGAGCCTTCTCCAGGGCGGGAAGAAGAAGAGAAGCAAGAATCGCAATAATTGAAATCACAACAAGAAGTTCAATTATCGTAAAATTTTGTTTCCGGATCATTTCTGTGCTCCTTTCGTTTGTATTCTGTCAAATGATTTCATTTTCAGTCGCTCTCTGTCGTCAACGGGGCCTCCCGGCTCTCTCCTCAACCGAGAACATCCCCGGAATCTCCTGACGAGTATAATCCACAAATCTTCCCGGTGAAATTTCCAGGATTCCTTCCCGCGGCAATTCCGGATTTTCGATCCGCTCTACCAGGACCTGAATTCCTCTTCGAGCCATTTCCGCCGTACTTGTCTGAATGCCTCCGACGATCAGCGGACTTTCCAGATATCGATGAAACTCATCCACTCCGATAATGATATCCGGTCTGTATTCCTCCATGCTCCGAAGCAGATTCAGAACCTGGTCCAGAGTCCTTCCATTCAGGAAAATCGCTCCGGGACGGTTTGCGGCGATCCAGCGATAGACCGCCTCATAATCCTCCGGAGTGGAAACCCGCTGATGTTCCAATGCCATTCCGGTCTTCTCGGCCCCCGATCGCAGAGACTCATTCCATGGCATCCTTTGATCGTAATACCCGAAAACCCGGGAATGACCGCGACTCTTCAAAAACAAAAACGCATCCACAAACGCATTTTCCACATCGCTTTGAAGCGTCAGAATTCCGGGCTCGGCATACACGGGACGGAAAATCGGAATCGAATCAAAGCAATCCAGCAGATTCCCGACTCCCATGCAGGAAAAAAGCGCATCAATCCGGTTCCGCATCAGGAATTCCAGCGCCGCACGGATGTCCTGATTGTCATACGACGTCATCGCCGGAATCAAAGAATAATCAAGCCGGCGGGCCTCCTGAAGAGCCTCCTCCGCCAGATGGGAAAAATACGGATTCGAAATCTGCGAGATCAGCATCCCGATGCTTTTGCTTCTCCCTGTCCGCAACGAACGCGCCAGCTGATTCGGCCGGTAATTCAGTTTCCGGATCGCGGCGTCAATCCGCTTCCGCGTCTCGTCGCTCATCCGGGCAGATTTGCTCCCCGTCAGATAATACGAAACAAGACTGTTCGAAACTCCCGCCTCCCGGGCAATGTCCTTCTGTGTCGCCATTGTTTTCCCCGCATGAAATTTCATTTGCTCAATCGTCTAAGCTAATTATAGCACAGTTCCCGAAAAAAATCAAGAGGGAAAACAAGCGGTTTTCCGGAAATTGATGAAAAAATCCGGAACCCGTAGTTTGCTGCGAGGATCTTGAACCGGCGTCGATCCAGGGAAATCCGTTCGCCGGAAATTGGAAATCAGGCCGGACGGACGATATCCACAACGTCGATCCAGCAGGTTTCCGGATCGCCCGCAATCCGGGCAAGTCGCTGTTCAAACGCCTCCCATTCCGCTTCCTTGTCCTGCATTTCGCAGCTGTGGCCCCAGAAGTAAAATACGCCGTTTTCGCGTTTGGCGGCTTCAAAGCGTTCGAGAAAATCCCCGTGACGGAAATGGGCGGAACTCCTGAGAAGAAGCGGATTCGGACAGTCGAGAACATGATCGGTGTTCTCCACCGTTCTCCCATAGAGGAATCCTGCGTCGGCAAGCGCTTTTGCGGCCTCTTCCGAACAGTATCCGCCGCCGTAGACGAAGCCGGGGATTTCCATCTGGAACAGATCTTCCAGAGCTTTCCGCGCCTCCGTGGCATCATACACATACTCTTCCGTCGTCACCTTCTGCAGATTGGCATGAAAGTAGCCGTGCGAGGCTATGCGGAATCCGCGGTACACCTCCGGCAATTCCTTCCGGGAGAAACAGCGGTTGATAAAACCCGGATTTGCAGGGAACTGCCAGTTGCTTGTCCTCCGGCGGTCCGGATAATAGAGACCCGGATTCAGATTGAACGTGGCCTTCGCATGATATTTTTTCAGAAGTTCGATCAGGCGCAAATCGGTTTCGACTCCGTCATCCCAGCAGCAGGCAACGCGTACCATGATATTCTCTTCCTCCCAGTTTTTTCTGCATCGCAGCGTTCTTTCCGTATAATATGCCACAGGGGACAGAAATCGCAAGAGAATCTTCCGCTTTTTTCCATCTGCCGGAAAATGCCGGGACACTCCTGCGGGAAAAAAACGGAAAAATGCGATTCTCCATTGAAATCCGGGAAAAATGAAGTACATTTACCCCCTGTTCATCACAACGCACGGATGCAATATGATCGACTTCAACGAGGTTTCAAAAAGTTACGGAGCGCGCGACATTTTCAACGCGGCCGGATTCCGGGTCGAAAAAGGAGAACGGGTCGGCGTCGTGGGGCCGAACGGTTCCGGGAAAAGCACTCTTTTTTCTCTGATTACCGGGGAACTTTCCGCCGACAAAGGCGAAATCGTCATTCCCCGGAAGGCTCGGATCGGCCATCTGCGCCAGCAGCTGGATTTCTTTTCCGGAGAAGAACCGCTGATTGAATTTGTCGCCACCGCGGGCGGGGAACTGCCCCGTCTCCTCGCGCGGATGCAGGAGCTGGAAACGCTTCTGAAAAACCAGCCGTCGGATCCGTCGGCCCTGCGGGAACTCGGAGAACTCCAGACACGATTTGAACACATCGGAGGATACGACATCCGCCACCGCGCAGCCGCCGCTCTCGCCGGACTCGGATTTCAGGAGGAAGACCGGAACCGGCCCATGGGCGACTTCAGCGGAGGATGGCAGATGCGCGCGTGCATGGCGCGGACTCTGCTCAGCGAACCGGATATTCTCCTCCTCGACGAACCGTCCAACTATCTCGACATTCCCGCGGTGGAGTGGCTCCAGAAACGTCTGCGCGCCTTTGAAGGGACCCTGATGCTGATCTCCCACGACCGCTTCCTGCTGAACTCCCTCACGACGGTGACTCTGGAGGTCAACAACGCCAAAGTGGTCCGCTATCCGGGGAATTATCAGTATTATGTCCGCGAACGCGAGGAACGGAGACACCACGCGGAATCGGCCGCCGCCAACATCGAACGGAAAAAAGAACAGCTCGAACGGAATATCGAACGCTTCCGCGCCAAGGCGAGCAAGGCCGCCCAGGTGCAGTCATGGATCAAAATGCTCGACCGGATCGAAGATGTGGACGTCCCGGATGATCTCCATTTCCGCGGAACCATCCGCATTCCGCCTCCGCCGCATTCCGGTGTGGAGGTCGTCCGGCTCGAAAACGTCGATTTCGCATACGAGGAAGGGAAAACCATTCTCTCCGGCGTCGATCTGCGGGTCGAACGCGGAGAAAAAATCGGCATCATCGGATACAACGGAGCGGGAAAAACAACCCTCCTGAAACTGATCGCGGGACGGCTGAATCCGACACACGGAACCCGGACTCCGGGACACAAGGTCGTTGTCGGCTATCAGGCACAGGAGTTCGCCGAACTGCTCCCCCCGGAAATGAGCGTTTATGACATTGTCCGGCAGGCGGCCGCGGCCGACGTCTCCGGGCAGAGGGTCCGCGAGATCGTCGGAGCATTCGGATTTTCCGGTGAAGACGCGGGAAAACTCTGCAAGGTCCTCAGCGGAGGGGAAAAAATCCGTCTCTGCTTTGCCCGGATTTTCGTCAATCCTCCGAACCTTCTGGTCCTCGACGAGCCCACCACTCATCTGGATATCGCCGCCCGCGAAGCGCTTCAGCAGTCCATTCACGACTATTCCGGAACGGTCTGCATGGTCAGCCACGATGTGGAATTCCTCCGCGGCGCGGCCGACGTGATCCTCGAAGTGCGCCATCACCGCGTGACCCGCTTTCAGGGCGGATACGATTACTACAAGGAGAAACTCCTTGAACTTGAACAGAAAAACGCTGCACAGACACTTTCGGCAGATCCGCAACCCGCCCTCTCCTCCGACTCCCAGAAGGAGCGGCGAAAAGAACGCGCCGCCCGGAGACAGGAACTCTCCAAAGAGAAAAAACGCCTGGAAAACCTCGTTGCCGAAATGGAAAACCGGATTGAACAGGCGGAGTCGGAAAAGGCCGAAATCATTGCCGCCCTTTCCGCTCCGGACGGAAAATGCGACTTTGCCGCGCTCCAGAAACGCCTGAACGAGCTCGAAAACAGTATCAACGACGCAACAATGCAATGGGAAAACGCCGCTTCCGCCCTTGAAACGCTGATGACGGAATACAACGCGATCGCCAGCTGCCGCTGATCCGGATTTTTCCGTTTTTCCCCCCTGCTTCCAAAGGATATCGGAAGGATATCGGTTTTTCCTCCTGAAATCGTTATTTTTGTGCGTAGAAGTTTTTTTTTCTGAATTTTTTTTTTGTTTTTCTTTCCGGGATATAATATATTGATCTCCAGGAAAGGAAACCAACGAATGCAAAGCGGTATTACGAAGGAAATCCAGTACAGGAAAATTGCGCAGGCGATCCGGGAAACGATCAATCGGAATCATCTGAAGCCTGGGACACCGCTTTTGTCGGCGAAAGGTCTTGCCGCCGAGTGGGGCGTTTCGCTGAAGACGGCGCAGAACGCGATCGGAGTTCTGGTTGCAGAGGGAGCGGTGTACCGGATTGGAGGCAGCGGAACGTTTGTCGGCCCGCGCCCCCAGTCGCTCCGGACGTTGAAGATTGGCTGCACGCTGCGTTCGATTTCCGAAAACCGGAATGAGAAACTCAATGTGCTTCTGAACGCCCCGGCCGACCAGGCACTGGATTATCTGAAACGGAGAAATGTCACCATTGATCCGCTTTCCAAAGAACTTTTTTATGAAACCGTTCCGTTCCGCCGGCGAATCGCGGGACTGGACGGGTTGCTGATTTCCGGTGTAGCGGTCAATCTGGACAACTGTTTTTCAGTTCGGGAACTTCCGATTCCCTGCGTGGTATTTCAAAGCGACTTTCTGGTGGAAGAGCCGGTTTCGCAGGTTCTGGCGGATCACCTTTCCGGGATCCGGAAAATTTTTCAGATTGCCCGGATCCGCTATAAAGGAATCATTATCATCTACGGAAACCATCGAAACGGAGAGGCCCGAAAGAATGCCTTTCAGAAAGCGGCCCTGGAAAACGGATACACGCAGGAACAGATCCATACGATTGCGTTCAACGCAAATTTGCAGAACGCCTATGTCCTGGGAAGGCGTCTCTCAAAGGAGTGCCGGGGCAAACTGATCATTTCCTGTTCCGACACGTTTTCATCCGACATTATTTCCGCCCTGAACTCCGTCGGTCTGCTCTTCGGGAAAGATTATGAAATTATCGGTTACGACAACTCGGAAGGCAACGGTTTTCACCCCTTCTCCGAACCGACCATCACCTCCATTTCCGTTGACAACACTCAATGCGCTCTGCTTGCAGCCCGTCTGCTTCTCGAAAAAATCCGTTCCGGGGAACAAACTACGACAATCATCCGGGTTCCCACCCGGCTGACCATCCGAAAAACCGCACTGAATCCATACAACAATCTATCGAAAGGAGAAAAACAATGAAGAAGAAAAAAACACTCCATCTAAAGAATGATCCATTTACTTTGATAGAACTTTTAATCGTCATCGCAATTCTTGCAATCCTATCTTCCCTTCTTCTTCCCGCACTGAAATCCGCTCGCGAGAAAGGGTATGCAGCAAAATGTACGGGCAACTTAAAGCAGCAGGGATTCGCCGTTCAGCAATATGCCGGAGAGATGGAGGACTGGATGCCGGTCAGTTCTTCCGAAGCGACTTTCGCTGTTCACTATTACTGGCGTTATGCCATCGCCCCCTATCTTGGGATCCGCCATCTCAGCGGAGAAATTTCCGTCAACCGCAGCCGGGTTTGCGGGAAAACAGCGGTTTTCTGGTGTGAGAAAACCCTTCTTCCAAATACGGATTCTGGAAACATCAATCCTTTGACACCATACAGTTACGGACTTGCAGCATCGGACTGGCCTTTTCGCGGCTGGGGTAAAAGTGAGGATCAGCGCAAACGTCTGAACAGCATCAAAGGGAAATCGCCGAGTGAAACGGTCGTCACCGCGGATACAACGGATGCGGAGATCGGAGATGTGGCCCAGTCCATCGCATGGGAACCCTTTGCCCGGAGTTCCAGCGAAGAATGGGTCGGCAACCGTCACAACAACGGAGCCAACATCAACTGGGCGGACGGACACGTCTCCTGGATGAGCCGCATACACTTGAATTACGGTCGGCAGGGAAAACCTCAGTACTACTGGTATATCACGTTATAAATCATAAACTTATATAAGGATTTACAACAATGAAACTCGCATTTTTTCTTTCCGTCGCATTCTGTACACAGCTCCTCCCTGCATCGGAACCTGCCGTCGAAATGACACTGACTCCTTCTGCAAAAAATACTCTTTACCGGCGAATCGAAATCCCGGAAAACCTCCTTGCAGGGAACCATCTGATTACGACAGAGCTTCGCGCCGATTCCCCATCTCCGAACGCCGCCATTTCCGTTTCTGTGGAAACCGATCCGAAAACGGAGGAAAAACCGGCTCTTCCGCAAACGATCCCAATCCACTCCTCATGGACGCCCCTGACTCTCCCGATCATTCTGAAAACGCCGGGACGAGTGACGCTGATTCTGAACAAATCGGCTGCAACCGGAAGTTTCAAGTCCCTGCAAATCAAGACGATCAGAACAAAACCCTATCGTCCGGAACCCGGACGGAATCTTCTTTTGAACAATGGATTCTTTTCCGGCGACCCCGGCACCATTCCCGCACAGTGGAGAAAATACTCCGGATACACAAATGAGTGCGGACTGACCGGAGAATTCGGATTTCAAAATGCTTCGACCGTCATGCGCCTCAAAGCGGCAGGAAAAGCCGCCTGCATTCAGGGAATGAACTTTCCGCTCCCTCGGGAAGGAAATCTTGAACTGACGGTTCATGCCCGTGCGCTCTCCGATTCCGCAGCCATGACTCTGCTTCTGATTGGCGACCGATACGCATGGGGAGGAAGCAAGAGTTTTTCTCTCAACAAAAACTGGCAGAAATTCTCTCTCCGCCTTCCCGTTCCCCTGAAAGCAAAAAGTCCGTTTTTCTGGCCGCGCATCGACGTTGCGCCGAACAGCGATATTCTGATCGGACAGATTGAACTGATCGTTCATCCCGTCCCCCCGACAGCAGAAAACCGGAAAGAAAACCGGATCTTCAATCCCTCCTTCCATTTCGGCACTCTCGGATGGCAGCTCCGAGGCGACGAGGGGTCGTATTCTTCCGGAAAATTCCTCAAAGCTCACCAGAACGAAAAAAGGCCCTACCTGCTCGGAGACACCCTGATCATCGCACCGGGAACCCTTCTGCAGTCCCGCACATTTTCCGTGACTCCCGGAAAGCCTTATACCGCACGGATCCGGATGAAAAACGCCATTCCCGGAAAAAAAGCAACCTGTTCCGCCTTTCTCATTGATGGAAAATGGAACTTCTTTTTCAAACGATTTGAACTGACCGATGAATATCAGACCTGTCTTTTCTCCGGGACATCAAAACCTTCCCTCTACAACCGGATGTATCTGCGGCTGGACGCGGGAGACAATCCCGTCCAGATTGAGCAGGTCCAGGTCACAGAAGGCAAAACGGACCACTGGCTGGAACCGGAACTGGAAATGGGGATCACCGGCCGGAACATTCTGTTCGACACCGAACGCAATGCACCGCTTGAACTCCGGGTCCTGCCCGGAAAACGGACTCCGGACCCGCTGACCGTCCAACTGACACTCTCCGACGCCTTCGGGAAGACCATCCGAACGGAAACATTCCGTTTTTCCGGAAAAGGCGATCAGAAAAAACGTTTCACGGTCAATCCGGACGGACAGCGCGGGGTCTTTCACATCACGCTGACCGCGGAGGGAAAAAAAAGCGAATTCCGATATGCGGTTCTGAAAGATCTCTCCGCTCTGACTCTTTCCGATCCGCCCCTCGCCGGCCACCTTTCGCCGTTTCAGAAGAAGTACGACCCGGATCTGCTCAAGAAGATCTTCGGTTTTCAGCAGATGACCTACACCCGTTTTTTCGGAAAGGAAGTACTGGATCTGCAAACGGAACCGGAATTCCGGAAAACATTTCTGAACCATCATAAATTCAACGTTCTGAGTCTGCCGGGAATCCAGGACCAGAACGCCGACTTTGCCGTCAACCCAACCATCACACCGGAACTGGAAAAATCGTTTGCCGCACAGATCCGGGAGAGTATTACAAAGCTGAAAGGAGGCATTCAGGGCGTGGAGCTCTTCAACGAACCCGAACTCTGGAGATATCAGAAGGGAGAAAAGAAAAATCTGCCAACCATGTCTCCCCAGAAGGTCGCCCGCTATTATCAGATCGCCCGCAAGGTGATCCGGGAGGTCGATCCCTCCATCAAAATTCTCGGACCCGTCGCATGGCGGGATTACGGTTTCCAGTTTCTGGAAAGCGGCGGCGCTAACGCCATCGACATCTACGCCTTCCATGGATACTGCGAATCCCCCAGTCTCTTCAATCTCTATGGGAAAATCATGGAGTACCGCAAGGCTCTGAAAGAAAAATTCGGACGCGACATCCCCATCTGGAATACGGAACAGTATTTCGGTTTCCGCGGAAGCGGTCTGCCTGATCACGACGCCGAGGTCAGCCGGCACTACTTCAAAGATACGGAACTGGAACATGCCGCCGTCTGTGTCGACAACCTCATCCATCATGCGGCTGCCGGAGCAAAATGGTCCTCCATGGTGCTGGGTTACTTCCTCCATGGAATCCCGGGGCAGAAGGAGCAGATGGTCTTCGACAGTCTTGCCGCCGTCAACGCCGCGCAGGAGATCCTCTCCAACGCCGGACGGGGAGAAGAGCTCAATCTCGGAGAGGCCGTCAAAAGTTTTGCCTTCCCGAACGCCCCCGGCGGCACACTCGTCACGCTCTGCACGCTGGATCCGGCGACAAAAGGCTCCATGACCATTCCGGAAAACGTCCACGCCTTCGATTTCTTCGGCAACCGGATTCAATCCGCGACGGCTCCGATCTCCATTGCTCCGATCTATCTGCGAATCCCGGTGAAAAACTGGAAGGCCATCCTGAACAATCTGGAATTCCGGGATCTGGGCGCACCGTTTGCCCTCCGTCTTTCCATGGGCGGGAAAAATACGCTGAATCTGACGCTGAGCAACCGGACGAACAAATCCGAGCAACTGGAAGTCGAACTGACCGGAATTCCGAAGGAAATTCAGCTGGAACGGACAAAAGTCGCTCTTGCCCTCGCCCCCGGAGAAAAACGGATTCTCTCCTTCCCGATTCTTCAGTCGAACATGCGTCCGATGGAACGGTATGAGTTCAAAGCGACTCTCCGCTCCCGGTTCGGGCACTCCACGGAACGGACCTCGCTTTCCGTCCTGTTCGCGCCCCGCTCGGCAAACGGCAGGGACGTCCCCTGGATCCCCCTGAACAGCGACAACCTCAGCACCAATTACAACCCGACGGAAAAATGGAGCGGAAACGACGATCTCTCCGCCCAGTTCCGCACCTGGTGGAATCGCGACGGCTTCGGTCTCTCCGTTCGGGTCCATGACAACCGCTTCGTCTTCCCGGACAACGCCCCCGCCGCCTGGCAGAACGACTCCGTTCAGGTCTATTTCGACATGAAACGGGACGCCACCCCCACCTCCGGGAAGGAAGGAAAAAATGAAGGAGACGACTGCGATTACATCCTCTCACTCCTCCACGGGAAAACCCCCGTCGCCTATCTGAACCACGGCAGCGACGCCCGCTTCATCGGAGAAGGCAATCAGACCTGCGGCATCGACTCCGCTCTCCAGCTCTCCTGCGAGCGTCCCGATGCCCACACCCTGATCTACCACGTCTTCTTCCCCGCCGCCACGCTGCCCTACATCTCCTTCCGGGAAGGCACTTCCTTCGGCTTCTCCCTCCTGATCAACGATGACGACGGCAAGGGACGCAAGGACGGTCTCACGCTCGCCCCGAAAGGAACCGAACCCTTCCGGAATCCCCATCTTTACAAAGACCTGCTCCTCCTGCCCTGAAACGGACCGGAGGTGGCGGCGGGAAAAGAAAAGGGAAAAACCGAAAAGAAAATATGGGAATCAGTCTCCGCGGGTCCAGGTCCAGATTCCCTTCGGATTCTCCATGGTGCCGCCCTGAGGATTGATCGTCGCCATCGGGAAATGGGTCTCCAGGTGTCCGTCCACAAAAACGTAAATGTGACGCCCCATGTGAGAACGGGCGATCACCAGCTCCGCTCCCGGACCGCACTGGTCGGCAACGGAGTTGATGTTGTTGCAGGAGCCGTCGCTGATGTAATTGGTGTCGGCGGGGCGTTCCGCGTACATCAGGGTCCGGGAGGCCTCCGGAACCCGGGAAAGTTTCATGGACCATCCCCGGAAGGCGATTCCGTGCGTATTTTCCGGATTTCCCGGAGCCGCCACGCTGCCCGCCACATGGGAACTGACAATGGAATAGGAACGGCGGCTCGAATCATTTTTGATGTGCTCCGGACACATGTACAGATTCGTGGTCCGGCGATGAAACGGCAGCGGAATCGCGGAAGCATCCGCCCAGGTGAGATCACGGCCGTCATAACGGCCGATCCCGAGAAGGTCGTCCCAGGAGATGTTGTTCACATCCAGAAAAGCGTAGGGAATAAATCCGGAATTGTCCTCGATATACACATGGGTCGCGCCGGAAATCTGCTTCAGATTTCCCATACACTGCGTCTGCCGCGCCCGCATGCGGGCCTTGTTCAGCGCCGGAAGCAGAAGCCCCGCAAGGATGGCGATGATCAGAACAACGATCAGCTATTCCACAAGAGTAAATTTCTGTACGGGACGTTTTCCGTACATCGGATTATTGTTTCGGTTCATTGTGTCCTCCCTGTTTGGTCGAAAGAAGAGAAATTACGGGATCGGGCGATCCGGAAAACTCTCCGTAGATCAGTTCCTGTCCGAAGGAGAGCGGCCATACGACCGGATTCCCGTAGAGATCATAAAACGTCATCGTCCCGCGCGCCGCCTTCAGAAGAGATTCCATGGACGCCACCGGACCGGTAAACACAACCGTCCCGCCCTTTTTGCCGGAAAAGACATACGCATGAACCCCGTTTCCCGGATCCAGACGCACTTGAAACGCCCGGTCTTCCAGACGCCGGGCCATTGCGGAACAGGCGGGAAGCATCGGATGCGGAGAACCATCCGCGTTGAACAGAACAAGAAAACTCGGCGCACGGGAAAAATCTTCGTAGCAGTGGGCGGAATAGAGAAAAATCCGCTTCACTCCCAGACTCAGAAAGGAAACGATATAACGGACATTGCGTTCCGCAACGGAATTGAAATCCTCCTCGTTCTTCCAGGGAAGTGTCCGATTGTAGAATCCGGCATAGCGCATGGACGTGTCGCCGGCGGCGCTTCCCAGACTCGCCCCCTGCCCTTCCGAGAGAATCACCGGTTTCCCGATCCGGCCGTTCTTTTCAAGAATCGGACCGAGGGCCTGAGTCCACGCTTCCCAGCAGGCGTCGCCGGGGAAACCGGTCTTCTTCGCTGTATAAAAATGAAAGTCAATGATATCGCAGCACTCCAAGCCTCCGGACTTGAGAACTCCGGAAGTCCAGCGGCGGCCTTCGGCTCCGGCAGTGGTGTTGAACCCGGAAATGAGTGCGCCCGGATTCTGTTTCTTCGCCGCCGATACGCGGTCCGGGTCAATTTTGCGAAATCCGCCTGCGGATCCGCGCTCGTGACGTATCCGCCATCCTTCGAATCCCTGCGATACGCAATCCCCCACCAGCCGGGAACCCACGGTTCATTCCAGACAAACCAGTCGTCGATTTTTCCCCGGTAGCGGCCGACAACGGTGGAAACATAGGCGGCAAACTCCTCCAGATTCAACGGCTGAAAATAACGGTCATGATAGGCGATCCCGCTCCGGCCCGTATCGGCAATGGAGAGATGGCTCGCCCATTTCGGCGCAGTCCCGAGCTGTCCAAAGATCTTCAGATGGTTGTTTCGGAACCGGTCAATCTCCGAATCCCGAAAGCGCCATTTCCCTTTTTCCCCTTCCAGATAGAACCAGCCGGTATACTCCGTCCCGGCATCGTGGAAACGGACCCAGTTGATTCCCGCCGCCTTCACCGCCTTCAGAGAGGGATCATCCGCAAGGACATGAATCCCGAACGGAGAATCCGGCGCGTCACGCTTCCAGTATTCCGGCCGGGCGATCCGGGTAACAACCATCTCCGCCGGAGGAGATACCGGACGCCCGTCTTTCTGCACACTCAACTCCAGACGGAACTGCCCGAGCGTTCTTCCGGGAAACAGCGCATAGGAGAGCGTTCCGGACGTCCGCTCCGGCGTCAGGGGAATCGGAGAAAGCGCCTTCTCCTCCCCGTACAAATTCACGATTTTTCCGCTCAGCACGCCGCCCGTACAGTTTCCCGTGACCGCATAGCGGATTCGCGGAGCTTCATCTTCGAACTGAATACCGCAGGCTTGTGTTTCCGACTCCGGAAGAGCAAGCGCAATTTCACATTCGCCTGCCGGAAGATATTCCGAGCTCCCGGCCGGCGCGGCGCGGACAGCGTCAAGCGCAAGTTCTCCGCTTCCGAAAATCCGGAACACCACGGCGAGCGCATCCGGAGGAACCCGGAAATCCAGATGCATTCGTTTCCATTCTCCGTCCGGGGAAACGGGAAGAGAAGCAAGAGTTTTCCCCTCGCACCGGATCTCCGCCCGGAACTTCCCCCTTCCCCGGCAGGAGAACGAAAAACGATGCAGCCCGGAAGGATCCGCAACGTTGAACGGCTCGCTGCTCAGCCCGATCTGTCCGTCGTTCCGGGAGCGCAGGACCAGCGCAGCCTCTCCCGAAGGCCCCCGAAGATCCGGAGACGATTTCACGCTCCCGTCCGCATAACCGCGCATCCGATTCCAGCCGGGCGGAAGACCCAGCGGAAACCGGCTGCTGCGGAGAACATTCGGCAATGCGGCGGATGGACGGCGGAGCTGCGCGGCAGCTCCGTCAAATTCTTCCAGCTTCAGTGTCACAAGATCCAGATCCCCCGGGCCGTCCAGATTCAGAAGAAGACCGACGGGAAGCGCAGAATCAAAAGTCTGTGTCTTGAAATAAATCGTCTGCGATGTCCAGGAATCCGTCCGCTTCAAAGCCCCCGAAGCAAGCGTGGAATACGGCGGAGGAAGAAGGCGGAGACTCAGTTTGACCGCTCCTCCGGTCCGGTTCCGGAAATATGCCGTCAGCCGGTATGTCCGGTTCGGACGAATCCTCGAAAGAGGCGCCAGAAACTGCGGCGATCCCGATTCCACCTTCAAACGCAGAAAATGCTCCGGCCCGCGATTGATGATTTCCGATCCCGCCCGAGCCGCATTCCAGTGGGTATAGTCCTGACGCCACGGCGGGGGAAGAACTCCGCGGAACATCCCCTTCCCCTGTCCGGAACCGTCTTTGGCATCCACAAAAAAGACCGTCTGAAGAATCGTTCTCGCGGCGGCGTCCGCGGCTTTGACCTCCGCCGGTGTCAGCTCCTCCAGCAGAACTTTCTGAAGATCCAGCTCGCCGACGCCGTTCAGAGTCAGGAAAAGCCCCGCGGGATCCACATTTCCGCCTTTCAGACGGAGAATCCCCGAAAGAGATTTCCAGCTCCGCGACGGCGGAATATGAATCGTTCCGGCTGTCCTGTACGGTGCCGGAATCATTCGGAGTGCAAGCGCCGCATCCTTTGACGAACGGTTCCGGACCAGAACGCTCAGACGATACACCCCCTCCTTCCGCAGCGGCGGAAGCGGATATACAAACTGAGGCGACGCCCCTCCGATCTCCTGCACCTTGAAACTCAGAAACGGGAACGTTCCCTCTGCTGCCGGGCCGTTGTCACCCGGGAGGTCGTCCAGCTGGTGAAGTTCTCCCGCCAGCCGCCGGGCAGAACGCCCTGAAAAACTCCTTTCCCGGGCGTGGAGGCTCCGGCTTCCGCCAGCCGGTCCGCTCCCGAAAAACCGCTCTCCGCAATCACGTTCGCCGCCTGAGCGGAAACGGACAGCAGAATCCCTGCAGCCATCATACCGATCTTACGCATTCTTCTCCTCTTCTTTTTTCTTAGCACGTCTTGCAATTTGATTGATTCAAAAGAGAATCCATCACGGGATTTCATTCTTTCCGCTGGATTTTCCGGAAATTCCGATTGTCGCGGCGGGTTTCATGGTCTCCCGGAAAACCGGACGGGTCGGGATTTTCAGAATTGTCTGACAGCGCATGGAGGCGGGGTCCTGAATCAAGGTCTGAAACAGTTTCGCGATCGCGGAGGCGACATCCCGCCGGGAATAGCCGATCGCCGTAATCAGCGGCTTGCCGAACGGGAGAAACCCGAACTCCTCCAGATTATCGTACCCCGCCAGAGAGACATCCCGTCCGATCCGGAGCTCTCCGGTCATCAGAGCGCTGAGAAGTCCCGCCGCCAGATAGTCGCCGCAGGTGAAAATGAACGCTCCCCGGCATCGTTTTCCGAGGTCCCTCCAGAGCGGCCAGTTCCGTTCCGGCAGCACATTGTCGGCCGTCACGATCTCCAGATGGGCGGAAGAGAATCCAGCCTCCCGCAGAAACCGTTCCGCAAGTTTTCCCCGTCGCATCAGCGTCTCATCCTCCCCGGTGACGATCACCGCCCGCCGGAAACGCTCCGGAGTGACATGCCGGAACAGCTCCCGGAATCCGGATTCCAGATCAATCACCACCTGATGAAACGGATGATCCCAGATTCTCTCTCCGTAAAACTGGATCACCGGAATCCCCAGCTGCTGCGCAACCTGCTTCTGTTCTTCCGTGATCTCATGGGAAAAAAGAAGGGCGTCGAGATCGCCGAGCCATTCGGAATTCCAGTCGTTCAGCGACAGCATCCGGACCTTATACTGCCGCTTCCGGAACTCGCCCAGAAGCATCTCCCGGAAAACCCCCGCGGTCTGATTGAACGCATTCTGGAAATAATGCTCGATGGAATAGCCGATCAACCGGCTCTGCTTCATATCCCCGTTCACATAGGAACCGCCCCGCGGCCGCCGCGACACCAGATCCTCCCCCGTCAGCAGGTTCAATGCCCGGTTGCCTGTCAGATACGAAACGCCGTACTGTTCCGCGATTCCGCGGGCGGAAAGCCGGCTCCCCGGCGCAATGCGTCCCGAACGGATCTCCTGTCTGAGTTTTTCTGCTATTTCCGGATACGTCATCATTTCTTCTCCCGGGATTCATTATATCACAAAACAGAAACAATGACAAGATTTCCAGATCAGAAAACAAAAACTTTTTTCCCGTCTGATTACTTCTGATATACTTTCGAAACGATTCCGGCGCTTTTATTTTCCGGAACGGCGGACGGACGTTTTGAGAACGATCCCGCTCTCTCCCGCAGAGACGGCGACGGTCTTCCCGGAAACACCGGATCCGGAAAGAAGCAGATCCGCAAGTTTTGCCAGAATCTCATCCCGGATCAGCCGTTCCAGAGGGCGGGCGCCGAGCTTTTCATCGAATCCGTGATCGGCCAGCCAGTCAACGGCCTTTTCATCCGCCTTCAGGCCGACTCCCCGTTTCCGGAGCCGGTCTCCGGCCTCCGCAAGGAACTTCCGGACAATCGCGCGGATCGACTCCCGGGAGAGCGGATGGAAACGGATGATGCCGTCCAGACGGTTGCGGAATTCCGGCGGGAAATGTTTCCGGAGCGCCCCTTCCACTCGGGAATCGGTCTGGTCCGGAGCGTTGAAGCCGATCGCATGTTCCGTCAGCGAGCGGGCTCCCACATTCGATGTCATAATGACTATCACATTGCGGAAATCGGCCTTGCGCCCGGAATTGTCGGTCATCACGCCGTAATCCATGATCTGAAGCATCAGATTGTAAATCTTCGGATGCGCCTTCTCCATCTCGTCGAGCAGCAGAACGCAATGCGGCGAACGGATGATCCGCTCCGTAAGCAGTCCGCCCTGCTCAAAACCCACATATCCGGGCGAGGAGCCGATCAGCTTGGAAACCGCGTACTCCTCGGCGTATTCGCTCATGTCGAAACGGACCAGTCCGATTCCGAGCGCGGAGGCAAGACGCTTTGCCAGCTCGGTTTTTCCGACGCCCGTCGGTCCCGCGAACAGGAACGACCCCACCGGGCGGTCCGCATTCGCAAGTCCGGACCGGGAAAGTTTGATCGCGGACACCACCGCCTCAATCGCGGATTCCTGCCCGATCACAACACGCCGCAGTTCTCCATTCAGCGCACGCAGACGCTCCGCCTCGCTGCCCGACGTCTGAACCTCCGGAAGGCCGAACATCTCCGCCGCAAGATGCTCCACATACTCCGGCGGAATGACTTTCCGCGGCTTCTCCGCCATGCTGTTGGCCGCACCCGCTTCATCCAGAAGATCAATGGCCTTGTCGGGCATGAAGCGGTCAAAAATATGACGGCCCGCCAGTTCAACAATCCGTTTCAGGCTCGCGGGATCAAACGAGACGCCGTAGTGCTGTTCATAGGCGGGAGCGATTCCGGAAAGGATCTGCAGAGTCTCCTCCTCCGACGGCTCCGGAACATCAATCTTCTGAAACCGACGGGAAAACGCCTTGTCCTTCAACAGCTCATTCCGATATTCCTCGTTCGTCGTAGCGCCGATGCAGCGCAGTTCCCCCCGGTTCAGCGAAGGTTTCAGGATGTTCGACGCATCCAGCGATCCGCTCCCCACCGATCCCGCGCCGACCACCGTATGAAGTTCGTCGATAAACAGCACATTGTCCGGCGAAGCGGTCAGCTCCCGGATCACATTCTTCAGGCGCTCCTCAAACTGTCCCCGGAATTTGGTTCCCGCGGTCAGGGCGCCCATGTCAAGCGCATAGATGGAAAGACGGGAAAAACGCTCCGGCACCTCGCCGCGCGCAATCCGCACCGCCAACCCCTCCACCACCGCGGTTTTCCCGACTCCGGGTTCTCCGACAAGAAGCGGATTGTTCTTCTTCCGCCGCGACAGAGTCCGCAGCACGGATGCAAGTTCCTTCGACCGCCCGACCACAGCATCCAGTTTCCCGGCACGCGCAAGCTCTGTCAAATTGAGCGCATAAAGCTCCAGTGCGGAGCGTTTCCGTGCCGTACGGGAATCCTCGTCGGAATCCTCCGTCTCGCCGCGCGATTCCGGATGAAGTGCGCCGGTCACGGCGGAAAGCACATCCGCAATTTCAACTCCGGAAGAGCGGAGAAGATACACCGCATACGACTGCTCCTCCGAAAACAGCGAAACAAACAGATCCGTCACCTCCAGAAGAGACCGCCCGGAAGAGGCTACATGCTGCTCCGCATCGGAAAAAATCCGCAGGACCGAATTCGAAAAAGAGATCTCGCACTCCTCATCCAGCCGTTCGACTTTCTCCTCGAAAAACTCCAGCAGACGGTCCCGGATCGTCTCCGGAGAAATCTGAAGCGATTCCAGAAGCTCCGCAGTCAGCGGAGTTTCCGTAAACTGGAACAGCAAATGCTCCGGCAGAATGAACTCATGTCCGAACAACTCCGCCTGCGCATGGACCTTCTGGAGGAAATCCCGGGTCTCCCCGGAAAGATTCAGACTCATATATCCGTCCCTTTCCCCGCTTCTACACATCCGGTTCCATCCGGCAGCGGAGAGGATATCCCGCCGCGGATGCCCGGGCATGAACCCGCGCAACACGGGTCTCGGCAATTTCATAGGGATAGACGCCGCACAGGCCGCACCCTTTCCGGTGAACATTCAGCATGATCCGTTCCGCCTCGGAAGACTCCTTATGAAAGATCTCCCGCAGAATCCGGACGACAAAATCCATCGGCGTATAATCGTCGTTGAGGAGCAGAACCCGGAACATGGGCGGCTCCTGACATTCCGCCGAACAGGATTCTTCCTCCCGGAACTCTTCCTGACCGCGTCCCATACGCTCAGTCTTTGCGTTCCTTCAGATAGGCGCGGATGATGGATGCCATGTTGTTGCGGTCGATCTTGATCACTCTCGTCTCGCGTTCATAGCTCTCGATCGAATCGGAGGCGTGCGCGGTGTTGACCATGACATCTTTTCCGAATTCGCGGCGGATGGTGCCGTCGGGAGCCTTGGTCGGATCGGTGGGGCCGAGAACCGTCCGGATTTTCGAAACGGCGTCGGTTCCCTCGTAGATCAGCGCCATGCATTTGACTTTTCCGGGGGCGTTCAGCTCCTCCGGCGGACAGCTGTCCGGACGGACGCCCGACATGAACTCCACAATCCGGTTGAACTGATCGTCCGCAAAGTCGCGGCCGACCGATTTTTCGAGCATCTCCTCGCAGTCATGCAGCACGATCTTATATTCGTGTTCGAGCAGTTCCCGCGCTTTTTTCGCGATCACGGGAGCCAGTTTTTTCCGCAGAGCCTGTTTGACGGGACCGTAGAACTCCAGCGCCTCCGCCACCGACATCTGATAGACCTTGCATCCGACAATGCGCAGCGACGTGCGGCTGAACATGTCGATAATATTGCCCGGCTTCGTGCTCGGACGGGTCCAGTTGTCCGGCTTGATAATCACCAGCGTGCGTTCCCGTCCTTCGTCCTCTTCGGGACGCACGATGTTTTCCACGATGTTCTCTTCGTGTTCGATGAAATCCGCTATGATTTTCAGTCGTTCAACACACCCTTCGATGTGCGGAGGGGTGAACACCGCCGGCTCGAAATAGAGAAGCGAGCCGTCCCGGTTGAAGACGAGATTGCAGTAGGTGTCGCGGATCGTGTCGCCGTAGAGGTCGTCGCGGCGGTTTTTGGAGTTCGGGAGCTGGCCGACCACCTCATAGAGTTTCCGGCACGCATCCTCTCCGCGGAAGAGCAGCAGGAGAAGGCGTTCCCGGCTTCCATCGTCGAGCGGAGTGAAATTGTCGATCACATAGTCGGAAAGGATTTTTGCCGCGAACTCATCACGTGCGCCGACGCGCCGCTTGAGCGACTCCGCATAGGCTTCCGCAAACGCCTTGTCCGGCGCGATCATTCTTGCCGCGACCAGTTCCAGTCCCGTCCGGGACAGCAGACGGGCGATGATTCCGCCTGTTCTGGATTTTTTCAGTGAATACGGGGTAATCAGCACATACGAAAGTTCCACCGCCATTTTTCTCTCCCTCTTCTCCATTCAAATTCGGGTTGATTCAAGGAAGCTCCGACAAGCTCCGAAAAAGATCATCTTTTTAAAATACAGCGGAATCCCTGTTTTATCAAACTGAAAACGAACCTCCGGGCATTATTTTTCAAAAATTTCCCCCTTCCCTCTTTTTTCCGGATTCCGGCAGCCGGGAAGCAAACGGGAAAATGAAAAGCCCTCCCCCGATGGATTTTGAGTCGGAATGCCTCATTCCCAGCGCCGGAAGCAAAAAAAACCATGCCGAAAATCGCCTGTTTTATGAAGAATCCCGACAAAGTCGTTTGCATGTCGTAAAGAATCTGTTATTGTACCCTATGAAGAATCTCCATGAACTAAAGAGTCCATTCACTGAAAACCTTAAAAGAAGGAGCAGAAAGTATGGCAGCAAAAACACAGAAAAAGGCAGTCAAGGCCGCACCGAAGGCCGTCACGGGAACGACTGCGCACCCGAAAGTCGGAATCCGTCCCACCATCGACGGAAGAAGAAAAGGAATCCGCGAATCCCTGGAAGAGCAGACCATGCAGATGGCGCTTTCCGCAGCCGAACTCATCTCCTCCACTCTCCGCCATCCGGACGGAACCCCTGTTGAATGCGTCATTGCGGACACCACCATCGGCGGCGTCGCCGAAGCGGCCGCCTGCGCGGAAAAATTCAGACGCGAAAATGTCGGAGTCTCCCTGACCGTCACCCCCTGCTGGTGCTACGGTTCCGAAACCATGGACATGGATCCGCAGACCCCGAAAGCAATCTGGGGCTTCAACGGAACGGAACGCCCCGGAGCGGTCTATCTTGCAGCGGTTCTCGCGGCACACTCCCAGAAAGGCATCCCCGCGTTCGGCATCTACGGACGCGACGTGCAGGACAAGGACTGCAAAGAAATTCCCGATGACGTGAAGGAAAAAATCCTCCGCTTCGTCCGGGCCGGACTCGCCGTTGCCAACATGCGCGGCAGAAGCTATCTCTCCATGGGAAGTGTTGCCATGGGAATCGCGGGATCCATTGTGAATCCCGATTTCTTCGAAAAATATCTCGGCATGCGCTGCGAATCCGTGGATCAGTGCGAGATCATCCGCCGCGTGAACGAGAACATCTACGATCCCGAGGAATACAAGAAGGCGATCGCCTGGATTCAGAAAAACTGCAAGCAGAACAAGGATGTCTATAACGGAAAAGCCGGAAAATCCGCTGCCGAGCAGAAGAAGATCTGGGAATACGTCGCCAAGATGACGATTATCGCCCGCGACCTGATGGTCGGAAACGCCAAACTCGCCGAAATGGGATTTGTTGAGGAGTCCTGCGGACACAACGCGATCGCGGCCGGATTCCAGGGACAGCGCCAGTGGACCGACTTCATGCCCAACGGCGACTTCATGGAAACCGTTCTGAACTCCTCCTTCGACTGGAACGGCATCCGCAAGCCCTATGTCCTCGCGACGGAAAATGACGCATGCAACGGCGTTGCGATGCTCTTCGGGCATCTGCTCACCTGCACGGCGTCCGGCTTCTCCGACGTCCGCACCTACTGGAGTCCGGAAGCGATCAAAAAGGCAACCGGCAAGAAAGTCAATGTCCCGGGCCTGATCCATCTGATCAACTCCGGCGCGACCACCATGGACGCCACCGGAAAGCAGAGGAAAAACGGCAAACCCGCGATGAAACCCTTCTGGGAAATCACGGAAAAAGAGGCGAAAGCCTGTGCCGACGCTGTGGAATGGACTCCCGCAAACCTCGGATACTTCCGCGGCGGCGGTTTCTCCAGCCGCTTCCTGACGGAAGGCGGAATGCCGCTGACCATGTACCGTCTGAACATCGTCGCCGGACTCGGTCCCGTCCTTCAGATTGCGGAAGGATATACTGCCGTTCTGCCGAAGGATGTGCATGACAAGCTTGATCAGCGCACCGATCCGGGCTGGCCGACCACCTGGTTCGTTCCGAATCTGGATCCGGAAAATCCGGCCTTCAAGGATGTGTACAGCGTCATGGCTCACTGGGGTGCAAACCATGGGGCCTTCTCCTACGGACACATCGGCGCCGATCTGATCACGCTTGCGTCCATGCTCCGCATCCCGGTCTGCATGCACAACGTTCCGGAAGAGAAGATTTTCCGTCCCTCCTCCTGGAATTCGTTCGGATCCAAGGATCTCGAAGGCGCAGACTTCCGCGCCTGCAAGAACTTCGGTCCGCTCTACAAGTAAGCGCGACACTGCCCGTAATCCAGGCTCCGCCGGTTCCGCCGGCGGAGCTTTTTTTATCGCCGCTCCATCCCGGACGGCACGGAATTGTTTTTCCGTTTTTTTTCAAACGGCTCTTGAAATCCGCCTGAACGGAGATAGATTTCAAAAGACCAACCAGGAAGGAGACAACAGACGATGAGACCGATCACATTATTCACCGGACAATGGGCGGATCTTCCCCTCAAGACCATGGCGGAAAAAGCCTCCTCGTGGGGATATGCCGGACTCGAACTTGCCGCAAGCGGCGACCATCTGGACATCGACAAGGCCGCGACCGACAGAAAGTACTGCAAACGACTCCTCGATACGCTCCGGAAAAACAACCTCGGAGTCTGGGCGATCAGCAACCACCTTGCCGGACAGCTGACCTGCGATCCGGACGACGACTGCAGAACCGACCGCTTTGCTCCCGCCGCCCTCGCCGGGAAAAAGAGTGCAAAACGCAAATGGGCGATCGAACAGATGAAGCTCAGCGCACGCGCAGCAGCGAATCTCGGAGTGAAGGTGGTCACGGGCTTCACGGGATCGCCGATCTGGCACATGCTGTACAGCTTCCCGCCGGTCACCGAAGAGATGATCGACGCAGGATATGAATTCTTCGCAAAAACATGGAATCCGATCATGGATGAATTCAAAAACTGCGGCGTCAAATTTGCACTGGAAGTCCATCCGACCGAGATTGCGTTCGACATCTACACCGCGAAGCGCACTCTTGAAGCCATCGGGAACCGCCCGGAATTCGGCTTCAATTTCGATCCGAGCCATCTCCAGTGGCAGATGATGGATCCGGTCTGCTTCCTGAAAGAGTTTCCGAACCGCATCTATCATGTCCATGTCAAGGACGCGGCGGTTACGCTCGACGGGAAGACGGGAATCCTCTCCTCGCACCTCGATTTCGGCAAACCGAACCGCGGATGGGATTTCCGGAGTCCGGGACACGGCGACGTCGATTTCGAAGACATTATCCGCGAACTCAACCGGATCGACTATCAGGGCCCCCTCTCCGTCGAATGGGAGGATTCCGGAATGGATCGTGAATACGGCGCGCAGGATGCCTGTGAATTCGTCAAACGCATTGATTTCATCCCCTCCAAAATCAAATTCGACGACGCAATGGACAAGCGGAAATAATCCGCTGCCGGACAGCGAAACAATTCAGGCGGAGATCCCCGAACGGATCTCCGCCTTTTTTCCCCTCCCCTGCAAAACAGAAACAATTCAGCGGAAAAGCTCTTTGACGACGCCGTCTTTTGTCAGTCCGGCTTTCGTTTCAGGGAAATCGACCACGGTCCGCCATCCGGGACCGAACAGAGAGAGAGCTCCGACAACCCATAAATCTCCGCTCTTTTTGAAGGAGGTCACCTCCAGAGTCCGGAAGGGCTTCCCCCCCAGTTTCGACGCGGGAAGATTGAACCATTCCACCTTCATCGGCGAGAAGTAATCGCGGGCGATATAGACCTTGACACATTCCGTTCCGGCGGGAGAGTCGAACAGCATCACCCGGCACGGGACCCCCCGGACGGAGTCGGCATCCAGTTCCCGTTTCAGCGGCCAGAAGATGAAATTCATCGTCAAATCCTCCGGACGAAGTCCGAACTCCTTCAAGGTCTGCTTCCCGCCGGGTTCGCGCAGATCAATCGACGACGCGAACGGCGGCGTGTATGCCTGGGCAACATCATAAATTTCCGTTCCGTTGAACACGATCTGCGCAATCGTCCGGGCGCGGGTGAACAGCACGGCAAAGCGGATCGGCGCCTCAACGGTGGAAGCGCCTCGTCTCCGATGGGAAGCCTTTCCTTCGAGCAGTCCCCAGCTCTCCCGCCCGGGAGGAGTGCGGACGACTGCCACGAACTGTTCCGCGGTCAGCCGTTTCGGATCCACCCCATCCGCGACGAGCGTTCCGCAGATCAGAAAACAGAGGACGGACAGAAAAACGGAACGATTTCTCATCGGGAGCCCTCCTTCCCTTCCCGGGAATGTTTCCGGCGGACCGGAGGTGTTTTTTCGAAACCGACAACAGCCAGCTTCCAGACCTGAGTGATGTCGGAAACGAAATGGAATTGAAGTTTTTTCCGGACCTCCTCCGGAATATTCTCCAGATCCTTCCGGTTCTCTCCGGGAAGGATGACGGTGCGGACTCCCGCCCGAAGCGCACCGATCACCTTTTCCTTGATTCCGCCGACCGCCGTTACGCGTCCCCGGAGGGTGATTTCTCCGGTCATGGCGCAGTCGTTGCGGACCGGTTTTCCGGTCAGGAGGGAGAAGACCGCCGTGGCCAGAGTCACTCCGGCGGAAGGCCCGTCCTTCGGTGTGGCGCCGTCCGGGACATGGATATGGAAATCATTTTTCTGAAAGAGTTCCGGCTCGATCCCGAACTCATCCGCCCGGCTCCGGAGAAAGCTGAAAGCGGCAAACGCGCTCTCCTTCATCACATCGCCGAGGGATCCGGTCAGTTTGAGTTCGCCTTTTCCGGGCATGCGGATCGACTCCACCTGCAGAGTGGTCCCGCCGACACTGGTCCACGCCATGCCGGTCGCGACGCCGAGTTCCGGCTTTGCCGAAATCTCCTCCGAGAGGAAGCGGGGCGCCCCGAGATATTTGTGAATCGCCTCCGGTGTGATCTCCGAATCCTTTGCGGGATCGAACGATTGCTCGACGACCCGCTTTGCGACCTTCCGCAGCACAGCGCCGATGGTCCGCTCCAGAGAACGCACGCCCGCCTCCCGTGTATAGGAGTTGATGATCCGGTCGATCGACTTCATCGGGAAGGAGAGCTTCACGTTCTCCAGTCCGTTTTCGGCGATCTGACGGGGGACCAGATACTTCCGCGCGATCTGCCGTTTTTCATACGGCGTATAACCGGGAAGCGTAATGATGTCCATGCGGTCCAGCAGAGGCGGCGGAATCGTATCCAGCAGGTTCGCCGTGGCAATAAACATCACGGAACTGAGATCGTAGTCCAGTTCAAGGAAATGGTCGTTGAACGCGCAGTTCTGCTGCGGATCGAGCACCTCAAGGAGAGCGGAGGCGGGATCTCCGCGGAAATCGGAACCGATCTTGTCAATCTCGTCGAGCATGAAGACCGGATTGGAGACTCCGGCTTTCCGGAGTCCCTGCAGAACCCGTCCCGGGAGAGCGCCCAGATAGGTTCGACGGTGACCGCGGATCTCGGCTTCATCCTTCATTCCGCCGAGCGACATGCGCACAAATTTCCGTCCCATTGCATTGGCGATGGATTTTCCGAGCGAGGTTTTGCCGACTCCGGGCGGTCCGACAAAGCAGAGAATCGGCGACTTTCTCTCTTTTTTCAGCTGCAGCACGGACAGGAATTCCAGAATCCGCTCCTTGACATCCTTGAGACCGAAATGATCCTTATTGAGAATCCGTTCCGCTTCCGCGACATCGATACGGTCCTCGGTATAGGTCTGCCACGGAAGAGAAAGAATCCAGTCGATGTAGTTGTAGGCGATGGTATATTCACCGGACGCCTGCGGAATCATTTCGAGCCGCTCCGTCTCTTTCCGGACCGTCTCCAGCACCGATTCCGGCGCTTTAAGCTTGAGAAGACGCTCCTGAATCGAAACGATGTCCGGATTTTTGGATTCCTCGCCGAGTTCCTCCTTGATGGCGCGCAGCTGCTCGCGGAGGAAAAACTCCCGCTGAGATTTGCCGAGCGCATTGTGAACCTGGGTCTGGATCTCCGAGCCGAGCTTGAGAACTTCGACCTCGCGGTTGAGGAGAATTGTCAGGAGCTGAAGACGTTCCTGAAGGGTCGGGAGCGTCAGGATCTCCAGTTTTTCCGCATAGGAGAGGTTGACGGTATCCGCGATCAGATCGACGATGCGGGTATTGTCGTGCAGATTCAGGACGGCGATCTTGAGTTCCTCCGGGAAATTCGGAGAATAGGAGATGATCTCCTGGAACTGTTTGACGGCATTTTTAATCATTGCGGTGACTTCCACGCCGTCATCGGCATCCTCCGGGAGACGTTCGATCTCGACGGAGTGATCCTCCGGCTGGAACGCGAGGGCGCGGACCCGGGCAAGACCGCGGATCAGGACCCGGTCGGTCTCATCGGGGAACTTCACATGTTTGACGATCCGTCCGATCACCCCGGTTGCGGAGAGTTTTTTCTCATCCATGACAAAGGTGTCGACATTGATTTCAGGCATTCCGTTTTCATCCTGAGGAGGGATTTCGGGAAAGAACGCGATCAGCTTGTCGGCACCGTTCGCGACACGGGTCACCAGCTGAATGGAGGATTCACCGTCGATCACCAGAGGAGTCAGCGCATAGGGGAAGACAAGCGTTCCATTCAGCGGAAGCGCCGGGACCCTCAACTTTTCCGGCAGTATAAAATCAAGACTGTCATGCATGGCATTTCCTTGTGAGTTGTTTCCGTTGTTCATAAAACCCCACCCTTTCTTTTTTATTTCGTTACACTTTACGCTGCAAACAGGCAAAGGCAAGTTTAAAAATGAGAAAAACGCAAAGATTTAGACCTCTAAAGATCGTCGAAGTTCGTCGATTCCGGGAAAAGGGAGGGAGAAAAGGAGGAGAGGAAAGTTTTAGGGAATCTTTCCGGAGCGGATTTCCAAAGGGGAGAACTTGAATTTTAGAGGAAAGAATGCTATTGTAAGGGGAGAGTGATGGAACGTTTTTCGTTGGGGGTGTCATGGTTTCGACTGGATGCGCTCAGTGTTGACGGCATGCCGAGGATGATCGTTGGCCTCGTAAAACTTCGATCAAAACGATAACTGCGAACGAAGAGTACGCACTCGCTGCCTGAGTTGCAGCGACGTCACCTCCCTGACGGGTGCTGGGGGAAGGTGGCGACGACAGCGCCCTGGTCCGGTGGATTTTTTTATTGACGCCGGATGAGATTTTCAATAAAATAGTCGCAAAGCCGCCTGTCTGCCGGCTCGGTTGCGTGACGATAAGCAGGAAAGACAGAACAAGCATGTAGAAGTTGGCGCAATGCCTTCACAGGACGCGGGTTCGATCCCCGCCACCTCCACCATTTTGAGAATTCTCCGCCGACCGGTCTCCCGGTCGGCTTTTTCGTTTCGGGGGGTAATTTTGAGTCTGAATTGATCTATTTGCAGCGCCGGAGAGAATCCACTGTTTTCGTATTTTCCTCTGTGTTTCCGATGATCCCCCGACAAATTCTCCGGGGAGCAGAGGTCGCAGGCTTTTCGATTGGAGAAGCAAAAGTCGGGGAAACACACTGATAAATCCGACCTCTTGATTTTTGGAATTGAAAAACGAGATTCTCCGCTTGCGAAAAAATATGTTGTAATAGATTCATTATCAAGCCATTAATCAAAAAGCCTGCAGGGGTAGAGGTCGGAAGTTTCAGTTGCAACAACCCTATCATTTTCAAGGTTAAACTCTGGAGAAAATGGCTGTTTTTTTGATTTTTCCGAAAATCCCGGAAAATGGTCGTTTTGTCCACTTGGCAAACTGCCGACCTCTTGCCGTTTATCTTTGAGTCCTTGCAATCGGCTAATTGCGGGATATGGTAGCTCAAGGGCTTTTACACGCCAATCTTTCAATAAAAAGTTGTCCCATTGGGGGAGATACGCTTAATATGACGGATTGTAAAGTTCCTGCGGTCTTTTGAATTTCTGCAGTAACTTGTCTGGAGAGTCATTTTCCTATTAGTGCTTTCAGCAGCATTCTCATCTTATTGCTTCTCAACAGTCTCTTTGCTGCATAAATATGCTTACGAGTCCCACTGCGGCGGCCGGGCGGCGCCGGCGACAGCGGCAGTATATAGAGAATTTTCATGAAGTTATCTCCTCTCCGGCAATTGATATTGTTGTTCCGGCGGACAGGCCGGATCGTGCAGGATTTTGATCAGTTCGAAGTTTTTGAGTTCGACGAAACTGCTGTTTCCGGTCACGGCGAGAATGGTGAAGTAGCCGCCCACGAAGAAGCTTGGCGCGTAGAGTACCAGCTCGCCGTTGATGTACAGCCGGAAAATTTTCGAGGTCTGCACCATCTCCACCCGGTGAAATCCGGCGAGGTCCAGCGGCTGCCGGACCGGTTTGATCCGGATTTTCCGTTCGCCGTTTTCCGCCTGATATTCCAGCGGCTGCAAGGTGAGTTTTCCCTGCGTTTTCAGGAGACTCCACCGGTAGGAGGCGCGGTCGCTTCCCCGGGCGTTCAGCGCGGCGACCTGAAAGATCAGCAGATCTTCCAGCTTCTCGTAATCGATTTCAAACCGGATCGCGTAGGCGTAATCCAGCGGCTGCATGAGCCGCATGCCGCCCTCGGCGTTGGCGTAGATGCGGAGCTGGTCCCCGGAACGCTGGAAATTGCTGGAGTGGATGGAGGCCCACTCCTTCCCGGCGAAGCGGCGGAAAACCGTCTCGCGGCGGCGCGGAGCGAAATCCAACTGCGTCGGCGAAAAACGGCGGAATACCGGATCGACATATCCGGTCGACGAGGTGTCGACATCGGGATCGTTCGCATCGGTTTCCACGGAAAAGTAGGTGCGGTTCCGGATTTCCCCCTCCTCCAGCGGCGGCTCTCCGCCGACCGACGGGCGGAACCGGGGATCCCGGCTGATCCAGACACCGGCGGCGAGCAGCAGAAGCAGGCCGATTCCGGCGTAGCGCCACGGAAAGAGCCTGTTCCACAGGCGCTTCCGCGAACTCAGCCCATCGGTCAGCGCGCGGCGGAACTCTCCGGCCGTCTTGAAGCGCAGCGAAACGTTTCTGCTGCACGCGGTCAGGATCACCTCGTTCAGGCGGCTGTACTCCGCGCTCAGCAGCGACTGGGGAAAGGAGGGATAGTCGTCGACCTCATTCCCGGTGAGGCAGCAGTAGAGCACCTTGCCGAGGGCGTAGAGGTCATCGGCATTGTTCCGGCTGCTGGAGCCGGATTTCAGCCGTTCCGGCGGAATGAAGCCCAGCGTGCCGCCCAGACTCAGCGACTGCGAGACCGCACGGACGAGACCGATGTCGGAGAGCTTCGGTTCGCCGTTGACATAGAGGATGTTGTCCGGTTTGATGTCGCGGTGGATGAGGCCGGCCCGATGGAGGAGTTCCAGCCCCTGAAGGAGTTTCTGCCCCAGTTCGATGGTTTCGGCGGTGGCGAGCCGTTTTTTCCGGATCAGCTGATTGGTGAGCGTCGCCGGAATGTAGAGCGTATCGGAGCCGAGGTCGTCGGCGAGTTCCATCGTATAGTAAAGTGAACCCGCCGCTTCGCCGATGTGGAAAATCCGGATGAGATGCGGGGCGTCGGCGATCCGGGAATAGCTCCGCAGTCCGGCGAGTTCCCTTGCGACCTGATCCGATTTCTCGACGATCTTCAGCGCAACGAGCGCACCGGCGCGGTTGCGGGCGATCCACACCTCGCCGTAGGCGCCGCTGCCGCATTTGCGCAGGAGCTCATAATCGGGAATCGAAATCATCCGTCAGTTTCCGCCTCTCTCTGCCGCACGGGAAAAAATTCGATCGTGCGGTGGAATTTCTCTTTGCTACACCGTGGATTTCCGTTTCCCGGCGTGAAAGAGCGCGCAGAGACGGCGGTATTCCCCGGGATCCGGAGCGACATTCAGATTCCGGCGGGAATTCCGCAGTTCCGCGATCAGCCAGTCGTCCTGTTCGAGCTGTGCGAGTTCTTCCCGGCAGAGGGGGCAATGGGCGAGATGGAGTTTGCAGCAGAGCCGCTGCAGCCAGTGCATCGCCCGGGTGCGGTACTGATCGAGTTCATATCGGTTGTAATGCATGGTCAGTCAATCTCCTGCAGTTGTTTGACGATCTCCCGGAGTTTGGTAATTGCCCGGCTTTTGGCGACATAGACCATATTGACATTGATCTTTAGAAATTCCGCCACTTTCCGGGGCGATTCTCCTTTGAGCGCATACAGTTCAAAAGCCTGGTAGGTGACCTCTTCCAGCTGGTGTTTCAGCTGAGAGAGCGCCTGTGTCATGATATGCTGGTGCCACTCCTCCCGCCAGCGATCGTTGTCCGGAGCAGGTTCCGTGATCTCCTCCTCCTCGCAGGCAACTTGGTTTCGGGGCCGCTGGTGGATGATGTCGATCGCGCAGTGATAGATCATCTTGCCGAGATAGTCCCGGAATCTGCCTTTGGTGCGGTCGTAGAGAAAGGTCTGACTCCGTTTGAAGAAGCGCAGCATGACCGACTGAACCAGCTCATCGATCTCTGCAACATTGAGCTTGTAGTCCCGTCCACGCACCACGATCAGCGGACGATAGGTCTCATAGAACTCATGCCATGAAACCTCATCGCCGCTTCGTATTGCTTCCAGTAATGATTTCTTCGTCGTATACGCCATCTGAAATCAGGAATTTTTCTTTTCTTCCACCATCTTGCGAACAGAACGGATCATAGCGTCGGCTTCCGTTTTATCCGGGACCTGTCCTCCATGTGCCAGAATCCACTGATCGAAACCGACTGTCAGACTGATGGAATTTCCTGAACTGGAGATCAGCTCAAATGTTTCTGCTGTTTTATAAATAGTTGTCTTTTCTTTCATAAAAGCAGCAACAGTTTCTCCAACATACGGAATCATGCCGATCAGTTGAATCAGCCATGTGTTCGAAGTCTTATCATACTCGCTGGAGGTGTTGATTGCAACAATGTCTTTATAGAAAAATGCATGCGTTTTTTCATTCATCAGAATTCCTTTTATGAAATCCCAACTGGCGGAGAATACCAATAACTGATGTTCGAACATGAAAGCTTTGGTGATTTCAATGACGGAATAACGAATTTCACCATCCTCTCCCAGCGCCAGGCGAATTCCACCAGTCCAGCCCCGTTGAAATCGGGAGCGGTCATGGTGTAGGGCGGCGCAACCAGTTCGGATGGGTCTTTGCCGTATTGTTCCAGAATATTCAAGGTGTCGATATATGCCATATCCTCCGCCGCATACAGGTCGAATTGGGCTTCATCTATAACCGGCTTGGATGACAGCCAGATCATAAAGATACCAATTGCGATGAACAAGATACCGATGCCGGACACAAACAAGGAATCCCCAAAACAATCAGGATAATGCCTATCAGCTTTAATTTCTTCGGGGAAAATTTAGAATGGAAAAAGCTCTCAATTTTTTTCCGTTTTTCCTGCAATTCGGATAACGTCCGGAAAATTGCGCACATTTTGAGAGAGGGCACTTGAAAAAGGACCTGTTTTCTGATTGATTATAGTGACCAAACCTCAAAAGGAAGGAAAACAGGCCATGGAAAATGTAGCGCAAGAAAATGAAAAGGCAATCTCCGGAGCGATTAAAATCGATGAAAAAGAGATTCGGACGCATCTTGACGGACTGGTTCGGCAGTCTGTCGAGGATACGCTGAATGCGCTCCTGAATACGGAAGCTGACGCGATCTGCCAGGCTTCGAGGTATCAGCGCAGTCCGGATCGGCAGAATACGCGGGCCGGAAGCTATAAACGCAAACTCCTGACGAAAGCGGGCGAAGTGGAACTTCACGTTCCCCGTCTCTGAGAACGTTGCCATTTGAAACGCAGATTATTGAGCGTTACAAGACGAAGCAAAGCAGCGTCGAGGAAGCCCTGATCGAGATGTATCTGGCAGGAGT
>CASFTV010000030.1 GCA_949297765.1 uncultured bacterium | reverse complement strand
GGAGCATCGCGACCGATTATGCCGGATTGGGACTTGACTGCACAGGGGTTCCGGATATTCCATTCCCATTTTTTACATAAAGTGCAGAAGAACCGAAAATCCCTGTTCTTCATTTCTTCTCCAACCCTTCGTCATTCGCCTGAAATCAAAAAAAAAATTTTTCCCCCCCCTTGACATTTCCCGGGTTTTATTGTATAATTAAGAAGAGGCCCGATCAGTGGCCCGATAAATAACGGAAAGCCCGGTACGATGGTTTCAGCGAACAGCAAAAAACGGGACAGTGCGCGGATGCAGGTGCGCCGCTATGTGATGGATCTGATCTATCAGCATGGCGGCGAATCGGTTTTTCTGCCCTCGAACAAGGATCTTGCCCGGGAGCTCGGGATTGCCCGGAGCACCGCTCAGCTTGAACTGAAACTGCTTCTGAAAGAAGGATTTGTAACGACGCGTCACGGAATCGGAACCTTCACGGTCCCCCGTATGGGAGGAACCGTGTTTCAGGCGCCGCTGATCGGCATACTGGACGGGGATGGAAAGATTATTTATGAACCGTTCTACAGGCTCTCCCTGAAATCGCATATTGCCATGGAACTGGCGAAAATGCCGACGGTGATTCAGGAAATCCGTCTGTTCTCGGAACGGGAAAACGATCAGTTGGAAGAACTGCGGAGCATCAGCTGCGATGCTCTGGTATGCCTTGCTCCGAATGAACAGCAGAAAACGCTGCTGGAAAAGATTCAGCAGTACCGCCCGGTGATTGTGGTGGATACGACTCTGCCGGAAATGACCTGCATTGAACTGAATCGCTACCGCAAAGGACGCGTTCTCGGAGAAGCGCTGCTTGCGGAAGGACGGAAGAAAGTCCTTTTTTCGCAGAACGAACGGTATTACAGAACAACCTTCCAGGGCTGCCGCGACGTCTTCCGGGAAGCCGGTGTCGAGATCCCGGAGGAACATTTCTTCATGAACGAAATTGAACATCTGGAGGAACTTCTGAAAACCGGATACCGTCCGCAGGCGGTTGCTCCGAAGCTGGAAAATTTTGATGCCATCGCCGCCCTTCTGCGCAAATACGGGATCGACCTCCGGGAAGAATGCCGGATGGCAACGTTCATGTTTAAACCGATGGATATGCCGGAACCGATCATGCTGTTCTCGTTTCCGTTTGAAGAGTTCGGACAGCAGGTCGCGGCGCAGGTGAGGAAGCGCCTGAAGAATCCCGCCCTTCCCCCGGAACGCATTGAATTCGATTACAACTATAAAATGACGATCGTCTGAAGACGGAAAGGAGAGCATGATGAGAAGAAAAAATAATGGTTTCCCGGAAAAGAATTTTACTCTGATAGAACTTCTGGTCGTCATCGCGATCATTGCGATTCTTGCCGGACTTCTTCTTCCGGCGCTGAAATCGGCCCGGGACAAGGCGGCGCAGCTCAGCTGCATCAACAATCTGAAACAGCAGGGGCTTGGAATGGGAAACTATCTTTCCGACAGCGACGGCTTTGCAACAGCACCGATTCCCGCCAAATCGAAGGCTTACATCCATACGGATTTCACTGCGGCGGATTATCTGGGCAACAGCTGGGACATGCTCTGGGGAAGTTACCTTTACAAGATCAAGGACCGAAAAAACTACTGGTCGTTTATTCAGAAATGCAAGGTTTTCACCTGTCCGTCCGACAAGACCATTCTTTCCAACCGCGGCTGGAACCGCCTCAGCTACGGCATAGTCGTTCCGTGGATGGCCTATGTTCCGTCCGAAAGTGCGACGATGCCGCAACGTCTCTCCTCCATTCGGAATATCTCGTCCCATTATCTTGTTGCGGAAACGGACTACCTGAATCTCAATTCCGCCGGAACGCACTTCAGGGACTCCTACATGGGGTATTTTTTCAACACCTGCTATTCCTGGCTGATCGGTTCCAATGAAATCGGCCCGAATCACATCGGGACCGGAACATTTCTGTTTGCGGACGGGCATGTGGGAGCGAAAAGCATCTGGCAGGGAGGACCGAAAACCAAAGTGTCCTCTTCCGTTTCCTATACTTCACTGAATTTCGACAGCGCCATTGCCAAAGCAAAAGATATTTATTAACACACGGAGCGAACGATGAACTGGAAAATCGGACTTTTGAGCATCGGCCTTCTGGCCGCACAGGAAGGGATCTCTTCGGGAGGGGAGAATTCTTCTCCCTTTACATACAACAACTGGACGTCGGGCAACTTCTGGGGCGGCGGATATGTGCAGAATGTCGTTCTCTGCCCCTCGGACCCGAACCGCTGCTACGCCTATATCGACATGGCGGGACTCTACCGCAGCGATGACAAAGGCAATACCTGGCGCATGCTCCACGGCGCGTTCCCGAACGGAATCGGCTTTCAGGTCCGCGGTCTCTCCGTCGATCCCCGGAATGCAGACAGCATCATCGCTGTCATCAGCCGCCGTCAGTTCGGAAAAGGATATCTGCTTTCCAGCTCCGACGGAGGGAAAACCTTCCGGATCACCGGACGGATCAGTACCGACAACGGGATCCGCCGGGCAACCGGATTTGTCATCGACCGCCATCCGCAGAATCCCGATGAAATTGTGGTCGGCGGCTACGACGGCGTTCTGAAAAGTTCCGACAACGGAAAGACATGGAACACTCTCTGGACGGCCTCTCTGAATCCGACCGACCTCCGGTACGACCGGACCGATCCGAAGCGTCTTTATCTCTGCTCCCCGACTCTGACGAGATGGAGAATCTGGCACACCCGTTTCGATCCCGGATTTTACCGTTCCGAGGACGGCGGAAAAACCTGGGAGAAACTTTCGCAGGAGTCCCCGACGGAAATCGTTCAGAGCAACTCCGATCCCGGCGAACTCTACGGCCTCTTCAACTGCGCAACCGTCAAACGCAGCACCGACAACGGAAAAACATGGAACGACTTCTCGAAAGGCCTGAACAAAACAGCGGTCAAATATCATGATTCCTACTGCAACAAAAACATCTACATGGCGCTCGGAGCGGGGAAGGATTTTCTCGTCGTCGCCAGCACGCTGAAGGATTTCTACCGTCTGGACCGCGGAAGCGATACATGGAAACAGATTGAGATTCGGAAGACGGATCCCCGCGACTACCTCGGCGCTCATCAGATCGACAAACATGTGTTCAAGGCAACGGGATCCATCACTGTCGACCCGAACAATCCAGATCACTGGTATGCAACGGATTACTACAACGTCATGCAGACCTTCGATGCGGGAAAAACATGGGTCTGCACCAGCACCGGCATGTCACAGGTTGTGATGAAAAGCGTGTTTGTCTTTCCGGGAACGCAGGATTTTCTCGTCACGCTGATGGACCACAGCTGGTACATCACGCGGGACGGCGGAAAAACCTTTTCCTCTTATCCGGGATTCGGCTATGAGCGGCAGTTCTTCCAGGTTGCCCCCTCCAATCCGAAAATCATCTACACAAGCGGTCCGCGCGCATCCCAGGTCACGGTCTCCCGGGACGGAGGAAAAACATGGAAATTCCCTGCGCAGAAAGGTCTTCCGAACAAGCGGAATCATTATGTCCGGGGCTCCCTTGCGGTGGACCCGTCCCATGCGGAAACGATCTATCTTGCCGTTTCAAATGAATTCGCAAACGGAAAAGGCGGCGGAGTCTATGTGAGCCGGAATGCCGGCGAAACATGGTCCCGGATGAGCGAAGGACTGCCGGATCTGACCCATCACAAGGGAAAAGGATTCTTTGAAAACACCAATGTCTGCGGCTATGAACTCGCCGTTTCAAAGGCGGGAACACCGGTCTGCATGAGCATTGTCTACAACCGGGTCTGCCGCTGGGACAAGGAGAGCGGACGCTGGGAAACGGTCCGAAGCGATGAGTCGTGTCCGTGGGGACTCGCGGATCTGCAGGCCGACCCCTTCTCCAGCCGTCTCTACCTCTCCGCAAAACATTCCGGACTTCTGTTCAGCGACGATGACGGCCGCACCTGGAAAACCATGGAGAATTTTCCCGGCGGAGCAGGACGGCTCTTCTTCGACCGGGAGCGGAAAGGTCGCTTCACCGTCTCCGCCAGCGACGGACTCTATCTGACCGAGGACGGCGGAAAAACCTGGTACTTCTACGATTTCGAAGGAAAACAGCCTGGCCGTTCCTTCAATGCCGTCGCGGGAATCGCCGGAGAAACGATTCTGCTTGCCACGCCGGAAAGCGGAGTTTTCTATCACAGAATCCGCCGGAATCCCGATGGATCGCCCAAAGGATTCATCCGGAAAAAAGTGGAGAAAAAGGTGTTCAACACTTCGGTTTTCTCGTCGCTTTTCGGCCGGGGAACCCTCAAAATTTCACCCGGAGAGGCGAAATTCGAGACCATGACGGAGAAACATGTCTCTCTTTTCAGCATCCCCGCCGATGCTCTCCTCCGGGTGGAATGTTCCGATCCCGGATACTACACGACCATCTCCACCGCCAGACTCCCCATCCGGAAAGGAAACCGATGCCGCCTCAGTTTTCAGGCTCGCGGCACCGGAACGCTGATCGGCTACTTCAACGATCCGAAACGACGCAATTTCATGAACACTCCGCTGAACACCCAATGGAAGAACATCTCTCTGGAAGTCATTCCGCAAAATGAGACAATCACCATCTCCCTGCTGAAATGGAGGCAGAAAGGCTGGTTTGAAATCCGCAATTTCAAGTTTGAGGAGCAATGAAACATCTTCTTTCCGGACTGCTTGGCGGCGGTCTATTCCTTCTCTCCTCCGCCGCCGAACTTTCCCTGACGGAGATTCCGGCAACCGACGCGGCCGCGTTCTGGACGTGGAACGGACCGTCGCTCCCTCTCCGGAACCGGAATCTCTCGGGCGGAACCATCCGGATCGGATCCGTGGAATTTCCGGAAGGACTCTGCGGACACACCCCGTTCAGCTGTGTTTACCGCCTCGACGGACTTGCGGATGCCTTCTCTGCGGAAATCGGCGTGGAAGCGAACGATCATGAAAACGATCTCATCCGGCCGGGCGACCCTCCGCCGGAGGTAACGTTCCGATGTCTCGCCGATTTCAAAGAGGTTTTCCGGAAAAAATGCGCTCTCGGCGAGGCCCCGTATCCGGTCCGCATTGATCTGCGCGGAGTCCGCCATTTTGAAATTCAGGCGAAGGCCTCCGGCGGACGAACCTCCCATCGCTGCCGGACCGCGCTCGGAAATCCCGTTTTCCGGACCGCAAAAGGTGAGGCGTTGAACCGCATTCTCGTGGAAAATGCCCGGCGGACGCCGTCGGCTCCGCACACGCCGGATCCCCCGTCATGGGAGACGGTCTCCCTTCGGAAAATCCGCTTCGGAGAAACCACGGCCTACCGAATCCGGAACCGGACGATGGAATTGATTCTCGCTCCGGAAAACGGAGGCAGGATTCTTCATCTTTCCCGTCCCGGCGGAACGAATCTGCTGGCCCCGGAAAAACCGTTTCCGGCGGAGGGAAAAAAGATCCGGGGCGCTTTCCCGGACTGCACTTCAGGACATTTCCTGCGTCTTCTTCCGCCCCCCGCACTTCTGCCGGACGATCCTGTTCTGGAAACCATGCCTTATACCGTTGAATTTCCCGAAGAAGGAATCGTTGTTCTGCGATCGGGGGAAAGCCGGGTGCATGAGATCTCCGCGGAATACCGCATCCAGATTCTGCCGGACGCCGTCGAAATCACCAACACCATCCGCAATCTCTCCTCGTTTTCCCGGAAACTCGGCGTATGGAGTCTGACCCGCATCGACACGCGGGTAATCCGATTCTTCCGGATTTCCGATGCGGAAGGGAAGGTTTTTCCGCTTTTTCCGAACTCCCTGCGTCCGGAACGGGAAATCCCGGCAGAGGGCAGAGTCCGGATCGCCGTTCTCTGCCGCGACGGAAGCGTCTTCACGATTCACGCGGAAACAGCACGCTGTCTGAAATTTTATCGTTCTCCGCGCTTCACGGAAGCGGAGGTGCTGGGCAGATGCGTTCCGCTTGCTCCGGGAGAACAGCTCTCGCTGAAGGAACGGTGGGAAGTCGGAGAAGAACTTCCGGAAAAATCCGGATCCGGAATGTGATTTCTCACATCAGAACCGGCGCACCGTTCCTGCGCAGGATCTCCGCCGCGCGCGTGAGATTCTCCGCAGACGGAGACTCCGCTTCCGGCATGGTATCGGCATGCCCCACCGAACGATATTTGGACCGCGCAAGGGAATGATACGGCAGAAGACGTACTCCGCAGAGATGATTCAATTCGGCAAGGAAGCGTCCCGCCGCCTCGAGATCGGAATCCGCATCATTGTATCCGGGAACCAGCGGCATGCGGATCTCGATCGGCTTGCCTGTCCCGGAAAGGCGGCGCAGATTCTCCAGAATCCGTTCATTGGAAACGCCGGTGCAGCGCTTGTGTTTGCCGGGATCCATCTGCTTCAGGTCGTAAAGGAAGAGATCGGTTACGGGAAGTACGGTTTCAAATGCACTCCACGGGACCTCGCCGCAGGTGTCCAGCGCACAGGAGACTCCCTCCGCGCGAAGAAGGCCGAACAATTCCGCGCAGAAGCCCGGATGGAGCAGAGGTTCGCCGCCGGAAAGAGTCACGCCTCCGCCGGTCTGCTCATAGAAAAGGCGGTCGGCAAGCAGTTCTCCGCACAGATCTTCCGGCGAGACCATGCGGCCGTAGAGGACCAGAGCATCGAACAGGCACGCCTCCACACACCTTCCGCACGCGACACACCGGTCGCGGTCCAGCAGATGAACCCCGTTTTCGATCCGATGACACGCACAGACCCGCGCGCAGGCTTCGCATTTCACACATTTTTTCTCAAGAAGAGCCAGTTCCGGTTCGTTCCGCACGCTTTCCGGATTGTGGCACCAGAGACAGCGGAGCGGACACCCCTTCAGAAAAACGGTCGTCCGGATGCCGGGCCCGTCGTGAACGGCGAAATGTTTCACATCAACGATCCGTGCGCGCGACGTCATTGCCGGTCCTCCGCCTGAAGAATGAACGCGTTCTGCTCCTCGGTGGAAAGATTGACGAATTTGCTGTTCCAGCCGCAGACACGCACCTGAAGATCGTCATACTTTCCGGGCTCCTTCTGCGCCTTTTTCAGATCCTCCGCATTCAGAATATTGAACTGGATCATGAGTCCGCCGGCGGCAAAGTAAGATCGGACAAGGCCCGCGATCACATCCGCCCCCCCGGAAGAGGAGACCGAACTGGGATGGAGCATCACATCAAGAACCGCTCCGTCGGGAAACTCCGCCTGGTCGAGCGCGGCGGCCGACCGGATCAGCGCGGTCACACCGTGTTTCTCCTGGCCGATGGATGCGCCCGTATTCCGCGAAAGCGGATCGCCCGCCCGGCGTCCGTCCGGAGTCGCGGCGGTTTTCTTTCCGAAGGTGAAATTGTGGTCGATCGACCATTCGCCCGTCTGAAACGTTCCGCCGCGCGCGTTCGGTGTGCGGTTGATCCGTGCCGAGACAAACGTCATGATCCGTCGTCCGAGCGCATCCGCTTCCGGATCGCCGTTGCCCCATTTCGGAGCGCGTTTCAGAGCGGTCAGACGCAAATCTTCCGCGCCCTCCCAGTTCCGGCGCAGAATCTCTCCGAGTTCCGCAACACTGCAGAGCTTCCGTCCGTCCACCAGCATCCGCACGGCACAGAGCGAATCGACCACCATTCCGAGTCCGGCGCACATGACTCCGCTGGAGTTGTAGCGCGTTCCGGCTTCGGAAACATCGCGGCGGTTTTTCATGCAGTCCGTCATGGTTCCGGAAAGCAGCGGCGACGGATTGATCTGCGGCCAGAGCCGTTCAAACTCCTTTGTATGTTCCATTGTCTGTTCCAGCATCCAGCCGAGCTGCCGCAGATACTCCGTCTCGAATTCCTCCGCGTTCGAAGGCAGGGCGCATTCGGGACCGATCCGCTCGCCGGTGAATGCGCAGCCGTTGTTGAAGACCGCCTCCAGAGGTTTGACCAGACTTCCCCAGGCGGACATCGAACAGCACATTTCCCGGCCTGCAATTGCCGGTTCGTAACAGCCGATCAGCGTGTAGTTGAACAGATCTTTCTCCTCTTTTCCGCGCCGGCGGAACATCTCGAATGCGACATCGTCGTTGCTGAACACAATGGCCGTTCTGCCGGTTCGAACACAGTCCGCGACCTTGCGCAGGATTCCGTCCGGTGTTTTTTTGTGCACGCGGAAGGAAAGTTTCGGATTGATCCGGTTCAATTCCCGGTGGATTTCAAAACAGAGTTCCGTCAGTTCATTGCATCCGTCAACGCCGGGTGCGGCAAGACCGCCGAAGCAGAAATTCTTTCCGTTCGGATGCATCTGGGCATAAAACTTTGTCCAGAAGAACTTCAGCATCTCCTTCGCCTTCTCCCGGCTCAGGATTCCGGCCTCAAGATCATGACGGTAAAAACGGAGGAAGAGACGGTCAAAGATTCCCTGCGAGCGGACCGGCTCCCCTTCAATTTCCTGACAGGTATCGTAAATCAAAGCCAGCTGGAGCGCTTCCCGCAGGGTTTCCGGCGGCCGGTCAGCAAGGGCGCGGAATATCGTTGCGATCTCTCCGGCGTTTCGACGTTCCGCCAGAGCCGCGAACCGCAGGAGCAGAACGCGGAACGAATCGAACACGCGAACAACGGATCGGCAGAAAAGCCGTTCCTCCTCCGTTTCCGCCGATTTCAGAGCGTCGAGCGCACGATCCCGCAAGCCGGACGCGCCGAGCGTCAGAAGGCTCTCCCAGTCGGGCGATGTGTGGCTGGTGTCGAGCCAGGAAACAAACGCGCCGCACGCCGTATATGCATCAACCACCCGGAGGAGTTCGGCCGGCATCGTTGCACGGACCTTTTCCGAGATCCGGTAACGAAGCTCGATCAGAGTTCCGCCGCATTCGATATGATCGGCAAAACAGTCCGCGGGATCCAGACCGATCCGGGCCTCGCGCAGAATGATCGAGAGGAGTTCCGCCCGGACCGCAATCAGCGGCTCTTCCCTGTGCGTCTCATACCATTCGAGCACCCGGCGCTTCACCTCCTGAGCGTCACTCCCGCTTTCAGGATCAATGCATGGATGCTGGTATTGCGTCTCCAATGATTTCCGGACCTCTTCAAAGCAATGCGTCATGGCAAAATCTCCTTCTTCTGATTCCGGACGCCCTCCGCTCTCCCGCGAACTTCGACGGAGAAGACATGTCATTCGGGAGATCGGCGTATCGTTTTCTCTTTTTATAATACACTCTTTTCAAAAATATAGAATGCACAAAAAAGAAAAAAACATATCTTTTCAAGTATTTCCGGATTGTATTTCGGAAGACAGCGGATATATTTCCCTGAAAAAACAAGGATTTTTCAACATGACGCTGAGTCACTTTCGGGAATATGGAATCCAGCCGTTCTGCAATCAGCTCGGGCTCCGGTTTCACGAGTTTTTCTATGGATTCGATCCGGGCAAGTGGAAAAGCTCCCTTCCGCACGACCGTCTGATCTGCATTCTGGACAGCGACGGCGAATCGTCATTTCAGGATGCGGAGGAGACCATCCGCCTGACAGCCGGCACCGCGGTCCTCGTTCCCGCGTTCCACGAACTGATCCATAACCAGAACGACACCATGCACCTTCTCTCCATCCATTTTTCTCTGGAACTCTATTGCGGAATCGACCTTCTGGCACAAAAGAAACGGCTGTGGCATGAAGTGAATCCGGACCGCATCCGGCGGATCCGCCGCATGACGGAAAAACCGGACCGGCTGCGTCTGACCGCCAATCTGCGTCTGCTCTGCTGGGACGCGGTCATCCGCGCTCTGGACACCTCCCCGGAACTGGGAAAAACCGTCCTCCCCTCCTACGCCCGCTACGAACCGCTGTTCCAGTTTCTCCTCCGCAACTGTCACGCGGGAATCGATGTCGGACGGATGGCGGATGAACTGCGCATGAACAAGGAAACCTTCATCAAGAATTTCATCCGGGATACCGGTCAGCCGCCGAAACAGTTTTTCAACCGTCTGCTCGTCTCCCGGGCCGTCCGCCTTCTCTCGGGGACGGACAGCACCATCCGCGAAATCGCGCTGGAACTCCGATTCTGCAACGAATTTTACTTTTCACGGTTTTTCAAAAAACATCTCGGTCTCTCTCCGCGCGACTACCGGAAACGGTACCGCCTGACGCGCGAAAAGACCTTTCTGCCCGAAGAACTTCTCTAACCCATCTTTCCCGGAAAGAAAAACGGCTCCCGCGCACAAAACATGCACGGGAGCCGGAGACGATCTTTTTTTCCTGACCGGAAAAACCGATCTCTTATTCCGGAATATCTCCGGGTTCGAGGCCGAGAGGCAGCGCCGCAGGACGCTCGCAGGTGGTCGTCAGCATCACCTTCTGGCCGAGCTTGCTGGATTTGTCGAAGGAGAGCATGATCTCCAGAACATGGTTTGCAAGCTCTCCGCTGCAGCGGTGCGGACGGTTGTTCTTCAGCGCCATCGCCATGTCGGCCGCGCCGAAGGAACGGCTGTTTTCCGTATAGCCGAATGCAAGCGGCATCTCCTTCCATTCCGGATTGTGCTCATAGACATATCCCCACTCGCGGCGGAACAGTTTGACCGGTCCGCCAAACGTGTTCGGATCGGGAACCTGCATGGAGCCTTCGCTCCCGTAGATTTCAATCGGAGCATGTCCGTTTTTGTAGACGTCGAAGCTGGCGATCATCGTGATGACCGCGCCGCACTGGAACTCGATCACGCCCGTCAGATGGGTGGTGACATTGACCGGATAGCGGTCGAACGGCTTGTACTGATCCTTGTAGGTTTCGGAAACCTCCGCCCCCAGAGTCCGGTATTCGAATCCCTTGGTTGTAACCGCGGTCACGCTCTTCGCGGGGCCGAGCAGGTTGACAAGCGCGGTGCAGTAATACGGACCGAGATCAAGCATCGGACCTGCGCCGTAGTCGTAGAAGAACGGAGCCTGACCCCATTTTTCCGGTCCGCGGCCGGCGACGATCGCGGTTCCGGAAAGCGGTTTGCCGATCCAGCCGTCATCCAGGAGTTTTCGTGCAGTCTGCTGTCCGCCGCCGAGATAGGTATCCGGAGCGCAGCCGACGCGCAGTCCTTTCTCCTTCGCCAGACGGATCACCTTCTGCGCATCCTCGAAATCCACGCCGAACGGCTTTTCGGAATACGCATGTTTTCCTGCGTTGAGCGTGTCGATCGCGATTTTGGAGTGGACCTGCGGCGGCGTCAGATTGATCACGACCTCGATTTCCGGATTGGCGAACAGCTCCTCGTTCGTGACATTCGCCACGCCGTAGAGTTCATGTTTCTTCGCGGAACGCTCCGGAATGATATCCGAGCACGCGATCACTTCAAGATTGCGGAATTTCTGCGACGCCTTGAAATAGGTGTCGGAAATCATTCCGCATCCGACAATACCGACCTTTGTCGTTTTCATTTCCATTCAAATCCTGTTATTTGTTGCCGGCCGCAAGACCGTTTTCCACCATGAACTTGTAGCTCTGCTCAATCGCGGAAACCATTTCCGTATTGCAGTAATCCAGTTCAACGATCACCGCCTGAGTCTGTGCGGGCGCATGGGCGATCAGGTCGCGGATCGGCAGAGTTCCCGTTCCGAGCGGCATCAGTTCAACGTGGCGTTCGAGAATGCCGTTGACCATCTTGTTGCCGTCCACTTTCTGAGACGCGACACCGTCTTTCATGTGGAGCAGAATCGTGTCTTTTGCAAAGAGGTCGAGCATTTTGACCGGATCCTCGGTGCCAAGGTTCGTGGACCAGAAACAGTCGATCTCATATTTCACGTTCGGGCAGAGTTCACGATAGATCTCATATTTGAGTTTGCCGTCGATGCGCTGGAACTCGAAGTCATGGTTGTGCTGGAAGAGCGTGAATCCGTTCTTCGCAAGGTTTTCCTGCATCATATTGGTGTTGTCGGCGGTCCGCTTGATCGCGTCCATATCCTGAAAATCGGGAGCGCCGTAGCCGCAGACGATCTTGTCCAGGCCGAGAATCGATGCAATCTCCATCGACTCACCGAGATTTCCTTTCGAACGCGCCCACGGCGAATGCGAGGAGATAATCCCCAGTCCCAGATCGTCCAGAATCTTCTTGAATTCGGACGGTTTGATGTCCCAGAATCCCGCTGGTTCCACCAGTTTGTAACCGATGTCGGCGACCTTCTTCAAAACGGCATGAAAATCTTTTTGGGCGAGCGTTCTGAGCGAGTAAAGCTGGACTCCAAGTGGAAGCATGGCAACTGTTCCTTTTTTTTTGTTTTTCTTCTGTTTTTTCTTGACTTCTTTTTAACGGAAAGTATTGTACCCTTTGTTTATTATACCGCCTTTTTGAGCGGTTGCAAATTGACAAAAGATATCTTCTTTTGACGAAAAATATAAAAACAGAAAAAAAAGATGTTCAACCATGTCATAAAATTGAAGACGATCAGCCGCTATGCTGCACCGAACACCGGGAAAGTCATTCCCGTCCCCATTCCGTTCAATACGGAATGTATCGAACTTCTGACCGGCGGAACCATCTTCTTCGAGGTCAACGGGGAACGGAAAAAATTCGGAAAGGGAGCGATCTTCTGGCATGTTTCCCGGGAAAAAACCATCTGGGAGACCCTTCCCGGCGATCCTTACCGCTGCCAGGTCTTCCATTTTGAAACGCGGCCGCCGACGCGCACGGTTCCCCGGGTCTCCGTCTGGAACGAGCCGGAAACCCTCGACCGCTTCTGCTCCGAGACCTTTCAGGCATTTCATTCCGGCGAAGGCGATCCCCTCTCTCTCGCCGCCTACTGTTACGCCGTTCTCCACTGGCAGGCCAGCAATCCGGCCCCCCATCCGGAGGAGATCCGCCCGGAAGCCCTGCGAAGAGCGGTCAACTATCTCGACGAACACTTCTTCACCGGAATCACGCCGGATGATGTGGCAAACGCCGCCGGCATCAGCCGGCCCTATCTCTTCAAACTCTTCAAGGAGGAGCTGCGGACAAGTCCGCATCAATATCTGCTTAAACTGCGCCTGAATATGGCAAAGCGGCTGCTTGCCGGAGAAAATTTTTCGATCAAGGAAATCGCCGCCGAATGCGGATTTGAATCGCTGGAGGTCTTCTACCGCCAGTTCAAAACCGCCACGCTCACGACTCCGGCCGATTACCGGAAACAGTACTCCCGCTACCGGTAGACGGACTCAGATTCCGATTCCGGGGAGAGGACGGCCCTCTCCCCTCCCCCCGCATGGTCAGACGTTTGCGAGCGCCTGATCGAAATCCGCGATAATGTCGTCGATATGCTCCAGACCGACCGATACGCGGATCAGGTCCGGCGAAACACCGGCCGCGAGCTGTTCCGCCTCGCTGAGCTGACGGTGTGTCATGCTCGCCGGATGCAGCACGCAGGTCCGCAGATCCGCGACATGCACCGCGATTGCCGCAAGTTTCAGCGAGTTCATAACGCGCTCTCCCGCCGCAGCGCCGCCCTTCACTCCAAAACAGAAGACTCCGCTGCATCCCTTCAGATACTTCTGCGCCATCGCATACTCTTCGTTGTCCGGCAGTCCGGGATAGTTCACCCAGCCGACCTTCGGATGCTTCTGCAGATGCTTCGCGAGTGCCAGTGCATTGGAACAGTGGCGTTCCATGCGGACATGAAGGGTCTCCGCCCCCATCATCGAAAGAAACGCATTGAACGGAGCCATTCCGCTGCCGAGATCGCGAATCCACTGCACCCGCAGTTTCACCGAATACGGCGCGGCGGGGAAGTCGCGGGTGTACACCGTTCCGTGATAGCTTTCGTCCGGATCGACAAACTCAGGGAAGTTTCCGTTTTTCCAGTCGAATCCGCCTTTTTCCACAATGATTCCGCCGACACTGGTCGCATGCCCGTCGATATATTTTGTCGTGGAGTGGGTGACGATATCCGCTCCGAAATCAAACGGACGGCAGAGGATCGGGGTGGGGAAGGTGTTGTCCACGATCAGCGGAAGTCCGTGCCGATGGGCGACGCGGGCGAACTTTTCCACATCGAAAACAATCAGCGCGGGATTCGCCAGCATTTCCGCGAAAATCGCCTTCGTCCCGGGACGGATCGCCGCCTCCAGCTCCTCTTCCGTCGCCTTGGGAGAGATGAACGATATATTCAGCCCCGTCTTCTTGAGCGTGTTGCTGAACAGCGACACCGTCCCGCCGTACAGACTCGACACTGCAAGAACATGATCTCCGCAGCGGGCGATGTTCATCAGGGCTAGCGCATTTGCGTTCTGGCCGGAGCTTGTCGCCACCGCCATCACACCGCCTTCCAGAGCGGCGATTTTCCGTTCGAAGCAGTCCACGGTCGGATTCGCCAGACGCGTATAGAAGAATCCGGGGCGTTTCAGGTCGAACAGATCGGCCACGCTCTGCGCGTCGTCATATTTGTACGTTGTACTCTGCACGATCGGCTGTACGCGCGGCCCTCCGTTTTCGGGTTCGTATCCGGCCTGAACGGCGATCGTTTCCAGTTTCCAGTTTTCCGTATTCATTCTTCCGATTCCTTAAAAAGTTTTGTGGACAAATTTTCCGTTGACGAGCGTTCCGACAACGCGTCCCTTCGCCCGATAGCCGCCGAACGGCGTATTGCGCGATTTGGAGCGGAACGTGGAGGGATCAATCACATGCTCCGCATCAATGTCAAGAATTGTGATGTCGGCAGGATTTCCGATCTTCAGATTTCCGATGTCCAGCCCCAGCACCTCCGCGGGGCCTTTCGTGAATTTGGAGATCAGATGCGGCAGAGAGAGAACCTGCTTGTGATAGAGTTCCGTGCAGCAGACCGGGAACGCGGTTTCCAGTCCGATGATGCCGAACGGAGCGTAGTCGAATTCAACCATTTTTGCGGTCATGGTATGCGGCGCGTGATCGGTTGCGATCACGGTCAGGGTATCGTCTGCAAGGCCTTCGAGAATCGCCTGCCGGTCCTCTTCGGAGCGGAGAGGCGGATTCATCTTGTAATTGGAATCGAACCGTTTGATCTCCACATCGGTCAGAGCGATATGGTGGGGAGTTGCCTCTCCGGAGACACGGATTCCTTCGGCTCGGGCCTGGCGGAGAATCTTGACGCTCTCCCGGGCGCTGACGTGCTGCATGTGAATCTTCCAGCCGGTCAGACGGGCCAGGATGATGTCCCGATAGATCATCAGCTCCTCCGCCGCGCCGGGCATGCCCTTCATTCCGAGCAGGACCGACCACTGTCCTTCGTTCATCACGCCTTCGGCCTCCAGAAGAGTGTCTCCGCAGTGATCGAGAATGGGCAGATTGAAGGTCTTGGAATAGTGGACGATGTGGCGCATGAGCTGGTGATCCTGCACGCATCGGCCGTCGTCCGACAGTGCGACCGCCCCCGCCGCCGCGAGCGATCCGATCGCCGACATCTCCTTGCCTTCGAGATTCTTTGTCATCGCGCCGCAGGGCAGCACTTTCACCACGCCTTCATGCTCCGCGTGGGTCAGCACGAAATGGATGGTTCCGGGGTTGTCGGCGCAGGGCGATGTGTTCGGCATTGCGACAATCGACGTGAACCCGCCGGCCGCCGCCGCAAGAGTTCCCGTATGGATGGTTTCCGCCGCAGTGTTCCCCGGGTGGCGGAGATGAACATGAAGATCGACGAATCCGGGCGTCAGGACCTTTCCTTTGAGGTCGACGCGTTCCGCATATTTCACATAGGCGGGATCGGCGATTCTGCCGTCGCTGACGGCGATATCGGTCACCGCATCCAGATTCTGAAGCGGATCGATCACTCTGGCGTTTTCAAAAATATAGTTCATTTCAAGCACCCCGCGACAAGGAAGAGGACCGCCATGCGCACGGCAAGTCCGTTGGTTACCTGTTCAAGAATGACGGACTGCGGCCCGTCGGCGAGTTCGGAATCCAGTTCAACTCCGCGGTTGATCGGCCCCGGATGCATGATCAGCGCATCCGGCTTCAGGGATTTCGCGGTTCCCGCATTGAGGCCGAACACCTTCGAATATTCGCCGACGCTCGGAAAGAATCCGGATCTCTGCCGCTCATGCTGAATCCGGAGCAGATTCACCACATCCGCCCCTTCCAGCGCATCCTTCATATTGTGGCAGACCCGCACGCCGACCTTTTCAAACATGGTCGGCGTCAATGTCGAAGGCCCGGCGAGCGTCACATTGGCGCCGAGCTTCAGCAATCCCCACATATTGCTGCGGGCGACACGGCTGTGGAGAATATCGCCGATGATCGAAACGTTGAGTCCTTTGAACGTTCCCTTCTTCTCCCGAATGGTGAAAAGATCCAGCAGCGCCTGAGTCGGATGGCTGTGAGCGCCGTCGCCCGCGTTGACGATTCCGGGACGCACCAGCGGCGCAAGAAAATTCGGAGCCCCCGCCGCGGAATGGCGCATGACGATCAGATCCACCTGCAGCGCTTCGATATTTTTTACGGTGTCGAGCAGAGTTTCCCCTTTCCGGAGACTGCTGGAATCCGCGTTGATATTGATGATGTCGGCGGAGAGCCTCTGCTCCGCGAGCTCAAACGATGTCCGGGTTCTCGTGCTCGGTTCGATGAACAGATTCACCACGGTTTTTCCCCGGAGCGCGGGGACTTTTTTGATCTTCCGCTGAGAAACCTTCTTGAATTCCGCCGCGGTATCGAGAATGCAGAGAATCTCCTCGGCGGAGAGATCATAAAGACTCAGCAGGTCTTTTTTCGTCCATTTGAAATCCATGCTCATCTCCCCATCTTCTTTTCCAGTATTTTGACAAAGTCGGAACCGTCGATTTCGACCCAGTGAACGGATATCTTGAATCCGTCCGGAATGGAGATCGCCATTCCCGTGTAGTCGGCCGCAATGGGAAACTCATGGGATCCGCGGTCGAACAGAACCGCAAGACGAATGATCGCCGGACGGCCGAAATCGGTGATCGCATCCAGTGCCGCCCGGATTGTACGCCCCGCCTGAAGAACGTCGTCGCAGAGAATCACCGTTTTCCCGTTGATGTCCGGAATATTGGTTTCATGGATGACCGGAAGGGTTTTCCGCATTCCGATGTCGTCGCGGTACATGGAGATGTCGAGCGTCCCGACGGGGACCTGCACCCCCAGCTTCTCCTCAATGTAGCGGGAAAGACGGCGGGCAAGAGGAACTCCCCGGCGCTGAATCCCGAGAAGCAGAAGCTCCCCGGTCCCCTCCTTGAATTCCGAAAGAATCGCATCCCCGACCTTCCGGAGGGAGGACGCAATCTGCTCCGCCTCAAAGATCCTCCCCGGTTTATCAAACTGCATCACTTCATTCTCCTCCATCCTGATCGCTAGGGTCCAGCAGATGCGCAGCACCGTCCGGCGACGGCCGGACATTCGATCCCCTCCGTTCCGATCCCGGATTTCCCGGGGATTGAGCAAATGCCGCTGCACTGTCTCTAAAAATGGACACTATACAACAAAAATTCCATTTTTCCAGACCCGATTCCGCGACAATCCCCGATTTCCGGAAAAATCTTTCTTTTTTTCCCTCACGAATCCCTGCGGACCTCACGATCGGAACAACAGACGCCCCTCTTATCCGAAGAAATCAAGACTCTGAAATTTCCAGACTCGCTGAAACGGAAATTTTCCCGGAAACCGCCCCTCCGCCTCAGGATGCGGATCTCCTTCCCCGGAGAATATTTTCAGAGAGGAAACAGAATCGGCATCCCGGTATTTCCAAAACAGAACGGAACGGACATGGTTCCGCCGGTCAGATGCTGGCGGTCATGTGGGTCAGCTCGGCCTTCCCGAGCGGATAAACCTCAAATCCGATCTCGAAAAGCTCCCGGTGATTCAGGATGTTGCGTCCGTCGAACAGAAACGCCGGCTTTTCCATGGAATCGAAAATCCGTTTGTAATCCAGATCAGCAAAGGACTTCCAGTCGGTAATGACTGCGATTGCGTGCGCACCTTTTGCCGCTTCATAAGGATCGTAGCAGTATTCGATCCGGTCTTCATAGCCCTTCATATCCAGACGGGCGTTCGGAAGCGCCTGCGGGTCATGAATTGCGAGTTTTGCATGCTCCTCGATTAGCATTTTGGAAATATAGATGGCAGGAGATTCCCGTGTATCCCCCGTATCCGCTTTGAACGCGAAACCGAACAACGCGATCCGTTTTCCGGAAAGCGTATTGAACATTGCTTTGGCAATTCGGTTGGCAAAACGGCGCTCCTGATAGTCGTTCATCAGCACAACCTGCTCCCAGTATCGGGCGACCTCCTGAAGATTGTACTGCTCGCACAGATAAACCAGATTCAGAATATCCTTTTTGAAACACGATCCGCCGAAGCCGACCCCGGGCCGCAGGAACTTGGAGCCGATCCGCGAATCCATGCTGACCGCCCGGGAAACCTCGGCCACATCCGCTCCGGTCCGCTCGCAGAGCGCCGAAATGCTGTTGATCGAGGAAATCCGCTGAGCCAGCATCGCGTTCGAAACCAGTTTCGACATCTCGCTGCTCCAGACATTCGTGGTAAAAATCCGTTCCCGCGGCACCCAGTGGGCATACAGCTCCACCAGAGCCTGCATAGCCTCATGGCTGTCGGGAACCGTCATGGAGCCGATCAGCACGCGGTCCGGGAACTCCAGATCCCGGATCGCCGTCCCTTCCGCCAGAAACTCCGGATTCGAGAGAACGTGAAACTCAATCCCGCGCGGATTCGACTGGAGAATCCGGTGAATCGCCTCCGCCGCCCGGACAGGCAGCGTGCTTTTTTCCACGACGATTTTTGAGGAATCCGCATGTTCCGCGATCAGGCGCGCGCATTTTTCCCAGTATTGAAGATCGGCGGCCTTTCCGGCTCCGGCTCCGAAGGTCTTTGTCGGCGTATTCACACTGACGAAAATGATGTAGGCGTCTTTGATTCCCTGGATCACATCGGTCGTGAAAAACAGATTTTTCCCGCGGCCCTTTTTCACGACATCCATCAGTCCCGGCTCGTAGATCGGCAGGGATTCCGAATTCCATCCGGCAATGCGCTGCTCGTTGATATCCGCCACGGTCACGGTATAGTCGGGACATTTTGCCGCGATCATCGCCATGGTCGGGCCGCCGACATACCCGGCTCCGATGCAAAGGATTGATTTCTTATTCATCGCCTACCCTCTCGTTTCTGTCACAGACAAATCAGTTTTCCGACATGTAGTTCGGAGCATCCTTGGACATGATGATGTCATGCGGATGCGCTTCCTTCAGACCGGAGGAGCTGACACGGATCACTTTTGCGCGCTGACGGAGTTCCGCCACGGTTTTCGTTCCGCAGTATCCGAGCGAGTAGCGGAGGCCTCCGGCAAACTGATGGATCACTTCCCAGAGCGCGCCGCGGTAGGGAACCATTCCTTCGACGCCCTGGGGAACCAGAAGTTTGCTGTTGTCCACATCGGTCTGGCCGTAGCGTTCACGGCTGCCCTTGTTCTTCTTCATCGCCTCAAGACTTCCCATTCCGCGGTAGAGCACATAGCGGCGGCCGTGATGAATGATCTTCTCGCCGGGGCTTTCCAGCGTTGCGGCAAGGACGGATCCCATCATGACCGAGGAGGCGCCGACGGCAAACGCTTTGGCCACATCGCCGGACTGTTTGATTCCGCCGTCCGCGATCAGCGGCAGATCATCGCCGATCGCCTTGCGCACCTGATAGATCGCGGTAACCTGGGGCGTTCCGACTCCGGCGACCACGCGGGTTGTGCAGATGGAACCGGGACCGATACCGACCTTGACCGCATCCACACCGGCATCCGCGAGAGCTTTTCCGGCCTCGCCTGTCGCAACATTTCCTGCGACAACGTCGATCTGCGGATAGCGGTTCTTGAGCATCTTCACCGTCTCGATGACTCCTTTGGAGTGGCCGTGCGCGGTATCCAGCACAAACGCGTCGACCTCCGCACCCGCGAGCAGTTCAATACGCCGTTCATCGTACGGCCCGACCGCGGCGGCAACGCGGAGACGGTGTTCCGGATCGCGGTTGTATGCGGGCGCATCGTTCTGAATCAGAGTCTTGACATCGGAGAAGCTGTAAAGACCGGTCAGCCGGCCGTTTTCATCCACGGTCGGCAGTTTTCCGATCTTGTTTTCCTTCATGATCTTATATGCGGTCTGCAGTTCGGTTCCCTGAGGAGCCGTGACCACATTCCGGGTCATGACGTCGGCCAGCTTCTGCGTATAGTCGGAAAGGTACTTCACATCCCGTGCCGTGACGATTCCGACCAGCCGGCCGTCGGAATCGACGATCGGGAATCCGGAAAACGAATACTGTTTCTCCTCCTTCACATTGAGCATCTCTTCCACGGTCTGCTCCGGCGAGAAGGAGATCGGGGTCCGGATGAATCCGTTCAGGTAGTATTTAACTTTGCGGACTTCGTCGGCCTGTGCCTCCGGAGAGAGATTCTTGTGAATCACGCCGATTCCGCCGAGTTTTGCCATTGCGATCGCCATTTCGCTTTCGGTCACCGTGTCCATCGCGGCGCTCACGAACGGAATATTCAGATGAATGTTGCGGGAAAATGAGGTTTCAATGCTTGTCTCATTCGGCAGGAAATCCGCGTACTGGGTCACGAGAGAGATGTCGTCGAAAGTGAGGCCTTCGTGTTTGAAGGTCGCCATGAAATCGTCCATGAAAGCATTGCCCATTTGATGTCTCCTTTTAAGATGGGCCGCATGCGATGCGGCAACAGGAATCACGTTCCTTTTGCCTCTGAAATATAATCCGGAATATCGCAATATCAAGTTTTTTTCGCAGGAAAGTGTGTTTTTTTTCAAATCGTGCTTGTAAAAAAAGTTAGATGGGATACCGTACTTCCAAACCAATGGATGCTCTTCCATTCCCGGGGACATCCAGACCAAATTCCGAGAAAAGGGGGTTTTCATGAAATATCCGTTTTTTGCCGTGCTTTGCGCCCTTCCGCTGCTTCTCCCGGCAGATTCCGAAACCTTCAAACTGACCGAAGGTATTCTGCAGAAAAAGAATTTTACCGGAACGATTCAATACGCAAAAACGGCCATCATCTCGTTTGAGAGCAAAGGCAGGCTTGACTTTGTCGCTTCCGAAGGCCAGTATGTCCAGTGCAGCGTCTTCAATAAAGAAGGGGATCTTGTCAAACAGGGAGATCTGCTCGCACGACAGGATGTCAGTATCCCGACCAGCGATCTGGGGATCGCCCAGGCGGAACTGGAACGGGCAAAAGCCGTCCTCAAGGAAAAAACGCTGAACCTCGAACGCGACGCAAAACTCAACCGCAGAGAAGCGGTCAGCGCACGCCAGTTCCAAGAAACTCAGATGCTCTATGACACCGCGCTGATCGACAAACGAAAAGCCGAACTTGCGGTTGAACGGGCGCGCCAGGTCCTTGACGCCTGCTCCATCTGGGCGCCCTTCAACGCCGTCATCGAGGAGGTCTACCGCTCGGAAGGAGCCGCGGTCGATGTCGGAAATCCCGTCATGAAACTTTCCATGATTGATCCGGTCAAACTCCAGCTGAAACGCACACAGGAACTGATTGAACAGCTTCCGCAGACCACGCAGATTCTAGTTTATCCGCGGGACTCCGGGAAACCCGTTCCCGCATGGTTTGTCGGCCAGAACCTTTCGGCGGAAAATCTGGTCTGCTATGTGGCCAATCCGAGAATCACCGACGAATTCCGCACCCCCGACGGAAAAACAATCCCGACCTTCGATTTCCTGACAGCGGTCCTCTCCATCCCGGAGAAAGCCGCTCTTGCTCCGCTCTGGGTTCCGGAAAATGTCGTCCGGAAGGATGCGAAAGGCGCCTATGTCTGGCGTCTGACCGGCATTCCGGACTCCACGATCGGAAAGCTCATTCCCAGCATCACCCGTCTGGAGAAAGTCCGGGTGGAACCGCTCGATCTCTATATCCAGTATGGAAACATGATCCGCCAGGGCTTGAAATCCAAACAGCTGAAGGCGGGGGACATTCTCGCGGCGGACGTATCCGAGACCATTCCGGACCGCGCACTGGCCGCCTACAGCCGGAAACATCACCGCTTCCAGATCGGGGAAACGGTCCGGGTGGTGTTCTTCACGGGAAATTCCGAACATGTCTTTCACGTTCCGCCGCGCGTTCTGCACACCGAGGCGGACGGAAAAGGGCAGTACGTCCTCGTAAAACGGGAAAAGGAACCGGAAAAAATCCCCGTTTCCGTTCTCCGCAGAGTCGACGCATATCTCCAGATCTATTCCAGCAAACTGATGCCTGGACAGGAACTGCTGCTGAAGGACTGAACCGTTTCCGCATCCGGGAAAAACAAAATCCGCCGGACGGAGAGATCTTCCATTCGGCGGATGGACGGGAAACCGGTCCGGGCTGCTGAACCGATTATTCGTCCTTGAGCCTGGCGTTTCTCTGACGCCGGCGTTCCAGTTCCGTCAGGAGCTTCTTGCGGAGACGGATGTTTTTCGGAGTGACCTCCACATATTCGTCGTCCGCGATGTATTCCAGCGATTCTTCCAGACTCATTTTCTGCGCCGGGGCGATTTTGAGATTGCGGTCGGAGCCGGCCGCGCGCATGTTGGAAAGATGCTTTTCGCGCTGGGCATTCACCTCGATATCCCCCTCCTTGCAGTGTTCGCCGAGGATCATGCCTTCATAGGTGTCCACGCCGGGATCAATGAAGAAGGTTCCGCGCTGCTGGAGGCCGTCGATCGCATAGGGAATCGCCTTTCCGGTCCCCATGCTGATGAGAACGCCGTTGGTCCGCTGGGGGATGTCGCCGCGGTACGGAGCGTATTCCGTGAAGCGGTGCGACATGATGGCCTCTCCCGCAGTGGCGGTCATGACCTTGCTGCGCAGGCCGATCAGGCCCCGCGTCGGGATTTTGAATTCCAGAAGCTGACGGCTCAGGTGCTGTTCCATTTTCACCATCTCCCCGCGGCGGACGCCGACCAGTTCGATGACTTTTCCCGCCGCGCCGTCCGGCACATCGACCGTCAACGTTTCGATCGGCTCGCATTTCCGCCCGTCGATCTCCTTGTAGATGACGTGCGGCTGCGTGATGGTGAGTTCGTATCCTTCACGGCGCATGGTCTCGATCAGGATGGAGATGTGGAGAACGCCGCGGCCGCTGACCTTGAATCCGTCGCCGAGCTCTTCGACGCGCAGCGCGACATCGCGCTCGGCCTCCTTGAGCAGACGCTCCCGGATGTGACGGCTGCTGATGAATTTGCCTTCCTTTCCGAAGAACGGAGAGTCGTTCACGCGGAACACCATGGAGATGGTGGGTTCGTCAATGGCGATCGGCGGCATGGCTTCCGGAGCGAGTGCGTCGGCAATCGTGTCCCCGATGTCGATGCCTTCGATGCCGACAATGGCACAGAGATCGCCGCAGTCGATATGATCGGTCAGCTTCCGGTCGATTCCTTCAAACGTGAAGACCTGTTTGATGGAGGCCGGAAGAACGGTGCCGTCCCGCTTGACCAGGGAAATGGGCTTCGCGGTGTCGAGGGAGCCGCGATGAACGCGTCCGATGCCGATCCGGCCGACATAATCGTTGTAATCCAGCGTCGTGATCTGCATCTGGAGCGGACCTTCGTTCATCGGCGGTGGCGGAATGCAGTCGATGATGGCGTCCATCAGCGGAAGGATGGAGTCGCGTTTCCCGTGTTCCAGATCGGTGGTTGCCCAGCCGTTCCGTCCGCTGGCGTAGAGAAGGGGGAAATCGAGCTGCTCGTCATCCGCGCCGAGGTCGATGAAGAGATCGAAGATATCGTTGTGAACCTCGTTCGGACGTGCATCGGGACGGTCGATCTTGTTGATGACGACGATCGGCTTGAGTTTCAGCTTCAGCGCCTTGTCCAGCACAAAACGGGTCTGCGGAAGCGGCCCTTCCGCGGAATCGACCAGAAGGATCACGCCGTCCGCCATGTTCAGAACGCGTTCGACCTGACCGCCGAAATCGCTGTGCCCCGGGGTGTCGATGATATTGATCTTCGTATCGCGGTAGCGGACGCTGATATTCTTGGCGAGAATCGTGATTCCGCGTTCCCGTTCAAGGTCGTTGTTGTCAAGAAAGCACTCGTGCATCTCCTGGTTTTCGCGGAAGAGCTTGGACTGTTTGATGATCTCGTCAACGAGCGTGGTCTTCCCGTGGTCGACATGGGCGATGATGGCGATGTTTCTGATGTTCTGCATAGATGTATCTCGGGTTAAGAAGTTGTCGTACCGTTTTTATAAACCGGGTAATATACACGCCCTTCCCCGTTTTTTCAATGGGTTTTCGAGTTTTCAGGAAAGTTTGCAGAAAAAGGAAACAGCGGAAAAAAGAGGACGCGTCCGCAGACCTCTGTCAGAAGTGGCGGACGCGTCTCTCCGGCGGGGAAGGAAAATCCCCGGAATGCGGCGTCAGAATTCGACGGTCTTTCCCGTGCGGGCGGATTCGAACACCGCCTCGATCAGCTTCATGCAGGCGCGGATCTGATCGTGGGTCACGACAATTTTCGCCTTTCCGTTGAGAACCGCAATCACGTTCTTGTAGAATTCCGCCCAGTCGGAATGGACCTTTTCCACGGGAAAGGTCTTTACAGTCCGCTCGTTGCGGGGCGCCATTGTGCGGGTGATTCCGGCTCCGGCCTGAATCGGAGCAACATCGTCTTCGCCGCGGTTGAAGATTTTGACGATTTCCCCGTCGCACTCCCAGTTGCGGATCACGGCGGATCCGGAGTCGCCGAACGCGTACCAGCGGGGAACGTCGACGAAATGACAGGTTCCGACCTCCACGATCCATTCCAGTCCGCCTTCGAATTTGCAGAATGCCGTGAATCCGTCGTCGCACTCGGGATTGGTGATATGCGTCATGGAAGCGTTGACGGAAAGGAGTTTTCTTCCGCTCATCATCATGAGCATCTGGTCGAGCAGATGAACTCCCCAGTCGAGCAGCATTCCGCCGCCGTGCTCCTTTTCCTCGCGCCAGCCGGACGGGATTCCGCGCGATCCCATGACGCGGGATTCGATGCGGAACACGTTTCCGAGTTCGCAGGTATCCACCATTTTCTTGATGGTCAGATAATCCTCATCCCAGCGGCGGTTCTGGTGGACGGTGAACAATTTTCCTGCGCGGTTTGCCGCGGCGATCATCTCCTCCACTTCCGCGGAGTCCATGGCGACCGGTTTTTCGGAGATGACATTCTTCCCCGCCGCGAACGCATCCAGTGCAATTTCCCTGTGAACGTCGTTCGGGGTCGCGACCACGACCAGATCAATTTCCGGATCGGCGAGCAGTTCCGCGCGGGAAGCATAGGCGTGGATCCCCTCCTTCTCCGCGAATCTGCAGCGTTCCGGATCAATGTCGTAGACGCCGACCAGCCGGATTCCGTCGACCGTTCTCATTTTTTCCCCGTGAAAATGCCCCATTCCGCCGTAGCCGATGACGGCTCCGCCGATTGTTCTGCCGTTCATAACAAAAACCTTTCTTTGATGTCTGTTTTCATCAATACGGTAAATGTTACAGCGTTTCAGCAAGATTTCAAGGCATTTTTCCGGAAAAAAGAGATAATTTTCCGAGGATCTTCCTCATTCGCCGGGAGAGCGGGACGCGGGAAGGCCATCCGCTTCCGAACAGCCTTCCCGTTCATTCTCCGGAGTCACTCCGCCATGAGGGGACGGATGTGCATCCATTCGCAGAGCTGGAGAAGCTCCTCCTTCACATCCGCGTGGATCACGGAATAGTGGTGTTCGAAGCCCTCCCGCAGAATGGTGCGGATCAGTTTCGGTACGGAATCATCGAAACGGACCGTCAGCGGATTTCCGCGGAGGAAGGGCTCGGTGTCGAGCGCCGTTCCGGGAGCGATGAGCATGCGGTAGTTGCCGTCGACATCCTGATCCAGCTTGGCGATCGTGATCCGTCCGGCTTTGAGGGAGAAGTCGTTCGTGACGCCTTTTTTGTCGCCGCCGTCGACCCGCATGTGCAGGCGGTACTGGGTCTCCTCGAACTTCCGGCAGAGAGAGACCGGTGCGGCGCCGCAGTGCCAGATCACGCCGGTGTTCGCCTCCTCGTCATAGGAGATCAGGTCAACAAAGAACGGAATTCCTCCGCCGGCGAGCTTCTGGAGGATCATCATTGTCACCGCGCCGGGGACGTCGCCTTCACAGCTGGTCGGGAATCCGTTGTCGCTGAGCATGCCGAGAACCGCGCACGGGGCGATGCCGAAAATATCCGAAAATTCCGGCCAGCAGCGGACCGCGAACGAATCCAGCGAATACTTTTCCGCCAGAGCGAGGAATCCGCCGAGCATTTTCGCCGCAAGCTCCAGATCCCCCTCCCCGACACAGCAGGCGGACGAGGAGGATTTCCGGACAATCTCCCGCGCTGCCTCCAGACGCTCCGCGGGAAGATGCTCCGCCGCATTCACGATTTCCAGCAGTTCCATCACCTCGACCGAGGTTCCGAACTCACGCCGGAGCTTCATCTCGTCGAAATTGGAGGTGTAGAATCCTGGGACCCGTCCGCCGGCCAGACCGATCCGGAGTTCCTTCATTTCCGCGATGCAGCGGACCACTCTCAGGAACGGCGCGACGGCCTCCGCCGTGTTCTCCGGCAGCGCGCGGACAAACGCATACCGTTTCCGGAGACGGTTCATGACGAATCCTCCGAGATTGGCTCCGCAGAACGAGTTCTGCTCCCACATTTTCCCTTCGCCCGGTTTTTCCGGATTCGCCAGCAGAACGATGGGGACATTCAGACGGGTTCCGGCGGCCGGGATCAGTGCGCCTGCGGGAAAGGTCACAAAGTGCATCACCACCGCATCCACGCCTTCGCGCTGGAACTGTTCGCTGATCCGGATGATCTCCGACTCGGTTGTCACCAGCGACTCCGGAACGACGAATTCGAACGGGAGTTTCTTCAGATTTTCCGCGGTTGCCGCAACGATCGCATCAATCTTCGGGGTTCTCCAGCTGGCCTTCGAAAGAGCCATGTAGCCGATTTTCAACTGTTTCATCTGTTTTCCTCCTTGATTTTTTCCAGACGGGAAATATCTTATACCGAATATGCATATTATAATCTTTTCCGGAGAAAAACGGAATAGAGAAAACAAACGAACATCTACACGAAACGAACATCGGGCATGGAGTTTTTCGCAGGTCACTACATCAGCATCATCGGGAGCATCCCGAACCATACGGTGTGGATCGAGAACACCCCGGTCTACTACGGGATTCAGTACAACCACGCGGGCTCGCTGCGTCTCCGGATCAACGGGGAGAAGGAATATGTCGCGGAGGGGCCGCACGCGTTCTTAACCTATCCGGGAACCCGCTTCGCCTACGGATCGGCGGACGGGAAGGCGCGCCATCACAACTTCATCTGTTCGTTCGGATCGCGCCTGGAAACCTACATCCGGAGCGGATTGATGAATCTGCACCGCGATCCGCCGCTGATCCCGATTCACAATCCGGAAAAATTTCTCCGGACGATTCTGGCGATTCAGGCGCTTTTCCGTCAGCCGGGGCCGATCTCTCCCCGGGCGATCCTGCTGTACGAGGATCTCCTCCTGCAGATGTATGAATCGAGCCAGGAGGAGAAAAAACTGCCGCCGTTTCAGGAGAGTTTCTTCATCTCTCTGATCGACCGGATCCGCCGCCATCCCGAAGAGGAGTGGGACTTCGCCAGAGAGGCGGAGGAGTGCAGCATTACGGAAACCCATTTCCGCAGACTCTTCAAGGAGATCGCCAAACTGCCGCCGCGCCAGTTCCTGATTCAGTGCCGTCTCCAGTATGCGGCGAATCTGCTGATTTCCACGCGGGAGTCCGTGGCGGAAATTGCGGAACGGGTCGGCATCGACAACGCCTTCTACTTCTCGCGTCTGTTCAAGGAGAAGTTTCTGACCTCTCCTCTGGAATACCGGCGGGAGTTCATCGGAAAACCGCGCGGGGAGCCTTCATGATCTCCGCAATCCTGTTCGACAACGACGGCGTTCTGGTCGATACGGAGGGCATCTTCTATAAAGCCAACCGGGAGATGCTGAAGGAGTTCGGCGCGGAGCTGGATGAAGACGAATTCTCGCAGATGAGTCTTTCCCGCGGAATGAGTCTGGCGGATATCATCGTCTCGCTCGGATACACGCCCGAGACCGCGGAAGAAGCGCGCAGAAGGCGCAATCTTCTTTACGACCGGATGCTTCTGGAACGCGGGGCGTCGCTGGTGATTCCGGGCGTTCCGGACATCCTGCGGGAACTGCACGGACGTTACAGGATCGGGGTGGTGACCTGCTGTCAGGAGATGCACTTCCGGACGATTCATGATGCAAGCGGACTGCGTCCGTTTTTTGATTTTGTGGTCGGAGATCAGGATTTTGTCCGTCACAAACCCGATCCGGAACCCTATCGGACCGCACTTCTCCGGGCAGGAATCTCCGCGGAGGAGGCCATCGCCGTGGAGGATTCCGAACGCGGGGTTCTTTCCGCGGTCCGCGCGGGAATCCGGGTTGCCGCCATTCCGCGCGGAATCAGTCTCTGCGGCGATTTTTCCGCGGCGGACTGGCGTCTTTCCGGAATCGACCGTCTCCCCGGGCTTCTGGAAACGCTCCGCTGAACCGCCGGAGTGCGGATTCTCCTCCGCAAATTTCATTTTCCCCTTGCGGAACGGGGAAATCCGGCGTATAGTATAAGAAACAAACTGAACCAAGGGGGAAAAAGCAAATGCCCGCCGTCCGAGAGGCATCTTCCGGCGATCTTGACAGGATCGCGGAAATTTACAATTACTACATCCGGAACTCCTGCGCAACGTTCCGGGAGAAGGAACTGACGAGGGAAGAGATGCGGACAATCTATGAACCGTCCGCGAAGGAGTATGTGTTCCTGGTCGCGGAGGACGGCGCGGACGGCATCGTCGGATTCGCCTATTCCTCCCCCTTCCGGACGGCGTCGGCCTACCGGCTGGCGGAAACGACCATCTATCTTGCTCCGGAATGTCTCCATCGCGGATTCGGGAAGGAGCTTTACACGGAGCTTATTCTCCGGACCGCGCGCAAACGGCCGGAACTGACCGGACTGGTCGCCGTCATCACGGGGACCAACGGCGCCAGCATCCGCTTTCACGAAAAGATGAACTACCATCCGGCGGGACGCATCGGAAACGCCGGATGCAAATTCGATACGCTCCTCGACATCACATTCTGGCATTGCACACTCAAACCATAAAAAGAAAACAGGGAGAACAATCATGCTCAGCAAGGAACTGGCAAAGGCGATCAACGATCAGATGGTGTTTGAAATGTACTCCGCGTACATCTATCTGGGACTTTCGGCGGGACTGGAAAAACTCAAGCTGCCCGGCGCGGCCCACTGGATGCGCATGCAGGCGGACGAGGAACTCATTCATGCGAATCTCTTCTACAACTACCTGAACGATCAGGAGGCGGAGATCAGCCTCGGCGCAATCGACAAGGTTTCCACGAAGGTCAAAACGGCGAAAGAGGCGTTTGAACTTGCGCTCAAGCATGAACGCATTGTCACCGGACGCATCAATCAGCTCTGCGCTCTCGCCGCCAAAAACAACAATTACGCCACGCTGACGTTTCTGAACTTCTTCGTCAGCGAACAGGTGCAGGAGGAGAAGAGCGTTCAGCAGATCATCGACAAGTACGAATTCGCTCAGGAATCGAAAGAGGCTCTTCTGTTCATCGACAAGGATCTTGCGCTCCGCGCCGCGCCGACGGTTCCGGCAGTCGGTCAGGCCAACTGATCCGCAGCGGTCCAGGACGGTGCTCCGCCGACGCGGTTTCTCCGGACGCCGTCCCGCAGTTTCTTTTCAGGATCGGACAATGCCCCGTCTTCTTCTTCACACCTGCTGTGCCCCCTGCGCCTCCGGATGTATCGAACGCCTGTTCGCGGAGGAACGGGAGTTCACGCTCTACTTTTCCAATTCCAATATCGGGACCCGGGAGGAGTTTGAAAAGAGACTGGATGCCGTCTGCAAACTGGTCTCGGCCTTTCATCTGGACCTTCTGGTTGACGACTACGACCACGAACGCTGGATAGAGGAAATTTCCCGGATTGAACATTATGCGGATCTTCCGGAACGCGGAATCCGCTGTTCGGCCTGTTTTGATTTCTCGCTCGGACGCACTGCGCGGAAGGCCTCGGAACTCGGAATGAATTTCGCCACCACGCTCACGGTCAGTCCGCACAAGAAGTCCGCTCTGATTTTCGAGATTGGAAACCGCCATCCCCATTTTGAGTCTTACGATTTCAAAAAACGCGACGGATTCCGGCGGTCTCTTGTTCTCAGCCGGGAACTGGAACTTTACCGGCAGAACTTCTGCGGCTGCGAATTTTCGTACCGCGCCTGATCCGGAAAGCTCAGAAGGAGTGTTCGAAAATCTCGCGTTTCATCCGTTCCAGCGCTTCGGCCTGCGGAAGAGTGGCGACAATGGTCCCGGATTTGAAAATCACCGCATTCCCGTCTCCGCCCGCGAGGCCGAGATCCGCATCGCGCGCCTCTCCCGGTCCGTTCACGACGCATCCCATCACAGCGATCTTCCGCAACGTGATCCGGCGCCCGTTCCGCTTGAGGCTCTCCACATAGTCGTAGACCTCCGCCGCAAGACGGTTCAGATCAATCTTTGTCCGTCCGCAGGTGGGACACGACACGAATTCCGGCTCCACCTTCCGCACACCGGCCGCTTCGAGAATTTTCAGTCCGACACGGACCTCTTCCAGCGGATCGGCGGTCAGACTCACGCGCAGAGTCTCACCGATCCCCTCCAGCAGAAGAGCGCCGATTCCGACTGCGGATTTGATGATTCCTTCCGCGGGAACTCCGGCCTCCGTCACACCGATATGCAGCGGGATGTCGGAAAGCTCCGCAAAGCGGCGGCAGGCATCCACCGTCGAAACAACCGAACTTGATTTCAGCGAAACCTTGATCTGACGGAAACCATACTGTTCCAGCAGATTCACCTGCTCGAGCGCCGCCTCGGCAAGCGACTGCGCCATGGCGTCGCGCGGGGCCAGCCCGGCGGCAAGACGGGATTCATAAAGCCCCTTCGGCAGACTCCCCGAGTTGGCGCCGACGCGGATCGGGATTCCGGCATTTCCGGCGGCCTCCGCCACAGCGCGGACCCGGTCCGCCGACCCGATATTGCCCGGATTGATGCGGATTCCGTGAATTCCCGCCCGGATGGCTCCGAGCGCGAGACGATAGTCGAAATGGATATCGGCAATCACCGGAATCGGCGATCCGGCAAGGATTTCCGGCAGGGCGAGGAGCGCGGCCTCGTCGGGGACCGCGCATCGGATGATGTCGCATCCGGCGTCCGCCAGAGTCCGGATCTGCGCCAGCGTAGCCGGAGCATCGGAAGTGGCGGTGTTTGTCATCGACTGAAGCGAAACGGGCGCGCCGCCGCCGACGGCAACGTTCCCGACCTTAATTCTCCGGGTGTTCCGCGGTGCCATCTGCACGAGTCCTTTCTTCCGCCGGAGCCGGGACGGCCGGGGCGGCCGCGGGACTCTTCTGCGGGGAAATACCGATTGCCTCCGGCGCAATCGAGCCGATCACCCGCCGGACATCATAGAACGAAACATAGAGCATGAACGCGATCAGCAGACCGACAAACGCCATCATGACCGGCTGCAGCACCTTTGCCGAAACCGGACGGCGGAAAATGATCTCCAGAAGCGCCAGCAGCACATGCCCCCCGTCCAGCACCGGAATCGGAAGCAGATTGAAGATTCCCAAACTGAACGACACCAGCACAACCAGACTCAGTCCCTGAACGATCGACCCGCGATAGACCGAGATGTACAGCACGCGCCCGATTCCGATCGGTCCGTTCAGATGACTCGGCTTGATGGTGGTGTGCGCCCTGGTCAGGCCGAGAGTGTTGCCGAGACTCACCCCGAGGCTCCGCAGGGACTTCACGGACATGTCGATCACATACAGGAACTGCCGCCACGGCGTCGGATGGGTCAGATAGACGAAATCCACGCCGATATCGGTGAATTTGATGAAGGCCGGCGTCAGCGTCGTCTGGAATTCCCGGTCTCCGCGCTTTACGGTGAGCTGTACGGGTTTCCCGTCCAGCGTGCGGGGAAAGGCCATCGGATCGGCGAACGCCTTGCCATTTGCGGCAAGAATAAGATCTCCCGCCTGAAGACCGGCCTTCTGCGCGGGCAGTCCGGCGGAGACCCGTTCGATCTTCAGCGCATGTTCCTGCGGCGTAAAGGAGAAGCCCATCCGGTAGACGCCGTTCTGTCCTTCGATGGTCAGCGGTTCGGGAACGATGCCCGGAATGTCGATCAGCGCCCCGTCGCGTTTCACGGTGAGGGAGAACGGCTTGTCGGAATTCATCATGAGGAAGAGATCAAGATCGTCGAATCCGGCGATTTTCTTTCCGTTTGCGGCGATCACCTCGTCGCCTGCGCGGACACCGGCCTTCGCGGCGGGCGAACCGGCGGAGGGATACAGACGGAGCGGAAGTTTCGGACGGAAGAACGGATAGGCAATCTCATCCACCGGATTGACCGCTTTGTTGACAATCGGACGGTAGGTCACATTCACCGTTTTCCCGTCGCGTTCGACCTCCAGCGTCACATCGCCGATGATGGTCAGGATTTCGACGACAAATTCCCGCCAGGTCTTGTGAAAGGTTTTTCCGTTGAGTTTGACAATCCGGTCGCCCTCCCGAAGGCCGGCGCGGTATTCCGGACTGTCCGTTTCAATGGTGGCCACTTCAATCTGCGAAAGTTTCGGGCTTTCCTCCGGAATGCCTCCGATCCAGACGAACACCGCAAGGAAAAAGCCGAACAGCACATTGAAGAGCGGTCCGGCGACCGCCGCGAGAATCCGGTCCAGCGGTTTGCCTTTCGGCAGCGGATTGCCCTTCTCGTCCTTCGGCGGTTCGGTGGAGTCGATCTGCGGAATGTCGACATATCCGCCGAACGGAATCCAGCCGATCCGGTACTCCACACCCTTGTACGTTCTGCTCCAGATCTTCCGGAAACCGATCGAAAACGCGATTACATGAAATCCGCGCCACTTGGCAACCAGAAAATGCCCGAGTTCATGCACGAAGATGCACAAACCGAAGAAAAAAACCATGAAAATCGCCGATCCGGCGATCGTCAGCAGATGTCCGATATCCATGTTTCAACGCTCCTTTACAGCTGACGCGCGAATTCGCGCGAGTTGCGGTCCGCTTCCAGAACCGCCGCCAGATCCGCGGCGCCCGGTTCTGCAAGTTTTCCCATTGTCCGTTCCACGATCTCAAAAATTTTCGTAAAGCCGATTTCGCCCCTGGAGAACCGCTCCACGGCGACCTCGTTGGCGGCGTTCATCACGGCGCCGGCGGTTCCGCCGGTCCGGATGGCCGCGTCCGCATACAGCAGCGATGGAAAACGCTCCGTATCCGGACGTTCGAAGGAAAGTCCGGGGATCTCCGTCAGATCCAGGCGTTTCAATCCGCCGTCGCACCGTTCGGGCCATGTGAAGGCGTACTGAATCGGGAAACGCATATCCGGCACGCTCATCTGCGCCAGCAGCGCTCCGTCCGCGAACTCCACCATCGAGTGAACCAGCGACTGCGGATGGATCAGCACCCGGATCCGGTCCGCCTCCACATCAAAAAGATGATGGGCCTCCACCATTTCCAGCGCCTTGTTCATCAGCGTTGCGGAATCCAGGGTGACTTTCGGCCCCATCTTCCACGTCGGATGCTTCAAGGCGTCGGCGCAGGTCACGCGTTCCAGCTCGTCTTTGGAGAAGCGGAGGAACGGGCCTCCGCTCGCGGTCAGCACAACGCTGCGCACAGCCCCGTGTCCCTGAAGACACTGAAAAACGGCGCTGTGTTCGCTGTCCACCGGAATCAGACGGATTTTTTTTCTGCGGACCTCCTCCATGACCAGTCTTCCGGCCATGACCAGAACCTCCTTGCTCGCCAGAGCGATCTCCTTTCCCGCGTCGATCGCGGCAAGGACCAGCGGGAAACCGGCGGTCCCGACAATCGCGCAGAGGATCATATCCACCCGGTCCGAACGGATCCACTCCTCCACCGCCTCCGTACCCGCACAGGCGCGGCAGTGCGGAGGGACAAGAGAGGAAAGCTCGCCGAGCCGGGCGGGATCCCCTGTCGCCGCAAAGGAACAGTTCAGAAGCGCGGCCTGCTCCGCAAGACGTTTCACATTCGTCCGGCCGACCACGCCGACCACCTGAATCCGGTCCCGGAGCGCAGCGGCAACGGAGACGGCGCTTTCGCCGACCGATCCTGTCGATCCCAGAATGACGATCCGCTTCATTTCGGCCGGCTCTCCAGAAGGAAGGTCACCGGTCCGTCGTTATGGATTTCCACCATCATATCCGCTCCGAATCGTCCGGTCTCCACATGGACCCCCGTCTCCCGCACCAGTTTCACAAATGTTTCATACAGCACTTCCGCCATTTCGGGCCGTGCGGCGAGATCGAATCCGGGGCGGCGCCCCTTGACGCAGTCTCCATAGAGCGTGAACTGGGAGATTGCCAGCATCGTTCCGCCGGTCTCCAGAAGAGAACGGTTCATCTTTCCGTTTTCATCCGTAAAGATCCGGAGATTGACACACTTGTTCACGAGATATTCCGCGTCGGCCGCCGTATCGGAGTGGGTCACGCCGACAAGCACCACCAGCCCGGGTCCCGTCTTCCCGACGGTCTCCCCGTCGATGGAGACGGATCCTTTCGCGACGCGCTGAATCAGAAGCCGCATCGTCCCTCACCCCTCCTTGATCAGGTTCAGGAATTCCAGACGGGTTGCCTCCGCCCTCCGGAAACTTCCGAGCATGCAGGAGGTTTTCATCACCGAATTCTGCTTTTCCACGCCGCGCATCAGCATGCAGAGATGCTGTGCCTCCACCACCACGCCGACCCCGTCCGGCGCCACGCTTTCCATGATCTGCGCAGCGATTTGCCGGGTCATCCGCTCCTGAATCTGAAGGCGGCGCGCAAACACGTCCACCAGACGCGCCAGCTTGCTCACGCCGAACACCTTTCCCTTCGGGACATATCCGATGTGGCACTTCCCGAAAAACGGCAGCATGTGATGTTCGCACATGCTGTAAAATTCGATGTTCCGGACGATGATCATATCGTCGCAGTCTTCATGGAAGATCGCGCCGTGGATCACCGCGTCGATATCCTGTTTGTATCCGCGCGTGAGGAACTGGAGACTCTTGCGGACCCGTTCCGGTGTTTTCAGAAGGCCCTCCCGGTCGGGATCCTCTCCGAGATCCAGCAGAATCTTCCGGATTTCTTCTTCGATCATATTGACACTCTTCTCACTTTCTTTCGAGGAGCACTGCGGCATACGCTTCGACGCCTTCCCCCCGGCCGCAGAAACCCATGCCCTCCGTTGTTTTGCCTTTGATGGAAACCTGATCCGTTCCGATGCCGAGCGCGGAAGCGATCCGAGTCCGCATGGCACCCGTGAACGGGAAAATTTTCGGACGCTGGGCGACAATCGTCAGATCCGCATTGGAGATTTTCCACGCACGGAAGGCGGGCAACGCGAACGCCTGTTTCAGCAGTTCGATGCTGTCCGCCCCGCGGAAGCGTTCGTCGGTATCGGGGAACATGCCGCCGATGTCGCCAAGCGCAAGAGCGCCGAGCAGAGCATCGGTCAGCGCATGGGCGGCAACGTCGGCATCGCTGTGACCGGCAAGGCCCCGTTCATACGGGATCTCCACGCCGCAGAGGATCAGCCGGCGGCCCTCCGCAAAACGGTGCGCGTCGTATCCGTATCCGATTCGAAACTGACTGCTCATAACCTGCACTCCAGCAAATAGATCCACACGCTGACCGCTCCGAAGCACATGGCTCCAGCCACGATGGCGCGGCTCCAGCTCTTGAATACAAAACTCAGGATGCACAGACACGCCGCGCTCCCCGCGGAAACCACGGAGAGAATCAGCCCGATCGACATCATGGCGTTCAGCACGGAAAGCATCAGATATCCCCAGAATCCGGGCGACACTCCCGCTTCGCGCCAGCCCTGCGCCGCTCCGGACCCGATCAGAATCAATCCGGCCCCGCCCGCCGCCAGTCCAAGCGCGATTCCCGTGAAAAACAGCAGGAATGAAATCAGAAACTTCATCTCCGGCCCGATCCCTCTCCTGAACTTGCACTCTTATCTTCCTTCATTCTGTAATATAACTCCTTTTCCGTCTTTATTCCACCGGTTCTTCATTGAAAAAAGCGGATTTTATGGTAAATTACCGCACGGCCCGCCGAGCGTGCGGGAAAATCAACCCGGAAAACGAACCAACAGGATCTCATTCCGATGCCGCTTCTTCTTGCGCCTGCCGGAAGTTTCGAATCGCTGGAAGCCGCTCTGCAGAACGGAGCGGACGCTGTTTATTTCGGCGTCGGGAAGCTGAACATGCGGTCGAATGCGGCCGTGAATTTTTCCGCGGACGATCTTCCGGAGCTGTCCGCCCGCTGCCACACCCGCGGTGCGAAGGCGTTTCTCGCGCTCAACACCATCATCTACGATTCGGAGCTGAACGAAGCGGAAGCGCTCTGCCGAAAGGCGAAGGAGGCGGAAATCGACGCGCTGATTGTTTCCGATCCGGCGGTGATCCGGATGGCGAATGCGGCAGGGCTTCCGGTGCATCTGTCGGTCCAGACGAACATCGCCAATCTGGAATCGGTGCGCTTTTATGCGCAGTTTGCCGACGTTGCGGTCCTTGCGCGCGAGCTGACGCTGGAACAGATCACTCACATCTGCGACGGAATCCGGAAAGAACAGATCCGTGGACCGTCGGGAGAGTTGTTCCAGGCGGAAATTTTTATTCATGGCGCGCTCTGCGTGGCGGTTTCGGGAAAATGTTACATGAGTCTGGCGGCATACAATTCGTCGGCGAACCGGGGAGCCTGCTTCCAGAACTGCCGCCGGGCCTACACGGTCCGCGACACGGAAACCGGAACGGAATTCACGATTGACAATTCGTATGTGATGTCTCCGCGCGACCTCTGCACACTGGAATTTTTCGACCGGATTCTTGCCAGCGGTGTTTCAATTCTGAAAATCGAAGGACGGGGACGCTCGGCGGATTACGTCGCGCATGTGGTTCGCGTCTACCGGGCCGCGCTCGACCGCTGGATGGAGGGAAAAGCGCTCTCCGCCGAAGAGCTCCGGAACTGGGAAAAGGAGCTGGAATCCGTCTTCAACCGGGGATTCTGGAAAGGCGGTTATTATCTCGGGAACAAACTCGGCGAATGGGCGGGATGCGGCGACAGCCAGGCAACCGTTCAGAAGGAATTTATCGGAAAAATCGTTAATTTCTACCGGAAAGTCTCGGCGGCGGAACTGCGGATCACCTCCGGGGTTCTGGCGTCCGGCGACCGGATTCTGGTAACGGGAGAGACCACCGGAGCACAGGAACTGGAACTCGGGGAACTGCTGCTTGACGGAATTCCGGTCCGTCCGGCGAAGAAGGGAATGAACGTCACGTTTTCCTCTCCGTTCCGTTTCCGGGTCGGCGACAAGGTCTACAAACTTACGGAAAGGAGACCGTCATGAGCCGGGAGAACATTCATCGTTTCTATGCGCATCTGGAGCGGGATCCGGAACTCCGCCGGAAAGCGCTGTCGTTTCAGGAGCAGTATCCGGAGCAGGAGGATGTGATCGACGCCTTTCTCCGCTTCGCGGCTTCGCTCGGATACGAGTTCACGTTCCGGGAATTCATGGAGTTTCAGTTCGAGCAGGCCCGGGAACAGGAGTGAGTCCTTTTTCCCGGGATCGACCGCATTACAGCAGGCCGCGGACACCGCCGCTGGACGCCCGGCGGGAGGAGGAGAGAATCCGATAGCGGGTTTCGTCGGCAATATGGTCTTCGGAGGCGGTGTCGATATCGTCCGGGTCGCGGCTGTCGCGCGGGAGGGTCGGCAGGGTGCGGATGAACTGCGGACAGCTCCGGAAGACAAACAGTCCCGGACTTTCCCGGGAAAGACTGCCCTTGAGCATCTGGCGCAGAAGCACCCAGCCGCGTTTCCGGGAGCCGGGAGACTTGTCCGAACGAAGCCAGCGAATGCCAAGACGTTCCATGTCGGAAGCGATGGAGACGCGGCCGGAAGCATCGAAGATGGAATTGTCGGCGGGACCTGCCTGAATGCGGCGTCCGAAACCGAGGATCTCCAGTTTTTCAAGGATCAGGCGGGCGATTTCCGACGGAGTGTGGCCGCACCCTTCGTTCGGCACACCATTCCAGCCGTAGATTTCGGCGATGCGGAAAAGGTCGCCCCGCAGAGTGTGGAGGGAGGAGCCGTCGTCGAGACGGGCATCGGAGCCGTCCGATTCCGCCCAGAACCCGATGCTGTACGGCTTCGAGGCGCCCCAGTCGAATGAGCGGTCAAGTTTCCATGAGTGTGGAATTGCAAACGGAGCCACGACATGGACCTCCGGATCCCAGAGATCGTCGAACATTCCCCCTGCCACGATATCCCAGCATCCCTCGAGCATCGCCTTCACCAGATACGGCGAACGAAGCCCGAGCAGGCGTGCCGAATACTCCTCCGCATCCAGGCTCGGATTGTCTTCCAGACGGGCGGGAATGTACTGCCGCAGCATGCCGCCTTCCTCCTTCGGCATCCGGCGGATTTCCATCGGTTCGGCGAAGTCGATGAACGCCGCCTTGACCCAGTTATGTCCGGGACCGCCCGGATTCGCTCCGCTCAGAACCAGCGGAAGCGGCGGTAAAGGGGACTCTTTTTTCAGATCGGCCGGCATCCGGCAGCGGGCGCGGAGAGCGCGGTAGACACCTTCCGTGAAATGCGTCAGTTCGTCGATCAGGAGCGCATGGATCTCGACGCCCTGATATTTCATCACATCGTGTTCCAGGCGGCAGGGACAGAGAAAAATTGCCGATCCGTTCCGGAAACGGATGGAGGGCGGAGACGCGGTGATCCGGCATTCTCCGCTCTGGAGAAACGAATCCAGAAGCATGCGGAATCCGTTCGGGCCGTCCATATGATTCCGGATCAGCTCCGAGTAGAAGCGGCGGAACAGGTAGATCTGGGTTTTCGGATACGCAAGAGCAAGAGCAATCGCTTTGACCCGCAGAAGGTGACTTTTTCCGCCTCCCGCCGCTCCGCCGTAGAGAATTTCCGTCGCCTCGCTGGAAAATGCGAGCGACTGTTTCCGGTGAAGAACAACGTCCATCGCCTTCAGACCGGAAAAGCGGAAAATGTGATGCGTACCGACGCACGGTTCCATGCGTCTTCATGCCCCGTGGAAGGAAACGCAATCCGCTGAATCTGAATGCAGAAACCTTCACCGGCAAGCAGAAGAGGCGGGAGAAACGCATCGCCGATCTTCTGGCAGAGTTCCTCCGCCTCGCGGAAATCGGCATCGGCGCTCTGGAACACCTCGTAGACCGCCGATCCGGAACATCTCCACGAAAACTGGGCCGGATATTCGACGGTGAATTCTGAAAAAGTCTCCCGGAACCACATTCCGCCGGACGGTGCAATCCCCCCTCCCCCGCAGGCAAGACGCTCCGGAGTCACTCCCGTATGCGAAAACAGATACGAACGGATCCGTTCCTTCATCGAAATCAATGCGATCATGGCAAATACTCCCCCGATTCAAAATTAACTCGACAGACAGACAATGCACGCCCGGAAATCCCCGCCGGAGCCTGAAGAGAAGATCCGTTCTCCAGCCGTTCAATGTAGGGAACCGAATTGGTTACATAGAGAACATCTCCGGCGGAAACGGACTGGAATGCCGCTTGTCCGCGTCCGGAATCAAAGTCCGTATTTTCGTCGGAAAGATACTCCGCTCTCCCGATCGAACAGCGCCAGTTCGCCCGAGCGCGTCCGCTGCGGACCGGCGTCGCGTCGGCAGCCGTCTGATAAAGCCCCGCGCCCGTTTCCGCGATCAGCTTCGCCGCCCGCTCGTCCAGTTTCCGGAACACCTCGTCGGCATTCCGAACCCGAAGGGAAAAGGAATGTTTCATTGGAGGACCTCCACCTCCACCCGGTACAGGCCGCCGCCCGGAAGAGCCGATGCGGAGATCACAAGATTCGCCTCTTCCGATACAATGATCCGGCTCTTTCCCGGCAGAAATCTGACTCCGGAGACGGAACGGAGAAGCAGCGTCCGCACGCTGCGCGCCGTCGATCCGTTGGAATCCGTCCGCTCCTGTCCGAGAAGAGAAAGCGGCGCGATCCGGACCGGCTCCTCCGATTCTCCGCTTCGCAAAATCGCGTCTTCTCCGCACAAACCCAGCAGAGAATCCGCTGCGCTCTGAAACAATTCGTTGATCATGAAACCTCCTTCCATTGAACATCAGCGCAAGCAGGGCGTGTCAACCGTGAGACCGGAATTGCAGGACAGAAAATGGAGGAATTTCTGTACGGTGGCTGAGGGAAAAATATATTTTTCGTGGTTCTTCTGCACTTTATGTAAAAAATGGGAATGGAATATCCGGAACCCCTGTGCAGTCAAGTCCCAATCCGGCATAATCGGTCGCGATGCTCCCTT
>CASFTV010000029.1 GCA_949297765.1 uncultured bacterium | reverse complement strand
GAGATCTTGAATATATGCGCCTCAAGATTTTCAATCTGCCGAACAACAATCTCAAAATCATCATTTGAGGCGAGTTTTTCACAAACTGCAGAAGAGGCGGAAAAACATTTAACGGAAGCTGATTTTGAACGTCTCCAGGATGGGGAAACCGGATTTTTTGAAAAGATCCGTTTTCGCCGCCATCTTCGGGAATGTGAAGAGTGCCGGAATCTGGAAAGCGTTCTACAAAGCAGAAAAGAGTTTTTGAAAGACTTCAAGCATGGCATCACCCGCTTGGAAGAGGCCGAGGAAAAAGCAAAAACCATCTGTACAAACCCGGACAAAAAAACGGAAGAACAATGACTCAAGAAGAAACGCTCAGCATCATTGCACACCTCAAAGGGATTACGCCGCTGAGAATCTGCGGCGAAGGAGCGTTCGGATCCGTTTGGCTTGCAGAAGACACCGTCGGCAGAAAACTTGCAGTAAAGGTTGTCGACAAAGCCCTTCTCGGGAATGCCTGGAAACGGGAATTCAGCGGAATCCAGAATTACTGCCGGAAAATCGGAGTACATCCCCATCTGCTTCCGATCCTTCATATCACCGATGAAGAAAACTGTTTTGTGTACACCATGGAAGCGGCAGACAACTTTTCCTGTGATCCCGCGCAGTATCAGCCCGATACACTTGAAGCCCGCCTTGACAAATTCGGAAGATTCAAAAAAGATGATCTCATCGCCATTACGCGGCAGCTCCTTTCCGGATTGAAAAAGATTCATTCCTCAGGATTGATCCACAGAGACATCAAACCGGGAAATATTCTTTTTTGCGGAGGAGTCGCAAAAATCGGAGATCTCGGACTCGTCGCCTCTTCCGCGCAAACCATCAGCATTGCCGGAACTCCGGGATTTCTTCCTCCGGAGCTTCTCAAGTATGGCACAACGGCTGTCCATGACTGCGCCCAGGATCTCTATTCTCTCGGAAAAGTTCTCTACTGCATGCTCAGCGGATATTCTCCGGACGCCTTTCCTTCGCTTCCGCCGGAACTTTACCACGATTCCTCCCTGAGGAATTTGAATGAATTCATCAATCAGGCGTGTTCACCGGATCACACACAGCGTTTTCAGACCGTGGAGAGCTTTGAAAAAGCGTTTTCAAAAGCGATCTCCTCCTCCGGTTTTCCGCATTTCAGGAAATCCGCTTTTCTCTTCGCTCTTCTCCTGGCAGGCTCAGGGTTCCTGTATTTCTCCATCTTTCCCGGCGCCGCATTTCAAAGCGGACAGAAAAACAGACGGGAAAACGACCATCTCTGGAGGAAAAACACCCCCTTTCCTTCCGCTCCATCCGCCAGACTGATTTTTTTTGATCCGATGGAGAACTCTCCATCCTCCGCATGGAAAATCCATCCGGAACCGCGCAATCTGTTCTCCATGGATCCGGATGGAATCCGAATGCTGACCGCACCGGAAAACAGCGAGGATTCCTGGAGAGAGCTGTTTCTGGAACTTCCGCAAATCCCGCTGGATTCCAACTTTGAAATCATCTTCACATCCGAGGGGAACATCAATCAATGCCTTCTCCGCTTCTATCTGTATCCTCATTCCGTTTTTCCGGAAGGAATTCTTCTTGACAACTGGAAGCATAATACTTATCTCCTGCTGGAGAATTCTGTCTCTCCGGAGGATATCGTTTTCCGCAGGGCATCCTGGAACAATTCCCTGCTGAAAGTTGGGATGGACAGCGCAACATCCAGACGGGATCGGATCTTTCTCTGGGAGCATCGGATCCTGCGGGAAAACAATAAACTTTCATATTATGCAAACGGCCATTGTGTCGTCGAACTCTCCCTGGAGGAGATTGCAAAGGATGGAACTCCGGAAAGTTTCCGTTTCGCATTGAATCTTGCAACGGAAAATCCCGGTTCTTTCGTGATTCGCAATTTTGCTCTCTATTGTGAACGGAAAGAAAAATCTCCCGGAACGAGTCTTCCCGGAAAAGAAAAACTCTGAGACCGCAGAAGATTTCAGTCCCCCGATTCGTCCCGGTTCTCCGCGGAAGCATTCCGGTAGTCTCGCGGACTGATGCCGTGAAACTTGCGGAATGCCCGGGAAAGAGAAAATCCGCATCCCAGACCGACCATGGACGCAATCGCATCGAGTTTATAGGTCGTATGACGCAGAAGATTGGCGGCCGCATTCATCCGGAGCTCATGGAGACGGGCCATCGGAGAAACGCCGAAACAATTTCTGGAGACCGAAAAAAGCGCCGACGGACTGATTCCCGCCTGTCGCGCCATGACCGTCACAGTCCACTTTTTCTCAAGCGCCACCTCGATGGACTCAAAAAGAAGCCGCACGCGTTTGACATTCTCCGCCTCCGGAGCAAAACGGATGAGAATTCGCCGCAGAAGCAGTTCTATCATCCGCACCCCGTACCAGGAGAGACCGGATTCATCCTTGACCGTCGCATTGCTCTCCCGGTACAGAACGGAGATCAGCGAACGCAGACACTCCAAATCGACCGCCGCATCGTCAAACCGTCCGATTCCCCGGAGAAAATGCCACTCCCCCGCCTCCGGACACAGATGAAACCAGACCAGTTCAAGCGGTGCGTCGGCTGAATACAGATACCATGTCCCCGCCGGAAGAAACAGAAGACTCCCCCTGCCGAAATCCTGCCCTCCCCCTTCCGACGGATGATCCCGGAAATGCAGGGTCCCGCGCCGGATCATCAGCAGAACGTGATACGGATACATCGGCGTCCGGACAACCAGATAGCCGGGAACAAGATAGCTGACGCCCATCAGATCAATCGAAGAGAAATGTTTCCCGCCTCCCGCAATGGACGGAGAAACGATATGTTCCACGGATCCCTTGGGAATATATGTAGTTCTGGTTATGTTTTTTACAGGAACTGCCATTGTGATTTCTCCTGTTTTGAGATATAATATAAACAGAACAGACAGCAAATCAACTGGGAAAATGAAGGAAATGTTATTTTTATGAATGCGTTTCAGAACGATCTGGAATCATTGAAAAGTCCGATCCTTCTTGCGGGAAGCGACAGAGTCGCCTATCGCGATCCGTGCGTATGCTGCAAGGACGGCACCTTTCATCTCTTCTTCACTCTGGTGGAGACGGAACCCGGAGGAACGGTTTTCCTCTATGTCGCAACAACGGAAACCCGGGATTTCCACTCGTTCTCCCCCATCAGGAAAATCACGGTAAGAGACCGGAGATGCAACTATTCCAGCCCGGGGAACATTCTTTTTTACAACGGAAGTTATCATCTCTGTTTCCAGTCCTACTGCCGCGAAAACGGAGAAAAATTCGGCAATGAGCGCTGCCGGCTTTTCCGCTCCTCTTCCCCGGATCTGCATCGCTGGTCGCCGCCCGAACTGCTTCCGGTGAAAGGTCCGGGCGTTCAGGAGAAGCGGATGGGAAGAATGATTGATCCCTTCTGGTTCTTCGATCGCAAAGATCCCGGAAAAATCTGGTGCTTCTTCAAGCAGAATGGAATCTCCCGCGCATGGAGCCGGAATCTGAAGGAGTGGACGTTCGCCGGACGGATGGACGGCGGGGAAAATGTCTGCGTGGTCTCCGCGGACAACCGCTACTATCTCTGGAGTTCTCCGGAAAACGGCATCGCCCTTCAGACCAGCGACGATCTTGAACACTGGAACAGTCCGGGAGATCCGATCACACTCGGTCAGAATCACTGGGACTGGGCACGCGGCCGTCTCACCGCCGGCTTCGTCCTGGATCTTCGGAACAATCCGGACATCGGACGCGCCCTGCTCTTCTACCACGGGATCGGCCCGGAAGATGAATCGGTCGTCTTCGACACGCACGCCTGCATCGGAATCGCCTGGAGCGACGACCTGCTCCAATGGCATTATCCCGGAGAGGAATCCGCAGGAACCCACGGCCCCGATTTCACGGAAAACCGGACCTTCCGAACAACACAGCCAACCCTCTTGACAACATCTCCAGGAAAGGATCGCTCATGACACAAAAGTACAGGCCCCCCGGAACGGAACCGTCCGAATTCACAACTGCCGCAAAAACCCCATTCAACCACACTCCGGTTTTTTTCAGGAAACGGAAACTGCCGAAGCAGACCTTCGGAATCCATCCAGTTCAAGGAGAGGAAATATGAAATCCAGAAGCTTCACCTTAATAGAACTCCTCATCGTCATTGTTGTCATTGTCATCCTGGTCGCAATGCTTCTTCCGGCGCTGAACAAGGCCCGTCTGACAGCCACAAAGATAAAATGTGCAGGGAACCTGAAACAGATCGGGACGGCACTGGTCGTCTATGCAGGTGACCAGAATTTCTTTCCTCCGGCCAAGCAGGCGGGCTACGACCTGTTCAATCTGAACACCTGGCACTGGCTCCTCATGCCCTATCTCAACATGAAGAAGAAGGCGCCGGGAGACTGGCCGACCGTTGCACGGAACCGGGAATCCGGGGTTCTGCTCTGTCCTTCCCTGGAGTTCAATCCGTCCATGCCGGACCGCAACAGCTATTCGATGTTCGGATTCGGCCCTCTGGCGGCCTGGTATAAATTAACTCCGAACAGAGTAGTTTACGGGGATGCGGGGAATCCCACGGCAACTTATGCGGCCTCGCCTTCCTCCACCTGCACCTTTGAGGGAGGAAACGGGATTATCCCCCGACCTTCCATTATTACTCTTATTTCAGAATCAGGATATGTGAGCGGGAAAGACGGGAATGACGCGGTGTTCCAGGACTGCAAACAGCTCGGCAACGAACTGCAGTACATTTACGATGCGGCCAACGGAAGCAGCGGATTCGAGATGGCCTATCGCCACGTCCGGCGGAAAAATGTCCTCTGGCTGGACACCCATGTTTCCGACGTCGGCCTGAACCAGCTTCACAGTCATGGATTCCGGAAATGGTAATCCACAAAAACACGCATTGATCTCAACAACAGGAGCTATTGCATGAACCGAAGAACATTACTGCCGATCCTTCTGCTGCTTGCCGCGGGATGTGCCCATGCGGATTTCACCAGCGGCCTTCTCGCCCGCTGGACATTCAACGACACCTCCAGCGAAGATACCATGTTCACCGACGACATCGGCGGAGTCCGACTCAAAAAAGAGGTTTTCGGCTCCGACGGATTTTTCCGGGCGGATCCCTCCGGAACCATTCAGCTCGGCGGCGCCATTGTCCTTACAGCGGATGCGGTCCATTCAAACGCGCCCCGCTTTGCAAAACTTGCGGAGAGCGGAACCATCTACTGCCGGATCAAATACGGTCCTTCCTCCGGCCTGGCATTCAATTTCGGACTGGTCAATTCTCTGAAACCGGGCGACTGGGCGCAACTGGTATTCACGGAACATTCGATTCCGGCGGGAATCGCGGTCCGGGCAAAAGGCGAAGGGTCTCTTGAGGCCGGCATGGGGTCCGGACACCTCCCTCCGCAGAAAGATTCCTGGTCCGATGTCGCCATCATTTTCGACGGGAAGGCCGGAAAGGTCCGTCTCTATGTGGACGGGAAAATTGCAGAACGGCCCGCGCCGATGAAACGCCTGGACTCCTTCCAATCCCTGATGCTCGGACGCCTGAAGCAGATCGGAACTCGCCGGATCGAGCTTGACGAAGTCCGCATTTACGATTCCGCCCTTCCTGCGGAGTGGATTGCGGAAATCACCCCAGCAGTCCCGGGAAAGAACCCGATGGGAAACCGTGCGGCCGGACGGCTGGTTCTTGAGGATTTTTCCGATGTCGGCACCTGGCGCACCTGGGAGGTGGCAAACACGACTCCGGGACGCTGGTTTGCCGCCGATCTGGAGCTGAGCGCAACACCGGACGCTTCCCGCGACGACGGATATGCCGGAAAGTTGAAATTTGACTTTGCCAATGCGTCAAAGACCGGAAAACTTGACTTCTGCCGGGCCAAGACCTCTCTTCCGGAGGTCTTTGCCGACGCCGTGGAATTCGATGCCGATTCCAGAGGGATCCGCGGACGCTTCGCCTTCACACTGGAAGATTCCGCAGGCCGGACGCTCCGGACCCATCCCGCGGAACTGGGTATGGCCGGATGGAAACGCTACCGTTCACCGATCACAATCCGCGGCTTTGCTCCGCCGTACAAGCTGAGCAAAATCCATTTTGAAGCGGACGGCATCGCCGGAAAAGGAGAGATTCTGATCGACGACATTGCATTTACAGGAACCGTCAGCCGTCAGCGTACGGTCACGATCCGTCCGCGCCTTGCGCCTCTGGCCTCCGAACCGGGAAAGCCCCTGCGCGCGGCCTACCGTCTCCGGAATGCCGCCCCGGAGGAGATTGCCGGCACACTGAGCATCGCTCTTTGCGACGATCGCGGGCGCTGCACCGGAACAGCGGAAACGCAGGTTCGGATTCCGCCGTTCGGCTCCGTCCCGGCCGACCTCACGCTTCCTCCGCAGGAGATCGGCAGTTATCACGCAAATGTAACGTTTCGTTCGGACCGCTGCAAAAGTTCTTATCTGGACTGGTTCGCCGTTTTCCAGCCGAACAGCGGCCGGAAAAATCATACGCCGATGTGGTTCGGCATTCAGGATACCGTCATGTGGAACGGCGAGGCGGAAAACGCGCTTCACAACCAGTGGAAAAAACTTGCGGGATTCGACATGGAACGTTTCTGCATCACCGGCGGACGCATCGAGACAGGAACGACCGACAGCTTTCCGGCGATCCGCCGCTATATGAACACTTATGAGAAACTCGGCATGCTCGCCTGCATCTCCTACACGGACACAGTCCCCGCCTATACCCAGAAAGTTCCAAAACACCGGGGTGCGCCGACCATCCTTCCCGCCTTCCGTTCCCACATGGAGAAAGTGTTCGGGTGCTTCAGGCCGTTCGCTTCGGCCCGCTATTTCGAGTTCTGGAACGAACCGGATCTGGACTTTTACAACGGGACTTTTGACGAATACCTTGCCGCATTCCGGATCATCCATGAAGCCCGCAACCGGACCGCTCCGGCGATCCGTCTGACCACGGGCGGCGTAACCATCAAACATCCGCGGGAAAAAAAGAATTTCTCCCGCGACACCTACCTCCGCGCAAAAGAGTATTACGACATTGCCAGCTTTCACGCACACGGCAGTCTTCCGGATTATGTCGAACGTCAGGAGAAAGTCGAAGCCTGGCTTGCGGAAGCCGGAAAGGACGTCCCCGTCTGCAACACCGAAACCGGCGACCGGGCGGGATATGCTCCGGACACCATCCGGCGGCAGGCGGGTACGCTTGCCCGAAAAATCATCTATGCGAAAAGCCGCAATACGGAATTTTACATCTGGTTCACTCTTCAGGACTATTGGGATATGGATCCGATGGCGGACGATTCGTTCGGGCTGGTCACCAGCGACAACCGGCCGAAACCATCCTTTGTCGCCTACAACGAACTGATCCGCCGCCTCGGCGACACCGGACGCGGAGAAAAACTCTCCGGAAACAGGCAGCTCGACATCTATCGTTTCCGGTCAACGGACGGGAAACGCGAGGTCCTTGCGCTCTGGCCGCGCATAGCCGGAACACGTCAGCTGCTTGCGCTGGAAGGAGCCGGAACGCTCGAGGTCGTGAATCTTTTCGGCAGGAAAATCCCGGTTGCGAACCACAACGGCTACGCGACGGTCCCGCTGGATGACGTCATCTATGTCTCCTGTCCGGCGGGGGCCTACCGGATCGGAGCGCCGATCGCCGCGCAGAGCCGGATTGTCGGGTGCGCCGCAGGCCGGACCGCCCATGTTGAAATCAAGGTCCGCAATCCGTTTTCCCGCAGTCTCGATTTGCAGTACGCGGGCGGACGCAGAACGTTGAAAGCAGGGGAAACACAGCTTCTTTCCATTCCTTTTTCCGTCCCGGCCGATGCCGTCAACGGGATGGTCTCCCGGGAGGAAACGCTGAAGCTGATTCTCGGGAAACAAATCATGGAATGGAGAGTTCCCGTCACCGTCAATGTCTGTTATCCGGTTGCGGAAGGCACACTTCCTGCGAAACGAATCGTGCTGAACACTCTGGACCGGGTCAATGAGATGAGTTTCGATCCGCACATCCCGCGCTGGATGGGTCCGGAGGATCTCTCCTGCTCGTTCGCCATGACGCGCCGGAACGGGAATCTCCTTCTTTCCATTGATGTGACCGACGACCGTCATGTCATGAACAGTCTCCCGGAAAACGGCTGGCGCGACGACAGCATTCAGATCGCCTTCTTCTCTCTGGACGGGAACTATACCGAACTCACTCTCTCCGGAAAAGACGGCACCGGTTCCGTATATGCGCATATTGCTCCGCAGGAGAAACTCAAAGGACTCTGGAAGGTTCCCGCAACCGTCGTCCACCGGGACGGGATCACGCGCTACCGGGCGGAACTTCCGCTCGCCAGACTCGGCATTTCCGGAAATTCCGGAACGCTCTTCCGATTTGCCTTCCTGGTCAACGAAAACGACGGCAAAGGACGAATCCGCTGGATGGAGTGGATGGGCGGCATCGGCCGGGCGAAAAATCCGGATGAATTCGGCTGGGCCTCGCTGAACTGAGACGCCCGGAACGGCACCGGCGAATCCGGAGAATGGAGAGGGGATCTCCCCCGGCCTCCGTTCTCCGGTGTTCCCGGAAAGATTCGGGAGCCGCCGGCACCGGTCGGACACCTTCCTTAAGGAGTTCCCTTTCCCGAAGCCGCCGGAGAACCGGACTTGGGTCGAAGCTCTTTTTCCGAAACATGCTTTGCTCCGGACGAGGCGGAGAATGGACGAAGCATCTGCATTCTCCGGACGGAACGGACTGTTCTTCCGGGACCGAATTCAACATCATACAGGAACCCGTCCCGCGAGCGCAGACGGAACCTGCCGCTCCAGTCCGGCGGGACCGCGGGCAGCAGCTCCGTTTTTCCGGAGTGACTCTGCAGCAGCATCTCCTGAAGAGCCGTGGTATTCACGCCGAGAGCATCCAGATACGGGGCATCGGAAACATCGAAACGGCTTCCCGCGAGTTTTTTCCCGGGACTGTTCCACCCGCCATAGGGGTAGTGCTGATGGCGTTTCACATGATCCATCAGGACCTCGACCGTCTCCGGCAGACGGAGACGCGCAGCCTGCACACCGCACTGCGACCATCCGGCGCGATTCGGATAATTTCTCATGCGGAACGTGCGTACCATGCGCTCATAGTCCGCGGGCTGGGCGGAAGCGTCGATCAGCGCGAACGGATAGATGCTGTACAGTTCCGGATTTTCCTGATTATAAGATCCTTTGTCGTCGAGGAACTCCCGCAGAGGCGCATAGACATCCGCCGGAACAATCAGAGCCTGCTGTTTCCGTGTGCGGACCTGAAAACCGACCGGCAGTTCCGGAAGCCGTTCATAGCGCTCCCGGACCGCATCCAGCAGAAGAGGCTCAAATCCGAATCCGGGGCCGTAGGCCAGAGCGCATTCAAAAACCCTCCGCACGCCTGCGAGATCCGGAGCTGGATCGCGGACCTTCCGGAACTGTTCAACGGCATCGGAAGGTTCCATGTGGAATCTCCCGTCCGGACCTTTTTTCAGGAACGTGACAAAGAAAAGCGATATTTCGTGGAGCCAGGGGGAAAACACTTCCTGCGCAAACTTTGCATCGTCCGTATAGCGGAGATAATCCTCCATCAGGCAGATCCACTCCGCTCCCGCGGAATAGATGTGACCGGTATAGCCGCCTTTCCGGGATTCCAGACGGATGTCGAGCGGTTTTTTCAGCAGTTCGACGGTGACAGGGGTGATTTTCCGTTTCTGTTTTTCCAGCACACGGGCAGGAAGCCATTCGGGAAAGAAGATTCCGACTTTTCCGATCTTCGCCGTTTCCTTCTGGCGGTAATCGAAGAACGAGTCGTAAAACATCAGCTCTTCGAGCCACAGTTCCGGATGGTTCGCCGCACCCAGAGGCCAGGAGATCTGACGCTGGTTCTGAAACCAGAATCCATGTCCCCAGGAACGATGGTCGTCCCGGAGAGTCCCGAGCCCTCCGCTGAAACGCGGAGGATAGCTCCCGCCGTGCGAAATCGCCAGACTGTACAGATTCACATACCAGAGACGATTCAAAACATCCGCATTCGAATCCCCCCGCAGAACAACAAAGGAGCGCGACCAGAAATTCCGCCACCAGGCCTCCTCCTCCGAAACAATGTTCTTCCGTTTCATAAGCTCCGTCTGCCGTTCGGCGACGTCCGCAGAATCTCCGAAAGGCGCAGTCACCGCTGTGACAAAAAAACGGTACTTCCGCATTCCCCCGGCGGAGCGGGCGGAGATCGAATGGGCATCGCGCCCGGCGGGAAGAAGCGCATCCCGCTCCAGAGCAATCGCCACATAAAGGCTCCGGCCGTAAATCAAATCGGTCGGGGACGGCTTTTTCCCCGGCGGAAGCGGACGGCTGTTCGACTGCAGAAAATTGGTCTCCCTGCAGAGGATGCGTCCGCCGGAGAGCTCCAAAAGTTCCGGACTGCGATGGTTGAAGTAGAGAACAGAGGCTTTTCCGGGAACTTTTCTCGCATCCGTCACGTCGATCATCAGCGTATTTTTCCCCATGACGCCGCGGATCACGACGTCGATATTTCCCTCCGCCGTTCCCAGTTCAAACCGGAGACATCCGTGAAACAGATCAAGCTCCTGGCGGAAGGAGGTCAGAGCTTCCGCCCTGAGTTCAGGGAAAATCCAGACCCGTCCCGGCGAAAGGGGAAGCGGTGAATAATGATACTTTTCCGTTGCATGTCCGAAGAAATCGCTCTTCCCGAGCTGCAGTTCAATTCCGTTTCCGAATCCGGCGACTGCCGTAAGATCGCCGCTTCCGACCGGCATGATGCAGGCGGGATCGGCATCATAGCGTGCAAACACGGGATTCAGCTCCGTCATCCGCTCTTTCACATCCGGAGGGACCGTTCCGGCGGAAAGAAGCACCGCGGCAGAAACGGCGCACATGACAAAAACAATCTTATTCATAGGCGGGAACGACTCCTTTCTCCGTCGGCATCCAGCGGAAGAGTTTCGGGATTTTTATGGGAATCGTCCGTCCGAAACCGGTTTCCCCCTGTTCGGAAAGTTCATAACCGCCGCTGCTCAGTTTTCCATCCGCGAGACGAATCTTCTTACCATTTTTCAGCTGGAGTTCAAATCCGTCCGGCAGCGGCGTCTGCTTCACGACACGATTTTCGCCGCGAAAAGGAACGATCACCGTGTAGAGAGTCTTCGTTCCGCGGCTGTTCCATTCCGCGAAGAGGTGGAGAGCCGGAGTAAAGCGCCACTTCTCCCGGTCGGCCAGCAGAGCGACCCATCCGAGAATCTGAGTATCCCGGTACACCCCGTAATGAACGGAAAATTTCAAATCGCCGATCCCGTAGAAATAGAAGGCGGCGTTGACGGAATCCGGACGGCGGGTCATCACACGGCCGTCCTCAATCCGGAGCATTTCCGGCGTATATTCCGGGGCAAGCAGCCAGCTCTGCGTGAATCTGTGCGGGCGGATGGAGTTCACCGTATCCCGGACAATGAAAATCCCCGCCGATTTGACAAGAATCACGGTTCTGCGGTGCCGGGTGTCGTCAATGACCTCCCGGTATGGTTTCCGGTCGAATTCCGTGACATTGGCGCCATCCCTGTAAAAATTCCATCCGGCATACGTTCCGGCATACGTTCCCTCGATCAGATCGAATTCGCGGCCGGTCAGGAAACGGTCGCCGACAGGGGTCCGCCAGACTCGCGGAATCTCTGTTCCCCAATGACTCTTCTGTCCGTATCCGTCCACGCTGATGGAATTCTGCGCCGCCGTGGAGTTCCAGTATTCCTTCATTTTCGGGTCGGGATGATACATTTCGCCGCCGGAATTCACCACAAGCGCCTGCCCGAGCGCATGAAGTTCCAGTCCGTTCCCCCCTTCCCTCCAGTGACCGTTTCCGGGACGCGAACTTTTCAGGAAGGCATACAAGGCATTCCGATCCCATCCGCTGCGGAGCACACTCCAGCCGCCGAACGGGAATGTGATGCTCTGAAACGCCGGAGGGGTCCCCCGCCCCTCATAGACAAAATCCCGAATCTGCTTCGAAAGCGGCAGAAGGGAAAAATCCGAAAGCAGTCCGGAGGTGTTGCGCGGCTCGTTGGAACCCTTGAAAAATTCCGCGCTGCTGGAGAGTCCCGGCATGGATTGCTGCGCTTTTCCGTAATCCCGCCAGGTGTTGTTTTTCCCGGCGATCGGCAATGCGCCGTTCGGCTTCGCCAGAGAATGGAGAAAATAATACCGTCCGCGGTAGATATTCTCAAGCGGATTCCGGAGGGTTTCCTGCTGATCCGGCGGGAGCTGCCGCAGGGCCGCCAGCATTTCCGAAATTTTTTCGGGAAGATCGGCATTGTAATTGAAACTCTGTTCCATATCGCTCCCGTCGGGGAGGATGCCGCTGTTCAGGACATTCTCCAGTCCAAGAGATCTCCAGCGGGCGGCATCGCGGAACTCCGGCATTGCACACCCCAGAAGGAACAGTTGAATGGCGCAGTGCTGACGCTGATTCGGCAGCCACTCTTTTTCCGTCAGCTGCCGTTCCGCAGTTCCCGCCTCATATTCGATGATGTGAAGAAGAATTTCTGCAAATTTTCCATTTTCCATCTGTGCGGCAGCCTCCGGACGGCGGCTGATGGCGTTCAGTCCCTGAAGGAACGCCTGAATGCGCCAGCCGAGATACAGCGGAATGTCGCACCAGAGAATGGAATGGTTCGGAAGCCGTTCCAGATATTCCCGGTTCCGCCGGATCGTTTCATACTGCCGCGGCCAGTGTTCCGCAAAATCCGTCCAGTATCCGATCCAGGCTTTGAGATAGCGTGGATCACCGGTCGCTTTGTATTTTTCCGCCAGCTTGTTCGTCCACTGCATGGAGGAAAGATCGCGGACCAGAAGATCGTATCCGTCTTCGGGAAAGCGGAACCACTGCACGTTTCCCGGAAGGCCGATCCGGGTTTTCGTATCGGTGAATTTCCCGTACTGACGGGTGGTCAGAATCCCCCGGAGCAGTTCGTCCGCGTCGGCAGGCCCGTGCAGCCAGAAGTAAAGATGGCGGATCTCCGGAGCTTCCCCCATCCGTTTCAGAAGAATCTGTTTGTAACGCTCCAGGGAGATTCTGTTTTTCCCCGATCCGGAGACCGTTTTTCCGTCCTTTCCTTCCGGAAGCAGTTTCCGCAGGAGCGCCTCTTCCGCGCCGGAGGATTCCCCCGGAAGGCTGTCGCTGACAATTTTCACGGAGGAATCATACACTTTGATTCCCCGGTAATTCGCTCTTGAACCGGCGGAAATAAAGCAGAGTTTCTCTCCGGCCTTCAACGAAATCTTCTGCAGTTTCGCCTCTTCCGAAAGATTGGCCAGGACCTGAATTCTGCGGAGATCCTTCACCGGCGGGAACTCTTTGTAAAAGAGCGGGGTATAGGTGTTGTCCCTGTGCAGGATTCCGATTTCGTATGCCGCCTGTTTCATTTCCGCCCCGGCATACTGTTCCCATTTCACCTCGCCGCGAACGGAATAAAGACCGGATTCAGGAACGGTGAAGGAGGCAATCAGAGCAGCGCCACGGAGATCCGGAGAAGGATTTTCGCTGTTTTTGTTCCAGTAGAGCCATTGAGCGTCCCGGTCGAATCCGTAGCGATACGCTTCGAATGCATTTGCATTTTGTTTTCTTACGATCTGCCGCTTTTCAAAGCGCTCCGGCCCGGACAGGGGCAAAGACAGCATCTTGTCCGACCGAAACGCCGTACACCAATCGGTGCGGCCGGTCCGGGAAGAGAGGAATCTTCCATATTCATTGACCAGAAAATAACTCCAATTTGCGTTGGGAATCCGGGAGTCATGGGTATTGTTTCCCCGCGGAATCTTCTTCGCGGAGAAGCTCAAATCCGAAACCCGGGAAAGTTCTCCGCAGAAACACCATCCGGCAGCGAGCAGAAGCAGACCGGCAAGGCGCATTGTTCCATTTTTCATAAAAATCTCCTTGTATTTCATTTCATCCACACACCGATCCTCCGGATCCGTGATTTTTTTTCTGTTGCCGCGGCCGGATCCGGAAAGTTCTCCGAACCGGTCGCGAGATATGTGTTGGAAACATGTTCACTGCATTTTCGTCCGCCGGGCGTTCCATGGACTGCTGTTCTTATACTGGGAAGAACCGTCGGGATCATCCGCCCGGCTGTTTCTCAGAGAGACGTGACCGTCGACGCAGGCATAATTGTAGCGGTAGGGGCCATGCAGATTGCTGTCGCCGGACCACTGCTTTGCGGCATTCTGGACCGATGCGTTGGAGGTGTACCCCAGAGTATTGGTGCTGGAGACCATTTCCACGATGGAAAATGTGGCGGAAGGGAAGCGGATTCCACCCAGTCTGACCGATGCGCCGGCTCCGTAGATTCCGGGGAATTTATTGTATTCTCCGGGATCGGAAGTTCCTCGGGTCAGAGCATACGTTCTCCGATAGAAATCTGCGCCGTATGCGGAGACGCCCGCCCGGTCCGACGGACAGAAATAGGCGTTGGCCGATCCCTTGATCCGGACAAATCTTGCCTCTTTTTCCTCGGACGTCATCCGCGGACTCGGGACATAATCGTTGATGAGATCGTCCCAGATCAGCATGGGTTCCGCCATCGGCTCCGGGTTGGCGATATGCGGAAAGAAATCTCCGTTCTCCAGACCGTACTGCCCCAGACCCAGCGAGAGCTGTTTGAGATTTCCGGAACAGCGGATGGTCTGCGCTTTTTCCCGAGCCAGATTCAATGCGGGAAGCAGCATTCCGGCCAGGATGGCGATGATCGCAATGACGATGAGAAGTTCTACAAGGGTGAAAATCTGTTTTTTCATAAGGCATCCGTCCTTGATGTGAGTTTGGGATCAAGTTCCAGTTTTGTCAGAGGTTCCTTCCGGTTGTCGATTCGCCAGAGCAGACGGCGCACGGCTTCGCGGCCGATGCGCTCCGGCTGAATGTCGACGGAAACCGGACGGGGATTCAGATTTTTCAGAAATGCCAGTTCATTGTTGACTCCGACAATCTCCACGTCACGGCCCGGAATCCATCCCCAGTGAGGAAGAGTCTGGTAAAGGCCGAGCATAATCAGATCCACCGGAGCGAAAATTGCGGTCGGAGGAACGGGAAAGTTCTTCATTTCATCCAGCAGCATCCCCAGTTCCCGGACATTTGCCAGCTGGGTTTCTCCTGTTTCCAGAATCAGATTTTTCCCCTGGAGGATTTCCAGGCGGCCGCCTTTATCAAGGATTGTCCGGCAGAAGCTCTCTTCTCTTCCGGGAAAGGTGGAGCGGATGCACAGGAAAGTTCGATGCCCCCGTTCCCAGAGATAGTCTGCCGCCTGACGACCGACCGCGATATCGTTGTAGGTGATGTGATCGAAGAAATCATTCTCCCGCGGACGCCCCATGATCCGGACACACGGGATCTCCCGCAAAGCCCGGATGAATTTTTCATCCTCGCCGGAAAGCGCGAAAAGGATTGCTCCGTCGATTCGGGGCGGCAGTTTCGAAAACGGTTCACTGCACTTGAAATTGCGCAGGATCATGCTGTAGTCACAGGCGCTCAGTTCCTCCTCCACGCCGCGGATCACGCGGGAATAGATCGGGGCGTTCAGGACCGTGGCCGGAAGACGGGTCAGCAGTGCGACCTGCATCTGGCGGTACTTCCTGCGCCGGAGGGTGGTTGTGTGGTTCTGCCGCAGATGGAAGGGCCTCAGCTCAAATCCCAGACGTTTGGCCACGTCCCGCACCTTCCGAACCGTCTCCGGGCTGATCTTCGGATGATTGTTGTTCACCCGCGACACCGTGGCTGGAGACACTCCCGCCTCCCGCGCAATTTCCAGAATCGTAATGTTATTTTTCATACCGGATCATTCTCCTGTAGTTGTAATAAAGCAGCGCTCCAATCACGACGGCGACTCCGCCGATAACGGCAAAACAAGCCCTTCCTCCCGGCGGATTCGGGATCAGCACGCCCAGCAGTGTCACAAATCCGTATGCCAGCGAAAGAATGCCAAGCATCCGGTACTGCATCCCGTCGGTATTCTCGTGTTCATCGGAATCCGGAAGAACAGGGGTTTCCATATCCTGAAAGAATTCCGCAACCTCCTTCTCTCTCTGCGGACCGATTTTTCCCGCGAAAAAGCGCGATCCGAGAAACCAGACGCAGGAAATTCCCGACACCAGAAAAATCATCAGTGCAAACTGCAGATCGCCGGACTCCTGCTGCGTCAGAGGATGCGAGATTCCCATCCACCCGGCAATGGTCTGCATCGGCAGATGGTACTTGACCAGATATGCCGCAAGCAGTCCGACCAGAATCGTGCTCCAGGCCGCCCACTGCGGCGTTTTCCGGACAAAGATCCCCAGCACCAGCGGCATGGTCAGCGGAATTGAGATCAGCCCCGCCAGCAGCAGAGTCAGCTCAAACAGCGGCAGCTTCGACACCACGGAGAACCAGATCCCGAGCAGAATCATAAGAACTCCGAGAACAACGGTTGCAATCCGCGCAAACAGCAGCAGCTCCCGGTCACCCGCCTGCGGACGGATCAGCGCAAGGTAGATATTGCGTCCCGTAATTCCGCTGATCTGATTCAGCGACGTGTTGACCGACGACATGGTCGCCGCAAAAATTCCGCAGGCAAGCAGTCCGGTCAATCCCGCGGGAAACACCCGCATGCAGATCGCCACATACGATGCCTCCTCCGGATTCGGAAGATACGGAAACTCAGTTGCAATATCGGGAATCACAAACGAGGCGGCCATCGGCGGAATGAACCAGAAAAGCGGTCCGACGATGAATCCGGCGGCGACCAGAAGCGCGGATTTCCGCGCATCGCGATCACTTTTTACAAAGAGAAAACGGCTCGCTCCCGCGGTCAGATTGATCGCGCTGAAAATCTGATTGAGAAAAATCGCGATCAGCCAGCAGACGACGATCTGAGGGGAAAGAGTTTCACTCCAGTTGAAATGATAACTCGGAATTTTTTCAAAGAATCCGGCAAGTCCCCCCACCTCCGGCATCTGCAGCACCAGCACCGCCGCGACAATCGTTATCGACATGACGATCAGCGCCTGTACAAAATCCGATGCCGCCACCGCCCAGCTTCCCCCGGTCACCGCCAGGAAGGTGATAATCAGCCCCATAATCCAGATGGAGGCGTTGACGCTCAGCCCGAGAATCGGCGAAAGGAAAATCGACAGCGTATAGAGGCCGAGCCCTCCGAAAATAAAACTGATGATGGTATTATACCATGCATACACCTGTTCCGATCCTTTTCCAAACCGCCGCCGCACCGCGTCAATCGGCGTAATCACCCGCATTCTCCGGAACCGGTGCGCAAAGAAGAGAGCGATCAGCAGATACGCCGCCGCATTGAAGGCAAACAGCATGACGAGCAATGTCCCTGTCTTGTAGATTTTCCCCGCACACCCGACAAAGGTCCATGCGCTGAACGTTACCATGAAATTGGACGCCCCCGACAGATACCAGCTCATGGATCCCCCTCCGCGTAAAAAATCACTCGTGTTTTTACAGACATTCCGGAAATAAACCCCGATCCCCACCATGAACGCAAGAAACACCGCAATCACCGCATAATCATAAAAACCGATCATCTCTCCAGCTTCTCCTTCTGTTCTGTTCCGGAATAAATTATACCATAAAAGACTGAAAAGATCAATATGCAAAAAATCAATTTCATGCAAATAAATATATATCTCTTTTATATCAAACATGTTATGATGTGATAAAAAGATGATTCATTCTTTCATTTTCATAAAATCCCTCAAGTTTGAAAACAGGAAACCCTGCATTCCGGACGGAACAGAACCACTTTGCATCTCCCCTCCGCACCGCGGAATCCCCCGGCGGACGGAAGAAGAAATCCGGAGGAAAACAATCCGTCCGGTCAATGCGTTCCGGGATAGGGAAACCGCAGACCGGTCTGGGATCCAGCATTCCGCAGAATCGCAGGGTTCATTTCCGCGACGCTCGAAAGCGGATGCGATTTCGGAACGGAACGGGAAGAAACTCTTTTCCGCCTGCGGGAGCGGCATTCTCCCGCAGGACAATCATTCGGCAGCGATGGCCTTCCAGCGTTTTTCGAGTTCCTCCAGAGAAAGGATCTCCACCGGCGGATTTGCCTCGAAACCGCTGGAAGAGAAGCGGAAATCGCCCAGAGGAGTCTTCATCACGCCGGTGCGCATGGTTTCAGCGATTTTTCCGGGATCAAGCGATCCGGTCTGACGGATTGCATCCGCGAAGACATGTACAGAGCGATAGACAATCAGCGACAAAAAATCACGTTCATACCCCTTGATTTTCAAAAACTTGCGCAGTTCCGTCCGGTTTTTTCCGTTCAGCGGGATTGCGGCGGGCAGGAAAATCCGGCTGCGGTTGCGGTGCACGTTCAGCAGACGGTCCAGCGGAGCGAATTCGTTGAAGCAGAGAGTTCCTTCCGGCAGACGAGCGAAAATCCGCTCCGCGAGATCGGCATAATCCGACGCATCTCCGGTCTTGCTCAGATAGATGATATTCTGCACAGGGAAGTAGTCGAGATACTGCCGGACTTGATCGCGGATATAGTTTTTGCTGCTGCTCTGATCGAAAAGCACACGGCCGTAGACCAGCAGATTACTGTCGTAAAAGGACTGTTCCACACAACTTCCGTAGCTCATGGGGAAGCGGCTGTCGTCGTTCAGGATCAGGAAGTTGTTGCGTTTGTTCTTTTCCGCCCACGCGGCCAGAGCTCTGCTTTCATCCAGATCGGAAACGATCGGCATGAAAAGCAGGGAATTGATTTGTCCGCGGTTGATCCGGGCGCTCTGGGCGAGCGGAGCAACCTCCAGCATTCCGACATCGCCGAACAGGGAGTTGAACTGGAGCACCCGCCCGGAGGTAATCGGCCCGATCACCGCAAAAATCGACGGATCCGCCGCCAGTTTCTCCGCCTCCTCCTGAGCGATGGTGCTGTAATTTTCATTGTCGACCCAGACCGGATTGAGGCGCCGTCCGAGAATTCCGCCGGCCGCATTCACTTCATCGAACGCCAGACGGATCGCCTTGTCGAGGACAAATCCATTCTGCTCGTAATATTTCCATGGTCCGAAGACGGCAATATTCAGTCTGCCCGGATGTTTTTTCAAATAACGCATCCGCTGTTTTGCCGGATCGGAGGGCAGAATTTCACTGAACGTCGCCATGAAATTGCGGTGCAGAAGCGTGGCGATTTCCGAATGAAAGACGAGCGTCATCCCAATCAGCGCCAGCAGCAGGAAAAGCCATACATGTTTTTTCTTCATTTTTCGGGTTCCTCTCCGTTTTCCGCGAGCTGCCGCCGGGCGAGCTTCGCAAAAATCCCGTTTTGTTCCATCAGTTGCCGATAGGTTCCGCATTCGGCCATCCGCCCTTCGTGCAGGACATAGATCCGGTCTGCGTTCATCACCGTGCTGAGACGGTGGGCGATCAGGAGACGGGAAACGTTCAGTTTCCGGATCCCCTCGCTGACCACGGCCTGCGTTTCATTGTCGAGAGCACTGGTTGCTTCGTCGAAAAGCAGAACCGCCGGTTTCTTTGCCAGAGCCCGGGCAATGAGAATGCGCTGGCGCTGGCCGCCGGAAACGGAACCGCCGCCGACCGAGAGCATGGTGTGCATTCCCATCGGCATTTCACGGATATCCTGTTCGCAGCCTGCGAGGCGGGCGGCCTCCCAGGCGTCGTCGACAGTGAGTTTTCCGGAGTGTCCGACAATGTTGCGCAGCACGGAATCCGGCAGCAGACGACTGTCCTGAAGCACCACGCCGATCCGGGAACGCAGCGCCTGCAGATTCACATGGCTGACATCCTGACCGTCATAGGTGATGCTTCCCCCGGAAGGCGTTTCGAATCCGAGCAGCAGGCGGAGCAGCGTGGACTTCCCGGAACCGGACTCCCCAACCACCGCGACGAATTCTCCCGGCCGGACCTGCATCGAAAGCCCGGAAAGAATCAGAGGCTGATCCGGTCCATAGCGGAATGAGATATTCCGGACGTCGATTGCTCCGGAGAGTTTTCCCGGCGGCGGCTTGGCGATGTCATTCTCCGGTTCGGCCTCCAGAATCGGGCGAAGACGCCGATAGACCGGAATCGCGCTGACCGCCGAAATCAGAGACATGATCATCTGCCCCACCGCCGCACTGACGATCCCGAGCGCCGAAACAAAACTGACAAAATCGGCGGAACTCATGAGTTCTTCGCCGTTCTCCGCATGAAAATACTGCCAGGTCACAATGGAAATCACCGTTCCGATCGTCAGCACCGGAATCACCGCGTTCACGACCGTTGCGAAAGTGCGGCAGTTGGCAAAGGAGCGGTAAATCTGTTTTTTAGAACTGAAGCGCTCGGCCCAGTGTGCGAATGCGGCATTCTCCGCGCCCGCGGTCCGGATTTTGGATATGCCGTTGAAAAACTGAACCAGCTCTCCATTCAACTCCCCTTCCGCAGCGAGAATGCGCACATGGCGATGCACCATCAGAACCGCCAGCACGGCAAAGATTCCCAGGACAACGATCAGAATCAGCAGGGAAATCGCACCAAGCAGGAGATCGTAATAGAGCATCAGTATCAGGGACGGGAAACAGAACACCCCCGCCACCACCGCCTTGATCGTGGATACCGATAAAATTTCGCCGATCTGCATGATCCCAAGACTGCGGACAGAGAGATCTCCTATGCTGAACGCCCGGAAAAAACGGGCCGGCAGATTCAGAAGCCGATCCCAGACCGCCGCCTGAAGCGTATACTCCGCCCGGACATGAATGCGCAGAATCGCAATGGACTCCACATATTCAAAAATCCCCTGAGTGAGGGCAAACAGAAGAGAAATTCCGAAGAGCTGCATCAGCAGCACCCGGTCCGCCGTCGGAATCACCGTTCCGAAAATCACGCCGTTGATGATCGGCACAGCCATGCTCAGCAGCGCGCCGAACAGCATCAGCCAGAGCAGAGTCGAGAGATCGCCGCGCGCTCCGCGGAACGTCAGAGCCAGCAGTTTTCCGCCCGTGATCCGTCCCGGCGGAAACGGAGTGTAGAAACACCAGCCGTCCTTCGACAGCGCCGCGGCATCCTGCCGGGAAAGACGACGGACCTGCGCTTCCGCCGGATCAAATATCCGGGCCTCGTCCCCGCAGCGCCCGAGCAGGGCAACCGGCGCGCCCGATTCCCGGCGGAAGGTGACAAACGCGGTAAAATCCTGCTGTTCCCACCCTTCTGTCAGCTCCACTTTCCGGCAGCGGACCTGATTATAGTCGCAGATCCGGAGAATCCGGTCCTCCGGAGAATCGGCGGAAGCAAAGAAGTGTTTTCCGGGACAGCGCAGAGTCAACCCCATTCCGTGCCCGGCGGCGGCGCAGGCATCGAACAGGGCATCGCCGGTCGGCGGAGGAAGACGGAAGCGTTCCGTCGGCCGCAGCACGTTGCAGATCCGGTTCATGGCGTTCCGGAGACTTGCCTCTTTTTCGCGGAGTTTTGCCTGAAGGCGCTCCCGTTCGGCATCGTTTCTCTGCCGGGCCTCCTGCATGCAGCGTTCCGGGAGGATGCGCCGCAGCTCCTCCGCCCGGTCCATGACGGAGGCGCCCGCACTGCCGCATTCTCCGAGACATTCCAGCCAGAGCTCCAGTCCGGCACGCCGGAACTCCTCCAGTTCGGGTTCCCGGCGGCAGAGCGCCTCCAGAGCCGTCCAGGGGACCTTCAGACAGTGTGTGCCGGGCAGCGGCATCGCCAGGAGGATCCGACGGCCGTCGTCTTCCGGAGCGGAAGCGGAACCCGGGACCACGCTGTGCAGAGGACAGTCCCCGGTCCCGAGCGGCAGTCTGGCGCCGCAGGAACCGTCCGGCGCCACATGCGCCGAAAAAAGATTCAGCGCGCCGGAGAGGACCACCCAGCAGATCTCCGGATCATCCAGCGGAAGATACCGGCCGGAAAAGGAGATTTCTCCGGTCGCCACGGCGTTCAGCAGTTGTTCAATACGATCTATTCTCATACGCGTTCAAATATTTGCAAGCAGCCGGGCGTAAAAACCGTTCCTGGCCAGCAGTTCCTCATGGGTTCCGGATTCCACAATTTCGCCATGTTCGAGTACGATGATCCGGTCGGCATCCCGGATGGTGCTGAGACGGTGCGCGATGATGACACAGCTGCATCCGCGACGGCGCAGATTGCGGTCGATCCGCTGTTCCGTTTCAGGGTCCAGCGCGCTGGTGGCCTCGTCCAGCAGCAGAAGAGAGGGATTCGACACCAGGGCACGGGCGATTTCAAGCCGCTGCCGTTCACCTCCGCTGAAGTTTCCGCCGCCTTCCCCCACCGCCGAAAAATAACCGTAGCTGCGCGCCGCGATCTGGTCGTGAATGCACGCATCGCGTGCGGCGCGTTCCACATCGACGATCGGCACGGACCGGTCAAACATGGTCAGATTGTCGCAGATGGTGCCGCGGAACAGAAAAATATCCTGATCGACCATCGCAAAGGAGTTGAAGAGTTCCGTATGGGAATAGGCTTCGCGCGTCTTGCCGTCGAACCGGATCTCTCCGCTCCACGGCGGATACAGTCCCGCGATCAGCTTTGCCACCGTGGATTTACCCGATCCGGAGGGACCCACGATGGCGATCCGTTCCCCGGGATTCACGGTCAGACTGAAATTGCGGAGAATCGGTTCCGCGGTGGGATTGTATCCGAAGGTCACGTTGCGAAGTTCCAGACGGCCCTCCAGCTTCGGTTTCGGCTCTCCTGCATGGGAGGCGCCCTCCTCGAGCGAATAGGGATCTTCCCGGCAGGTCATCACGTCATCCAGACGTTTCAGTCCGGCGTCGATCTCCTGCAGGGAATTGCCGATATTCACCAGCTGTTCGAGCGGAGCGAAAAAGTTGCCGAGGATCAGCTGGAACACCAGATATGCTCCGCCGGTCATGCTTCCGGCCAGGATCCGCAAGGCTCCGAGTCCGGTGACCAGAGCCACGGTGATCTTCTGCACGCTGTTCGGAAAGGTTCCGAGCAGAACCGTGGAGGCTTCCAGTTTCTGGCGGCCGAGCAGACTTCTTGCCTGAAATCCGCTCCATCCGGAAAAGAAATCGTTTTCGCCGCCGGACGCTTTCAATGTCTCGATCAGCATCACTCCGGTGGTGGTGGTTCCGTAGAGCATCCCCGTATCGAGCTGGATGCTCTGACCGAGCAGTTTCCGCGATTTGAGCTTCCGCTGCAGAAGGAGAAGAATCATCGCCCCCATCACGGCGGCCAGAGTCCCGAGGACAGCATCGTAGCAGAACATCAGGAAAGCGTAAAAAATGAGTGTAATCAAGCTGAGCAGATTGGCGGCCAGCTGTTCGGAAAGGAATGCCGCGACCCGGTCGTTCAGCTGGACACGGGTCGCCAGTTCGCCGCTCTGACGGCTGGAGAAGAAACTCACCGGAAGATGCAGGACCCGGAACAGGAACATCGCAGATCCCGTCAGAGCCACCTTCAAATTCAGGCGAACCAGTCCGTTGCACTGAATCCAGGTAAGGAAGAGCGTAACCAGCAGAGTCAGAGCGGCAAGGGTAATGAGCGGCGTTCCCCAGTTGAAAAAGCCATCCATCATGAAGTTGTCGATGAAAATCTTCGAGAGATTCGGCGTCAGCAGATTGCCCGGCACCAGCAGAAGGCCGGTCAGCAGAAGGAGAAAAAAAGTCCCGCGGCATCCTTCCAGGCGTTTCCAGAGAGCGCCCGCCAGCGAGTTTTCGTGTCCGAAGCGCCGGAAGCCTTCCCCCGGGGTGAACTCCAGCAGGATTCCGCTGAACGATTCATCCATTTCCGCCGGATCCACCAGACGGGGTCCGAGAGCGGGATCGTTGATGCAGAATTTGCGTCCCCGGCGTCCGGTATAGACTACAAAATGATTGAAATTCCAGAAAAGGATCAGCGGCAGAGCGTGACCGTTCAACGCCTCGAGTTCTTCCTCCCGGTACCCCTTGGCCTGGAAATGGTAGCTGCGCGCGACTTTGAGAAGACTGGATGCCTTGCTTCCGTCCCGGGACACGCCGCACTCATCGCGGAGACGTTCCAGCGGCACGACCACGCCGTGATACGCCATGACCATCGCCAGCGCGGCGGCACCGCATTCCGCGGACTCCATCTGGAGCACCATCGGGCATTCGACCCGTTTTTTCCGGAAAATCATGGATTGTTCTCCCCGGCTCCGGTTTGGGCGTTTTTCAGCTGGAACTCCTCCATCACCCCCCGTCCGAACATGAATTTGCGCAGTCCGGAGAACAGCAGTTCCAGCGGCGGATCCTTTTCCACGACAACGCTTGCCGAGCAGAGAGTTCCCGCGCTGATTTCAATTGCCGGTCCGGCTCCGGAGGTCCATCGGAAACCGTTTGGAGAGTTCCGGTCCCGGGACATCAGGATGCGGACCTCGACCGGCATGTTCGCACACTGTTTGAGAAGATACTGCGCGAACGCGGCATTGCGGAAGGTGCGGTCGATGGACTCCACCGGAAGAATGTAGGTGCCGACATGGGTGACCGTGCCGCGGATGGAGCCGTCGCGTTCGGCCTTCACCGAGGAGGGCGTCACAACGGCGCTCATGCCGGGACGGATCCTCTTGCTGTCGGCGACGGAAAAATACGCGTACAGCTCCCATGTTTCATCGCTCTGGTCATCGAGGTCGATCAGGCTGGCGAGGGTTGCTTCCGCGGGGACGATGGCGCCGGGGGTATAATTCACGCTGGTCACGGTTCCGGAATGTGCGCTGATGATCCGCGTATTGTACTCCAGTTTGTTGCGGAGCTGCTCCACTTCGAAGAGCGCCGACTTCACTTCGGCCTCCGCAGACATGATCTCCTTGGCAAGGGAAAATTCCGTTTCGGAGAAGGAGTTTTCCTCCTCCAGTTTTTTGAGCCGGTAATCGGCCCGACTTTTGAGTTTGGTGTGATACCGTTCCTGATCCTCATGCCACTGTTTCTGCGAGATGGCGCCGCGCCGGGCGAGTTCCTCTCCTTTCTCGACAAACGTCGCGAGCCATGCCAGTTCCTTGTCGAGATGGGCGATCGTTTCATCCAGCACTCCGGACATTTTCCGGATATGGGTCTGATTTCCTTTCTGGAGCCGGTCTGTATGCCGGCGGACCTCCGCAAGATTGCCCCGGAGCATTTCCAGCTTCTGATGTTTTTCCCGCAGATTTTCAAGATCGGAAAATGAAAAGAGCCGTCCGACCATCTGTCCGCGCTTGACAAAATCTCCCGTTTCGATATCAAAGGAGATCAGAACTCCTCCGGCGGGGGCCTGAATGGTATCAAACTGACTTTGCAGCATGACTATGCCGTTTCCGCTGACCCGTTCATAGATCACGCCGAAGATGCCCCATGCCAGCAGGGCGATCACCGTCACGCCCAGAGCCAGCAGCGCCAGCGCTTCGCGTCCATTGAAAATGGAAAGCAGGCGGTTCAATTCAAACGGCGATGCAACCTTGAGCATCGCATTTTTACGGAACAGATTTCTATTCATTCTTCACCCAGTTCAACGTCCGATCTCAATAAAAGGAATCTCCTCATTCACCGTGGCGGCGGGCGGAGTCTGCCCTCCGAACAGGCTGCGGTAGCGCAGCCGGCTTTTTGCGATCCGCTCTTCGGAAGCAAGGATCAGCGGCAGAGCCAGCAGCCGGTTTTCCACTTCAATAAGATATCCGTATTCCTTCATTTTTTCAATCGCCCGCGAAGAATTTTTGGTCAAGGCCTCCACGGCGGACCGGGCGACAGGAGAACGCGCCGCCTGCAGAACCGCCTGTTCGACGGGCGAAAGCCGGTATTCCGCAACCGCCGCACAGGGACGGGTATCCCTCAGAAGGCCGGGAGCGGCAAATTCCAGATGATACTTTGCCGGATGGGAATCCCGGTACCACGCATCGACCGTTTTCCGGACCTCGGCAATCTCTTCCTGAGATGTGCAGGCGGCGGGATTGCGGTTGTCATAGAAAAGAGCCCAGCGATCCAGCGAGACCGATTCTTCCGGCATCAGGATGCGGTATCCCTTCATCGGTTCCAGCTTGAGGCCGAACCGTTCCGGTTCCCGCCAGTACAGACTGAACTTGTCAAAACGGATGGCCCCCCAGTTCGGACCCGGAAGATGGATGATTTTCGGGACCAGTTCCATCACCCAGCGGTATTCTTCCGGCGAATCGCCGGGGATTCCGCTGAGCATGTTCCACAGAACCTGAATCCGGTTTTCCAGCGTGAATTTCAGCAGGGCGATGCTCGACAGCGTGTCGTTGCCCTTGTTCAGAAGACGGATATGGTTCGGATGAAGGGTTTCGATTCCGCTCTGGATCACCATTACGCCGCAGTCGGAGAGAAAGCGGATCTGCTCTTCGGTCAGGGTTGAAACGGTCTCGTAGCTGATAACTGTATCGGGGGCCTCCTCTCCGAATGTGCGCAGCGGCCCGCGCATCCGGTTCAAATCCAGCACGGTGTCGGAGGTCAGAAAGATCCGGCATCCGAACTGCCGGTATCCGCGGCGCAGTTCGGCCAGCACGCGTTCCGGTTCTTTGCGCCGATAGGCGATCCGTTCTCCGTTCAGTCCGCAGAAGCTGCAGTGCTGTCTCTCTCCTTTCCAGCAGCCGCGCGAACTTTCCAGAAAATATTTCTTCACCGAGGCGCGATGCAGACGGCTTCCGCAGATCCGTTCATAATAATCGGTTGGATCGGATTCCGCGATGGCCTCGCCGGGAACGCAGGCGACCTCGGGGACTCCCCGTTCCGCCTTTGCCCGGTCGAACACGCCGAACGGCAGTTCCGCCGAACGGTTGTTTTCCAGCACCCGGCGGACCATTTCCGGAACGGTCAAATCGCCTTCGCCGCAGAAAACATAGTCGACGAACGGAAAACGGAGAGCCGCCTCCATTCCCGCATCCCGTTCACAGTCGGCGCCGCCGAGAAAGGTCACCACTTCGGGATTCCGTTCGCGGACCCGTTTCAGAAGCGCCAGCGAAGCGAGCCGCTGGAAAAAGGTGCTGGAGCAGCCGACGATCCGGGTGGAACCGTCCGTCAGAGCGGCGGCGGTCTTTTCCACGCAGCGGACTGCTTCGCGTTTCAGCAGGGGCAGATCGCCCAGAAGATCGTCCAGCGAGTGATAACGGCGGTTCCAGATCAGCCGTTCATGTTTATTTTCTTCCCGCAGGAGTTCCAGAAAACGGCGGTCGCGTTCCGGATCCGGGCCGAAGAGGGAATCGGAGAAGAGCCAGTCTCCCAGCATCACATCCACATTCAGTCCGTTGGAGGCCGGATAGTCGTACAGTTCTTCCGGGATCCGTTCCGCGAAGTCGATATTTGCAAATCTGCACCGGACACGGAATCCGGCTTTGCGCAGGGCGCCGCAGAGGACATTGATTCCGAGCGGAGCCACCAGCGGCATTGCAAAGGGCATATTCACCAGCGTGATATCAACAGGATTCAATGGTCTTCCTCCTCCGACAGCATGCCGGATTTCCACAATGTTTCAAGCAATCCGCCGACGCATCCGAACGGAGCCAGCATTCCGCCGAACTCCCGGTTGAACTCTTCCCGGGAGATGCCGGTCTTCAATTTTTCCAGCAGAGCGGCCTCCGGATCCGACACATCAAAACGACGCACCAGATAGCGGGAGACCAATTCCGCATGTCCGCCGGAAACCGACAGCGTCCAGCAGGAGGACAACCGCAGAAACGGCAGAGCCTCCGGTCCTTCCGGGAAAAACCGTTCCTGAATTTTCCCCAGCAGCTGTTCCAGCTCCGCCGCGTCGCGGAATGTTGCCTCCGTCCAGAGATGGAATCCATACGGATTTGCCTCATCCGGCGCGCAGGGAGAGAGCAGCCGGACCTCCCGGCGGCACAAATTCACCAGAAATCCGGAAAGACAACTGCTGGTTGTCGCCTCCTGACACTTTTCAGGATTCCCGGATTGCAGTTCCCGCGCCCGGCCGGTGATGGAATAGCAGTTCAGCGACTCCGGATTGTTCAGGACAAGACTCCAGTCCATCGTCTCCTCTGCGGAAAATTCCCGGAAAAACCGGCGCAGTTCCCCGCGTTCCGTCAGGGAAAAGCGGCAGCAGGGCTGTCCGTGTCTGCGGCCTTCCGCGGCGAAGCGGCGGGTCCGGGCGGGATCCCGCAGCGGCCAGCGCGTCGTGATCGGCGGCCAGACATGGTTGCATTCATAAAAATCCTGATAGAATTTTTCCAGATCCGGATTGTCGAAAGGATCGGTTGCCCAGTAGAGGGCCGCCGCCCCCGCCCGGGAGCCGAGCAGATTGCGAAACACCCTCAGCACATCGCGCCACAAGGTCCGGTTTTCCGGCGTATACCAGAAATTTTCCCGGAGAGGCGGCGCATCAAAGCAGCAGAATCCGCATTGTCCGGAACACCCGACCCCGAGTTCACAGGCAAGAGCGATGTTGAACGCGCGGTCGAAATACATCGGCTGAAGCACCGCGCGGTTCCCCTGACGGCGCCGTTCCCGCCATGCTTCGAAGCGCGGATTATCGGAACAGGCGTTCCGGCAGCGTACCGTGAACGGATTTCCGTTTTCCTGTTCAGCGGCGAACCGGCGCAGTTCCGCCAGCTCATCCGGGAAGCGGTCCACGACCGGACGGAAGTTGCGGCTGCGGCATCCCTCCCCGACCGCCAGAAGAAATTCCGGCGTTGATTCCGGATTCAAACCGGCTTCCCGCAGCGCGGCGGCGGGAGAGCGGTCGAAATGTTCCCGGAAGGCATCGTCTCCCATGTAGGATTCGAGAAAGCGTTTGTAATCGGGGAAGTTCAAGGGTGCTCCTCCATCTGAACTCAGACGATTCCCTTGACCAGCACGATGTCGGTTGTCACGATGCCGACAGAGATTCCGATGTTTCCGGCCGCCACGATATCGTCGATTTCGCGGTCGCTCAGCTGTTCTCCCACCTCTTTTTTCGGGAGTTTCGGAAGCAGGATGGTCATTTCGCCGGGGTTTTCCTCCTCGCGGACCTTGAACGTCACATCGCCGCTGATTTTGCACTGCAGTTCGGTTTCGATCGTTTCGCGGGGATCCTGTTCGAGACGGGTGCGGAATGCCTCGTCGGCCAGCGCCCGGGCGATCACTTTTGCCTCGACCTCTTTCCACTTCATCAGATTTTCTTCGATTTTACTCATTCTCATTCTCCTGATTTTGCAGGGATTATTTTAACGCAATCCTCGATGGATTCATTGATTTTCAAGCGTCCGGCGTAGCGGAGGCATCCCCGCTGAAACACCTGGTTCCAGTATTTGACCTCCCAGCGGAGAGCTCCGCCGGTCCGATGCATCCATTCGTAGGCCTCTTCGGCCAGCAGAGCCATCACTTCCACGCCGCGGAATTCCGGCTCCACAAACGCGCGGCGGACATGCAGTTCGCCTTCCGTCAACTCCCCGGCGATCCATCCGGCGAGCCGTCCGGTGGCACGTTCCACACAGGCCCGGCCGAACCGGGGCAGTCCGGAATCACTCCAGAACGGAGCCAGAAAGACTCCTTCGCGGAGGAATTTTTTCCACTCTGCCGGATCCGTCAGGGAAAGCCGTCCGAGTCCTTCCAGGAAACGCCGTTCCCGTTCCGCCATCTCCGTGCGCTGTTCCTCTCCCAGTGCGGCGACGGCCGTCTCCAGAGGGACCACGCTCCACCGGTCGGACCGGGTCCGCACCCGCAGTTCGCGTTCTGCTCCGGAGGGCAGCTCCAGACGGAATGCCGTCTCCAGACGGACACACGGTCCCGGAAAAGTGTCCAGCATCTTCCACAATGCACTTTCGACACGGTTTTTCCGACGGAAGCGTACATACACCTCCCGGAACCCCTCTTCGGCAGCCGTGGAACGGATCGTCTCCAGCAGTCTGCGTCCGATGCCGCGCCGCCGGAACGCCTCCGCAACATAGAGATGGAAGAGAAACACTCCGGCGGGATTCTGGTCCGGCCCGGCCCATATCACTCCCGCGGGGACTCCCTCGCAGCGCGCGCCGAACAGCCGATGCCTCCCGCCCGGAAGAGAATCTCCGAAAAGCGCCTGCTGGCGCACGGTGAAAAACGACCGGTAATGCTTCAAATTGAAAAGATGAAGCGATTCGATTTCAATTGTGTCTGTTCCGGCAGGTTGCGTCATAATGAGCCTCCAGCAGTTCCGGAAGACGATTCCGGTAACGCGAGCAGTGGGGAGCCTTTTCGCGGCGCAGCGCCGGACAGCCGCCGTCGCACACCGGCATCAGGCCGCAGGCAAGGCACTCCGGATCGTTGAGCGCGTTCTGTCCTTCCAGCCACTCGGCGAGCAGTTCATTGTTCCACGGTTTTTCCGGATCGACATGACCGACGATCCGTTCCGCGATGCCGATATCATTCCAGCATTTGTAGAGTTCTCCTCCGGGACCGACCACATAACCGTTCCGCCGCGCCGCAATGCAGTTGAAAAGTTTCCGTCCGGGATAAAACGGATGGCTCTGCACGCCGTAACGGCGGAACTGTTCGATCTGGAAATCGGCCGCCTCGTCAACATTGAACAGGCACGCGGTATCCGGATTCTCCTTGCCCATCGCATGGACGATTCCCGGATAGACGTGCAGATGCTCCGTCTTTTCAGGATAGCGGGCGTAGAGAAAATTGTAGATCCGGTGGTAGTCCTCCGCGTTGGTCCGGTCGACATTGACCCGCAGGTGCAGATGGCCGGTCCAGGCGGAAGCGAACAGAGTGTCGATGTTTTCGAGGATTTTCCGGAAGGTCGGGCCGCCGGAAACCAGAGTCCGCCGCCGGTCGTGCACCTCTTCGGGTCCGTCCAGCGTGATCTGCACCTCCCGGATCGCCAGATCCTCAAGCTGCGCCGCCTTTTCCGCGTCCAGCAGATAGCCGTTGGTAATCAGCGAGGCGCGGTAATGACGGAAATCCAAAGCCCGGAAGCGGTCGGAAAGACGGCAGATCTGTTCGAACCGCAGCAGAGGTTCCCCTCCGAACCAGGTTACGCCGAACATCTGTCCCGGCTGGAAGCGTTCGGCGAACCTGACCAGGAGGTCCTCGGTTTCGCGGCTCATGTTGATGCCGGCCCGGTTTTCTTCAAAGCAGTAAGGACACGCGAAGTTGCAGTTTCGAGTCGGCGCCACGGTAAGCAGCAGCATGCGTTCGCTGAAATCGGCCATCCGCCGTTTCATCCGCAGGACATCGCGCAGGCGGTCGTCTTCGCCGGGATCGACCACGGCTTTGGCGGCGATCAGCTGCAGGGACAATCCGGGATCATCGCACCGGAACTCGTCCCCGGCATGCAGAGCTTCCAGCGTTTTGCCAAAGGGTTCCGGAAGCGCAAGAAACGTATTGGAGAGAGCATTGTACAGCACCCATCCCTGTTTCTGCGACTGGAACACCCGGTTGTATCTCGACCAAATCATCCCGGAATCCTTTCTCTGCTCATGCAGAATTACTTATCCGCGCCGCAGACGTTTGCGGCGCAGACCTCAACGGGACACAACACGCTTCCGCCGGTCACACCGTCAAGTTCCTTGTCTGAAAGATTACCCGAAATCGGCGGCGGAAGAACAAATGTCGCATCGTACTCCGGGTCGTTTTCCAATACTTTGATCCGGAATCCCGACGGGATTTCCTTGCCGGCAAGTTCCCGTATTGCCGTGGCCGGATCCGCCAGAAGCTGTTTCCGGAACGCCGCATCGACGGCGGCTTTCCGTTTGCAGGCGGCGATACAGTTATTAATCTCCTGCTGTGTCCAAGCCATGATTTTTCTCCTGAATTGATTTTGTTGCAAAGGATGATTCCGGAATCTTATTTGGATCCGTTTCCGGCAGCGCCGCAGGCATCCATCGCGCAGGTCTGCAATCCGCAGATCCCGGCGGCGACTTCGTCGAGCTCGCGATCGGAGAGATTTCCCGAAATCAGCGGCGGAAGAACAAATGTCGCGTCATATGCCGGATCGTTTTCCAGAATCTTGATCTTGAATCCGGCTGGAATCTCCTTGCCGGAGACCTCTTTCACCGCTGCCGCCGGATCCGCCAGCAGTTTCTTCCGGAATTCCACATCGACTGCCGCTTTTTTCTTGCAGGCTCCGATACATGCTTCAATTTCTGTTTGAGTCCAAGCCATTTTCGACCTCCTTCTTTTTCACGTTATTCGCTGATTGTTCCAACGGTCCCGGAGCGGGTCCGCTCCGGAGAACCGCCGGAAGAGACTTACTTGGCTCCGTTTTCCGCCGCAGCGCAAGCCTTCATTCCGCAGCTCTGCAATCCGCAGATGCCGGCGGTGACTTCGTCCAGCTCGCTGTCGGAGACATTTCCCGAAACCAGCGGAGGAAGAACAAACGTTGCATCATACGCCGGATCGTTTTCCAGAATCTTGATCTTGAATCCGGCTGGAATCTCCTTGCCGGAAACCTCTTTCACCGCTGCCGCCGGATCCGCCAGCAGTTTCTTCCGAAATCCCGCATCGACCGCCGCTTTTTTCTTGCAGGCTCCGATACACGCTTCAATTTCTGTTTGAGTCCAAGCCATTTTCGACCTCCTTCTTTTTCACGTTTCTGTTTCACTTTATTCCGGGAACCGTTGCGGTAACATATACCTCTCACGGGAAAAAACAAGCAGAAAAAATCCTCCTTTTTTGAAATCTTTCCGGCGAACTGCTGTTTATTTTCAGGACTGAAAAACTCTCCGGGAAAACAAGGGTTACCGTTTTCTCTTCCTCTTTCGGACCGTTTTTCAGATTCATGGGAGTCCAAAGAGGAAAACCGGCTTTTCCTTTCCGGCTCCAGCGGCATTGATCTTCTCCAGTTCCTCTCTGCTGAGTTCGAATGCCTCACCGTCAAACGCCAGAAGTTCTTCCGCGGTGAAGACATAGCCTTTCCCTGCGGCGAATTTCACCGCAAGAGCCGCGGCGATCTCCATTCTCTCCGGCGCGGCGGATTCAAGCTGATCCCGGAATTCCCCGGCTGTGACGGCATCGCTTTTCAGAACCTCATAGAACTTTCTGACCATTTCCCTGCTCATACAGAATCTCCCCGCCTGCTTCGTCTGTTTTGTTTCCTGCGGCGCCCGGCTTTCATCAGGCATTCTCACCCTAAAAGCGTTTCAGGAAGGAAAAGGTTGCAGAGAAAATCTTTTTTTTGTTATTTTTTTAACCAGAGTCTTTTCCGTCCTGGCAAGAAGATTTTCTCCTCGGAAGCGACTGCACTTCCGGGATTCCGGCCGCTTTCCTGAACAGAACGGGAACCGTATTACGACGGAAAGTCACCGTCTGTGCGGGGAACCATTTTCCATATCCGCGATACCATCTTCATCCGCATTCGCCGCATCCGGCGCCCTCTGGAACATTCCGGAGAAGTCTTCCGCGGAAGAGAAGAAATCGGATTCTGTTTTCAGGCAATTCTTTTATTCCGGAACAGGAGGATGCGAAGGGCTTGTTCCCGGATGGGAAAATCCGGAGGAATCTTCTGTTCTGAATTTCGTTTTCCAGATTTTCTGAATTGAAAAATCTCTGAACGCGGGATATAATAACAGAAAACCCGAAGAACACAAACTCCAACAAATGAACAGCGCTCCGGAAGGGGATGTTCAGGAAAGATGAAACCATGAAAATTTCAATGTGGACAGCATTTCTTGTGGAGGATTCTCCGGAATCGGCAATTGGAACGCTGGCGGAATGCGGATACCGGTATGCCGAATTTTCCGATGAACACGGGAAGGTGCTGATGGAACGGAGCAATCCAATGCGTGCGGCAGCGGAACTGGCGGATTTTGCCACCGACCGCGGACTTTCTCTTTCGCAGGCCCATCTGCACCTGACGGCGGATATAGCGCATCCGGATCCGGCGACACGCCGTTCATTTCTTAATTTTCTAAAAAAAGAACTTGAGGTTTATGAGCGGATCGGAGTCCGGGCGGCGGTCCTTCACTGTGGAGGAAGGACCGCACAGGAGCAGGGGATGGATCAGGAGAAAACGGAAGAGCTTTCAGCGGCGTCTCTTTCGGAACTCTGCCGTTCCATTGAGGGAAGCCGAATCCGGATAGCGATAGAGAACATCCCCTCGACCCAGCCGTTTGCGTCCGATCTTCTGCGGATGATTTCAAAGGTGGGGAGTCCGGAGCTTGGGATCTGTCTGGACACGGGGCATTTGAATCTGGTTCAGGGCGATCCCTGTCTGTTTCTCGATGAAGCGGGGGACAGGCTGATTGCGCTTCACATCGCGGATAATCTGGGAAATGCGGATCACCACATGTTTCCCTGCGGACGTGGCACCGTGAACTGGAGGGCGTTTATGGAAAAACTGAAGGCAAGCACATACGAAGGGTTGTTCAACTTTGAAGTTCCCGGGGAACGCTGTCCTTATTCCCGGGCGATCCAGAGATTGAAACTGAAGTATGCTCTGGAACTTGGCCGACTCATGTTTGAGTTATCCTGACTGCGCCCCGAGAGTCATCCCGATGGGCATGGAGAAAACACGGCAGCGAGCGATGCCTCGTTGACGCTTGCCGGATCATCCCCACAACCATGAGGGAAACTGACTCCGCCGTTTTTTGCTGGTGTTCAGTGGAGACTTCCTTGCTTTTTTCTTTTTGCGGGGTATTGTTACCCTTGCGGTCATCGGAGCGGCCGGGCGCGGCTATCGCCTCGATGGTTTGAGTGGCACGGCGTCCAGTGCTTAACTCGACCTTTCCGATTATGGATTATCCCCACAAGCATGGGGAAATGATAAGACTCGAAAAAGATTTTCCATTCAGAATTTCGAACAGAAAGAAAAATGGTTCTGCTTGGCGTGGGGCCCCGCCAGGCAGCCCCCCCCCCCGGGATTATGCTGTACCACGCTTCGTTGAGGATCTGATCGTATAGTACCACGCTTCCGGAAAAAGTCAAAGGCATTTCCAGTGGACATCGGCAAAACGGCTGAAGCACCGCTCTCCGGTGCATGCCGCCGGATGGTCTTGAACGGCACGCGCCTTGCTGAACAAATCTCCCGCCGCCTTCCGTTCCGGGAGCGTCAGAAAACGTCCTGACAGAGATTTCACGTTTCCGGCTCCTTCTTCTTTTCGTTGATCGGTTTCATAACGAAGATGTTCTCTCGTCGGGGCAATTCAGGTCTATTATTTCAAACGAAGGCGGACAGCGGCTGTTTCCGGAAAAATTTTCCCGGGCAGAAGAAAGGGGAAAAATGCCCGGCCGAAGGAATCAGAGTCGAACCGGGCAGAACGGATCCGGAAGACAAATCACCAGTGGTAATAACGATACGGATTGTCCTCTTCGACAGGATCCTGAATGTAAAAGCTGTTTTTCCACGGAGTCTTTCCGGGAAGAGAGCGGAAACGTTCCAGCAGAACGCATTCCGACGGGATCCCCGCATTGTGCAGCAGACGGGACATCAGATTGCTTCTTCTCCGGAACGAGGTTCTCAGATGGAAGAGTCTCCGGTAATCCAGCATATCCGCCGTGACGGAGCAGACGATGACCGTCCCCTTTCCGATCGCAATGCGCTCCAGTTCCGCGCCGTTTCCCGTGACGGCATATTCCAGGCGGGTCTGGAAATAGGTATCCATGTTGGAAATGCCCGCGAAGTCCGGATGGTTCAGATCGGCAAGACGCGACGTCTGATTCTTCCGGTCCCGGGCGTTGATTTTTCCCGGGAACAGCGCATTCAGTTCTGCTGCCCGGAGCCCGAAACAGAGAACCGTTGCGCCGTTTTCGACCCTCTTCGTCAGATCCGGGAGCTTCTCCGCACCGGGACCGGCCACGATGACCGGCGTCTCCCGCTCCGGCGACGGATTCCGGAATCCCAGTTCAGCGATCTGGCGCCGGAACGCTTCTCCTCCGAGAATGCTCCAGCGCGCGCTTCGGTTTTCCGGAGGATTTTCCAGCGACTGCAGCAGATTTGCCGCCATCCGCATTGCAGCAGGTTCCGTTTCGCTTCTTCCGGTCAGATTGAGCTGACAGAACACGATCCGCCCCTTTCCTTCCCGGTACTCCAGAAGCGGAGCGTACTGCAGACAGAATCCGCCGTCAAGGACCGGAAGGAAGTTTCCGACCGTCGGTTTTTCAATCAGGGCATCGGCAAGAGATCCGCGGTTTCCGCAGCGCCAGACCCGATGGGTCTTGAATCCGCACCATTTCCACGGCGGGCAGAAGAATTCGTTGTAGTCGAGCAGCGGCGACAGAAGAGTGGATTCCCCGCGCCAGTCGGCAAAGAGCGTTTCACTCATTCCGTTCAGCAGCGGATTCCCGGCATCGCGGACAAACAGTTTGCGCAGTCCGATCTCGTTGATGCGGAAGCCGAGCCGTTCCAGAACGGGGGTCTGCTGTTCAAAGATCACCACCTGCTGGCCGTCGCGGACCGCGTCCAGATTTGGAAGAGCACCTTTTGCGGAAAGCGCCTCCCGTCCGATCACCACGGCCTTCCAGCGGGAAAGATCGTCCTTGAGGCCGACTTTGCGATAGCGGACCTTCAGACGTTTCAGCAGAGCCTCCGTCAATCCTTTCGGATCATACAGCGCAATCACGGAGCGTCCCTCCGCCGGCGGGGGAGCGGAAATCACCTGAAATGCAAATGTATCCTTCCGCACTGTCCCGTCGGAAAAACGGAACTCCGCGTTCAGTTCGCCGTTTCCGTTTTTCATCCGGTCCGGCAGAGCGATCTCCGCGCGCCGGAAGGCGCGTCCGCCGGCGGGAATCCGGACGTTTCCGGAACAACTCCATCCGGAATTGCCTTTGATTTTCAGGCGATAATCACAATCCAGATCACGGCGTTTATCGTTGATCATCACGAGCGTCTTGACGATGCGCTCGCCCGGAAGATAGACATGCTCCTTTTCGGTGAACACCTTTCCGCCGCCGATGAAACCGATCAGAGGGGCGCCCCAGTACTGAATGGCTTTTCCGAGATGGCTCAGGCGATAGGCTTCCGGATAGATGGTCAGCGGATATTTGTCGTGTCCGACAAAATCCGGGACAAGTCCGGGCTCATTGAGATTTTTGTAACGGTCCGGCCACTCTCTGGACGGCCAGTTTCCGGGAACACGGATATAATTGGAATCGTAATCCCATGGAAGCATCATGGAGAGATTCCAGGCGCGCATGGAACGGTAGTTGTCCGCGAAGAAATCCCCCTGGAGACGGTTCACGATCCCGAAGCGTTCAAAGAGCGTGAATTTTCCGAAATGAATCGGTTTTCCATCGTTTCTGACGATCCGGTCCAGCAGTTCAATCCGTTCAGGAGTCCACTCTCCGACCCGGTCTCCGTAACAGGCGGAAACATATTCGGCATCCCATGCGGTCTGAACATTGGGACGGCTCCAGACCCATCCGCGGAAACTGGAAAACGAGGCGCTGTGCGGCGGACCCCATTCGACAAGGGCCAGCGGCATTTTTCCGTGCCGGCTGTAATGCTCCAGCCAGTCGCTGCGTTCCTGAAGCGGCGCCCAGTTCAAATACATGTTCAGCGTGTACTGTCCGCAGAGACTTCCGGAAGAATGGATGTAGACCGGATGTTCCGCATCTATCGTCCGGATGATCTTCTGCGTTTCTTCGGCATTCCGGCGGTTCTTCTCCTTGAGATCGCGTTCGCCCTTCGCCTTTGCCGCGACGTAGTCGCCGCCGAGACGGATCGGATTCTGATCCCCCCACGCACCGGTGCAGTTGTGCGTCGTCGCATACATGACCAGCGACGGATGATTCCAGTAGAGTCGGATCAGATATTCCGCCATTCTCCGGTATTCCGCACGCTTCTGCGGATCGGTGTCAAGCGCGCTGTTGAACGCCCGCGGATGCGGAAGCGAAAAAGAGTGCAGGAATCCCGTCCTGTCGGCCGCTTCAAAGAACCCCCGGATATAGCCGGTGGCCCCCTCGTTGAAGTTGTAGTTCTCGCTGATTGCGAAATTGTATCCCATCGCCTTCAGACGTTTCAGAGTCATTTCCGCCAGCGGGCGGCTGGACTTGTCCGACGCCCAGAAATAGCTGTAATTCCCGGGAATGTATGCAAGAAGATGGATCGGTTTTCCGTTGAGGAGATAATCCTGTCCCCGGATCGTGAACTCCCGGAAACCGAATGTTTCCGGCAGAGTGATGTCCGTCAGGCGGCCGTTTTCATAGAGGCGGAGAATGCCGGTGTAGATGTTTTCCGGTGTGTCAATATCCCAGAGTTCCGGATCTTCCCACGAAGCGGAGAACTTCCACCCGCCCTGTTTCAGGGTCTGTTTTGAGAGAGTCTGACTCCGGAAGGTCCGGACCGTTTTCCCGGAAGGATCCCGGATCTCCGCTTCGATGGTGTACTGTTTTCTCTCCGCCGGATTTGCCGGAATCACATGGAAGGTGATCCGCCTGCGCGCCACGGATGTGATGAAGTGAGTATGTTCGATCCGGGTTTCCGGCACCATGTTCAGAAAGACGTCCCCGACAATCCCCTTGTTCCGGATGCGCGATGCCACCTTGTAGATGTTGTTGATGTCCATGATGACATACTCTTCGGCGGAAGAAGGAATCGCCGAAACCCGGATGGTCAGCTCCTGAACCCTTCCGGGCCGGACCAGATCCGTGATGTCGAGCGAACCGCCCGGAAAGACGATGCTTCCCGCCTCCTTTCCATCGACGTAGACTCTTCCGCGGGTCTGAATGTGCTGAATCTCCAGAACGATCCTCCGGTTTTTCCGGTTTTCCGGCACCTGAAACGTTCTCCGATACCATGCCGTATGCCATTGTTCTTTTTTCGGAGCCTCCTTCGGCAGATTCAGCGGACGCAGAGTCTGCCACGGGAACGGCACTTTGGCAAATCCCCATTTTGCCGGATCGGCGGGCGCCTTCGCATTGGGATCAAGGGATTCGGCGACCGGAGAAAACGCCCAGTATCCGTTCAGGCACGCCTGTTCCCGTTCCGCATTTTTCCGGATTCCGGGAGCGTCCCACGAAAAATCGCTGATGCCCGGAAGAAGCGGAGCCGCGGAAAGGACCGCCGCACCGGAAAACAGCAATGAAAAAAACTGCATCTTCATAGATCTCTCTTCTTTCTGTTGAATTGCCCGGGTGAGAATCAGTTATAGAAATTTCCCGCGTAGTTTGCCTGCGGAATATCCCTGCCGATGGCAATGTCGGAAAACGCCGGGATCTGCGAACGCGAAGAGTATCCCGCGTGTCCGTCCAGATAGAGAAAGTTGGCTCCATAGGAGTGACGCGGCTCAATCCGGGTCTTGAGGACGCTTTCTTCGGAACTCGCCAGATTGGCTTCAAAGTTCTTGAACGCGTTTTTCACAATGGTATATCCCCAGTCGGCGTTGGCGCCTTTTTCACCGACAATAAAAACCACGCTGGCGTTTCTGATCGTATTTCTTCTTGCGTGGGTGTGGGCGGGGGTGGAGCCGCCCCACCACTGATTATCGCCCATATAGCCGTTCATGCTGTAGGTTGTCTGTTTGTGATATGCAGCCGGATTATCGAACGCCGGACAGTAGAATCTGGCCTTTGTATCAAAATCGTGGAAGGACTCCTCTCCGGTGATCTGCGGGAGAAAGAGCGGATAGACAAGACTGTGCCAGCTTCTGCTGCCGCCCCACGGGACCTGTCCGAACGGTTTCGGGATGTAGTCGTCGTAACTGGCGCAGTAGAGTTCGAATCCGAGCGCGATCTGTTTCATGTTGGAGATGCAGGAGATCTTCCGGGCCGTTGCGCGCGCCTTCCCCAGCGCAGGCAGCAGAAGCGATGTCAGGATCGCAATCACAGCAATTACAACAAGAAGTTCTACAAGGGTGAATTTTCGTTTCATGGAGATCCCTTTCTTTCTCTGTTTTTTTCGAATGGTTCATATTTCTTTCCGGATATAGGGCAGCCGGATGGTCTGTTCGCGCGTTCCCTTTTCGAAGAACTGGCGGATCGCCCGGTTGACGGCCTGCTGTTCCGGGCTGTAACAGGTATAATGGAAATTTCTCCGGCACTCCCACGCGGTCGGAGGAGCGGTGCTGATGAAGCGCGGATTCCCGATCTGCGCCAGAAAGGAATCCGGAAACTGCGAAAGATAGTTGATGTATCCGGCAAAGTCGACAACCGCTTTCGGACGGATTCTTTCCAGTTCGTTTTTCAGTACGGAACGAGTCCATTCAGGGAAATTTCCCTCATTTCTGGCCTCCGGCAGAATCAGGAGATTCTCCATCCGGAAGGAGTCGGTTTTTTCCAGTTCTTTCCGCAGAGCGCCGACCCGGTCCGCATAGGGCTGAACATCGGTTGCGGCCGAAATAATCAGCAGCGAAGCGCGTTCTTCGGCGGTCAGCAGACTCAGCAGGTCCCCGGCCAGCCCTTCCTCGTCATTCAGATGGCCGGACAGCGGATTCCGAATGTCCGGCGGTTCAGGATCAGCTGACGGAAGCGGAGACGTTCCAGTTCAAGAATGAAACGCACCTCGTGCGGTCCCGTATAGAACCAGACCAGAGTGTCGAGATTGTTCCGCAGAATCAGTTCTTCCGGCGCGCCCTCCGCATATTTCCGCCATTGCGGATAGGAGAAAATCATGATCTGGCACTCGTGACGGGAAACGTATTTGAAAATCTCCGAAAGACTGCTTTTGCTGTCCCATGCCGGCGTATTTTCCGTATCCCACGGAGAGAGAATCACGCCGATCCGGGATGGATTTCCCCGTTGTTCCGCAACCGTCCCCAGCGGTGCGTTCCGGACATAGGTCCCGCAGTTTTTCCGGACCTCCAGCACCCCCTCCCGGACAAGCTGAAGAACCGCCATCCGGGCGGTAACCTGGCTGACCGCCGTCTGTTCCGCAAGCTGTCGGTTGGATGGAAGTTTCGAGCCGACCGGATATTCGCCCGAGGAAATGGCTCTCCGCAGCTCATGAATTAATGTACGGGATAATTCACCGTAACGGCTGTTTTGACGGGGTTCAGATTGTTTCATCGTTTCATTTTCCTGTTTTCTTTTTTATATTATACTCGAAAACAACTTTTTTGTCAACAGGAAAAAGAAAGGAAAGAAATTATTTCACATTAAGTCACATTAAGAACCTATCCCTAAATAACAGCAAGTTTTCGATAAATTATAACCGTTGCGGCAAGGTGTAGCAAAGCTTCATATGACGAGTTGCTCTTT
>CASFTV010000028.1 GCA_949297765.1 uncultured bacterium | reverse complement strand
GAGATCTTGAATATATGCGCCTCAAGATTTTCAATCTGCCGAACAACAATCTCAAAATCATCATTTGAGGCGAGTTTTTCACAAACTGCAGAAGAGGCGAAAAACTGGAGGGCGGATTCCATTATACCGCCCGGGCGGAGGACGTTGCCCGATTCACCGCCGATTTTGCCCGTCACTACCGCGGGAAACTCGACAGCATCAACCTGATGAACGAGACCAACGGCTATCCGCCGGAGGAGTATATCAAAATTGCAAAAGCGGTCTATCAGACCTTCAGGAAAGAAGCGCCAGAAGTCCTTGTGCAGGGACCGGGATATCCCCTCCACGGTCCTCCCCCTGCTCTCCGGGAAAGACTCCACATGGATCACCCGCGCATTGAAACTCGGACTGAACGACAGCAACGACATCATGGGAATCCACTGTTATTCTCCCGGCCATGCACACAGTCTTTCGTCCATCATGCGCGACAGCGTCGAGCTTCTTCTGACCAATCAGAATATGACCTTCGCCGAAATGCGCCGTCTTCAAGTGGAGAAATTCAAGAAAGAGTACCGGAACAACCGGATCTGGGATACCGAGAGCGGAGCGATTTTCAACACCGTCGCGGAATGGATGAGTTCTCCCGCGGAAATCCGGCTGCCGTGGTATACCGAACAACTTGCCGCCGCCCGCATGATCCGCTGGAACATCCTCCGGATGGCAATGGGCATTGAACGGCACTTTCATTTCATGTTCCTGTTTGCCTCCGGGATCAGCTATCATACACTGGATCTCATGAATATCGACGGGACTCCGCGTGCCGGCGTGGCTCCGCTCTCCACCTTCTACCGACTGTTTGATGGAAGCCGCTTCGTCGGCAGAGTCCGACTTGCCGGGACAACCCATCTGTATGTCTTCCGCGACTTCGACGGCAAAGCCGTTGCCGCCTGCTGGGATCCGGTTCTGGAAAACAGACCCGCGGGAAAGATCCGTTTTCCGGAGAGCGCCGGCATCACGGACGTTCTCGACTTCACCGGAAATTCCCTCCGCAGGGAAAACGGAGACTGTCCGCTCAGCGATGTTCCGATCTATCTGAAATCCGCGCTCTCCCCGGAACAGTTCCGGAAGGAACTGGAAAAATCCAAACCCGTTCTGGAGAGCTTCCGCTGTGCGCTTTCCGTGGTCGCGAATGAAAGAGGAGATCTCTTTCTGGAGGCAACCGCACAGAATTCCGGGACAGAAACAATCGAACGTCTTGGAATCCGTCTTTCGGACAGGCGGGAAGGCGTGCTGAAAAATCTTTCTCCCGGAGACAGAAAAAGCCTTCGTTTCCCGCTGGATGAATCCGCCTCCGGAAGACTTCTCTTCGAAGCGGATTTTATCGGGGACAACAGCCGCCGGCACACGGTATTGGACCGACAGCTTTTCCGTCTCAAAGCCGCCCGGAAGTCCGCAACTGCAGACGGAGTGATCGGAAAGGAGGAATATTCCACGGTCTGGAGCCGGGAATTCATTCGGACCGGACGCGGCAAACCGACTACTCCGCTTTCCGCAAGACTCCACGCATCCTGGCAGCCGGACAGACTGCAATTCGCCGCAGAGGTTCAGGATCCCACCGATCGCCCGGCGAGCAAGGAAGAGGACGTTTCCCGCGGCGACGGCGTCGAGCTTTATCTGAATTTCACTCCGGGGAACGATCCCTTCTCTCCGCTTTATCCGGACGAGGCAATCCGGATCTCCATCAATCCGGCGTTTCCGGAAAAACCGTCGTTTGAGCGGAACGGCCTGCCGGCGAAAAACGCAGTCTCCTTCTTTGATTTTGAAAACGTCCGGGCGGTCTCCCGCCGGACGAAAGAGGGATATCTTGTCGAATTGGAGATTCCCATGAAAAAACGACTCCATGAACTTCAGCTTCTCGGGTTCAACTTTACGGTGATGGATCACGGCAATGCGCCGAAACCGAACCAGGGGTTGTCGCTGTCGAAAAGCGCCTGCTGGAACAATGTGCTTGCGTTTGAACTGCTTCAACTGAAAACGGAAAAAGGAAAACAGCCTTGACAGAAGCGGAACGGATCCGCACGATCCCGGTTCTTCTTGAGCACCCGTTTCCGGAGCCGGGAGACCGCCCGTCTGCTTCGGCGACAGTCTGACCGCCGGGGAGAACGGCTTTTCCCGACCTCCGGGATGCCCTGGAAACCGCACGGCATCGAACGGGAAGAGCGAAACACCATGAATCCGAACGCTCTGCGGAAGGACTCTTTTACACCTGCGACGGAATGCACCACACCCGCGGAACCGCAAACCGGATCGCCCGGGTCATGCTCCATTGCCGGAACATGAAACAGGACCAGTGAACGGATTTTCTGCAGAATCACAGGAACACAAGCCCGGAGTCCGACAGGCTTTGCTCTCTATGGTTTTTCGACGGAACATCCCGAGAACGCCGAAGGTGTTTCCCGCTCTCTTCTGCGCGACCGAATTCTTCTGTTCCGGAGCCACCGATCCCGGGACAGGAGAATGCGGTTATACCAGACCGTCCGTTCTTCTTTTATTTTTCAGAAAGCGAATGATCTCCGGCGGAACCGTTTCCCCGGCCGCCTGCAGTTGATCCAGGTCTTCCCGGCTGAGTTCCAGGATTTCCGGTTCTTCCACTCTTTCGTCCGGAAGCTCCGGCATCTCCGGCAAATCTCCGCGAAAAACTTCTGAAACTCTTTTGTCGAAAATGTTCATGGCTTTGTTTTCTTCATCTGTTTTCATCAACCGTTCCCATCCTTAAAGCGTTTCAGAAAGAAAAAAGTTGCATTAAATGCGGATCCCTGTTCAATTTTCATGAAATTCCTTCAAATCAGCCAGAGTTTCCATCAGTTTTTTTCTGGCGCGGAAAACTTTGCTTTTGATGTCGCTTTCAGAAAGTCCCAGAATCTCCGCAGTCTCCCGGATCGAAAAGCCGGAAATTTTGGTCATCCGGTATGCCTCGGCCATCTCCTCCGGCAGAAGACGGAGAGCCTCCGCAATTCGTTTCCGCAGATACTCCTGATCCAGCTCATGAACAGAATTGCCCGGATCCGGAAGATGATCCAGTTCGGACGTGAGAGAGAACATACGACGGCTTCTCCGGAAAAAATCGAACATCCTGTGCCTCGCAATGGTGAACCAGAGCGGCGCAAGATTCCCGGGATCCTCTATGCGGAAACGAAGCTCCCACATCGCAAGAAACGAAATCTGGAGCACATCCTGCGCATCCGCCGTCTGAAGGCCGGAAGCCAGAAGATATTTGAGTATTTCCGATCCATGCGCCGTATACGCCTGCGAGAATTTCTCCCTCAGGCACTCCTCATGCCGCATCTCCTCCTCCGGCTTTCGATCACAGAACATTGCCGTCTCCCCGATTCAAAGACTGTTTGATATGCTTCTGCTGCAGAGCCTCCAGTCCGCCGGATTTCCACAGGCGGTGAATTACACGATTCGCCGCCTCCAGAAGCTGCGGATCCCTGCGTGAAACCGCCACCGCGAACTCCTCATGATTCAGCTGATCCTTCAGGATATCCAGACGCCCCGGATACTCCATCTGCAGACAGCGGGCCACCAGAGGATCCAGAATGACCGCATCATTCTTCCCGTTCAGCAGCGCCTTCACCGCCTCCCGGTTGCCGACATATCCTATCAGCTGCATCGGAATTCTGTGTTCCCGCAGATATTCTGCAATCAGATTGAACCCGGTCGATCCGCTCTCCGCGCCGATGCGGAACCCGGATCGCGCTCTCATATCGGTCAGATAACGGATCTTCTCCCGGGAGCGGACCAGGAACGTCTGTCCGGCGAACTCATACGGATCGGAAAAGGCCGCCGCTTTGCGCCGTTCCTCGGTCACCGCCAGCGCGCAGATTGCCAGATCTGCTTTCTTCTGCCGGATCAGTTCGATCAGTTCGGAAAAATCTCCGTTCACGATCCGGAGTTCGCGTCCTGCCTCCCGGGCAATCATCTCGCCGAGTTCCACATCAATGCCGGTCAGTTTTCCCTTATGAAAATAGGCGTAAGGCGGATAATCGGAAGAGACCGCCATGCGGACACTCTTCGACGGAGTTTCGGTCTTCGAACATCCGGCCCCCATCCCGACCGCTGTCATCACGCACAGCAGCATGAAGGCCCGGATCGGATAGAACTTATTTTTCATTGCCGGTAGCTCCTTTCCCCGACGGTTTGACCTCCCGGATCACCAGTTCAATGCGATGCCGGCGATCGGAAAAATAGTTTGCGGACCGCTCTTTCAGTTTTTTCCCGACCAGTTCCGGTTCATATCGTTTCAGTTCCTCCAGGACATCACGGAACAGCAGACAGCCCATGATCCCGAACTGTTCCTTGATTCCGGGAGAGCGCCGGAAAAGAGCGGCATACCGACCGGCGATCTCCTCCGGAAGAATGTTCCCCTGAAATGTGACGTAGTACAACGGAAATTCACACTCCCGGATATAATGGGGAAGGGTCGACACCGCAAGCAGATCGTTCCCGAATACCGGAAGAGTGATTCCAAGCTCCCGCATCACGCGGCCGAACACCTGAAGATTCTCCGGCGTATCCATAAAGAGAATCGCGTCGATGTCGGTGTTCTCATAAAGACGTTTCAGCGGCTGGAGAAAATGAGAGTCGTTCGCCGGCGGGATGAAATCAATCCGGTGGATCTCCCGAAAGAAAGGATCCTGCCGGAGCGTCTCGGTCAGCATGTTTGTAAAGACCGAACTGTAAGACTCCGTTCCGGCCGAAATGAACAGCAGATTGCAGCACTTCATCTCCCTGAGCTTCCGGACAAGAGGATCCAGCAGAAGACGGGTCGGATAGAGCGTTCCGAAAATATCCGGCTTCAGCACCGGAAGCTCCGGGGAAAGCAGCGAAAACAGCGCAAGCGCCGGAAGCGCATAATACTGGCTCAACGCGCGCACCTCTCTCAGACGAGATGTGGAAACCGGACCGATCAGACCGGCAAACTCCGGCCGGGCACAGAGCTTCTGGACGGCAAGACGGGTCGCATAGCTGTCATCCGGCGGTTCCGCATAGGTGATTTCCAGAGGTTTTCCGAGGATGCCTCCTTCCATGTTCAGCAGCAGAGCCGTTCGTCCGATCCCCTGCGCCACCTCCGAAAGATAGGACTGATCCGTGCAGGTTCCAAGAACGGCAATCCGCCAGACGGCGTTCCGGTTCACCGCCGCAGCCCGCTGTTCCGCATGAACTGGAAATCCCTCATCCGGCGAGATCTTTCCGTAGTCGAAGATCCCCAACGAGTTCAGAATCAGGAAAACACAGAGAATTCCCAGAAGAAGGAAAACGGTCCAAGTAATTTTTTTCATTCTGCTGTTCCGCCTTTCATTCAGTTAAAGCATCTGCCGCCGGGCCAGTTTCGGGAACACACTGCCGCGGCTCATCAGCTCTTCAAAGGTTCCGGATTCCCGGATCACACCGTGGTCCAGGACATAAATCCGGTCGGCATTGAGAATCGTCGAAAGGCGATGCGCAATGATGATCCGGGTCACGTTCAGTTTCTCAATGTTGCGCCGCACGGCCTCCTGGGTTTCGTTGTCGAGGGCGCTGGTGGATTCATCCATGATGACAATGGCCGGCTTCCCGATCAGGGCGCGGGCAATCAGAATCCGCTGCTGCTGTCCGCCGGAAAGCAATCCCTCGGCAATGTTCGTATAGATCCCCATCGGCATTGCGGCAAGATCTCTGTCGAGCGCGGCCATCCGGGCGGCTTCTTCGGCATCGGCAGGAGAACAGCCGGTTCCGGTCGTGATGTTTTCCAGAATGCTTCCCGGCATGATGCGGCTGTTCTGCAGGATCACTCCCAGCTGCCGCCGGACGGAGTTGACATCCAGCTCCCGGAGATCCTGTCCGCTGTAAAGGATGCTGCCGTTTCCCGGAGTCTCAAATCCCAGAAGCAGCCGCACGAGCGAACTCTTGCCCGCTCCGGACGGGCCGACGATCGCCACAAATTCGCCCGGACGGACCGAAAAAGAGACATCCCGCAGAACCGGCGGCTGCTCCGGCGAATAGCTGAACGTGACATGGGAAAATTCCAGAGATCCGTCCAGAATTCCCGCCTGCGGTCTGCCCTCCGCCGTCTCCACCTCCGACTCCAGAAAAACCTTCAGGCGTTCCATTTCCGGCTTCCGGGACGCCAGTTCCCAGACCCCCTCTCCGATGGAGATGACCGCGGCCTGAAAACTTCCATACGCCGTCAGAAAGGCGAGGAATCCGGAAATTTCCAGGCTTCCTCTCCAGACTTTTCCGATCAGGCCGTAGAAGATCAGATTGATGACCGCGGGCAGAACAATCCCGATCACAGTCATCGTGCCGGCGCCTTCGAAATAGCGGTCGCAGGCCTTCTTCTCCTGAATGAATTCGTCCAGAAAGCGGTTTTCGATCCGCTCTTCCGCTCCGGCTCCGCGGATCTTGCCAATCCCGTCGAACACCTGTTTCAGGAAGCCGGACTCCCAGCCGATTCTGTCCGCCGCCGTCCGGAGCGGCGTCTCCAGCTTCCGGAACAGAAGAAACAGAAGCATGACATAAATAAGAACCAGCGGAACCGCCACCACCGTCAGCCGCCAGCTGTAATAAAAAAGCATAATCATGCTGCACAGCGCAAAGAGGGAGCCGAGAAACTGCCGGGAAAGCATCTGAAACGCCAGTTCCTGAAGACGGAGCACGGAAATCAGCCGCGAACAGAGATCTCCCGCGCTGTATTTGTGAAAGAAATTCATCGGGAGCCGGAAAATCCGGTCGAACAGCGCTGCCAGAACCCGCTCCAGAACCGATGACCCGAAAAGAAGAAGACACAGCTGCGGAACCGCATTCAGGATCACCGTTCCCGTGGTCAGCGCCAGCAGAAGAATCAACAGCTGCCAGAGTTCTCCGGTGTTCGCGGTCGGAATGATTTTTCCTGTCACATACGCGGTCGCCACCGGCGCGACAAGGCCGAACAGACCGACCAGAATCCCCACCGCAAAAATGCAGAGGAAAATCTTCCGGCTGCCTCGAAAAACAAAACGGACAAGATCTTTCCATTCCAGCGGCCGGAGAGGAAGTGTTTCATAGAAACTGTAGGCGACGCTCCGCAGTTCCGGCTCCTGCTTCGGTGTCAGGGGATGAGTTTTTTCTTCTCCGGGAAAATACCAGACGCTGTCGTCCCCGTTCAGCTCCATGACACATGGACGCGCCTCCGGTCCGTGGAATCCGATCAGCGGGGGATGGTGCAGACGGGAAAAGCCCGCTTCCAGCTGAATCCTCCGGCTCCGCCATTGATGGATCCGGCAGAATTCAAGCAGACGGTGTTCCGGATCCCCGGACGGCTCCTCCGGCGGCGCTGTGCGGATCGGAAGGCCGTATTTCCCCGCGACGACCCGCAGCGCGGCAAACAGCGGATCCTCCGATTCCGACACCATCCGCTGCGAAGGACGGATGATCTCCTGAAGCCGCCGGAACTGCTCCTGCCGCCGTTTTTTCTGATAGAGCCGTTCCTCCGCGGCGTTTTCCTCCTCGTTCTGTTCCCGCCGCAGGATTGCATCCGCCGTTTTCCGCAGAATTGCCTGCACGGTTTCCGGAAGGGTGATGACATCCATGCAGCGCAGGGCAGAGCCGTCTCCGTCGCCGCAGACAGACGTCAGGCAGGCTGTGAGACGGTTGAACACAAGAGCTTTTTCCGCCGGATTCTCATGCAGGAATGCGGCAAACTCCTTCATGGAAAGGGAACGGCAGGTGCTCGGGGTCTGCGGGACCAGCAGGCAGCCGTATTCCCGACCGGAGGAATGACCGGGAACGGACAGGAAGGGACAGGAGGGGAACCAGTCGCCCGGATGCAGAGTCGCAATGAAATGGCGCCGTCCGTTTTCCCCTCCGTCGCGGACGACCAGAAAAACATGGATCACGCCGCGTTCCAGACGGAGAAATCCGGAAATCTCGGAGGCGGAAACAGGGACATTCGACGGACAGACGATTTCCGGGAAACGGGAAAAGTATTCATCCGGATTCATCATGATTCCCCCTCCTGCACATGTTCGGCGTTCATCAGCGCGGCGTAGGCGCCACCGCGGCGCATGAGTTCGTCATGGGTTCCGCGTTCAGCAATTTTTCCGGAATCCATCATGATGATTTCGTCGCAGTCGCGAATGGTGCTGAGGCGATGGGCGATGATCAGACAGGAACATCCCCGGCGGCGGATCGCGTTGTCGATCTGAACTTCCGTCACCGGATCAAGAGCGCTGGTGGCCTCGTCCAGGATCAGGATCGGAGCATTCCCGGCGAGAGCTCTTGCAATTTCCAGCCGCTGCCGCTGTCCGCCGGAAAGGTTGGCGCCGTTTTCCGTCAGAGCAACGGCAAGCGGCTGTCCCCGTCCGGCGAGATCCTGTTCGATTGCGGCATCGCGCAGCGCCTTCAGCAGGACTTCGGCATCCGTCCGGCGGCGGAACAATGTCAGGTTTTCGCTGACGCTCCCGGAAAACAGCACAATATTCTGATCCACAACAGCAATGGCGCGATGGAATTCCTCGCGGCTGTATTGATTCAGCGGAACATCGTCGAGCAGGATCTCCCCGGACCACGGAGCGTAAAGGCCGGAAGCAATCCTGGCAATGGTGCTTTTTCCGGAACCCGAGGCGCCGACCAGAGCGATCCGGCTCCCCGGACGGAGCGTAATGGAAAAATTCCGGATGAAAGGAGCTTCCAGACGGCTGTAGCCGAAGGAGATGTCGCGCAGTTCGAGTTTTCCGCGGACCACCTTCTTCCGGCTTTCCGGCGAGAAACGCGATTCCGGAGCATAATGCATCACATCCTCCACGCGATCCTGAGTTCCCTTCAGTTCCTGGATCTGCGTTCCGGCGGAAACGAGCTGGGTCACGGGCAGGATGAAACTGGCGGTCAGCGACTGGAACGCCATCATTCCGCCAAGCGTCAGATCGCCGCGGATCACCAGATACGCACCGAAACAGAGAATCAGAATGCTGTTGAATCCGGAAAGCAGGGCGGGCAGAACGGAAAAAAGGGTGCCGGATTTCTGCATGAGGAGCCGTTTGTTCGTATATTCCGCAAGATGGTTCGCCCATTTCCCGAAAAAATCCTGATCGTGTCCGCCGGCGCGCAGGGATTCCATCAGGGAGATCCCTGTCATGGACTGGTTGAGCAATTTGGTCTCCGCCGCAGAAAGCGCCTGATGGATCGTCTGACGCCCCCGGTTCACCATGGAAAGCAGGACAAAATTAAGAACCGCGGTCATCAGGGCAATGGTCGCCAGGACTCCACTGAAGCGGTACATCAGGAACAGGAAAAACGATGCGGTAAACAGTTTTGCCACGTTGTCGGCGATCAGTTCAAAGAATCCGTCGGCAATCTGCGTGTTCATCTGAATCCTCGACTGAAGATCCGCCGGATTGCGCTGAGCAAAGAACTCGATCGGAAGCGAGAGAAGATGCCGCAGCATCCGGACTGAGCTGTTCACCGCCATCTGAATCTGTCCGCGCCGCAGGGTGAACTGGGTCAGCCAGGAAAGGAGCGCACTGACCAGAAGTGTCAGCGCGTAGGCGATCAGCAGCGGATACAGCCACAGTTCCCGGGTGGTCATCACTTCATCGATGAAGATCTGCAGCATCGCCGGCATCAGAATTCCGGGAACGATCAGAAGGATTCCGCTCCAGAGAAGAACCAGACCGACCGCTTTGACATTCAGCATCAGCGGAAACAGTGTCCGGAACACGCCGCGGCGGTGTCCTCTCTCTCTGAATTCCGGAGTTGGCCTGAATGTCAGCGCCACATTGGAAAACGCTCTTTGAAACGCCTCAGCGGAATACCAGCACCGTCCCCGGGCGGGATCGTTGATGGAATAGCGGCTGCCGCGCTTCCCCTCAAAAACAACATAATGATTCGCATTCCAGAAAATAATGGAGGGATACGGAAGCGTTGCAAGTTTTCCCGCCGAGACCCGGTATCCGTGGGCTTCGAGATGATACTGTTCTTCCGCCGCCTGCAGGATCAGGGAGGCCTTGCTTCCGTTTCTCGACACGCCGCAGGCGACCCTCAGCTTCTCCAGCGGTTCATAACAGCGGTAGTAGGCCAGAATCATGGCAAGACATGCGGCGCCGCATTCCGTCGATTCCATCTGAAAGACGGTGGGAACCCGGTGAACGGATGATCCGCGGAATCTCATTGATCCTCCTGTTCTTTTCCGATTCCGAACAGATGCTCCCGCAGATACGGCAGGATGTAAGAGACCGGACGCCGGTAGTCCGTATTGATGAGCAGGGAACCGACCATTCCGGTCTCCACGGTGGCCTCTGCTCCGTTCCGGCTGGTCCACTGCAGACCGCTTCTGGTCTGGTCGCTCGGGAGGAAATCGACTTCGACGCGCATGACGGTCCCTCCCTGCGTCAGAGCATTGGCAAAATCGCGGTTTTTCAGTTCAGCGCGAATGGATTCGCAGCTGACCGGGAAAAGACTGACGGATGCAACAATGCCCTTGATATACCCGTACTCCGCCGCACGCAGCGCCGACGGGGAAAAATAAACACTCATCCCGGGCTGCACCTTTTTCCCGTCGGCCGCAGAGACATACGCGATCAGACGGATGTTCTTCGCATGATCTCCCCCCGCGCTGACGATTGCAATACTCTCCCCGTCCGCCACCGGATCTCCGGAGTATTTCAGAAGCTCCAGGACTATTCCGTTGAACTCGGAGCGGAGCCATGTCTGCTCCTGATTGCGTTTCAAGGCGAATTCGACTTCCTGCTGTTTGGCAAAGAGTTCCCCCTGCAGTTTGATGCGGTTCTCCTCCTGCCGCCATGCCGACTCATCCTGCTCATAGAGATCCTGCAGCTGTGCAATCAGGGTATTGGCAACGGAGTTCTCATTGCTGACGTTCTGGCTCAGAACGTTATAATAATCCTCTTTGCGGGAGATTCCTTTTTCCCGCAGAGTCTTCTGCATTGCCACCAGGTCGTGAAGATGACGGCGGTTTTCCTCCATCAGCCGGATGAGGTTTTCAATCTGCTCATTTTTCTTCCGGTCCGCCTCTTTGCGTTTTTTGAACAGGGCATCCGTACCCGCCTGAATTTTCCGGGTCCGCTCTTCCAGTTCTCTCTGTTCCACCTGCAGCTTATGGATATTGAAAAACACTTCGGGATTGTAAATCCGTCCCAGGATCTGATTGGGAACAATCACGGATCCGGGCTTGATGTCCAGATATTCGACCGTCCCGGATGTTTTCGCCGTAATTGAAACTATGCCGTGGGCGCGGACAATCACGCCGGTTCCGGAAACACTGTCCACCAGCGTCCCGAAAAATCCCCAGTAGATCACGGCGGCAAGACAGATGGTAATCCCGAGCAGAAGACCCCACATCCACGGGGAAGTCACATTGGAAATGACATCCGGCTCCCGGTTCTCATTTTTCTTCCATGTGAAAAGTTCGGAAAACAGTTTCATGCAGCGATTTCCTCCCGCTTCATCTCTTCCCGTCCGGATCCGTCGTACCTGCACCGCTCTCGGGGAAACAGAAAATCCGCGGTACAGTCAGCGGGAATATATCATGGCAGAATTATGAATGCAAGTCCGCTCAGACGGATTTTTCGATTTCCAGAAAGCGGGATCATAACATGCAGATCCGGCTCGTTCCTTTTCCCGCGCCGCGGAACGCGGACCCTCCGCGCGGTGTCCATCCTGCGGCCCCAGACCGGGAAAATCCGCATTCCCTCCGGGGAACCGTCTTTCGAACTCGAAGCTCTCTTCTTTCCGGAAAATCCCTCCGCCGACTCGGACGAACTCAAGCGGCATTCACTTCCGCCGGATCTCCAGGGAGAGAGACGATCTGCAGCATCTCCGCGGAAGGCGTGCGATCTTCCGTTTTCGCGCCCGACGGACCTCCGTCTGAAAACGCTCCTTTGTTCAGGCGTATTCCGGATTTCGTTCCTGTGCGGAGAGATCCTTTTCCGCGCAAGAAACCGGAAGCGTCTGGAGCGGAGAATGCGGATGCGGTTTTTCCGCCGGGACAATCTGCCAGAGAGCGGTATCTCCCCTGTCGAGAGAAACGGCAATCCGATCGGAAACAAAACTCCTCTTTTTCGGGAGGAGAGGAGTGATGCGGCAGTGCTGCGGGAGCGTCAGAACGTGCATTCCCGGGAATGCGGCATGAACGGCAATCCAGCGGCGCGAGACAAGGACCGCATCGTCTCCCCTGCAGTAGCAGTGAATTCCATTCCGGACACAGAACTCCCGGACGGTGCCGGAAGAGACCGGAGCGTTTCCCTCCAGACACAGGAAAGGAATCCCATCCGCTTCACACCGGTCGATCGCAGCGCGGACGGCGGGCGTCATTGCCGGAATGAAAAAGACCGCCGCGCGGTAACGGTCTGCGGCGCGCGGGAAATCATGGATCAGATAGAAATCAAAAGGGACGCCGCTCTGGCTGATCGCGATGCGTCCGTTCCGGCAGCAGGAGGAGGGATGATCCATCCAGGCGAAACACTCCTCGTCGATCCATGCGGCGCATTCGGCAGCGCCGGAACGGTCGGGATCAAGCAGACTTTCCTCGGCGATTTTCCGGAACTCCGCCATTTCCCGCATGATGGCGGGGGAATCGAACCATCCGCCCCACATGTCGAACCACCAGGAGGCGTGACCGCCGGTCAGCTGCTGCGCGAAATTCATCCGGAGAATTCCGAGCGAGGCGGACTCGGTCGGCGGACCTTTCCACAGCGGAGTGTCGTATGAATTTTCCCGGCAGATTCCGGGACGGCATTCCTGCAGGAACCGGGTATTGCAGGTTCTTGAATCGTATTCGGCAAAATAGAGTTTCCCGTGCAGCTTGATGGAATCGACGGGAAGCATGTACGGCCATGCCTTTTCCGTCGAATTCCGCGTGATGTACGATGCGGGAGAACAGATGAAATCCAGATCGGGACACTCCAGAAGACGGTGCAGGGCATGGTGGTTGGACTGCCAGAAGGGTACCTCGAACGTATAGCCGTAAAACGAACCGATCACGAGTCTGTTTCCGGTCTCCTCCCTGGCGACCGCCGCGAATTCCGCGATGGCCTCCGCGGCGGCAAGGCTCAGATATTTCCGGAAGGAAACCTCCGACGGTTCTCCGGGAAAGCGCCGCGCAAACTCCGCACGGGCCGCCGGACCGATGCTGCCGGACTGATCGTAACTGAACCACTCCTCGGTGTTGCCGTCCGCCAGCTGATATCCGAACAGATGGTCGCAGTATTCGGAGGCGGCAGCATGGCGGAGAAAACGGCGGAGAAACTCTTTGGTATCTTCCCGCCATTTCCGGGAGGAGAAACAGGCGCGGCGCGGCCCCTCTCCGACACCGGAATCGTTGCATTGCTCCGGATTCTCCTCCTCCCACCAGGACGGCAGCGACATGTTCAGCCGGGGAAAGATCAGCGCCTCCGGCACCGCCTCCAGAATCCTCCGGACCGCGCGGTCGAACAGCGAAAAATCCGCCTCTCCCCTGCGGGAGAAGATTCCGCTGGAAAACGGGCCGATCCCCGTGACCGCATTGATTCCGCGGTCGCCGAAATACACCGCGAGGGAAAAAAGACGGTATCCGGCTTCCCCGAACTGCCGGAAGCATCCCGCGTCATCGAAATAGGTGATGTACGCCATGCCTGCCTCCGCCTTTCCGTTGATGAACAGAGTCGGAACACCGCCGAGAGATGCAACACGGGAATGGATCATTGCTTCTTCCCCTTCTCCTTTTTCAGATGGGAAAGCATCTGAAGGACATCCGGCTGATTCGGATCCCTCTCCAGGGAGCGTTCATAAACTTCGATCGCCTTCTCCAGCCATCCGAGCTTCTCGCAGCAGAGCCCCAGACTGATATACAGTGCGGAACGCTCCGGAGCAAGAGCGATCAGCCGTTCATAGCAAGCAGCCGCCTCTTTCCAGTTTTCTTTTTTCTCCGCCTGTTCCGCCTCGGCGAGCAGTCTGCGGAAGAGAGCCTCGTCCGGAGCGGAGACTTGTTTCGGGCCCGCCGACGTCTTTTTCCAGTCCCCCAGCGTGACGGCGAAAATAAGCGGAACCCCCTTTTTCCGGCTTTCAAAGCGCAGACTGCGGATGATTTTCTCCGGGGACGGATTCATCCAGAGGGTCTTGTAGAGACTTGCGGGACGTTCTCCCGCCCGTTCAGGCGCAATGACCAGAGCAAGATCCGTGAAGGTGTCGGAGGCGTTGTGAAACGGCTCATCCGGAGCGGAGGCGCGCCAGTCTCTCAGATTCCGTTCTCCGATCATCCGGATCTCATACGAACTTCCGTCCGAATAATCGACAAAAACCGAGTAATGATGCTGTTTGCTCGTCCATGCGCAGGCATGCAGGAGATACAGGGCATCCGCCTTTGAATTGACCGGAAGAACCACCCGCTCCTTCCCCCCTTTCCGGTAAAGGGACGCCAGCATGAAACACGCATCGGGAAGACGGATGCGGAACGGAACCGCGCCGAACTGCCGGATTCCGGATTCCCGACAGGGGAAACGGCGCAGATCGTTCTCTCTGCCCTGATCGGTCCAGCCGCCTTTTCCGTCGTCCGGGATTTCATCGGTCAGTCCGCGGTCCAGAAGGGCGTCCATCTGCACCGGACGGAAGGTCAGTTCCTGCGGAGAAGGATAGGAGCGCACCGTCCGGATCCGGACGCCCATCGAGGTCAGAAGAGTCGAAAGAATCCGTTGTTTCAGATCCCGGACCGCAAGATTGCTCCCGCCGAAATCCATCGTGGTGAACAGCATGTTCCCTCTCGCGGCGAAGAATCCGGGACAGGTCAGGATCCGGGCGCCTCCGACAATCTCGTGAGAACCGCAGGGGGCTTCCGCAAACTCCTTCCTGATGAACATCTCGCTCACATCCTGTTCGTGAATGATCCGTTTCTGCCGTCTCCAGAACAGGTCACCGTTGGTGATTCCGGCGAAGAGCGGATCCTCCGCGATCCGGAATGCCCGTCCCTGAAGGGCCTCCGGGATTTTGTCGTTCACCGTGATCCCGAACCGGACGGAAGGATTCAGGACCAGAACCTTTCCCGGAAATTTTTTCAGGGCGTTGAGTTCCGGCGCGGTGTAATCCGCCGAACCGTCCACAATCAGAGCGGAATACCGTCCGGCATCCGCCGGCGCCGTGTGTTCGAACACGGCATTCACGGCATTCAGCAGTTCGTCGTGTTCCCGTCTCTTCGAGATCAGCCCCGCGGGACCGAACCGTTCCGGTCCATACTCCATGATGTTGTTGTAGAGAATGCAGGCAACCGGATTCCTCTGGAAATCGAACTCCAGACGGGAATAAAGGAACCGCCCCTTCCCGAACGGCACCTCCAGCAGGGCGGAATAATTCATTCCGTCCGGTCCGCCGCACTCCAGCAGAGAGCGGAAATTGCCCTGATGCGGTTTGGCAAAATATCCCTTCCCGGTCCTGTGATCCGGATAAAAATAACTGAGCTGTTCCCTCTTGAGTCCCCTGAACACGGGATGATCCGGATAAAAGGTGTAGTTCACGGAGGCGTCGCGCGAGGTGAGGCTCAGATTGCCCGGCAGGGAGGAGGGATAGTCCTTCCGGGGAAGAATCAGAATGGTTTCGCCCTCCTCCGCTTTCCGGAGGAGCTGCTCCTTCCGGGAGTCGATCTCCTCGTCCCCGGAGACGACAAATCCTTTTTTCAGCGGAATCCTGTCGTAGAAATAGAGGGTCTTCCGGATCGGCTCCGCATCTCCGAAAAGGATCTCCAGCCGATAGACGCCGGGAACGGCGGCATTCAGCGTGATCCGGCGGCGGAAGGATGCGGCATAATCGCAGAGCAGCACTTCGGAAGCGCCGTCGATCTTCCGGCCCTCTCTGGTCAGGGACCAGGAAAAGGAAAGGGATTCCTTCTTCAGCGCATCGTGAAAAAGATTCACGTCGAACGGAATCGTCTCTCCCGTGAAAAAGGAGTTGTACTCCTGAAGGAGCACGGCGGAAACCGGAGGAATGACCTTGCGGATGTCCTCGTCCCGGTAGACTTTCCACGGGGTGATGATTGACACGCCGGCGTCGCGCTGCCCTTCCGCCATTTTCCGGTTGAGAAAGGTATGGGTTTCAAACACCCGTTCCGGACTTTCGTAGATCCGGTCGCCGACAAACGCGGTCATTCCATGCGGCGGAAGATAATACTGGATCCAGCCGGTCTCGTTGATGACAATCGGTTTTTTCCCCCATTCAATGGGACTCTTCCTGAGGACGAGCGGAGTGGTCCGGATCATTCCTTTCGGGATTTTGTCGCCGATGCGGAACGGATCGCGGAAGAGCCTCCAGTAGAACATTTCCGGCGGATACGCATCCGGCGCCTTCAGAGGCTGAAGCGGATAATGGACAGAAATCAGGTTCAAAAGTCCGTGTAGATCCAGATCGCCGCCGCATTCGGTGAAACGGGTCGGATCTGCCGCCTGCACCGCCTTCGCAAGAGGCGCGGTCCGCCGGAAATGCAGATCTTCCGACTCGGCGAACAGCTCGTTTCCGGTGTACCAGGTGAAAATCGAAGGATGATTGAACTCATGACGGATTGTCTGAAGATTGTTCGCAAGGGTGTTTTCCCAGAAGCTGTCACTGGAGAACTTCTGTTTTGCGGGGCCGTGCGGAACCGCCATCCCGTAGGTCAGCAGAATTCCTTCCTCGTCGGCGATGTCGGCGATATGGGTATCCCCGTAAATGTGCCGCAGACAGCGATGGCCGTCCGCGATCAGCTCCAGAATCCGGGCACGCACAAGATCCCTCCGGTCCGGCCGCATGAACGCCCGGTACCATGTGGACTGGAACGCCTGACCGGGAAAGCGGACACGTTTCCCGTTCCAGACCAGATTCATTCCCTCCGCACGGATCTCCCGGAAACCGAAGCGGGTGTTCCTGATGTCCGCGACCGATCCGTCCGGCGCATACACGGTGCTTTCCAGACGGAGCAGAGGAAACGAATCCGGTCCCCACAGAATCGGATTCTCCCAGCGGACCGATTCGCCGAACGGAGGAACGACCTCCCTGTTTCGGAAAAGAACGCGGTTGCGCATCCGGAACCCTTTCGGCAGATCCGCATTCACTCGGATCTGTTTTTCCCGGAAGTCGGTCACGATCCGCGGATTGCACAGGCGGTGTTCCGGGGAACTCTCCAGACGGATTTCGCTGAATCCCGGCATCAGATGATTCATCGCCCTCATTTCACTTTCCACGTTGAAGTGTTTCCGCCGCAGATTCGCCTGCACGGATCCGGCGATTTTCCCGCGGGCGCAGATCAGAAGCGTGTTGTCGCCGTCTCTGTTCAGCGTATCGGTGACTTCGAATTCAAACGGTGCATACGCCTCCGAAATCCCGTGCCGGTGGACGAGTCTGCCGTTCAGATAGAAATCCGCCTCCAGCGCCAGACGCGAAACATGCAGGAAAAACCGCTTTCCCTGCCGGGCAAACACGGGACGGAACGTCTTCCGGAAAAATGCGATGTGAGTATCCCAGGTGCGGGGAAGATTCGTCTTCCTGAACTTCGCATCCGGCGGCGGAGTTTTCTGAAGGGTCCGGGTGTTCAAGGTTCCGTCATCGGGGATCTCGGCGATCTCCCAGCCGGAGTTCAGATGCTGGAGGAAACGGCGTCCGCCTTCCGCATCGGGCCCGTCGGCCAGGACGGAATAGGCGAATGTCTTCTCCCGGCCTTCCGAATCCTTCAGATGCACATACGCGCGGTACTGGGCGGAGGTGCCGGAACAGTACGGCAGAACGATCTCCCGCTCTCCGGTCAAACGGAGTTTCAGATCCCGTTCCACAACCGGAGTCCCGTAATAATCCACAATCCGGATCCGGAGGGAGAGGACGCGTTCTTTTCCGCTCAGATTCCGGAGTTTGAAGCGCAGATGATCTGCGGTCAGCCCGGAGCCGGTGTCCGACCAGATCTGTTCCAGCTGATTTCGTTTCGGAGACGGCAGAAGCAGGGGAAGGAGCGGCAGGGGTGTTTTCCGGAATTCCAGATATTCCACGCGTCCGTTCTGCTGCGCTGCAAGAGAGAGGGTGTCCCCTTTCCGGATCCGGTACGGCCGGTCGCTTTGCATCGTCACGAAATACGTCCCGTTGCGGAAACGGAAGGCCGTCGCCCGGGACGCCTCGACGATGCAGCCGTTGAGGAACAGCGATCTTGCCAGCCTCTCCGATCCGTTTTTTCCCGCGTCGTATGAGAGACAGAGATAATACCTCCCTTCCGGAAGCGTGTCGGCCACCCAGAACCGGATACCGTTCTGAACTTTGAGAGAGGTCTCCGGCAAGCGGACGGCCTCCTCTCCGGCCGGACAGAAGACCGGCGGACAGAAAACAAGCAGAAGCAGGAGAAATCTCAATCTCATTGCGCCTCCTCCTTTATGGAAACGGAAAATTCCGTTCTGGTGAGATTCCATTTCAATTTACCCGAGGGGTTTTCCCGGACGGCATAGGCGACCATCGCAGTGAAATAAACCTCTCCCGGACGGCGGGCGGCGCAGGGCGGAAGTTCCGCATGGATGATTTTTCCTTTTGAATCCCTTCCGTTTCCGGTGCCGAGCACCCCCGTTCCCCGTGCTCCGAGATCGACTTCGTAAATGAATTCACGAAGCGTCGGCTGAATATTCCGGATCCGGTTCGGAAACTGGATGTAGACGGTTTTTCCGGCGAAGTCGGCTTTTCCCCGTCCGGCGGAGGCGAAGTCGGCGTCGTTCCAGATCCGGCAGCCGATGTCGCGGTTGACGATTTTTTCCGGATCTTCCTTCACTTTTCCGGTGATTTTCAGAAGGAACTGCGGTTTGCCGAGCGTGACAACCGGAAAATCGCGCGTCCATTGTTTTCCGCCGTCCGTACTGAACAGCAGCTCCATCTCCGTTCCCGCGGCGGAAACGGACAACGACAGAGAAAGCAGAAAGAAAAGAAACAGAGATTTCATGACCGGTCTCCCATTTTCATATTTCAGTACCAGGAAAGATAAGGATGTGCGGCGGAGGTCGGATTTCCCGCCGCCTGGACTTCGCTGAAGGGAAGGATTTTCACATGCCCGTCGACAAACAGCGTCCCGGCTCCTCCCGGATGGAGGAAGAAGCTGTAATTCTCTCCGCTTGAGATGGTTTCCGTCATGGCGAATTTATTCGGCTGTGTCCAGTCGGCTCTTCCGCTCTCATTGTTGACGAATCCGTTCCGGTTTTCCGTCCAGTAGACAATTCCCGCAGGCCGTTTCACCTGTTCCAGCCGGACGGGAACGGGGAAAACGGTTTTCCAGTTCGCGCCGGTTGCAGACCAGAAGCTCCCGTTGTACGTCAGGATTCCCGCCATGTTCTGAGTCACATGATAGCTCACATTCGTATAGCAGATGTTGTCATAAATATGACTGAATCCGGTCCGGGGTTTCAGATCCGAAGGGCACCGGAGAAAATTCTTCCGGTTCAGATAGCCGAGATTTTCAAACGGCCATCCCGACTCCTCCTTTCCGTGCCATCCGAACAGGAGGGTGTGCGGCTCGGCCGCATAGGAGGTGTTGTCTCCGGCATACTGAAACAGCGCCATGCCGATCTGCTTCAGTTTCGATGTGCAGGTAATGCGTTTCGCCGCCTCCCGGGACTTGCTCAGAGCCGGAAGAAGCAGACTCACCAGGACGGCAATGATCGCAATACAGATCAGAAGCTCTATCAGAGTGAAACCCGTCCATTTTCCCTGTTTTTTCCTGTTCCGGAATCCGGGAAATGGAAATCCGCTTGAATTCGTGTTCATGCTGTTCTCCCTTTGTTTTTTTATCGACGAATCTTCCGGAGCAGGCCCGGATCCATGACGACCTCGACCTCTTCCGGAGCGCTGTAGTCCACGGAAAGATTCCGGTCCCGTTCCTTTCTGAGTTCGATCTGCAGAATTCCGTACGGAGTCGGATAGCTCCCTTTGACAAATGAGAGATCCCCGATCTGCGGAGCCAGACGGATTTTCCGGCAGCCCGGCTCCTCCACATGAATTCCCAGAACCGTCTCTGCGAGAAAGGGAACCGGCCCGCACGACCAGCCGTGACACAAACTGTTCCGGTACCCTTTGAAACAGGATTCCCCGTAGCTTCCGTGAACGTCGATTTTCCCGTCCGACGGAAACTCCGTAATCGGAGATGCGTTTTCCATCCACGCGATGTCGAAATGCTCCCAGAAGGTTGTTGCGCCGAGTTCGAGCATTCCGCCCCAGTATTTCCGGAGAACCTCCAATGCGCCGGCGATATCTCCCGCGCGGGCTCTTGCGGAAAGGACATATCCGCCGTGAAACGTGGAAAGCCCCCGGAACGGATTGACCGACAGTTTCTCCCGGTTGACCGTTTCCGCATCGGCCAGTCCGGCGAGGACCCGCAGGGCATTTGCGGATTTCCCGTCGCACTCCGGAGGCACATAGCGCTTCAGGCGGGCAAGAACCTCCATGCAGAAGCGTTCCTGTTCCGGGACGTGCAGCGCGGCGCAGAGTTTCCTTCCGGCCTCAAAACCCCATGCGAGAAGAGCATGAAGCCCTGCATGAAGCGACCGCTCGTCGTGCCGGGACCCCCAGTCCAGAATCCGGCATCCGCCCAGCCGTTCGGATCCGTCTTCTCCGATCTGCGTCTCCAGAAGTTTCAGAAGCTCCAGAAGATACTCTTTCTGCGAAAGCAGATATTCCATATTGCCGTGCGCCAGGAAGAAATCGTACATTGCGATCACATACCAGACGGAATAACTGGAAATTCCGTTCATGAACGCCGGAAGAACGGTTTCGTCGCGCATCCGGTCCAGACTCCGCTTCACGGTCCCGTTTTCTCCGAACAGCACATTTGCCGCGGTGATTTCCGGATGAAGATCCCCCATCCAGATCAGGCGGTCTCGTTTGGCGCCGTCCCAGAGATAATCCTGCATGCAGAGCTGAAGGGTATAGCCCGCGGTCCGGAAAATGCGGTTGAGAAGAGGATCATCCGATTCGAAGGAGCCTTTGTAATCCAGATCGCGGAACAGAAACACCGCGGCGATCTCCCGCAGTTCCAGCGCATCCTCCTCCAGGTTGTCGATCCGGACAAAGCGGAACGCCGTGTTTCCGAATTCCGTCCCGCCCATGGTCGCCAGTTCGATCACGGTATCGTGCATCGCGTGATCGTTGTCCGGTTCCGCCGACGCTTCCCCGACCGATTCTCCGAACCTGATCCGGATCCTCTTCGGACGTCCGGAAGGAAATCTTCCCGTAATCAGACGGACTCCGCCGTGCAGTTCCCTGCCGAAATCAATCAGCAGAAAACTTCCCGCTTCCAGCATGGCTCCGGAACCGGCCCAGATGGTTGGCTGCCCGCAGCCGGGGCGCAGAAGCTGTTTCAGATCGCGGCAGTTCCGGGAATCAACGATCCGGACGGGCGGAACATAACAGCGGACACGGTCATCCGGGATGCTTCCCGGGGGTCGGACAAGTTTCATGGGCTTTTATCCTTTCTCCTGCAAAGCGTTTCTCCACGCATCAATCCGCAGAATGAACTCCTTCCGTTCGCCGGGGAAACCGTCGTCGTGACCGCAGACCGCTCCGCCGCGGCACTGGAACGGAATGGAAATATACCAGGGCGTTTTCCGTCCGGCGATCCGGAGTCTCACCGGAATCTGCTCAAACGCCGACTCCCGGAACGCCCCCGCCGTGAGCCGCACGGAAAGCGAGCTCTGGAGCTGAGACATCAGAACCATCTCCTGTGTTCCGGAAGGTGAAATTTCCCAGCCTTCCGGAAGCATCCACTCCAGCTGCAGCGGGAGGGAATCGTAAAACCGGGAGAACAGATGAAGAGTGATCGTCTGCGACGCAAACGCCTCCACGACAGGCCCCTGTTCATAAGTGAGCGTCAGACGGCCCCAGGGAAAATCGAACGCTACGCTCTTTCCGTCGCATTTTTTCCAGATGGTTTCGGCTTCGGCGGAACCGGCGCATTTCTCTTTCCGGCTCCGGGAGATCTGCGTTTCCGCATCGTCAATCCGCAGCAGTTCCGGATTTTCCATCTGGATGAGTTCCCGGCACGCGGCGGTCCGCCTGACAAGTTCGGACAGCGTCTCCGGGATGTGCGTCCTGTACCGTTTGACCGCGATGGTTTCAATGGTCTCGCCGATCGGCTTCATCCATTTTTCCGGGATTCCCGAACGGCCGAGCAGGATGCCCATCACGGCGCCCGCGGTGGCGGCGGTGCAGTCGGTATCGTCGCCGCAGTTGACCGCGGCGCAGACCGTTTTCGAAAAATCCCCTTCCCCGTAGAGAAGGGCAAGAACGACAAAACCGATATGAGCCGGCGCCTGGAAATAACCATCCCATCCCGGATGTCCGAAGCGGCCGCGATGTTCGAGCACGGCGTCGCGGGCATCTTTGAGACTCCGTCCCTCCCGGTGCTGCCGGACCGCACACTCGACGCATTGCGCCGTCAGAGAATTTTCCGGAATCTTGGAGAGCGCAATGCGGATCAGACTCGGGATATCCTGCTCAATGTAGGCCGCGCTCTCCAGCGCCGCAGTGAAGAGTTCCGCATAAATCCCCTCGCCGGAGTGGTCCACGCAGGCGTCGCAGTAGGCGAACTTCAGCGCTTCATCGGGATCGCCCGGAAAAAGCGCCGCCCAGATCTCCGAACGGATCCACGCGCCGTTGCTGTTGCGCCAGATCTCATTGTTGAACGCTCCCGAAAGCGGCGGAAACAGTCCGTTGGCGATATTGGTTTTCGCCACGCCGTATTCATTCCACGGCGCCGTAATGCAGTTCATCCAGTACTCGGCAAGAATCCGTTCGTTGAGCCGGTACACGCCCTGCTCCTCCACCGCCAGAAGCCAGATCAGCTGAAGATCCAGATCGTCGTTCGGCGCAGGTTTCCCGGAAAGATCCTGCGTATAAAAGTCCACATTGAAGAATTCCCGTTTCCCCTCCATCGGCCCCCCGAGTGTGCCGCCGATGTTCTTGCCGCTCCAGCAGCCGTACAGACGATCCAGGTATTCCCCCCGATTCAGAATGCTCCGACCTGACATTGCCCTCTCCTTTTTAATATTATTAAAAATGTTTTTAATATTATATTATATACTCTATTTTTCCAAAAAAAACAAGAGTCTTTTGAGAAAAATCTTGAAAATTAATAAAAAAAGAATATAATATTTAACATTATTAAAAATGGAGCTGTTTTTTATGATTCAAGTGATTCAACGAGCCTTCACCCTTCTGAGTGCGGTCGCGGGAGAGCCGCAGAAAATCTGGGGGATCAGCGAACTGGCGAAGATCATTCATGTTCAGCCGTCGACCTGTTTTCATATTGTGAACTCGATGCAGGAACTGGGATTTATCGAACGGGTGGGCAAACGGAAGGGATACCGTCTTGGGCCGGCGGTCATGAACATCTGCCACAGCAATTTGTACCGTCCGGAGCTTGTCTGGAAAGCGGATCCGCTGTTCCGGGAGTTCTCCATGGAGTACAGGGTGAAAATCGAACTGATTGTTCTGCACGGGCGGAGACGTTACATTCTCTGCCACGCGGAACCGGAGCACACGCTGCGGGTCGACTACAATCCACTGTCGTGCGAAGACGTTCTGATGACGCCGTCCGGCAAACTGCTTCTTTCGCATGCGCCGGAGGAAGAGCAGAAGAATCTTTACGATCAGCTTCAGCCGATCGAACTGCCTCCGGACGCCAAAGATCTCTGGCCGGAGCCTCTGACGCGGGAAAACTATCTCGGGGAACTGAGAAAATTCCGGGAGAACCATGTTGTCATCCGGGAGAAGGGCGGACAGACCGTGGTGGCGTTCCCTCTGTATGGAAAGGATTCCCGCGTCATTGCCGCGGTTGCAAGCATCATCCCCGCGTACCTGTTCCGGAATCCCTTCCGGGAACAGGTCATCCGAGCCACATACCAGATCAGCTCGGCGCTGAGCGGAATTTTCTGAGAGGGACGCGATGCTGACGCTCGGGAACAAAAAGATCTTCTTCGTGGACACCCACTGCCAATGGTACGCGGAGGACGATTGCGAACTGTTCGCCGCCGCACTCTCCTATGCGGGGTACGACGCCGGAATCATGGCGGTTCCGCAGACAACACCTCTCCTTGAGGAGATCCTCCGGAGCTGCCGGTCGCCGTTTCTGGTCTGCCGCGGAAGCGAACAGATGTTCAGTTTCGCCCACATCATTGCCATGGGATACGAAGGGCCTCCGCCGGATTGCGGAACCCCGATGGAAAAGCTGCGCTTTCTGAAATCGCGGTCGGATCTTCTCCTGTTCGCGCATCCGGCCGGCTTTGAGCTTCAGACATCCGGACTCTTCCACGACTGCTTCCGGGAAAAACTTCTGGACGGCTTTGAATATTTCAACGGCTGGAACTTCCGAACAGGGGATTCGTTCAGCCGGGATCTTTTCTCCCGGTACGGTTATACGCCGGTCGCGGGCTGCGACACCCACAACCCCAGGCGGAGAAACCGTCCGCATACCGTGTACTCGCCGGACTTTCCTCCGTGCGGCAGCTCTCCGGAAGAGAACGATATCGACACATTCGGCGGTGTCCGGACCCTCGTCTTCGCCGACGCGTGTTCTCCGGCAGCGATCGCCGACGCCATCCGGAACGGAAGAACTCTTGTCGAAGGCGGAGGGAAATTGTATGGATCGCCCGGACTTGTCCGCATGCTGGAGTCGGAAGGATATGAGGACGCCGTCAGACGGCAGGACGCCGCGCGGAAACGTCTTGTCCTTTCCGCTGCGGAACCGCTTCTTCCGGGACGGACGATCACACTCCGCCTCGCGGATGCGCTGCGGGGTTCCGCTGTCTGCGGAAACCGGGAATTCCCCGTTGACGGAGATTCATTCCAGCTGGATATTCCTCCGGGGATGAACCGGCCGCATCTTGCCGTCACCGTGTTTGAGGAGGGAAGCGGCCTTTCCCTCACCAGTTCGCTTCAGCTGACGCAGCCGATGGAACTGAATCTGGAAGGAACTGCCGGTGCGGACGGTGTTTCCCGCGTGGAGGTCTCTCTTGCCTCCCATGATACGAAGGCGCACAACGGGATTCTGACCTGCGGGCAGGAAACGCATCCGGTGCATCTCGGGCCGGGAGAGCGACGGACCATTCCGATTCCGGTCCATCCGCGCGATCCCGCCGGAGCGGAGGAGTTTTCCGCGCTCTTTTCGGACGGGGAACTGATCTGCTCCGCCCGGCGGAAACTGACCTTTCTGCGTTCCGGAATGAGCTTTGAACTGGGACGGCCCGAACAGGTTCACAAAGGTCTCTGGCAGGGACCGGGCGACTGCTCCGCCCGCCTCACGCTTTCGGCGGAAAAGGAGGGGCTCCGGCTTCGCGCCCGCGTTGTCGATCCGGTGCATGTGCAGAAGAAACACGGACGCTTTCTCTTCTTCGGCGACAGCCTTCAGATCGGTCTGACCTTTGACCGCGTCTGCCGGAAGGAATTCTCCTTTTACAACTTTCAGACGGGTCTGACCGATTCCGGTCCCGAGCTGCATTTCACCGGGGCGCCCTCCGAATATCGCGGACCGTTTCCGGTGAATGCCCTTCTGCCGGGACGTTTCTGCGAAATCACGCCGTTTCCCGGCGGACTGGAGTACAATGTGATGCTGCCGTTCGATGCACTGAATCCCTACGTTCCGGAAATGGACGGGAAACGCCTTCGCCTGTTTCTCCGTCTGTTCAACTGCAACGGCCCGCAGGAGGAGTATTTTCAGGGAGTCAAGACGGTCCTGGAATATCCGGTCCGCTCCTCCTGCTGGATGATCGGCGAAGGCTGGACGGTGTTCTCCTTCGAAGGGGAAGCGGAAGATTGTCTCCGGCCGGAAGCAAAAAAATCCTGAACTCTCTGGAAAATTGAAAAATCTATGCTACTGTTATCTGTCTGAGGGAGGCGGTCAGGCCTTCTGACGGATCTTCTGTTTCTTATGATGACTTCACAACAACAAAAGGAGTTTCACAAATGATCAACCGGATGATTCTGAATCAAACATCCTATTTCGGAGCAGGTGCGATTGCCAGCATCGTCGATGAAATCAAAAAACGGGGTTTTGCGAAGGCGCTTGTTGTAACGGACAAAGACCTGATCAAATTCCATGTGGCGGACAAGGTGACCGCTCTTCTGGACAAGGCGGGCTTTGCGTATGAGATCTTCAGCGATGTCAAGGCGAACCCCTCGGTGGACGTGGTGAAGAAAGGCGTGGCGGCGTTCAAAGCGGCGGGAGCGGACTACCTGATCGCAATCGGCGGAGGCTCGCCGACCGATACCTCGAAAGCCATCGGAATCATCATCAACAATCCGGAATTTTCCGATGTGGTCTCGCTGGAAGGCTGCGCGGCGACGTCGAAGCCCTGCGTTCCGATCATCGCGATCCCGACGACGGCCGGAACCGCCGCGGAAGTGACCATCAATTATGTGATTACCGACGATGCGAAGAAACGCAAATTCGTCTGCGTCGATCCACACGACATTCCGGTCGTTGCCGTCATTGACCCGGAAATGATGTCCTCCATGCCGAAGGGGCTGACCGCGGCAACCGGTATGGATGCGCTGACCCACGCCATCGAAGGCTACATCACCAAAGGCGCATGGGAGCTGACCGACATGATGCACCTGAAAGCCATCGAAATCATCTCCCGCTCCCTGCGCGGCGCCGTCAACAACACGCCGGAGGGACGCGACGGAATGGCGCTCGGACAGTATGTGGCCGGAATGGGCTTCTCCAACGTCGGACTCGGCATTGTCCACTCGATGGCGCACTCGCTCGGCGGATTCTACAACACGCCGCACGGCATCGCCAACGCCGTCCTGCTGCCCTATGTGATGGAATACAATGCGCCCGCGACCGGAGAAAAATACCGCGAAATCGCCCGCGCAATGGGTGTCGCCAACGTGGATTCCATGAACACAGAAGAAGCCCGCAAAGCCGCCGTTGACGCGGTCCGCCAGCTCTCCATCGACGTCGGAATCCCGCAGAAAATGCGCGAACTGCCGTCGGTCCGGGAGGAGGATCTGCCCGCTCTCGCGGAAATGTCTTTTGCCGATGTCTGCACCGGCGGGAATCCCCGTGACACCAGTGTCGCGGATATTCTGGGCATCTACAAAAACGCCTTCTGACCGGAGGCTTCCTATCGTCCCAGCAGCGGCCGGAGCATCGACTCCGGCCGCTTTTTTTTTTGCGCATCGAAGTTCCTCCCTGAAACTCTCTGTCCTCATTCCGGAAAAACTTGAAAAATACGAATTCGGATTTATATTAAAAATACGAATTCGGATTTATAAGGAGTTTTTCATGCGGACAGAAATCAAGAAACTGGTTGATGCGACCAATCGGATCGACCACGCCTATCTGGTGAAAGGCCGTTCGATGGCGGTCAAACCGAACATTGTAGTTCTGCTGTACGCGCTTTCCGACGACGGGGAACTTTCTCAAAGCAAACTGCACAACAACTGGCTGCTTCCGCTTTCCACGATCAATACGATTGTCAGGGAGTGCCGGGATGCGGGATACATCACGTTGGAGCCGATTCCGGGGAAACGGCGGGAATGTTATCTGCGCCTGACCCCGAAAGGGCGGAAATTCGCCGATTTCATTCTGGCGGAAATCCACGCGGCGGAGGAGAGGGCGATGCGGGAGACGACAGAGAAATTCTCAGCGGAGTTTGTCGACGCGCTGGAGTTTTACGCCGATGCCTTTCATCGTGCGCTGAAACGGAACGGGAACGGCGATGAGTAAGGATTTTCTCCGGTTCTGGAAATATGTTGCGCCTTCGGTGTTCGGAGCGCTGATCGGCGGATCGTTTGCCATTGTCGATGCGATCTTCATCGGGCTTGCGGGAGGCAAGGATGCACTGGCGGCGACTGCGGTCACCTGGCCGCTGGTCATGCTGCTTCAGGCATTTGGATTTCTTGTCGGGTCGGGAGGGGCGGTCCGGATCGCCCGGAGCCGCGGCGCGGGCGAAACGGAAACGGCCAAACACATTTTCGCGCAGACGGTGTTTCTGGTCGCGGCATGGAGTCTTCTGCTGACGGTGCTGACATTTCCGCTTCTCCGCGTCCTTCTGACGGCGCTCGGAGCGACAGAGGAACTGATGCCGGTTTCATTGAAATATTCACAGATTCTGACCGGAGGAGTGTTTTTTTCGGTGTTCATGTCGATGTGTCTGGAGGTGATCCGGAACGACGGACATCCGACGCTCTCCATGATTCTGATGGTCAGCGGCCTGCTCTGCAACATTGTTCTGGACTGGTTTTTTGTTTTTTATTGCGATTTCGGCGCGGTCGGAGCGGCGGTTGCGACGGTGGCAAGCCAGGGAGGGGCCTGTGTTCTCGGCGGACTCTATTTCCGCTCTCCGCTGACCGCTCTCCGCTTTTCCGCAGACAGTCTGCGGCCGGCATGGGGCGAAATCCGCGCCATTACGATAACGGGTGTGCCGATCTTCGGGAATATGCTCTCCATCATCGCGATGCTCTACATGCACAATGCGCAGTCGCTTCGCTACGGCGGAATTGACGGACTTGCGGCCTATACGGTCATCTCCTCGCTGGAGGCGCTCGGGTCCATGTTCATGACCGGAATTGCCGGAGGCGTCCAGCCGCTCTCGGCCTCCATGTACGGTGCGGGAAAGCACAGGCGCCAGAACAGGTTCGGCAATTACGGCTACTGGTTTGCCTTTGTCTCGGGAATTGCGCTGATGCTCTTCTCCTTCGCCATGCACTCGTTCATTCCCGGCTGGATGGGTCTCCGTTCCGGGGAGGCGCAGACGCTGGCCCGGCAGGGGATTCTGCTCTCCGCTCCGGCATTTCTTCTGCTGGGGGTTATCCGGGTCGCGGCATTTTATTACCAGTCGACCGGGAACATCGCCAAATCCTCGTGGCTGATTTACGGAGACTCCTTTCTTGCTCTTCCGCTCTGCATTTTCACCCTTCCGCTTCTGTTCGGGATAAACGGCGTATGGCTTGCAATGCCGGTTTCCCGGATTCTGCTGATGGGACTTCTGCTGTATTTCTGGTTCGGATCCAGACCGGCCGGACAACTCAACCTTCAACCCGGAAGGAATCATTCATGAAAGGGAAATTTCAGCTTCTCCCGCTGGAAACAGCGGACATCGCGGAATTCAAACGCGAAATGCAGAACGCATTTCAAACCGGTTACGAGCAGGAGTTCGGCCCCTGCGAAGAACCGGTGCTCCCCGAAGAGGATATCGACCGGTCGCTGACTGCCGAAGGCTCGGCCGCTTATGCGGCCCGGATCGACGGGATCATGGAGGGCGGCGCGATCGTGAAGATCGACCGGGCAGCCCGGCACAACCATCTGGACCTTCTTTTTGTCCGTGCCGGCGCACAGGGGGGAGGCGTGGGACAGGCGATCTGGAACGAAATCGAAAAACTCTATCCGGAAACGGAAGTCTGGGAGACCTGCACTCCGTATTTTGAGAAACGCAACATCCATTTTTATGTGAACTGCTGCGGTTTTCAGATTGTGGAATTTTTCCATCCGCGCCATCCGTTTCCGGACACCGAGTGGGAGTATCACGGAGGGATGAGGGATGAGGCAAAGGACTTTTTCTTCCGTTTTGTAAAACGGATGCCTCCGCATACGCCGGGAAAGAACGGCATATGCGGAGAATGCGGGCTCTCCTCCACCGGAAGGAATCCCTGAAAAAGGGGGAACGGCTCTGTCCGGGAGAATCGGACCTTATTTCTGCAGAACGGCATCCAGGAATTCTGCCGGACGGTGCGGCATGTCCCCCATTCCTTTTGTGAGCTGGAGCCAGCCGATCCGCTTTGTGCCGTCGAAGAAATTGACGAGAACGTTCAGGCGGCAGCTGGAGCCGGGAATCAGACGGAAGGGGCTGACGGAGACGGGAGAGAAGGCCATCTCGTAGACTGTTTTTCCGGGAAGATGACGGACGGCAAGTTTGACGTCTTCGACTTTTCCGGTTGTTTTTCCGAAACTGTCCCAGGTGGCGGAAGAGGCCTTCTGACGCCAGACCAGCGGCGCTTTCCGGTATTCTCCGAGAATGTATTCAAAATCATCCGACTGAAGTCCTCTGGTCTCCTTCAAGGCGTTTTTCATGGTGTCGATGCCGATCTGGAGGCTGTCGCCGCGCCAGATTGCCATTTCGGAGAAGCGTTCTTCCGGCTGGAAGAGTTTCTTTTCCACGGTCACGGCAAGATAGAGGGCCGAGGGAGTCCAGGCAAAGCGGAGTTCCGCGCGGTTCTGTCTGTCGGATTCGCTCCACGGGACCAGAGGCCGCGCGTTTCTGGAATCCAGAACGAGGGTTCTGGCGTTCGCCGGCCAGTCGGAGAGATCCCCGTCGATCTGCAGTTCGCGCGGAGAAGAGGGAATTGTGATGCCGCAGATCCGGATGTTGTGTTCCGCATCCCGGAAACCGTCCACATGAAGTTTCATGGTCAACTCCTGCGGGATGAGCGAAACCGGGGAAGGAGCGGGGAAGGAGAGAAGATGCGTTTTCCCGCCGTAGAGCTTGAACGGCTGTCTGCGGGAGGCGCACTCCACGAACCCTGTCAGGGTCTGCGATGTGACGTTTTCCAGACGGATCGCGAATGTTTGGCTGTCCCGGAGTTCCACGGAATGTTTCACCGGATTTTGAATGCCGGTCTGCTTCGCCGAGACGATGAATTGCTTCAGTTCCGCCGCCGGAAGAGAACTTTCCAGGTAGACGGGGAATTCATCCAGCCGGATTTTCTGCGCCCGGATCGGATTTCCCATCATGTCGCGGAAAAGAGCCGGCCGGGAGAATTCAAGCGTTTCGGGCGTTCCCTCCCACTGCCACAGAACGGCGATCCGTTTTGTTCCCGCGTCGAAAATGTAGCAGCGTTTGTTCATGCCGATGCCGGCCCGGTCGACGACGGGCGCGTTTCCGAGCAGGTCCGCCGCATTCCGTACTGCGTAAAGATACGGCGCGGGAACCCAGTGGTGATCCGGATCTCCGAGAACACTGGTCCACGCATAGCCCAGATCAATCCCGGTCGCCTGGAAATGAAAGTAGGTTTTGACTCCGCAGGCAAATTCGATCAGCGCATAGCGAAGATCCTTTGCCGCGTTTTCAATGGCGACCGGATGAATCCGGTTGTCCGGAAGAGTCGGAAAATTCATGTTCCCGCTTTCGGAACTGAGAATCGGAAGATCCGGACGGTATTTTTTCAGAACCGCCTGAAAATCCTTCTGCGCAGTCTCAAGATCCGGCATCTCCGGCAGCTGACGGTACGGGTGTTCCGTCAGAGCGTCCAGAACCTTTGCCGCCCCCGCCTTCAGCCATGCTTCCAGAAAATCCGGTTTGACGTGACAGCCGGGACCGGTGATTTTCGCGTGCGGATCCAGTTCCCGGATTGCAGCGGCCATACCAACCGTTGCTTTTCCGCAGGCTTCCGGCGTTGCAGCGAGGTATTTCGACGGATCCGGGTTCCGGGTGCGTCCTCCCCAGATTTCCGGTTCGTTGAAAAGCTCGTAAAAATCGACTTTCCCTTGATGCTGAAGAATCGCGCTTTTGAAATACTTTGTGATGAGTGCGCGGGAATCTCCGGGAATGTGGAACGGGACCCCGGGTTCCGCTCCCGAAATGTTCACCATGACCAGAAAGCCCGCGTCATGAAAGCGGGATGCGGAGCGGAAACCTCCGCACCCCTTCTCGTTCGGTTTTGCCCAGAGGCGGACCGCCCCGATCCCGAAATCCCGGAACAGACGGATCACAAAGGCGTCGTCCTGCGGCGAGGTATGGACATTCGTTCCCCACCGGTGCAGGGATTTTCCCGGAGAGCGGAGAATTCCGGTATAAAACGTGTGCGTGAATCTCTTCCCGTTGTCCGTTTCCGCCGAGAAAACCAGATTCATCGGTCCGAACGTGTTTTCCGGAGGCCGGATCGAGAACTCCTTTTCCGCGGGAAAGGTTTCCACTTTTCCGAGTGTTCCGGATGCGATGCGTTCCTCCTTCCAGTTGCGAAGTTCCCAGTTCAGACGGCATGTTCCGTTCTGTGCGCCGTCCAGCCGGATCAATCCTTGAAAGGGGCTGCCCGCATACAGATAACCATGCGGTGCTTTGAGCGTCCCGGAAAGCGCGATTTCCGGAAGCGGGAGATCCGTGCTCTTTTCTGCAAGTTGACAGGCGGCATCGTCCAGCCAGATCCGTTTCTCCGGCGTGACGATCGGCGAAACATGGTGAAAACTTTCCGTCATTGCCGGATTCCCGACCTTCTTGACTCCGGGCGCTTCTTCTCCAAAAACAGGGACGGCCAGTTCATATTTTTTCCATTCCGTCCCGACGCGGACAACCTTGTGATAGGCGGATCCATGCGCGGTGAACAGCCCGATGTTGACCGGCGTGTTCGGCGTTTCCGCTTTCAGATACATCGAAAAGACGATCGGTTTCCCGACAATGTAGGGAACCGCGTTGAAGACCAGCCGGTTGAACCCGCCTTTCACCGGATCCAGACGGAACGAGTGTTTTCCTCTGTGAAATTCCTTCCGGTCGATCTCCACTTTCATGGAAGGTCTCGCGATCCGGACCTCGGAGGGGGGATACACATTGTAGAATCCCCGCTCCGCGCCGCCGTTGAAAATATGATTGGCTCGGGGATCGGCTTTTTCGTCGTCTTTTTTGACTCCGTAGGAGATTTTGCCAATTTTCAGATACGGAAGATCCTTGAATGTGATGCGGAAGGAGACGTGTTTGAGATTCTGCGGAAACTTTGTTTCAAAGCGGTACAGGGTAGGCGCCTCCTTCAGAACGATGATTTTTCTCCGCCAGAAGTGTTTCCCGGTCGATCCCTCAAAATAGAGATCGGCGGATGCGCCTTCCGGACCGGCAAGTTCGGCTTCCAGAAGGACCGTTTTCCCGGGATTCGGATTGTCGAGGACATAGTAGAAGTCAAGCGTTTTTCCGGGATGGGCCTTCCGGAATCTGTCCGTGTTCAGGAGAAGCATTCCTTTCTCTTCCGAAATGGAGACAAGACCGGATTTCGCGTTGTCGCGGATGGATGCTTTCCGTTTTTTCCCGCAGAAAATGCTCAGATCCCGTTTATTGGCGGAATTCCGAACCGAAAGATTGTCCCAGTCGCCTGCGTGGACCGCTCCCAGAAGAAGAAGTCCGGTCAGAAAAACCAATCGTGATTTCATTGTATGATATTCCTTTGTGCTATACTCAGGGTGGTTAAAGTTTGATATCCGGAAGAACCGTCATCCACTGATTGCGGAATGCGAGGCCGCTGTTATAGCTCATGAAATTCAAGTATGCCGCATAACAGTCGGAAAGAAAACCATATGTTTTTTTGGAGGCCGCGTGTCCGTCCAGATATGCGGCGCTGATCTGGTTGGTGTGAAGAAGCGTTGCGTAGGCATAATCACCATCTCCCCGGTTGGCAACCTGTGTTTCAATCCAGAATGCTCCCGTTTCTTTGCAGCTGTCAAACAGAAACGGTGAGACCGAGGGCATTTTCGCTTTCGGATACGAAATATAAACAAGGTATTCTCCTTCATTGTCGAAACGGACATACGGCGTTTTCCCGGAATTCGCAAAGTTGGCGAATTTCGCATCTCCGCTCGTGCAGAATGTCCCGTAGGTGGAGTAGGTGTTGCTTCTGGCCCATTTCTTCAGATTTGTGTTTTTCGGACAGGTGAAGAATGCCGGGGAACCGGAAAGCGAAAGCGTGTCATACAGATTCCGGCTCCATGTGACCCCTGAGTGAAGCATGGTCAGGTTCCCGTTGTAATAGTCTGCATAGGCGGCCGCAAGGGTCCCGCACTGTTTCAGATTGTTCAGACATTGCGCCGAGCGGGCTTTCTCCCGTGCCGCATTCAGAGCAGGAAGAAGAAAAGCTGCAAGAATGGCAATAATTGCAATAACAATAATAAGTTCTATAAGCGTGAAATAACGGCTCTCTTTCAGTGTTTCTTTCTGAGACATAAGGTTTCTCCTGCATGAATGGTTGGTGAAATGATGATATTCGGAATTTGGGAAATGTTTCCTTCCGAATGAGCTTCGACAACTTCAGCCAGATGCGCCGCAATTTCGCTTGTTGCGCTGGAAACGGCGGTTACACGGGTATTGCCGGTCTGTGCTTTGTTCTGGGCATTGAGGGAGATCATGCCCAGTTCTCCGGGAATGTACCGCATCTGATCATGAAAGACCTCCAGAACCAGGGGCAGCTGATCGTCGGTCGTCAGAAACAGCGAATCGTAGCGCTTCTCCTCTGCGATTTTCATTGTCTGGCGGATATAGTTCTGAAGCATTCCTTTCTGATGAAAAACGCTGAATACATCCCGTTCCATCTGAAAATCCAGATTCCGTTCCGCGCATTTCCGGGCGAAGCCTTCGATTCGTTTCTGATACGGCGGATAGCAGTGATCGGAAAAGTCCGGCGTCAGAAGCGCCGGTGAGCGAAAGCCGTTCCGATACAGCTCTTCCGCTGCCAGCTCCCCGACTTTGGCATTGTCCAGGGCAATGACGGGAAGTCCGTATTCCAGATAGGCCTCGTCCGTAAAAATCACCACTTTTTCACGATCTTCCACCCACCGCCCGATCTGCGGTTCCAGATCGCGGTTGCCGGTCAGAATGATGTACTTCGCCTGTTTCCGGGCGAGTTCCCTGAGATCCTCTTCGATCTCTTCCGGCCAGTACCGCATCAGCTGCAGTTCCGGAGCTAGGGGCGTTCCTTTCGTCCGGTTGAGAAACGCCAGCCAGAGGCGCGCCCATGCCGGATTGTCGATCATATTCCGTCCGCGCGCAACAAACAGAACCGGAATCCGGTTCGTCCCGGGATTGATCATCCGCCCGTTCGCCGTCCGTGAAAGCAGGTTCTTCCGCTCCAGATCCTCCAGAACTTCACGGATCACACACCGCGACCCGCCCGTCCGGACGGCAAGGTCCCGCTCCGACGGAAACGTCGTCTGCCCTTCCGAAAGCCGCTCCCGGATCAAATCCCGGATCTTCGCCTCTGTCACCGTCCGCGGCTGATTGCTGCGTCTCTGCCCCATGAACATTCTCCAACTTAAAACATACCATATGGTCTGTTTTTAATTATACAACAAAAGGGCGTTTTTGTCAACCCCGGATCTGCAAAAAAAGCGATTTTCCGATTCCGCGTGGGATTCCGGAACCGGAAAAGAAATGGAACGGACGCAGAATCCGAGGGAACGGATGTTCCGGAACAGAGAGGAATTCTGCCGGCGCGTTTTCCTTCAGAGTTCCTGTTCACCGGCGAATTTCAGGAGTCTTCTCCAGTCGTAATCGGCCATTCCGTGTTCCTCGGCTCTGCGGTAGTAGCCGAGATATGGGCCGATCGCGCGGATGTCGAAATTTTCCGGATATCCGTTTCCGGGCAGCCCCGGTTTCCCGAGGAACTCCCATGCGGGACTTGCGGCCCGGCAGGCAAGATATTCCCCTTCGGTATCGAACCACGGATCGTTGAACCCGCCGATCAGCAGTTTGCGCGGCGCCAGCGCCGCCAGAAGAAGATGCTGGTCAAACGTCAGGGTCCGCGCCGGATTGCGCTCATACTTCTTATAGGCTTTGCAGTACCAGTGGCGGAAGGTGCTCATCTCCGTGGCGATGTTCTCCCCGAAATCGCGCTTTGCGAGCGTGGCGCCGCCGCCCCCGCACTGAATCGGCACACAGACGGCAAACCGCTCGTCCCGCGCACCGGCAAGCAGAGCCGCCTTCCCCAGACGCGAGACGCCGGTCACCACGCACCTCGACGCATCAATCTCCGGGATCCGTCCGGCAAGATCCAGGCCGCGGGAGAGCGCCCACGCCCATGCCCCGAGCGAAGTGATGTCATCCTGCCGGTCCTTTTCTCGTTTTCCCCAGAGGTCGAAAACTCCGGTATAGGCGAAATCATCCTGCCCTCCCCGTCTGGCGGGATCATCCGAACAGGGATCCGGCGAAATCTGGCAGTAACACGCGCTCATCACCGCATATCCGGCGCAGAGAATCTGTCCGATCGGCAGAACCGAATTCCGGTCGGGACGGTTCATCACGCCGCGTTCCCTTGAGACCCGGTGATCCTCCGTAACATGCGTCCACATTTCCGGGATCACCACCTCCGGATCCGGGAGCATCTGATGACTGCCGTGAAAATTCAGGAAAAGAATCACCGGAACTTTCTTCTTCGTATAGCGGGGACGGATCAGCAGCCAGTCGATCGCCGGACCGGTTTTATCCTTCCGAAACCAGATGCGGTACTGAGAGCGTATGCCGAAGCCCGCCAGAATCCCCGTCTTCTCCTCGATCAATTCATACTCGAACGCATCCGGCGGAGGCGGCTCCTGCCCGTACATTTCCTTTGCGAAAATCTCCAGGATTTCCGCTCTCCGGCGCGGCCACTCGTCAGGACTCTTCAGCGGAGTCCCGTCCGCAAAGCAGAGCGGATCCTCCAGCGTGTACGGGGCGATTTTCCCCGCATCATAATTTGCCTCCCGGTAATCCGGCCGAATGTCTGGAACAAACCGATCCATGCGAAACTCCTTTTTTCGACTCCGTCCGCAAGGCCGATCCACGAAAAAACGGATCGTCTGCTCTCCGGAGAATGCTTTTTCTGTACAATCAACATCATGCCCGTGACAGGGAACGGCGGACGAATCCTCATGTTCCCGCATACCGGTCCAGAATCGGAAGCAGAGCCGCGCCCCAGACTTCATACCCGGCAGGAGTCAGATGACAGCCGTCGCGGAAAAGCTCCTTTTTCTGAGTCCCGTCGGGATTCAGAAAACGGTCGGTCAGGTCGAGCCGGAGAACATTTCTGCGTCCCCGGAGGCGTTCGGTGACGATGGAATTCATCCGAACCACCTTCTCCTCCAGTTCCTCTCCGCGGTTTCCGCGCGGGAACACCGCCATGGAAACGATCCGGCTTTCCGGCGACAGCTCCTGAAGTTTGTCAATGACCGCCAGGATTCCGTCCGCGGCATCCTCCGGGGTATCCCCGGGATAGTTCTCCGTTTTCGCCAGATTGTTGGTCCCGATGTTCAGAACGATCACCTTCGGCTTCTGATGCTCAAAATGACCATGTTCCAGCCGCCAGAGCACATTGGCGGTACGGTCCCAGCCGAACCCGAGATTCAACACGTTCCGCGTGGAAAACAACCGGTCCCAGACCTCTCCGCCATGCGAGTGCGATCCCGCGGCCGAATCCCAGAAATGAGTAATCGAATCCCCGTAGAAAAGAATCTCTGCCCGCCGTTTTTTCACCTGTTCGCAGCAGAGCCGATACCGTTCCTCCCAGTCATAGCAGTCCTGTTCAAACTTCGGATACGGCACACAGGAAGGTTTATTCATGGAAAGCACTCCTCCTCTTTTTCCGCTACAGTATGCTTCCTGCGGGAAAAATCAAGCGGAAAAAAGAAAAAACCGGGAAACATCTCCTCATCCGGCGATAATGCGCCACCCTCCTCCGGCCGCACGGAAAAAAGAGATCGGCCACAGGAAAAACTCCGCTCCGGAAAATCCGGAATCCGGCTCTTTTCCGGGACTTTCAGCCGGAAGGCCGGAAGCGGATTTGAATTTTCCCGGGGAGCCTGTATTGTACCGCATCCGGAAAAGAAACACGAAACAACCGCCGCCGCGCCGGAAATCCGGAAAAAATTCCGCACTCTGACGCAGCCGTCGAAACCCCCTGAACGAACTGGAGAACACGGAATGGCAATGACCTGCAATGATGAAATTCTGTACTTCTTTGATGAACTGACCCTGAACGACGGCGATATTGCAAACCGGACGGTGATCGAAAGCGGTGGATCTCTGATCGTCAACGCCGGAGGAACCGCCAATTCCACCTCCATCCAGGCATCGAAACCGGACGAAACGATCCGGGAACTGATCGTCCGGGGGACGGCCAACGGAGTCCGCAACCGGGGAGGCACGGTCGAAATCCTCGACGGGGGATATGCCTGTTTCATCACCGTCTCCGGCAGCGGAATTGTCGCCGTGAAGGAAGGCGGAACTGCGGCGGAGGTCACCGTGGAGGAGCAGGGATTTCTGCGTCTTTCCGCGGGGGGAACCGCAACGGAGATCACCGTGGAAAACGGAGGAAGCCTGTTTCTGGAGACCGGAGCATCCGTCACAGCGCCGCTGCTTCAGGACGGCTCGACATTCGGATATGACTTCAACTGTTCCCTTCTGCAGGAGCAGAACGGAGAGATGGTCAACGTTCTGAAGGCGAACGAATCGGAAAACTACCGCATTGCGGCGGAGAACACGCAGACGGTCGGAGACGGATGCGTTTCCAGGGATGCCGTCCTCCTTTCCGGCGGAACACAGCGGGTGCTTTCCGGCGGGACAGTCACCGGGAGCCGGGTGGAGAAAGGAGGTTCCCTGATCGTCGAAACCGGGGGAAGCGCGTTCGATGTGATCGTCGAACAGGAAACCGACATCAGCTATGACTTCGGAACAACCGTGCAGGCGAAAACCGCCAGTCTCGGGTCTCTGATTTTTTCCACGCCGGAAAGTTCCTTCAACTACTCGGTCACGACCCGCCAGGATGTGCTGGAGGGGTACATCGCGTTCGGCGGATTCGTGCTGGACGGCGCGGTGCAGAATATTGAATCGGGCGGAGAGGCAAGTTATATGACGGTCCGGAGCGGCGGTGTGCAGAATGTGCTGGAAGGGGGACGTGCCAATGTCACATCGGTGTTCGGAGAAATGACGGTCGCCCGGGGAGCGGTCGCCAACTACACGGAAATCAAGGACGGTGTAATGTCGGTGCAGTCCGCCGGGACCGCCAACAATGTCAACATCACCGTGGGGACCACGCTGAATCTGGAGGCGGGCGCGGTGCTGGGAGGGATCACAAGCATCTCCGGACAGATTCATGCGGAAGGGACTGTCACCGTGAACGGAGTGCTGAATTTCAATCTGATCGAACCGGGATTTCTGCATACCGGGATCTCTCCGGAAACGGTTCCGTATCTTCTGGTGGACGACATCACGCTTTTCGACGGAGCCGCCTTCCGTCTTTCCGTTTCGCCGGAGCATCCTGCAACGGGAGAGTACCGCCTGGCGGGAAATGCGGCAGACTTCTCCGACTCAATCACGGTTGTCGGAAGCAACGATCAGGAGATCTACTTCGAGCTCAATCTGACCGATCGTTCCTCATTCGCCCGGAACGGCATCCGCTACACCCTTGCACGGAACGACGCGGAGGAACTTGTCCTGCGGGTGGAAGCCATTCCCGCGGAACCGGATACGGAATCTCCGCTGCAGCTCCGCAAGGTTTCCGTCAATGTCTATGCGGGAAGAGCCGTGACCGTCTCCTGGGACGAGGGAGTGGACAACGTCGGCACGACCGGTTTTGAAATCCGCTATGCTCCGGAAAACGTTTCCCTTGAGAACGCCACGCTCATTTCCGTGAAGGGAGAGGAGTGCCGCGCCTTTCTTGAAGATCTCGCACCGGGGACCTACATCTGTCAGGTCCGCGCACTGGACGCCGCCGGAAACAGGGGAGAATGGAGCACCGGACAGACCTTCCGGATTTCCGACTCCGTGGAGGTGGACGGCGGAGTCATCAGCACCGAACTCTGGGGACATGATTTTCTGGAGGAGCTCTACACCCCGCCCGATCCGGCCGCGGGCAACGATGTTTCCGGCATCTACTTCGCCGATGCGGAAAAGCGGAACCTTCCCGAGGAGCTTCTCTACTGCTGGGGAGCCGCATCCTCGAACATCCTCACCTGGACCGGCTGGGCGGCGAATTCGCCGTATCATTTCCGGAATGAGGACGAGGTGTTTGAATACTTCATCAACTACTGGAAAAACGAAGGCGGCATGGAATCGGACGCATTCTCCTGGTTCTTCAGCGGAAAGGGAAACAGCGGAACGATCACGGTCCCCGCGGAAGGCGGAAATCTGTTTCCGCAGCTGAATGGAACCGACGTGATGTTCTTCACAAGCAAGGAGACGGAAACCGATACGCTTCTGAATACGCTGACCGACTATTTCGATGCCGGTTACGGCATCGCGTATGCGATCTATTCCAGTGCTGGTCTGGCGCATGCGATCACCGGCTGGGGCTACGAAGTGGATGAAAACGGGACCACCTGGCTTTATTACTCCGATTCCGACAGCGACTACTGGTCCGGCAGCAGCGACCGGCGCGACGCCGTAAACCGCCTCTCCAAAACCCGGACGGAACTCCGCTCCGACGGACGGCTTTATCTTTCGGATTACATGATTGAGGGAGCGTATCTCGGCTCCTTCGCGGCTCTGAAACAGTTTGACAAGCTCTTTCTGGGCGAACAGGAGACCTTCCAGGACGCCCGGGAACTGGAGTTCCGCAACGGCACAGCTCTCCGCGGCGGCAATCTGGACGGTGCGGACGACAGCGACTACTATTGTTTTTCCACCGCTCTTTCCAGCGATCTTCAGATCACGGTTTCGATGGCAGCCGCCGATCCCGCCCTCTCCGGGATTCTTCTTTCCATCTACAATGCCGGAGGCGATCTGCTGTACTCCTCTTCCGACTACCGGACGGAACAGACTCTTTCGTTTCATACACAGGCGGAGGCAACCTATTATCTTCTGGTGCAGGGGAACGCCTTCTCCTCCGCCGGATCGACGGTCCCGACGATCAACACCTATTATGTCCAGATTTCCGCCAGCCCGGACGCGGAGGAACAGAAACAGGCGGGAATCTCCGATTCCGACGACACCTGGCAGAAAACCGTCTCCGGCGAAGGACTCGCTGTTCTCATCCCGGGCGACAGCGCAGCACTGGAATCCCGGGATCTGTTCAGCGTCGAACTCGACGACGGCAATCAAACGGAAGAATCCAACTGGGTCGGCCCGGAAGACAAAAAAGATCTGCGCGCTCTCCAGTTTGAACAGGCGGGACGGTATAATTTCACGATCTCCGAACTGGAATCCGCCGCACGCTTCTCCGTCTACACGCTGGTCAACGACAAACTGAAGCTGGTCAAGCGCATCTCCGTGAATGCGAAGACGAAAGAGGAGAAGCGCGGCATTTTCGGTCTTCTTCTGGATGCCGACACGCCCTATTTCATAGAAATGGAATCCACCAACAAAACGGGAACCGCCTATAATGTCGCTCTCGACGGCGAGGTGTTCGTCCGGGCCGGCAACTCCGACGATTCCGAACTGGCGGCATATCTGGATCCGGAACTCACGATCGCCACGGAAACACCGACCGATCCCGCGGAAACGGTTTCGCTCTCCCTCTTCGGCGACAACTGGGTCGGATTCGGCGACTCGAAGGATTTCCGGATTCTCGAACTCGCGGATGCCGGCAGCTATACCTT
>CASFTV010000027.1 GCA_949297765.1 uncultured bacterium | reverse complement strand
TATGAAAAGAGCAACTCGTCATATGAAGCTTTGCTACACCTTGCCGCAACGGTTATAATTTATCGAAAACTTGCTGTTATTTAGGGATAGGTTCTTATTATCTGTTTGGAGATACGGAACTGTTCCGCTTCTGCTGGGAGGCTCTTGCGTCGGTTCAGTATGCCGACGGCGCCGTTCCTTCGGAGATGGGCGAGGGCGCCTCGTGCCTCTGGGACTATGTCGCCTGGTGGGCGATCGCGTTTCACGACTACCGTCTGTTTACCGGCGATGAGGAGTTTCCGAAGCGTCTCCGGAAAAATCTCTATGCGGCGGTTGACTGGCTCTCCGCCCGCGCCGGTTCGGACGGACTGATCCATATTCCTGAAAATCCGTGTCCGTCCTGGATGATTGTGCTGAACAAGGCTTCCGGACCTTCCCCGTATTTGAATGTTCTCTATCTGCGGGCGTTGCGGAGCGCTCTGGAGGTTGCGGAAGCCGCGGGGGATGCGGAGTCCGCCGCCGGATACCGGACGCTTGTCGGACGCACCGCCCCGGCGCTGGAATCGCTGCTGCGCGAAAAACCGCTGGAACAGGAAGAGGGAATGGCGGAGTCTTCGACAAGCGTGTATGAGATTCTGGAACAGATGTTTGCCCGGGGGGAAAGCGGAACGGCTCTGGAACGGATCCGCCGGAACTGGGGCGCTCTGCTCGCCTCCGGAGCGGATACGCTGTACGAAGGATTCTATGCGCCGGACGGAAACTATCCTTCCGTGACGGAGCCGCATGGGAAACGACTGTTCATCAGCTGGTGTCACGGCTGGAGTGCGGGTCCCTGCGCGCTGCTTCCGGCGGAAATTGCGGGGATCCGTCCGCTGGAAAAGGGATTCCGCCGTTTCCGGGTGGCGCCGAAGCCGGAGGATCTGGACGAGGTGAAGGCGGTGGTGCCGACCCCGTTCGGCGAAATCGCTCTGGCGCTGACGCGTTCGGAACTCTCTCTGCGGGTTCCGGAGGGAACAACGGCGGAAGTGGAATTCGGTTCGCCGGAACCTCTGCGCTGTACGCTGAATCCGGGCGTTCACCGGATCCGTCTGGAGGGAAAACGCGGATGACGGCAGCCTGACTCCCGGAGAGGTTCGGAAGCCGTCATCCGGCGGTTCTGCGGATCAGTACTGACGGATCAGATCGCTGATGTATTCGTAATCCCGAATCTGGCCTTCCGGCCAGGGGGATTTCCATGCGCGGGAACCGCTGCCGACCGGGCAGTTTGAAAGCGTCAGCGGAAGTTTGACGATTCCTCCCACTCCTTTTTCGTCGAATACACGCACGGCAATGATGTTTCCTTTTGCCTTCAGGAGGGATCCGGGGAAGATGTACTGACGCGGAGCCGCCCAGTAGTGGGCGGTTTCCCGGCCTGTTTTCCCGATCCGGGTGCCGTTGATGTAGACTTCGTCGAAATCGTCGATTGCACCGGCGGAGAAATAAACGTTTCCGGCTTTCCGCAGTTGTTCCGGAGCATCCGTTTTCAGCGTGTACCAGACCCAGCCGTCATAGGCGCGCTGGAGGAAGTTTTCAAACGGGATACCGACTCCGACTTCCACGCCGTCCGCGACCAGTCCCTGCATCCACTGACCGCTTCCGGCGGCTCCTTTGTGCCAGTTTTCCCGGATTCCCCTGTTGTCCGGATCAATGGAGAAATTCCATTTGTATGGGGCAAGATCCATCACGAAATCAATCGTCCCCGTTTTGGGCAGATACGCATTCTGTTTCTCCTGAATGCGGACTCCGCAGGAGGTCATCAGGGCGGAAAGCAGACGGACCGCTTTTCCCGTCGCCGCATGACGGAACATTTTCGGTGTATCCCGGTCGGCCTGAAGAGAGCGGAACGCATCCGGGAGAACGGTGCAGAAGACGAAATTCCCGCAGCCGTACCGGTAGCGGACCAGGACCGCCGGATCGCTCTTTTCCGCTTCCGGAGGAACATTCGCAAAACAGGGCAGCGTCACCGGGAAATGCCAGTACAGATCGCCGTTGCCCCAGCCGTTTCTCCAGATGGCGTCCGCCGCATCGTCGCGGCAGAGTGCCTGACGCATCGTCTGCATTTTCAGCTCCATCGCAAACGGAAAGACCGTGGAATAGAACTCCTTGCCGGTCTGAAGATAGAGAACCGTTCCGCCGTTGTATACGAAATCGTTGAGCTCGAAACGGAACTGTTTCAGTTTCTTGAAATCCGGATCGGCAAGGATCAGACAGCGGCTTTCCGCCAGCTCCCGCGGATTCAGGTCCGTGACACGGCGGAAGGCAATTTTCAGCTTCTTCAGGAATTTTTCGCTTCCGCTGCTTCCGAAAAAGAGGGTTTTCTCATTCCGGTTCCCGCAGGAATCCAGATAGGAGATCATCCGCAGAAGCAGATGGGTCGGAACGGGAGCTTTTCCGATCCGGTCGGTGATTTCCAGCGTCGAACCCAGCCAGCACCCCTTGGAGGAGTACTCCAGAAGCGGCGTCTGGAAAAGATCGAATCCCGACACTAGAAGACTCCGGAAATTCCCGTGCTGCGGACGGCGGAACACATATCCCGCCACCAGATTTCGGTTGCCGAAGTCGGACCACTGCTTGCCGACGGAATTCTCCTGATACGGTGTCACGATTCCGAAACTTCCGTTCCAGTTGGAAAAATCCGCATCCTTGAATCCCTGCAGAACCGGATGCGCCGGCGCGTTGAGGAACGCCTCCCGGGAACGGACTTTCATCAGTTCCGCGGAACTGCTCTGTTCCTGTTCCAGAACGAGCACGCCCGCGCCGTTGTCCGCGAGAGTGCAGAGGTCCGGGACTTCCGGCGACTTCGCAAACGCCCGCCGTCCGATGACAACGGTCCCGTCCAGCGGAATGTTCCGCAGGTCCGGAAGAGCGGTGAACGGAAGTTTCATCTTCTTCAGCGCGGCGGAAAGGGTCCCCTCCGGATCGTGGAGATAGAGCTTCCGTCTGAGACGCGGCGGTGTCGCGGGAGGAAAGAGCTCCAGACGTTTGGTTGCACGGAGAAGTTTGTTCCCCTTTTCCGGAAGGAATACTGCCGAGAGAGTCCATTCCCTCCGGACCGCGGTTTCGGGAAGGGTCAGCCGGACCGGAATTTTCCGGTGTTCGTATGCGCGGACCCGGATCCGCTGCTTCGTTTCATGGACCCGGTTCCCGTCATCCGAGGTCAGGGAAAGAGTCAGAAGATAGGTCTTCTCCTCTCCGGAATCGTTCATCAGGAGAAGGGTTTGAGAGAGCTGTTCCCCGGAGAAGAAGGCGTGATTCTCTTCCAGGAAGTCGCCTTCCGCGGAAAAGAAGGCGCAGATGGTGTCGGCCATTCCGTTCAGGAACGGGATGGCGGCAAGGGTCGGCCGGAGATCCGGATCGTCGCTGAACGGATCAAAGCCGAGCGGAGCCTTCCCGCCGGTGAGAATTTCCGGTTTGAAAACCGGTGCGGAGATGTCCCCCTGAATCTTTGCATAACGCGGAATTCTGTGTCCCGCCTGAAGGAAATTGCAGTAGAGGTAGCCGAACATGCCGAATCCGTTCACATGACAGGCGCGCCATGCGGGAATCATTGCGTTGAGGTTGCGGACCAGCGTATCCAGATAGAGCGGAGAATAGAGGGAATAGGAACTCCAGGGATCTTTGTCGTGAATGCCGTCCTGAAGACTCTCCTTGCCCCAGCCGTGCAGCGGGCGGCGGGTGTAGACCGGAGGATAGCAGTACGCCCGGTGTCCGCTGTCGCGCGCGGCATTCTCCATGAAGAGGGAGATCCCGCCGTTGCCCACGGAGTACGGCTGCGCGAGCTGATAATAACTTCCCGCATACGGAATGTTGTGTTCCCCGATGAAAATCGGCAGTTCCGGCTGGAGCGCATAGCGGGAAAAGAGGGCGCGGAGCTCCATGCGCGGCGCACCCCAGGTGTGATACACATGCGTGGAATAGACGCCGTTGACTTCGCCGGATCCGCCCGTGAAGGCTTCCATATCGGGAAAATATTTGCGGAAGAGGGCGGCGCGGGCGTTCAGACGTTTCATCCGGGCCATCCGCATGGGCTGAGTCAGATTCGGATCCGGAGTGGTTTTGGTGATCTGTGTCCCGTCCGCGGCGAATGCCGGATAGGATTTCGTCCCGTATTTGAGGCCGACATACTCGCCGTTGGTTGTGCCGTTGTGAAAGTTGAACCAGATGTCGATGATCCACGCGATCCGGGAGGGATGGTTGTAGAATTTCCGTTCTTGTCTGGCTGTTTTCAGAAACTTCAGTGTGCGGGTTTTCAGCGCGTCGTCGGAAAGTTTCTCCATGTCCTTGTAGTAAATGGAGTCCGTGGTCAGCAGGAGGATTCCCTCCTCGTCGGCGACGTCCGCGATCGCGGACGGCTGGCTGCCCTGCGTGTAGACCGCGTTGATGTGGAAGCGTTTCAGAAAACGGAATTCCCTGCGCAGGTGTTCCGCGTTGAGGTGCCAGTCCGTCGCCCAGACGATTTTCATGTAGTCGGTATCCGCCCGCAGAATGATCGGCTTCCCGTTCAGAAGATACTGATTGCCGGCCACTTTGAATTCCCGGAAACCGAAGCGCCGCGTACAGCGGTCGATGCTCCGCCCGGACGCATCCTTCCATTCCATGTCCATGTAGTACAGGTTCGGATGTTCCGGCGACCAGAGCTTGGAGGGCGCATACGTCAGTTCCACGCTGGAGTTCCAGGGGGTTTCCGTTTTCCAGACTTCACGCTTGTCCGCCGCGTCGCGGAGAGTGAAGTGCAGAGTTCCGTCCGCAACCCCGCGGGGAGAATGAAAGGTGATGTTCAGCTTCTTCCGGCTCGGCCAGGTCCGGATCTCCGGTTCTCCGATGCACCGGGCCGGTTCCGTTTCAAGATAGACCGCTCCCATCAGGCCGCCTTTGGATCCGTTGCGCGTTCCCGGCGAGTCCACGCGGATGAGAATCTCATTTTCCGCGTCGAATTTGACCTGACCGGTGATGTTGACCCGGACGCTTTGCACCGGATCCGGGGTGCCGGACATCATGCGTTTCCCGTTGACGCGGATTTCTCCGCCTTCATCAATCCGTTCCAGACGCAGGAAAATTTCTTTCCCGCGAAGGGAAGACGGCAGATCAATCCGTCGCCGGTACCAGGCATGATGGACATCCGATGCAATCGGTTTCCCGTTCCAGCGTTCCAGCGCGGTTCCGTCGTCGGTCCGGATGAAGTTGGAAATGTTTCCCCCTTTCCAGTGTCCGGGGACAATAAAATTCTTCCAGCGTTCCGCGTCCGCCGGCGGCTCCTCTTTCGAGGAGGCGACCGGCGCGATCTCCCAGAAGTTGCAGAGCGAGATGCTGGAACGTTCTCCGTCCTGCTGTTTCCACGCATCCGCATAGCTCCACTTGCGCAGTTCAAGCGGCGTGGGGGAGAGTTTCGGAATTTTCGCCGCGGGAGTCCAGAGCGGCGCGGGGGTCTTTTCTTTCTCCTCCGTTCCGGGCGACTTGGAAAGTTCCGTCAGCCTGACATCCGCAATCCAGACCGTCGTCCCGTCGGCGGCCTTCCCCAGATAAAATGTCGGAAGACGCAGATTCCCGGAAAACGCTTCCGATGCGGTAAACTCCAGACTTTTCTTCTGCCAGGAATCCGCCGGAAGTTCAAATGTGTCTTTTGCCGTTTCTCCCAGTTTCCTCCAAGGGGCTTTCCCCTCGATCGCCTGCACTGTAATCCAGAAGGGCGCGGAGGAGCGGAGCTGAAAATCGATTCGATACCTCGTTCCCTTCTTCAGAACAAGATCCGTTCTCTGGAAACAGACGGGGATGGAGGAGAGAATGTCGGGAGAGTATTCGATATTCACCTTCAGGGATCCGTTTCGGGAACCGGGTGCGTTCATCGGATCGTAGGAAAGCTTCGCTCTTGCCTGTTTGTTGATTGGAAAACCTATGGATCGGACATTTTTTGCGTTTTTGAATTCCCACTGGCAGAGTGTCCGATCGGCGGACAGAAACAGCGGAATTGCCAGAATCGTGGAAAGAAGAAGGTGTTTCATTCAGGAGATCCTTTCTTGTTTTTGCATTAATAACTCCAGTCCGACCAGTAAACCGCCCAGCAGTTCGGCTGTGGAGTCGCCCTTCGCGAGCTCCCATCGTAGAAAAGGGCATTCACACTTTTCGCGTCATGGCGGAAGTCGTAATACTGGTAGATTTTTCCCATGCTGGTCACAGTCAGTTTCGCCGTGTCGTTCGGCTTCGCGTCGAACAGCGTGATCATTGCGGAGGGACGGTTGACATAGGTTCGCGGCCTGTAAAATTCATTGTAGGCGAGGTACTTGCCGCTTCTGGTCAGGGTCGCCACGGCAAATGCGATGACTCCATTCGTTCCGTATTTGCTTTTCCATGCAGGGCAGCGGATCATCATATAGCGCTCCTCTGTTGTCGAACGCAGATATGGAGAAAGATGATAGCTGTAGTATTTTTTCACCGATTCATCGTAGGATGCCGGATAAAATCCGTCATTGTCGCTCTCGTACTGCACATACGCCAGACCAAGCTGCTTCAGCCGGGAAAGGCAGTTGATGCTCTCCGCCTTCCTGCGTGCAGAATTCAGGGAGGGAAGAAGAATCCCTGCAAGAATTGCAATGATTGCAATCACGACAAGAAGTTCTATAAGAGTAAAAAACTTTTCTCTCTTCCTCTCTTTTCCGGCAGAATTGTCCTCTCTCATCACAGATCTCCTTTTATGAGTTATTATGCATACACAGCGGAAACCGTGGATTCCCGCGTGATCAGAGACATCGGAACCCTGACCGACGGAGGAATTTTTCCGGGATTGTTCATCATCTTCTGAAGAAGAGCGCAGGCCGCGCGGACCAGCTCGACATTGTCAAACGCCGCAGTCGTCAGCGAAGGAAATGTGCTGTAAAGATACTCCAGATTCTCCAGCCCCGCGACTTTGACCTCTTCCGGCACCGGAATGCCCAGAAGATTCAGCTCGTGAATCAGCTCCACCGCCAGCTTGTCGTTCGATGCGAAAAATGCGTCGGGCGCTTCCGGTCCCGCCATAAGTTTCCGGAGATTGTTCCGGTTTTCCGGATTGCGGATGTTCCATTCCAGCGGCGGACGCGCAAAAAGCCCCGCTTCCTTCATCACATCCCGATATGCCTGAAGACGCGGTGCATAACTCGCCTGGTTGTATTCGCGCGCGTCGATGGTGAGCGCCTGAATCCGGCGTGCGCCGGTCTCAAGCAGATGCCGGAGCACCAGAGTTGCTCCCTGATAGAAATCCGGCGTCACACAGGGCATCCCGTAATGATTGCCCAGACTCGAAATAAACACACAGGGAATCTTCCGTGCAATCAGCTCCTCCATCATCGGCGACCGGAGGGTGATCAGCGCCCCCGCAACCTCATTCATCTCCTCCGGCTCCAGAACGTCATCTTCCTGAAGGGCCAGATCCATGAATCCGGATTTCCGGATCGTCCGCTGAAAACAAGTGTAGCGCAGGGAATCTTCCGGATTGAGCTGCCTGCATTCCGGCTTGTCAAAAATATAAATCAGCAGTTTCTTCTCCAGATGTTTCTGAAGATCGCGCACAACAAAAGTTCCACTCCCCTTGACCGTCTCAAGGCATCCCTGCCGCTTCAAGGCCTGCACCGCCCGGAACACCATCACATAACTGCAGTTGAATTCCCCGCACATCTCCCGGATCGAAGGCAGTTTTTCCCCGGCGGAATATTGACCTGTTTTCAGACGCTGCAACAGTTCCTCTTCCACTTTCCGCCCGACCATCTTCTGTTCTCCGGATTATATTTACATTATATCACTTTTTCTTAATTATACTCTATTTGTCGAAAAAAGTCAATAGGGGAAACCGGAAAAAAACGTATTTTTTCCTGTTCTTTCCGCTGTCCGGACCGCCGCGGAAAGGAATGTCGTTCCCGGCGCGGTCCCGTCGGACCGCACACCGGAGGGGCAGGACACGAAATCCCGTTCTTTTCTTTCTGTTTCCTTTTTCCGGAAGGCATGTTCGGAGAATCCTCAGCACGGGGTTCCCGGTTTTCCTTTCCGCATTTCCACGGAGTCGATCATGACCCCGGCATAGTCGGCCTCTTCGGCGGGCGACTGCAGATGCAGATAGCTGAGCTGCCCGGTGATTTTCCCCGTCAGCGGGACGGATGCGCTTCCGAGAGGAGCCTTCCAGACCAGTTTCTTCTCTGCCAGAGAGAAGGTCAAATGGAGCGTTCCGGTCTGTCCGGGGGCGAAGGCGGGCGTTTCTCCGATGCGCCCGTCTCCATCGATCCGCAGGACAAATCCGGCATAGTAACCGGCCAGCGGATCACTGGGATTGATCCAGCGGTCACAGAGTGCGGCCTGCAGGCCTTTTGTCCCGCTGCGCAGAGTCATGTCGAGCGAGATTTCCCCGTCTGCGGCCGCGGGGAAGTTCCAGACGGCGCCTTCGCGGCTGGAGTAGAGATCCGGATCGGGATGACATCCGATCAGCAGCGATTCCCTCGGAGAATTGTCCGGCGACGGCATCAGCCGCGCGCCCGCCCGCCGGTTCCATGCGCAATGGCCGGCCCACCGGAATCCGCCGATGTGTCCCTTGAAATACTGATGCACCGACCACGCTTCGAGTCCGGAACGGAAATCCTCCCTGCGCCCGTCCGCATAGAGGAAATCAAGATCGAAAATCATCAGCGCCTGACAGACCGGATGCTGTCCATACGAAACCAGAACTTTATTGTCCGGCAGTTCGAGCACCTGATTCTGATGGACGCTCTTGTCATGCAGCGCGTAATATCCTCCGGCGGTCCGGAAATCGACGGCGTTCCGAAGCGGATTCAGCGCGATTTCCCGGAATCCGATCCAGGTGCGCCCGCAATCTTCGGAGATCGCGGCATGCAGGGCGTCCCGATTGGTGAAGACATCCTCCCAGATGCCTTTCACCAGATCGTCGGTGCAGTCCGGAGAGGTCCTCTGGTCAAACTCCGCCAGAGGAGTTGTATTGTTCCAGACCGCCAGAAGCCGTCCGTCGGAAAGAGTCACAAGATTCGGCATGGTCGCGACACTGTAAAACGGCGACCGTTCCATCGCACTCCAGGTTTCCCCGCAGTCATTCGAGAAACTCTGATAGTGAAAATCGGCGGAGGTCCGGACCAGCATCTGAAGCCGTCCGTCCGGAAGTTCCGCTATGACCGGCTCGCAGCCGCACTGCGACCAGCGCATTCCCTTGTGCGGCCACTCGATTTTTTCCATCCGCGGAACCGGAGGAAGAACAAGTTTCTTCCATGAGACTCCGTCGTCGTCCGAAAAGAGGACGACCGGATGCTGGATCTTTCCGATCCACTCTTCTCCGGGAACGATCCAGCGCTTTTTCTGTTTCAGCGGGAGCGGCAGACGCTGAATATGCGGAAGATCTTCCCGGATGCGGGTTTTTTCAAACGGTCCGTCCGGTCCGTTCGCAGACCGGAAACACCAGATGCCGTTCTCCGTGATGTTCTGTACCGCGGGATAGATCCGGCTTGGGGAGATGCTCAGATCCTTGTAGGTCGGAAGAACAACCGTGCGCAGGACGAGAAAATCGCCGGACCACGGACTTTTGACCGAAGGACCCGGATGGTCGGTGCGGATCGGAGTTTCCTCCCAGCTCAGTCCGTAGTCGAAGCTCTGCTTCATGACGAACTCAAACTCTTTGGATCCGTTCTCGTGTTCGAAAATATGAATTCCGTAGTGGCGGATCTCTCCGCTGTCGAGTTTGACCAGATCAATGTGCGCCGGCGTGCCGGGATTGCCGACAATCTGCGGTTCCCGGATCTTTTCAAACGTGGATTTCCTGACAGCTTCTCTCATACATTTCACCCCTGTTTGATTACGGTTTATAATAATCGTTGTGTTTCGGCACCACGCTCGGAAGGAGCGGCAGCAGAATCAGAAGGAAAAACAGCAGCGCGCCGCAGCAGAGGAACAGGGTCTGAGACGCCGTCACACGATGTCCCGCCAGCACCCAGGAGGAACTCAGACAGCCGCATCCCAGCAACTGCGAACCGGCAAGTCTGCCCGCCGCTGTCCCGAACATCTGATACGTCAGACTGAACGAGGTCGCCATGGATTCGTTTCCCGGCCGCGCCAGCGCCAGCATCTCCCGGGATACATTACATCCGAAACAGGTAAATGCAAAGCAGGCGCAGAAGAAAAGTCCGCTGCACAGCGTTGCCTCCGCCGGCATTCCCGGCGAGCAGAGCGAAAATCCCACGCACACGACCAGAAAGGAAAGGTGCATGGCAATTTGAAAGAACCGCATCCCGAAGATCTTCAGCAGTTTCCCGTACACCAGCGCCGCGCAGATGTTCCCCGCCAGCCCGACGGAGGAGATCAGCTGAACACTTCCGCCATCGAATTTCATGGTGTTCTTGAAGTAGATCAGCGCAAGCTGCAGGACCGGGGCAAACGCAAAACTCACCAGCGCCGTATAGATCGCCGCTCCGACAAGAGAACTGTTGGAAAGCGAGATCATGAACGCCTCCTTCAGAGGCCGTTTCGGCGGCGTCCCGGACGAGCGGACATTCAGCCTGATCCCGGCAATCGCAAGAATCCTCCCGATCGAGAGCAGTCCGACTCCGACAAAAACCGCCTGAAGAAATTCAATCGACGAAATGGATTTCAGCGCCACTCCCAGCAGGAAAAAAACAACCGCATTCAGCAGATAATAGGAAAACCGCATGGTCCCGAGAAACATTCCCCGTTCGCGCGGACGCAGAATGCCGCCGAGAATCAGATACCACGAAACATTCCACAGCGCTTTCGAAACCGCATGAAATCCCACTCCCGCGATCACCGCTGCGTTGCCCGCGCTTCCCCAGAACGGTGCGGACGCAATCAGAAAAAAGGATCCCATCACGATCCCGCAGGAAAGAAAGATTCCCCGTTTCGCTCCGAGACGGTCGACGATTGATCCCGCGGGAATCTGCAGAAACATCGTGACCAGACTGCTGATGCCGCCCGCAAGAAGAATCAGCGACGCCGATCCCCCCAGACGGCTCATATACAAAATGAGGATCGCGCTGCTGTCCAGCAGAAGATCCGCCGTGCAGCCGAACCATGTTGACGCGTACGCAAGCATCCGCCGGATTCGCTGGAAATCCGCAATCCGGATCCGCCCGCGGCCGGGTTCCTCTGGAGATGCCGGAATCATATCGAACCAGACTCAGAGAACATCCACGGAAAAGATGCGTCCCCCGTTTCCTCCCCATGCTTCAAGGGGAAGAATCCGGATCGCTCGCGCCGTGACCGGCGGCCAGTGCATCCGGACCAGGCGATGACGGTTTTCCGTCTCCTCCCGGACCGTGACCCATGCGCCGTCCCCGTTCTGAATTTCGACCCGGTAGCGGCGGAACAGGCATCCCGGCATCTCCCGCGCCGGCCGACCCTCCTCGCAGGAGAGACGTTTGTTGTCCGAAAGGTCGCTGTCGAAGACGATGCGGATTCCGGAAATCTCCACGGGTTCGCTGAACGAGTATCCGCAGGAGTCTCCCGGCGCAAGCGTGATTCCGTGAGATCCGTCGTCCCAGTCGCGGTCCATCCCGTCGCGGAGCGTCTCGTGGGAGGGGGTCCCGAGGAGCGAGAGAGGCGACGGCGTCCGGCGGAGGCCCGGAATGAACTGATCGTCCTCCAGCAGCGTTTCCCGCAGTTCCGCAAGATGCGCCGATCCGACCTCCCGCGGGAACGTTCCGTATTTGACCGCCAGAGCGGCGGCGGTCCCCGCCGCCTGTCCTGTCACCGCGCACGTTCCCATGACCCGGATCGAACTCTGCGCCATGTGCGAGGCGGAAATCTGGCGTCCCGCGAACAGCAGATTGCGGATGTTGCGGGAATAGAGGCTCCGGTACGGAATCCCGAACGGCGACGGCGTCGGATGCAGAATCGAGGGTTTCCCTTTGAAATAAAATGCTTCGGGCATGTGTTCATCCATATTCCATCCGCCGTGTGCGACGGTGTCGGGAAAAATTCCTCCGGCTTCGATGTCGCACTGCGTGAGGATATGGTCGCCCTCGAAGCGCCAGCTCTCCCGTTTTCCCGGCAGACTGCCGATCCAGTCGAGAGTCCATCCCTTTCCCCGTCCGTCCGGATGGTTTTTGATGTACGCCCATGCGCCGTAGGCGATCTTGAACAGCTCCTCCCGGATCTCCTCCGCGTCATGCAGCGTGTCTTTGACGCCGCCGAACGAGACCCACCAGGTGTCTTTGACGCCGCCGAACGAGACCCACCAGAAATTGTTTCCTTCCGGATGCAGGCTCCGGGGCGGGATCGTTTCATCGGTGAAGACATACGCCCATGCCGGAACGCGGAACGGACGATCCGCCTCTCCGGATCTGCGCAGCTGCATTACGATGGAACTGCTCAGCGTACAGTTGTCGGCCCGATCCGGCGCATAAGATTCGCCGAACTCATTTTTCGCTTCGCGCCCGCGGCGGGCGGCCGCGCCGGAAAGACGCAGAATGCCGTCGCCGGAACAGTCGATGAAAATCTTCCCCGTAATATGATACCGGACGTATTCAATCAGATTCCAGCCGCAGATTCCGGTAATGACATCCCCGGATGTGGTGCAGGATTCCACGGCGGTGTTCAGCAGAAGCGTGAGATTCTTTTCCGCTTTGACAAACGAGTACATCGCGTAGTCCCAGAGCGTATATTTCATGGCCGGATTGTAGAAAATGTTGTCAAGCTGGAGTTCTTCCAGCAGTCCGGTTTCCTTGCGGTTTTCCCCGCGCGCATTGTAGATCCACATCCGGATTTCGCTGGAGGCGTTTCCGCCGAGCATGGGACGGTCCTGAATGATCCCTGTTTTCGCTCCGTGCCGCGCCGCGGCGACCGCGGCACAGAGTCCGGCGATCCCCCCTCCCACAACAACTACATCAAAGCTCAGATTCCGATCTGCAACAACCATCTGCTCTTTTCCCGCTCCTTTCTGATTTGCTTTACCGGAAATATAGAAGAAACGAAAAAGGGAATCAAGAAATTTATAAAAATTTTTCTTAAAATCGTTTGAAATGTTTCGTAAACATTTCTATATTTTCCCCGTTGAAACAAGGAGATGAACGATGAAGCTGACGGTTCGGGAAATTGCCCGTCTGGCCGGAGTCTCTCCGGCGACCGTTTCGCGCGCCCTGAACGGACAGCAGGGAATGAGCGAAGAAACCTGCCGCCGGATTTACCGGATTGTGGAACAGCATCCGGGGGAACGGCGCGGGAAACGGAAACAGAGATGCGGCAGCATCGGTCTTCTTCTTTCCCACACCCCGCTCTATCCGTGGAATTTTCTGGAGAAAGTGAAAGTCTTTCTGCGGATTTTTGGGGCGGACTGGAAACTGATTCTTCTTCCGGCGAATCTTCCGGCCTCCCGGCTGGAGCTTTTTTACAGCCGGAATGAAATCGACGGCCTTCTGATCCATGGATTTTCCGAGGTCGGGGCGGAGCTGGAAACGGTTCTCCGGAAAATACCGCATGTCTGGATCAACAGCCGGATCCGGGAAAACGGTTACACGGATGTATTGATGGGCAATGAGCTTGCGGGACGTCTTGCGGCCCGTTATCTGATCCGGGAAGGATGCAGAAAATCCGCATGCCTGGAAATTCCCTGTGCCAATCCGGGGGTTGCGGCGCGATGCGAAGGATTCCGGTTCGAGTTCTTTGCGCAGAAAATTCCCTGTGCGGAAATTCCGCTGGAGATGCCGTGTCTGGAAACGGTCGGGTTCGAGGCGCTGGAGAACTGCTTTTCAGAGTTCGGCCGCAGGAAACTGTTCAACGGATTTGACGGATTGTTCTGTCCGGAAAGCTATCCGGCCGCGGTATTGTATCAGGCGCTTCACCGGTCTTATCGGGAGAGATCTTTTCCCCGTGTGGTGTTCGGGAATCATTCGCCGGCGTTTCTTGTCGGTCTTGAGCCTCGGCCGGCGTCGGTGGATCTCGGGGACGAGGTTCTTGCGGAGTATGCCTGCCGGGAATTGTTCCATCAGATCCACGGGGAGCACCCGCAGGATGAGCGGTCCAGAGTATTTGTCAATCCGCGTCTGATCGTTCCGCCGACCGCATAAGCGGTTGCAGGCATTTTCCTGCAAAAACTGCAAAAAAAAAATGCCGGACAGTTTCCTGCCCGGCCTAAAATCCATAAGATGGTGCGCCCACAAGGACTCGAACCTTGGACCCAATGATTAAGAGTCATTTGCTCTACCGACTGAGCTATGGGCGCATCAGATAAGATCTAATATACCGCGGATTCCGGAAAATGCAAATGCCGTTCTGAAAAAAAGTTAAAATTCGATCAGTTCTGTTTTTATCTCGGAATGAAAGGCCTCCCCCTCCGGAGTCAGACAAATCTGAATCCAGCGCTGGATCTCCTGGTAGATCTGATCGAATCTCTGGCCCAGCATGCAGATTCCCGGATAGCCGTCCAGCGAATCCAGATGGTCAAAGCAGAGCAGCTTGAACTCCTCTCCCGGATTCAGACCGAAAGAGCGCGACGCCGTAATGAACGGAATGACAAGATTCGATCCCAGAATGAAAATCGCCCCCGGACATTTTTCCCGGCGGAACAACGCGGCGGCAATTTCAGAAATCTCGCCGGGAATATCCCGGAATTCCCGGATGAACAGCGAATCCGGCTTCAAAACGGCTCCCAGTTCCACGGCCGATTCAAAAAACGCCAGAATCCGGTCGTACTGATACGGATGCATCGTTCCCGCCGCCTGCGCAATCAGCGTGACTTCCGTCCCCCCTTTCCGGATCAGCCACTCCATTCCCTCCCGGATGCTCGCTTTCGAATCCGTGATGACATGGCTGTAGTTCTTGTATTTCCGGTTCAGAAGAAGCTGGGGGACCTTGCTGGCCGCAAAAAAATCCATGATGTGAATGCTGCTCATCGACGGCATCAGCCATACAACCGCATTCCCCGGAAGACAGATCCGGGAAAACGCCGCACTCAGCTGACCGGCACTGATCCCGATGACCTGAATGTCCGAAAGTCCTCCCTGAAACAGAAGCTCCCGCAGACTGAGCGAAAGTTCCTGACTCGGCTGGGTGTCCGCAACCAGATAGAGCGTGTGAATCCGCTTGTCCGGATGCATTTCATTCACATAGGTCCGCGCTCCCTGCCGGGCGCACAGATAGCCTGAATCCACCAGATTCCGGATCGCCCGCTCCACGGTCGTCCGGGAACAGCGGTATTTCCGGCAGAGCTGGTGGCGCGACGGGATCGGATCTCCCTTTCCCGCTCCATGTTCCAGCAGTTCCGCAAGAATTTTGTTCTGGATGTAATCTGTCTTGTTCAGCATTTCCGCATTCCTTCCGTCCCTTCGGGAAAATAATACAAGTTTTCCGCTTTTCAATCCCCGGATTCCCGAAAAGCAAGACAAGAAGACAACTTATTTCCCTTTTTTCCCGGGATGCGCATTGCAAAGCACACTTCCGGGATTTATCTTATTTCCGTATCAGGGAAATCATTTCATCCTCAACCGAAAAGAAAGGACTCAGACATGGATCAGGTTAAGATCGGCATTATCGGCGTTGGAAACATGGGCAGCGCCCATGTCGTCAGCATCGGTCAGCTTGCAAACGCGAAAGTGACGGCCATCTGCGACATCAACCCGGAAAAACTCAAACGCTACAATCCCAAGGAAATTCAGCTGTTCACCGACTCGGCAACCTTCTTCCGGAAAGCGGATATCGACGCCGTAATCGTGGCAACCCCCCACTATTTCCACGTTCCGCTCGCCATCGAAGCCCTGAAGAACAAAAAGCACGTCATCGTCGAAAAACCCATCTCCGTCCACAAGGCTCTGGCGGAGGAACTCGTGAAGGCGGCAAAGAAATATCCGAAACTTAAACTCGCCGCGATGTTCAATCAGAGAACCCTTCCCGCCCATCGGAAAATCAAACAGCTCATCGACAGCGGCGAACTCGGCGAAATCCGCCGCGTCAACTGGATCATCACCGACTGGTTCCGCTCTCAGGCATATTACGACTCCGGCGACTGGCGCGCAAGCTGGCGCGGAGAGGGCGGCGGTGTCCTTCTGAACCAGTGCCCCCATCAGCTCGACCTGATGCAGTGGTTCTTCGGCATGCCCGAAAAGGTCTCGGCAGTCCTGACCCTCGGAAAATATCATGACATCGAGGTGGAGGACGATGTGACCGCGGTTCTGGAGTACCCGAACGGCGCAACCGGCGTCTTCGTCGCGACCACCGGCGAAGCCCCGGGAACCAACCGCCTCGAAATCGCCGCTGAACGCGGACGCCTGGTCTTCGAAGACGGAAAACTCCGCTTCAAACGCAACGAAATCCCGACCTCCAAATTCTGCCGGGAAACCAAAACTCAGTTCGACCGCCCGGACACCTGGGAGATCGAAATCCCCGTCAACAACGACGGCTCCCATCAGCATCGCGACATCATCGAAAACTTCTGCAACGCGATCCTCAAAGGCACTCCGCTGATCGCTCCCGCCACCGAAGGAATCCGCGGACTCGAACTCGGCAATGCCATGCTCCTCTCCGGACTGAAAAAGAAAACCGTCGAACTGCCCATTGATTCGCAGGCGTTCGCAAAGATCATGGACAAGCTGATTGCCAAATCCCGCTACGTCAAAAAGACCGTCGCTCCCTCGGAAACCGTTGATTTCTCGAAGTCTTTCCAGAAATAACGATTTCCCGGAAGACAACGAGAAAGCCCGCCGGATGCAGGGAACGTATCCGGCGGGCTTTCTGCTGCATACCGGTTTTGTTTATCCGAATGGAATGTTACTCCTCTTCCGTATATTCATAACGCTGCTTGTCGGAGGAAGAGTTTTTGTATTTGAACGTTGCTTCCGCCTTGGATTTATCCATCCCCTCGACGCGGCCGTCGGCCATCAGGAAGTTGCCGCGGAAATTGTGCCGGAGAGCTGCCGTGTAGTCGGAGGAAGACTCCTCTTCTTCTCCGAGAACGTAACACTCTTTTTTGACGTCTCCTTTATATGCGGAGTCTGCCGCCAGGGCAAAGGAGGAATCCATTTCCGTCCGGATGCGGTAGTAAATGCCGGATCCGACCAGCGTTCCATAGGCGGCAGTTCCTTTCGGAACACCGTAGGCATTGAAGGCTCCGGGATTGTTTCCGGAAAGGACCGGACAGTTCACAACGGTTCTGTCGGTTTTCCGGGCATCGGCGAAGGGAGCCTTGTCCAGATATTTCTTCCGTGCCAGTTCCCCGTACCACGGACGGGTGTTCCCCGTTGTCTGGAGGAGTCCGTCTTCCGTGGTCAGCTGTGTTCCGATGGTGCCGATCGTTCCGCCGAAATCCGCCGGCGGGAGCTTGTCCTCATTGTCATTGGCAAACAGGGTGAAGGAGGCTCCGACCTGCTTCAGATTGCTGGAACAGGCGGTTGCCAGCGCACTGATCCGGGAGCGGTTCAGCGCCGGCAGCATCAGACCCGCCAGAATGGCAATGATGGAAATTACAACGAGGAGTTCCGTCAGAGTGAAAGGATGTTTTTTCATGGTTCAAATCCTTCTGTTAGATTATTCCGGTTTTGTGATGACTCCGCCCCAGGAGGTCGCATAGCGCGTGGCGTCCTGGAGAGCGGTCGATGTGAGATTGCCTGGAAGACCTTCTCCTGTATAGACCGCAACGGGCGTCAGAAGTTTGATTTTCCGATTGTTTACCGTGGAAGACCCCGCATACAGGGAGAACTCCATGCTGGATTCTCCGTCCACCCGGTACAGAACCGTATAGGGTTTTCCCCACGGATCCAGATAGGTCTTTCCCTCCGCATAGGACGGGGGCGCATCCAGGAAAATCATTTTCTTGACATTGTTTTTGTGGCCCGATGTGATTTTTTGCGTATGGTCGCTCGGATCGTACATCGTCAGCATGGTGAAGAACTTGTAGTAATCCGAGGTGCTTCCGACATCGCTTTCCTTTTTGACGTCATTTCCCGTCAGGGCGACGGTTCCGGTGAAGCCGCTTGTGGCAGACGGGGCGGCCGATCCGTCCGATGTTGCCATCGGGTTCGGCATCTGGCCGTATTCCGATTCAAAATTCTTGATGGCAAGAGCGATCGCGTTGCATTCGGCGGAAGCCTTGTTGAGTCTTGCGCTTGAGCGGGCGCTGTTCAGGACCGGAATCGCCAATCCGACCAGAATCGCGATGATTCCGACCACCATCAGGATTTCCACCAGCGTATAATCTCTTCTTTTCATTGCGAAACACTCCTTCTTTTTCGCAGTTTTCTGTTCCTGTGAAAGAGTATACAACATTTTTTCCCTGAAGTCAACCCCGGAGCCGAAAAAAAAAGAGCTTTTTGTATGTTTTTTCTCCGGATCCGCGAATCCTTTTCCGCTTAAGACCAGAAAAATCTTTTCCCTCCCATTTGAAAAAAAATGAAAATGCAGTATTTTACAAAATCCGAATTTTTTACACCCGGGGAGCGTTTATGGAAGAAACACGGATTTTAAAGCGCGGAATTCTGCGCCATGTTTCAGTCAGGACCCGTCCCATGCTTGCACCGCTGCTTTCCAGAATGATCGGGAACCTTGACACGGTCGGCGAGCTGGAACGGAAAACCGCTGATCTGGAAAGAATTGTCGCCGGAATGCTCGGCGAAAACGGGAAAAGAAAACTCTGGTCTCAGATCCGCTCTTCCGACATTCTCGCATTGCGGAAAACCCTCTGCCTTTCCCAGACAAAGTTCGGCCGCCTTACGGATGCAACCCGCTTTTCCGTCGGCAACTGGGAACACGCGAAAACGATTCCGCACCCCGGCCAAAGAGCCTGCATTTTCGAAATAGCGGAGCTCAGCCTCGCGACGCTGCAACGAATCCTGGAAAAACTCCGCGACTGATCCGTTACGGAAAAATGCATCGGCATTTTTCCGGGTCAAGGACTCTGTCCTTGTCGCGGTCCAGCGGCGAAACGCTGGTCGTGCGGAGCACGAAATCCCCCGCCATTCCATTCCTTTGACATTTTTTTGCGCCATTTTGACCCAACTTTAAAAAATAAAATCTGCGCCATTTTGTCCCAATTTCCCGAAAATTTTCCCTCTTTGCAGCGGGAAAAAGTTTTGGCACGCGATCTGCTCTATCGAAAAGTGTGCGACCTGGAAAAGCGAAACAGCCAATAAAAAAATAAACACAAACACAAAAACAAGAACAAACATAAAACAGGAGGTTCGATATGCATCACATGACAAAATGGCAGAGAAAAGGAAACCGCTATCAGCCGACTCTTTACGGATTTGACGAGCTGCTCAATGAAATGTTCGGCCCGATGAGCGAATTTGCACCGGAATTTCTGAATACACCGCATCACAGACGCCTGGAAGTTGAGGTTGGCCGGGAGAACGTTACGGCGCGGCTTGCGGTTCCGGGATGCAAGGCTTCCGATGTCAGCGTCGAGGTGCTCGGCGACTACCTGACCGTGAAGGCGAAACGCTCCGATACGGTCGAACCGGCAGAGGGCAAGCACTACATCCGGCGTGAGCGCTCTTTCGAAAGCTACGAAGAGACGGTCAAACTTCCGGTGAAGGTCAAAGGTGCCGAGTCGAAGGCAAAATGCACCGACGGCGTTCTGACAATCACAATGCCGCGGGAAGGCGAAGTGAAACCCGCTTCCCATGTTGTCAGCGTCCAGTAACTTCAATCCATACCTGCAAAAACTTTTGAGAGGAGATGCAATCATGAGCGAAAATACAGTCAAAGTGGAAACCGGAGCGGAACATGAGGCTCTTGTCCTGATGCCGCTGGTGGATATTCTGGATGGCGAGGACGGCGTCACAATGTGGTTCGAGGTCCCCGGCGCCAACAGCAAAACGGTCGAGATCGAGGTCAAGGACCGGATCATGACGATGAAGGCCGCCAGCTCGCTCCGCAGAGACGGACAGATGGTCGTCTTCAAACGCGAATTCCAGCTCTCCGACGGGATCGACGTTGAAAAGATCACGGCGAAGACCCAGGACGGCGTTCTGACCCTGAACCTGCCGAAAGCCGACAGCGCCAGAGTCCACAAAATCACGGTGGAATAATCCTCCATCTCTCCCGTAAAAGGGTTCACATAGTCAGCGGCGGAAAGTCCGGAAAGGAGATTTTCCGCCGCTTTCTTCTTGTATTTTTCCCCGCCGCGTGATATGTTCCGGAAACGAGAAGCTGGAGGTGCCGATATGTCTGATGTGATCCGTTCCCCGTTCGCGGGAAGCTGGTATTCCGCCGATCCCGCCGAGCTGAAAGCCTTTTTTGCGGAGGCCGCCGGAGACAGGAAATCTGTTCCCGGAACCGTCGCACTGATCCTTCCCCACGCCGGATACGTCTACTCCGGCACGGCGGCGGCCCTCACGGCGGCAACCGTGCGCGGACTGCATTTCGACCGGGTGATTCTTCTTGCGCCCTCGCACCGCGCGTATCTGGAGAACCGCTTCTGTGTGCCGTCGGCACCGGCATTTGAAACGCCGCTCGGAAAGGTTCCGGTGGATACGGATGCGGTCGCCACCCTGCTCCGTTCCCCGCTCTTCACGGAGGATGACCGCATCCAGCGGGGAGAACACGCCGCCCAGCTCGAACTTCCCTTTCTGCAGGAGATGCTTTCCGGCTCCTTTTCCGTCCTTCCCGTGATTGTCGGGAACTGCTCCGCGGAGACTCTGCGCGCAGCCGCCGCGGAACTGAAGCCTCTGGTGACGCCCGCCACTCTGCTGGTCGCCAGCTCCGATTTCACCCATTACGGCGCCGGATACGGCTATCTTCCGTTCCGGGAAAAGATCCGGGAAAATCTGAAGAACCTCGATTTCGGCGCATTCGACCGCATCGAAGAAAAAAATCCGGACCGCTTCCGCTCCTACATCGAAACAACAGGAGCAACGATCTGCGGCGCCCAGCCGATCGAACTCCTGCTCCGCCTTCTTCCGGAAAACGCCGAGTGTTCGCTGGACGCATACTACACCTCCGGCGATGTGACAGGAGATTTCTCCAACAGCGTCAGCTATCTGGGCGCATCGTTCCGTATCGCCGCCGGGAACTCCCCCGACAGCGGGAGTCTGACGGATTCCGACAAAAAGCTTCTTCTTGAACTCGCCCGCGCCACCCTTGTCCGCAAATTCCATCCCGATCACCCGCTTCCGGACCTGAAGGCCCTTTCGCCCGCCGCACACCGGAAATGCGGCGTGTTTGTCACACTGAACATCGGCGACTCCCTGCGCGGCTGCATCGGCGAGATCCTTCCGGTCCGCCCGCTGGTGAAGGGCGTTGCGGCGCGTGCGCTTTCCGCCGCCTTCCATGATCCCCGCTTTTTCCCGCTCCGGGAGTCGGAGCTGGGGCAGATTACAATAGAGATTTCCGCGCTGACACCGCCGCATCCGATTGCGTCATGGCGGGAAATCGAACTGGGGAAACATGGAATCCTGCTGCAGAAAGGGGAGGCGGGGGCGGTATTCCTGCCCCAGGTCGCTCCGGAACAGGGATGGAGCCTCGAAGAGACCCTGACTCATCTTTCCCTGAAAGCCGGTCTGGATGCCGACGCATGGCGGAAGGACGCCTCATTTGAAGTGTTCGAAGCAATCGTGTTCCACGAAACGTGAGCCGGAGCCGGCGGAGAAGGAATCCGCCGGATGAAATCTCTCATTCCGCAGGGGACTCCGTCGTAAAGGGGGAGGCGGGCAGAGCGCTTTCGTTGGTCAGATTGCCGAACACGGTGCTGCCCCAGTTGTAGCGGACCGCAGTCGGATTTTTCACATCCGGATGGGAGACGAGAACGGTCTCTCCGTCGATTTCCGCCTGCGCCCAGCGCCATTTCCCGTCGGCTCCGCGGATGGCGAAACCCTCCAGAGGACTTCCGGGACTCATCCGTTTGACGATGCCGGGTGTTTTCCCTTCGCGGATTTCATAGGTTTTTGCGACTTCGGCGGCACGCAGTCCCCGGGCGAAGTCGAATTGGATCCGGATTTTACCGTTTTCCGTTTCTGCCTTGCGGAAGACGGGTCCGGAGAAGGGGATTTTCCGCCCATAGTGCCTGGCAAGCGCGATTGCCGCCAGACGTTCGCCGACTTCCCGTTTCCGCCGGGGATGAATGTCGGAGGTCTCCCCGAGGTCAATCAGGACCGCCATCGCGGTCCCGGGGACCGTTTTCGAGGTGAGAAGCTGACTGTTGCGCAGTCTTGCCCACGCGGGATTCGCATTCGGATCGCGGGGAACGGGACCGAACCCCGGGAGCTGACAGAAATAGAAGGGGAGATCCGGCCGTTTGAATTCATTCCTCCAGTCGGCGATCATGCAGGAGAAATGGCGGCGGTAGGCATCCGGAATCCCGAAGTCCTGCTCGCCCTGATACCAGATGATGCCCGCAATGGTCATATTGCGGAGAGGGGAGAACATTCCGTTGCGGAGGAGCGTCCAGTTGGTCGGCGGCTCGAACGTCGGATACGGAGCGGTTCCCGCGGGGAGCGGGGGATAGACAAGTTCGGTTCTGGTCTCCCATTTCAGCGGGATTTCGTGTTTGCCGGAGCGGAGGGTGACGCCGTCCGGAGCGAGGATGGCGCCGTCGGGGGTCGGTCCGGTGAGCCGGAGGGCGATCGTGTAACGTCCGTCCGCCGTTCTGCCCGGAATAAACGGACGGGAGACCGCCTGCTCGCTGATCGCCGTATGATGGCGACCGTCGACATATTCGATGTCCCGTCCGTTGCAGAGGACTTTCCGGTACATGTTGCGGACCTTCAGTCCCCGGAGGGCAAAGGATGCGTTCTGCAGTTCCGGCGGAATGCTGACTGTCGTGCGGAACCAGTGGACTCCGCGTGCGGGCCGGAGAGTCCCTTTGAGTTCAATCGGAGTCCATTCCCCGGAGGCGAGAACCGTTTTCGGACTCTGGAGACGGTAAGGCTGATAGAGAGCCTTGACGGAGCGGCACCAGTCGACGAACTTCTGCTGGGCGGCGAGATCGGAATCCTGCTTGTTCAGCTGCCGCGCGGTGTCGGGACGGGCGAGCAGAGCGTCCCGTCCGGTCCACTGGAAGACGGAAGTGCCGCCGACGGAGTTGTCGATGATTCCGATCGGGACATGGAGTTCGCGGTTCAACCGTTCCGCAAAGAAATATCCCGCCGCAGTGAATTTCGGCGTGTTGACCTGCGAAGGTTTTTTCCAGCTTCCGGAACGGAGATCCTTTCTCGGGGAAGGGGAGCTATTGTAGGGGACCCGGAAGACGCGGATCGGCTTCCCGATGGACTGGCGGACCGCTTCTTCCCAGTTGATGCACGGGAACTGGTTGGGACGGGGTCCGATGATCTTTTCCATGTTGGACTGGCCGCCGGCAAGCCAGACTTCTCCGAGAAGCACATCGCGGACCTGGAGAGTGTTTTTCCCCTGGACGGTCATGGAGAAAGGCCCGTTTCCGGGAACGGCTGCGAGATCGAGGTGAACGATCCAGGAGCCGTCGGAAGCCGTGACGGTCCCCGCCTTGGCGTTTTCGAGTTGAACGAGGATTTTTTCCCCGGGGGAAGCGGTTCCCCAGACTGCGGTTGCGGAGGAGCGCTGGAGAACCATGTGATCGCTGATAATCGGAGAGAGTTTCACTTCCGCGGAGAGGGCGAGGGCGGCGGTCAGCGCCGGCAGAACGATCCTTGTTTTATTCATTTACAAAGCTCCCAGGGAAAAGGTGAGGTTATTTCCGGAAATCGGGGTAGAAACCTGGAGGAAGATAGCGGCCCGGGCGGGAAAAAGCAAGAGAAAAAGCAGAAAAAATGGAAAAAAGTTCAAAATAGAGGGGAAAGAGAATTTGCAAAAATGAAATTCGGCAGTATCTTATACGACGCAGCAAATGTCAAAGCAAGATGCTCGGGTGGCGGAATGGCAGACGCGCTAGCTTGAGGTGCTAGTGGAGCGATCCGTGGGAGTTCGAGTCTCCCCTCGAGCACCATCTCCGGGATGCGAATCCCGCGGGGATGGAGCTTGATTTGATTTTTGGGAAAGCAGGGAGTGAAAGAGCTCCTGAGATCCGCCGAATCCGGCGGAGCCGTACTGCGAGATGCTCGGGTGGCGGAATGGCAGACGCGCTAGCTTGAGGTGCTAGTGGAGCGATCCGTGGGAGTTCGAGTCTCCCCTCGAGCACCATTTTTTTGTACGGTGCGGAGTCTTTCCCGGAGGCCTCGGGAGAATTTTTGTCCCGGATAAATTGAGTCTGAAAGAGGATTTTTTTTATAAAAAGTCCGTCTGTTGATTTGAATTGTGGCGGAAACGCTGTATAGTATAGACTCGTTTCCTTTTGAACGGGGAAACGGCAGACAATCGTGCCCACGTGGCTCAGTTGGTAGAGCACGTCCTTGGTAAGGACGAGGTCACCGGTTCAATCCCGGTCGTGGGCTCCAGTTTTTTTGTCTGCGATGAGGAAGACGAAACGGACGTTTGCAAAACGGTAAACAATAAGCCATTATAGTCACCAGAAGGAGGCCCCGAGATGGCAAAAGAGAAGTTTGTAAGAGAGAAGCCCCACGTCAACGTGGGAACAATCGGTCACGTTGACCACGGCAAAACCACCCTGACCGCTGCGATCACGCATGTGCAGAATCTGAAGGGTCTTGCGGACTACATTCCGTACGACCAGGTTGCGAAGGCCTCGGAATCCCAGGGCCGCCGTGACTCGACGAAGATCCTGACGATTGCAACCTCCCATGTTGAGTACCAGAGCGACAAGCGCCACTATGCGCACGTTGACTGCCCGGGACATGCGGACTATGTGAAGAACATGATCACCGGCGCCGCTCAGATGGACGGAGCGATCCTCGTTGTCAGTGCGGTTGACGGCCCGATGCCGCAGACCCGCGAACACATCCTTCTGGCGAAACAGGTCGGTGTTCCGAAGATCGTCGTTTTCCTGAACAAGGTTGATCTTGTGGACGATCCCGAGCTCCTGGACCTCGTCGAGATGGAAATCCGCGAGCTTCTGAGCAAATATGATTTCGACGGCGACAACACCCCGATCGTGAAAGGTGCCGCGTATCCCGCCCTTCAGGCGACCGATGCGAACGCGCCGGAGTGCAAATGCATTCAGGATCTGATGGATGCGATCGACAGCTGGGTTCCGGAGCCGCAGCGCGAAGTTGACAAGCCGTTCCTGATGCCGATCGAAGACGTCTTCTCGATTGAAGGCCGCGGAACCGTTGTGACCGGCCGTGTCGAGCGCGGAGAAGTCAAAGTCGGCGATGTGGTTGAGATCGTCGGCATCAAGCCGACCGACAAGACGACCATCACCGGTGTCGAGATGTTCCACAAGGAACTGGACAAAGGTCAGGCTGGCGACAACATCGGCTGCCTCCTCCGCGGCACCAGAAAAGATCAGGTTGAGCGCGGTCAGGTTCTTGCGAAGCCGGGAACCATCACCCCGCACACGACGTTCACCGCTGAGATCTACGTCCTCTCCAAAGAGGAAGGCGGCCGTCACAGCCCGTTCTTCAGCAACTATCGTCCTCAGTTCTACTTCAGAACGACCGACGTGACCGGCGTGATCAAGCTGCCGGAAGGTGTTGAGATGGTGATGCCGGGCGACAAGGTTTCCATCGAAGTGGAACTCATTGCCCCGATCGCGATGGAGAAGACTCAGCGTTTCGCAATCCGCGAAGGCGGCCGTACGGTTGCTTCCGGACGCGTGACGGAAATTCTGAAGTAATCGGAATTCAAACAGACCGGATGATCAGAAATGCGGCAGAAATGCCGCATTTCTGAATCCGGATTTACGGAGCTAAAAATGCGTGAGATCATCACATTGGAATGCACCGAATGCAAGCGCAGAAACTATACAACGACCAAGGAGAAGAGAAACACTCCGGGCCGTCTTGAGAAGAAGAAATATTGTAAGTTTGACCGCAAACACACGGTTCATAAAGAGACCAAGTAATCGCACAGGAACGTGCGGCATTCATTCGAAAATTACAGGGGTTTAGCTCAGTTGGCAGAGCAGCGGTCTCCAAAACCGCAGGTCGGGAGTTCGAGGCTCTCAGCCCCTGCCATCATATCAATCATCAAGGCAAGGAAGAGAAGGGTAGGGTACCATGACAAAGCTGGTCGGAGGATTACGGTCTTTCATCCGGTCGACGATCGATGAGATGACGAAATGCACATGGCCCACGAAGGATCAGGTGCTGGAATCGACACTGCTGGTAATTATCGCCCTTGTCATCACTTCCATTTTTGTGGCCGGAGTGGATCAGATTCTTTTCCGCGCCATTCAGCTTGTCATAACATTCTGACAGATATCCCAGGGGAGTTTTCATCATGGACAGGAACGCTGGACAGTGGTTCGTATTGCACGCTCTCTCCGGGCATGAGAACAAAGTCAAAGAGAACATTGAGATGGCGCTTCGTCAGGAGGAGACAGCTCTTCCGGTTTACGAAGTGCTGATTCCGACGGAGAAAGTTTCTGAATTCCGGAAGAACAACAAGAAGTCGACCATTTCCGTCCGGAAGTTTTTCCCCGGTTATGTTCTTGCCCGGATGGATCTTTACAAGCCCGACGGTTCGCTTGACGAGCGGGTGTGGTACTTCATCCGCGGGATTCAGGGAGTGATCGGATTTATCGGCGGCAGTGAGCGTCCTCAGCCGCTGTCGCAGCAGGAGATTGATTACATTCTCATGCAGACGGCGGAGCCGGAGGAGAAGGCGAAGCCGAAGATTCAGTACGAGATCGGAGAGACCGTACGGATCAAGGATGGTGCATTCGAGAATTTCGAAGGCATTGTCCGCAAAATTGACTCGGAGCGCGGGAAGCTGGAATTGGAAGTTTCGATTTTCGGCCGCTCGACTCCGGTGGAATTGGAATTCTGGCAGGTCGTTCGCGAACAGTTATAATGTTCGGTACGAAGAGTCGTTCATAGAATAATGACGTCGTGACGTGGGAGAAATCCTGCCCTTTCTGACCACGTTGCGGAAACGGAGGAACAAATGGCGAAAAAGGTGACAGCGGAAATCCGTTTGCAGATTCCCGCCGGCGCGGCCAATCCGGCACCCCCTGTGGGACCGGCGCTTGGTCAGGCTGGTGTGAACATCATGGAATTCTGCAAGCAGTTTAATGCCGCAACGCAGTCGCAGGCCGGAATGATCATTCCGGTTGTGATCACCGTCTACCAGGACCGCTCATTTACGTTTGTGACCAAATCTCCGCCGGCCGCTGTTCTGATCAAGAAGGTTGCCGGACTGGCGAGCGGATCTCACAATCCCGGACGCGAAAGCGCGGGAAAGATCACGATCCAGACGAAAAAGAGCGACATCAACGCCCGCAGTGAAGAAGCCGCGATCAAGATTATCGCAGGCACTGCTCGCAGTATGGGAGTTGAGGTGATCGATGGCTAAGAGAAGCAAACTCTACAAATCGCAAATTGCCAAGTACGACAAACAGGCTGTCTACTCCCTCATCGACGCGCTCAAGACACTGAAAGAGATGCCGGCGGTGAAGTTTGATCAGACGGTGGAATTGTCCTTTAAGCTTGGAGTGGACCCGAAGCAGACGGATCAGACCGTCCGCGGAGCGGTTCCCCTTCCGAAAGGCACAGGAAAGAAAGTTGTCGTGACTGTCATCGCAGATGACGAGGCATTGAAACAGCAGGCGGTCGAGGCCGGCGCTGATTTTGTCGGATTCGACGATATCATCGCGAAGATCAAAGGCGGATGGGTGGACTTCGATGTCCTGATTGCCACACCGTCGGCGATGAGCCAGATCCGTCCGCTGGGTCGTCAGCTCGGTCCGAAAGGCCTGATGCCGAATCCGAAGACGGGAACCGTGACCGAGAAGATCGGGCATGCCGTCGCGGAGGCGAAAGCCGGACGGGTTGAGTTCCGCGCCGACAAGGGTGCCTGTGTTCAGGTTCCCGCCGGGAAGCTCTCCTTCTCCGCGGAGGATCTCGCAGAGAACTGTACGGCGATCATCAAGGCGATTATCAAGGCGAAACCGGCATCCGCGAAGGGTGTGTACATTCAGAGCTGCACACTTTCCGCGACGATGACTCCCGGAGTGAAAGTCGAAACCCGCGACATTGCGAAGGAGATGGCATAATGAGACCGGAAAAAATCCAGCTCGCGAATGATATCGCCAACCTGATCGTCGGGGCCCAGTTTGTCTACTTCATTTCCTACAAGGGGCTGAAGAACAAGGAACTGAATGCGTTCCGGGACAAACTTTTCGAAGCTGGTGCCGTCTGCCACGTCCTGAAGAACCGGATGGTTCGCAAGGTCGCGGAACTGAACGGCCTGGAAGTTCTTGCAAACGCCAGGATCACGGGCGACACCGCAGTGGTTGTCGGCCAGGGCGATGCAAGTGCGGTGGCGAAAGTCATTGATGATTTCACAACCTCGACGAAGGGTGTGATTGCTCCGAAGTGCGGATACTTCGAGGGCGCGATGTTGACCGATGCCGAAGTCAAGGCGATTGCCGCCCTGCCTTCGAAGGATCAGCTGCGTGCGCAGCTGCTCGGACTGCTCGCCGCGGTGCCGACCGGACTGGTCCGTGTGCTCAATGCGAAGGTTTCCAGTATCGTCAACGTCATAAACGCGTACAAAAACAAGCTTGAAGAAGCAAACTGAACAAACAGTTCAATCAATAACGGAGGACAATATAATGTCTGAACAGGCTAATGTGGAAGTTTCGCAGGAAATGGAGCAGTTCATCTCCTACGTTGAGAAGCTCTCGGTTCTTGAGCTCTCCAAACTCGTCAAAGCGTTGGAAGATCGTCTCGGCGTGAGCGCGGCGGCTCCGGTCGCTGTTGCGGCGGCTCCGGCTGCTGCGGGCGCGGCTCCGGCTGCGGCTGCTGAAGAGCAGACCGAATTCACCGTGATCCTCGCGGAAGCGGGCGCCAGCAAGATCAACGTCATCAAGGAAGTCCGCGCCATCACCGGTCTCGGACTGAAGGATGCCAAGGACCTTGTCGAAGCCGCTCCGAAGGCTGTCAAGGAAGGCATCTCCAAAGAGGACGCTCAGAAGATCAAGGAGCAGCTTGAGGCTGCGGGAGCCAAGGTCGAGGTTAAGTAAATTCCTCGCATCAGGTTTCTGGAATTATTAAGACTTGATGTTGCGGCGGGGAAATCCCCGGGAGGAAGCCCCCGCCGCTTCTGTGTCTTCAATAATGAACCTGCGGAGCAGATTCTGCACCGCAGGTATTTGTCACATTAAAGATCATTCGATTTTTGATGTGGACCGCTTAACAAGACAGCTCCTCTCGAATCAATAGCAAGGTGGAATCAATGCCTGAACGTGTGAATTTCGGAAAATTGAAGGACGTGCTGGAGATACCGGATCTGATCGGTATTCAAATCGACTCCTATAAGTCCTTCCTGCAGCTCGACGTCCCAGAAGACCAGCGCAAGAACCAGGGTCTCCAGGAAGTTTTCAACGAAGTGTTCCCGATCGAAAGTTTCGATAAACAGATGGTCCTGGAATTCGTTTCCTATTCTCTCGGCCTTCCGAAACAGGACATCGTTGACTGCATCAAGGATGGGAATACCTACAGCGCCTCCCTTCATGTTGATTTCAGATTTAAAAATAAAGACGCCATTGTCAATGAAAATGTCTACATCGGCGAAATCCCGATGATGACCGAGCGCGGAACCTTTATCATCAATGGCGCGGAGCGTGTAATCATCAGCCAGCTGCACAGATCTCCGGGCATCTGCTTTGAAAAGACCCGTCATTCCAGCGGCAGAACGCTCTTCTCCTATCGAATCATTCCCGACCGGGGCTCCTGGATGGAGGTCCAGTTCGATATCAACGATCTGATTTACATTTATCTTGACCGCAAGCGCAGACGCCGCAAGTTCCTCATTACAACTTTCCTTCGCGCGATCGGCTACGACACCAACCGGGACATCATCGGTTCCGCTTATGAACTCAAGACCATGACGCCGGGCCAGCTCCTCAAACAGGACGACATTTCGGCTTACTATACCTTCGAACCCGTTCTTGATTCCAACGGGTCCGTGGTCGTGCAGGAGTTCCTCCAGCTGAACGAGTCCCATGTCAAATCCATGGTCGAAGCAAAAATCAAGAGCGTGGAACTCGCCTATATCCCGGATGGCGACGCCTACCTCATCAACTGTCTCCAGCGCGATCCCGCCCGGACCCCGGACGATGCGCTCAAGGAGATCTACCGCAGAATGCGGCCCGGCGATCCGCCGAGCGTGACCAACGCCAAACAGCTGCTCAAACGCCTCTTCTTCGACGTCAAACGCTACGATCTCGGCGTGGTCGGCCGCTACAAACTGAACGAACGCCTGAAATCCTCCCTGCCGCTGACCGAGCGGATCCTCGACAAGAGCGATCTGATGGGCGCCACCAAAGCCCTGATGAAGCTGCGCAGCAACACCGGAGGACAGACGGACGATATCGACCACCTCGGAAGCCGCCGCGTGAGAACGGTCGGCGAACTGCTTCAGAACCACTGCCGCGTCGGTCTGCTCCGGACGGAACGGCTGATCCGCGAACGCATGTCGCTGCTGGATTCGGACGATGCCAACACCACGCCGTCCAAGCTCATCAATCAGAAGGCATTCGCCGGAGTGATCCGCGACTTCTTCGCCCGCAATCAGCTCTCTCAGTTCATGGATCAGGTCAATCCGCTCTCGGAACTGACGAACAAGAGACGTCTTTCCGCTCTCGGACCCGGCGGACTGAGCCGCGAACGCGCCGGTTTCGAAGTCCGAGACGTGCATAACAGCCATTATGGAAGAATCTGCCCGATCGAGACGCCGGAAGGTCCGAACATCGGTCTGATCTCCTCGCTCTCCCTTTATGCGAAGATCAACGAGTTCGGTTTCCTTGAGACGCCCTACCGCCGGGTGGAAAACTGCCATGTGACCGATCAGATCGACTATCTCTCCGCGGACAAGGAGGAGCGCTTCGTGATCGCTCAGGCCAACGCTCCGCTGGATGAGAACAACAATTTCATCAATCCGACCGTGATGTCCCGTCTTCAGGGAGAGCCTGCCGAGCGTCCGCGCGAAGATGTCCAGTACATGGATGTCTCTCCGAAACAGCTTGTCAGCGCGGCGGCCGGACTCGTCCCCTTCCTCGAACACGACGACGCAAACCGCGCTCTGATGGGATCGAACATGCAGCGCCAGGCCGTTCCTCTGATGGTGACCGAGTCGCCGTATGTGGGAACCGGTCTGGAAAAGAAGGTTGCGTTCGACTCCCGCGCCGTGGTCGCTTCCCGGACCGAGGGAATCGTGGCGGAAGTTTCCGCCGCGGAGGTCGTGGTGACATCCGACGGAAAAACCCGGAAGGAAACCGTCGATCCGAATCCGGCTGTCTACAAGATGGTGAAATTCCTCCGGAGCAACGCGGGCACCTGCGTCAATCAGCGCCCGATCGTCCGCAGCGGACAGACCGTGAAGGTCGGCGATGCGATTGCCGACGGTTCCGCCACCGATCATGGCGAACTCGCTCTCGGAAAGAATGTGTTCGTCGCTTTCATGCCGTGGTGCGGATACAACTTCGAAGACGCGATCGTCCTCAGCGAGCGTCTGGTGAAGGAGGATGTCTACACCAGCGTTCATGTGGATGAATTCGAAATCACCAGCCGAGAAACGAAGCTCGGCCCCGAAGAGATCACCCGCGATATTCCGAACGTCAGCGACGAAGTTCTGCGCAATCTCGGTCCGGACGGCGTGGTCCGTCTCGGCGCAGAGGTCAAGCCCGGCGATATCCTGGTCGGCAAGATCACGCCGAAATCGGAAACGGAACTCGCTCCGGAAGAGCGTCTGCTCCGCGCAATCTTCGGTGAAAAGGCCGCGGACGTCAAAGACTCCAGTCTGGTGGTCCCGAGCGGAAAAGGCGGCATTGTAATGGATGTCCGCATCGAATACGCGAAGGATCCGTCGCGGCAGTCCATGACCAAGTCCGAGCGCAGAAAACAGATCAAGCACAGCAAGGACCAGTACAAGGAACAGTATACCGTCCTGATCGACGAGATGACCGAGAAGCTGGAAGCCGTCCTGAACGGACAGAAACTTCCGTGCCCGATCTACGACACCTCCTCCTCCCGCGACGATGTGATCCTCGTTTCGGCCAACCGGAAGGTGACGACCGCCTCCATCGCCAAACTCGCGAACAAGTACGACTCCTACCGCATGGACGACTGCGAGATCAAGCACACGATCGACGAGATCATCGGTTCCTATAAATCCCGCTTCGAAAGCATCGAACGGATGAAATATGAGTCCATCGACGCTCTTGAAAACGGCGACGGGGACGATCTCGGCGCGATCAAGAAAGTGAAAGTCTACATTGCGTCCAAACGGAAGGTCCAGGTCGGCGACAAGATGGCGGGACGCCACGGAAACAAAGGTATCGTCTCCCGGATCGTTCCGGTGGAGGATATGCCCTTCCTGCCGGACGGAACCCCGGTCGACATCGTTCTGAATCCTCTGGGCGTGCCGTCCCGAATGAACGTCGGACAGGTGCTCGAAACCCATCTCGGATGGGCGGCAAAGATGCTCGGCTTCAAAGTCGCCACCCCGGTGTTCGACGGCGTGACCGAAGAGACCATCGTCAAGATGATGAAAGAGGCCAACGAGAAGATCACCGAGAAGACCGGCGAAGACTTCAAATGGGGATTCCGTGAGGTCAACGGCGAACGCGTCTTCGACGGAAAAACCGATCTCTATGACGGCCGGACCGGAAACAAATTCGATCAGCGCGTCATGGTCGGTCAGATCTACATGCTGAAGCTCGACCACCTGGTGGCAAACAAGATTCATGCCCGCTCGGTCGGCCCCTACTCGCTCGTCACCCAGCAGCCGCTGGGAGGCAAGGCGCAGCACGGAGGTCAGCGTTTCGGAGAAATGGAAGTCTGGGCGCTCGAAGCCTACGGCGCCGCTCATACCCTGCAGGAAATGCTCACGGTCAAGAGCGACGACGTCTCGGGAAGAGCCAAGATCTACGAATCCATCGTCAAGGGCCAGAACGTTCTGGAGGCCGGCCGTCCGGAATCCTTCAACGTGCTGCTCAAGGAAATGCAGAGTCTCGGTTTGGATGTGCGTACTGTGAAACACTCGGATTTACCGAAGAATGAAATAGCCGGAGGGACTGAACAGTGATCGACAACAGCTATGTTCCCAAAGATAAGGAAATGCCGACGCATCATTCGTCCGGCAATTCCGCCTTCGAAGCGGTCTCCATCAAGGTCGCTTCCCCGGAGGTCATCAGGTCCTGGAGCCATGGGGAAATCAAAAATCCAGAAACCATCAACTATCGGAGTTTCAAACCCGAGAAGGGCGGTCTCTTCTGCGAGAGAATCTTCGGTCCCCAGCGCGACTGGGAATGCAACTGCGGAAAATACAAACGCGTCAAGCACAAAGGCATCATCTGCGACCGCTGCGGCGTCGAGGTGACGCTCAGCAAAGTGCGCCGCGAACGCATGGGCCATATCGAACTTGCCGTACCGGTCTCCCATATCTGGTTCTTCAAGTGCATGCCGAGCCGGATCGGCCTCATGCTCGATATGACCGCCCGCACCCTGGAACGCATCATCTATTACGAGGACTGGGTCGTCACCGATCCGGGCGATACCCCGCTGAAGCTCGGGCAGCCCCTCAATGAAATGGACTACCGTCAGGCGCGGGAAGAGTATCAGGACGCTTTCCAGGCCGACATGGGCGCTCCCGCGATCCGCTCCCTGCTTTCGCAGATCGAACTGGAACCGCTGCGCCAGGAACTGGAAGTGCAGCTGAGCGCGACCAGAAACAAGGCCAGCCGTAAAAAACTTTCCAAGAGACTGCGTCTTGTGGAAGGATTCCAGAGAAGCAATTCGCGCCCGGAATGGATGATCCTCGAAGTTCTTCCGGTGATTCCGCCGGATCTGCGTCCGCTGGTCCCCCTCGAAGGCGGCCGGTTCGCAACGTCCGATCTGAACGATCTGTACCGGCGCGTCATCAACCGGAACAACCGGCTGAAAAATCTGCTTCAGCTCCGCACGCCGGAGGTGATTATCCGGAACGAGAAGCGCATGCTTCAGGAGGCGGTGGACGCACTGCTCGACAACGGCCGTCACGGCCGCGCCGTCACAGGAGCGGGAAATCGTCCGCTGAAGTCCCTGAGCGACATGCTCAAGGGAAAACAGGGTCGCTTCCGTCAGAACCTGCTCGGAAAACGCGTGGACTACTCCGGTCGTTCGGTGATCGTTGTCGGTCCCGAACTGAAGCTCGCCCAGTGCGGACTGCCGAAGAAGATGGCGCTGGTTCTGTTCGAACCGTTCATCATCCGTCATCTGAAAGGCCGCGGATACGCCCATACGGTCCGCAGTGCAAAGAAGATGATTGAACGCGGAGAATCCGTGGTCTGGGATATCCTCGAAGAGGTGACCAAGGGGCATCCGGTGATGCTGAACCGCGCACCGACGCTGCACCGTCTTTCGATTCAGGCATTCGATCCGATCCTGATCGAAGGATCCGCAATCCGTCTCCATCCGCTGGTCTGTACGGCGTTCAACGCGGACTTCGACGGCGACCAGATGGCGGTCCACGTTCCGCTTTCCGCAGCCGCTCAGCTCGAATGCAAACTTCTGATGCTCTCCTCGAACAACATCTTCTCGCCTGCGAACGGCAAGCCGATCATGACGCCGACTCAGGATATCACGCTCGGGTCGTACTATCTGACGATCGAGCCGCGCAATCCCGCAAAGGCAAGAGCATTCAAGGACATTCACGAAGTGCTGTTCGCGCTTGATACCGGTCACATTCACATTCATGACGCGATCCGGATTCCCAACCCGGATTTCGGCGTGGAGACTCCGCACGGAAACTCCAAGGACCGTTTCCTGCTGACAACCGCCGGCCGCTGCATCTTCAACAGCATCTGGGACAAGAGCCTCGGATTCTACAACGGCGTCGCCAAGAAGAAGGAACTCGGCGCACTGATCGCGGAAGCGTATGCGAACATCGGTCATCAGAAGACGGTCGAACAGCTCGACCGCCTGAAGAATCTCGGATATGAATACGCGACCGTGGCAGGCTTCTCCATCTCCATCGCCGACATGGTGGTGCCGAAACAGAAGGTGGAGCTGATCGCCAAGGCGCGCGCCGAGATCGACAAGATCAACGATCAGTACAACAAGGGCGCTCTGACCCAGCTCGAACGCTATCACAACATCATCGACACCTGGACCAAAACCAGCAACGCGGTAGCGGAATCCCTGTTCCAGGAGCTGGAAGGCATCAGCAAGAAAGAGATCAATCCGGTGTACGCGATGCTCGATTCCGGAGCGCGAGGCAGCAAGGACCAGATCCGTCAGCTCGCCGGTATGCGCGGACTGATGGCGAAACCGTCGGGCGACATTATCGAACGTCCGATTCTTTCAAACTTCCGCGAAGGGCTTTCCGTTCTGGAATACTTCATCAGTACCCACGGCGCCCGCAAAGGACTGGCTGATACCGCGCTCAAGACCGCTGACTCGGGTTACATGACCCGTAAGCTCGTCGACGTCGCGCAGGACATCATCTGCCGCTCCGAAGACTGCGGAACGATGAAAGGAATCTGGATCAGCGCAATCGTCGAAGGCGACGATGTCATGCTTCCGCTGAAATCGCGCCTGATCGGCCGCTTCAGCGCACAGGACATCCGCGACCCGATCTACGAGGACGGCCGCCTGCTGGTGAAGGCCGGCGAGGAATTCACGCCGGAACTGGCCGACCTGATCGAGAAACGCAACATCCAGCGCGTTCTGATCCGTTCGGTTCTCACCTGCGAGATTGAACACGGCGTCTGCGTGAAGTGCTACGGCCGCAACCTTGCGAGCGACCGGCCCGCCGAGATCGGCGATGCGCTCGGCATCATTGCCGCCCAGTCGATCGGCGAGCCCGGAACGCAGCTGACGATGAGAACGTTCCATATCGGCGGTACCGCGACCTCCAAATACACGAAGCCGGAAATCATCGCAAAGAGCGATGGAACGGTCCGCTTTGAAAATATCCGAACCGTCGAAAACGAACACGGCGAAGTCGTGATCGTGAACAAGAACGGATTTATCGTGATCTACGACGCCGCAAAGGCGAAGGAGATCGAGGAAAAAGCCCGCGAACGGGCGAGACTCGAAGCGGAAGTGATCGGCGCATTCTACAACCGCGACTACGATTACTGGGCCGACGCCGTGAAAGAGGCCGAAATCGACCGCTATACGGCGGAAGTCGGTGCGGTTCTCTATAAGAAGGACGGCGACAAGGTCAAAGCCAACGACCGGATCGCAACATGGGATTCCTCGCATCTCCCGATCATCGCGGAAGACGCCGGAACCGTGGAACTTCTCGACCTGATCGAGAACGTGACCCTGAACCGTACGGAGCGCGGCGGCAACGAGGAAATCACCGTCATGCCCCACCGCGAAGACCTGCACCCGCAGATCGTGATCAAGGACAAGGGCGGCGACGTGCTTTCGTACTATCCGCTGCCGGCCGGAGCGTTCATCATGACGAAGAAGGGCGCGAAAGTGCGTCCCGGCGTGGTGCTTGCGCGTGTGCCGCGTCAGCAGCTGAAGAACAAGGACATCACCGGAGGTCTTCCGCGAGTCGCGGAGCTGTTTGAAGCCCGGACCCCGAAAGAGGTCGCGGATATCGCGAAGATCGACGGACTGGTCGAATTCGGCAAAGTCCAGCGCAGCCGCCGTCAGATCATCATCCGGGATCCGGACACCAACGAGTATGAGGAGCACAGCATTCCGACGAACAAGCATCTGTTTGTCGCGAAGGGCGACTATGTGAAGAAAGGACAGAAGCTGACCGGCGGATCCATCGTTCCGCAGGTGATGCTTTCGGTCTGCGGTTCGCAGGAACTCCAGCGGTATCTGGTGAACGAGATCCAGACCGTGTACCGGTCGCAGGGTGTCGAAATCAACGACAAGCATATCGAGATCATTATCCGCCAGATGATGCAGAAGATCCGCATCACCGAGCAGGGCGCGACACAGTTCCTTGCCGGCGAACAGGTGGATAAATATGACTTCCAGCGGGCGAATGAAGAGGCCCGCGCCAAAGGACTTGCTCCCGCCGAGGGAGAGCCGGTGCTTCTGGGTATCACGAAAGCATCGCTGGAGACCGACAGCTTCATCTCGTCGGCGTCGTTCCAGGATACGACCCGTATTCTGACCGATGCGGCGACGCTCGGCAAAATCGACCATCTTCGCGGGTTCAAAGAAAATGTCATTACCGGACACCTCATTCCCGCGGGAACCGGATCGGAGAAGTTCCAGCGTCTGGTTCCGGAGAAACTCGGAGAAGAGCTTCCGCCGGAACTGGATATCCTCGAAGACGACAGCGACGACTACGCCGACGAGGAGGATCAGCTCCAGGAAGAATACATCTACGATTCCGAAGAATCCGGCAACGATCTGGAAGAGGATGAAGTCGTAGCGGAAGAGGAAGCCGAAGAGGAAGAATAAGACGGAAAGCTGAGAAAATCGTTAAAAAAAGTTACCTGTACACTTGAAAACAGCAAATGGTGCATTATATTAAATGCCTGTTTGCTGTAACTCAAATGTATAAAGGACACAGGTGAAGGAAAAAAGATGCCGACAATCAACCAACTGGTAAAGTCCGGTCGCAGACCGAAAGTCGCCAAGAGCAAATCCAAGGCTCTTACCAAATGCCCGCAGAGACGTGGAGTCTGCCTGCAGGTTACAACCAGAACGCCGAAAAAGCCGAACTCCGCGCTGCGCAAGATCGCGAAAGTCCGCCTGACCAACGGTCAGGAAGTGACCGCCTACATCGGCGGAGAAGGCCACAATCTTCAGGAGCACTCCGTGGTTCTTGTGAAGGGCGGCCGTGTGCGTGACCTTCCCGGTGTTCGTTATCATATCGTCAGAGGAGCGTTGGACAGTCTCGGCGTCGAAGGACGCAAACAGGGCCGTTCCAAATACGGCGCCAAGGTTCCGAAAGCCGGCGAAGCTGCGGGCAAAAAGAAAAAATAATCAGGATGAGTTGAAATGAGAAGACGCAAGATAACGAAAAGAGAACTGACGCCGGATGTCAAGTATAACAGTGAACTTGTTGCCCGCCTGATCAACACGATCATGCGCAACGGCAAGAAATCTGTTGCCCAGAGCATCGTCTACGGCGCGTTCGACATGCTCAAAGCCAAAAAGAAAGAGATGGAGCCGCTGGAGGTTTTCATTCAGGCGGTCGAGAACATCAAGCCGAAACTGGAAGTGAAGAGCCGTCGAGTCGGCGGAGCCACATATCAGGTTCCGATCGAAGTTCCTGCGGAGCGCCAGGTCGCGCTCGCGATGCGCTGGATCACGACCTATTCCCAGGCGAAAAAAGGAAAATCCATGACAGAAGCCCTTGCCAGCGAACTGCTCGACGCATTCGACAATCAGGGCGCTTCGATCAAGAAGAAAGACGATACACATAAAATGGCGCAGGCCAACAAGGCGTTTGCCCATTACAGATGGTAATTTGAACTTCAAATAAATGCTCATTGAAAGACTGAATTATGACAGCAGAACCAGCACGTACCTGTAACGAGTCTCCGAAACGTATTGCGTCGATCGTCAATACGCGAAACATCGGAATCATGGCTCACATCGATGCGGGAAAGACGACGCTTTCCGAACGAATCCTTTTCTATACCGGCAAGACCCACAAGATGGGAGAGGTTCACGACGGTGCCGCAACGATGGACTGGATGGTTCAGGAACAGGAACGCGGCATTACAATCACCTCCGCCGCCACCACCTGCTTCTGGATGCGTCACGGCAGAAAGCACAGAATCAATCTGATCGACACCCCGGGACATGTGGACTTTACAGCGGAAGTGGAACGTTCCCTCCGCGTTCTTGACGGAGCGGTCGGCGTTTTCTGTGCGGTCGGCGGGGTTCAGCCTCAGTCGGAAACCGTCTGGAGACAGGCGAAGAAATATCACGTCCCCTGCATGGCGTTCGTCAACAAGATGGACCGTACCGGAGCGAATTTCTTCAAAGTCGTCGAGGACATGCGCAAGAAACTGAAAGTCAATGCCATGCCTCTGGAGATTCCGATCGGCGCGGAAGCCAATTTCACTGGTCTGATCGACATCCTTGAGATGAAGGCCATTCAATTCAACGGAGACAATGGAGAAAAACCGCTTGATATTCCTATCCCCGCGGATATGATGGACCTTGCAAAGAAATATCATGACGAACTCGTTGAGAAGCTGGCGGATTTCGACGATGATATCGCGATGCGCTTCCTTGAAGGAGAGGATATCCCGGCGGAAGAACTGCGTCCGGTCATCCGGAAAGCCGTTCTGGCCGGCAAACTGGTCCCTGCGTTCTGCGGTTCAGCTTTCAAAAACAAAGGCGTTCAGTCGCTGCTCGACGCGGTGGCGGACTACCTTCCTTCCCCGGTCGACATCTGGGAAACCGTCGGCCACAATCCCTACAACATGGACGAAGAAGTGAAAGTCCACTGCGGGGACGATCAGCCGTTCACGGCCCTTGCCTTCAAGATTGCGACAGATCCCTATGTCGGCAAACTCTTCTTCTTCCGGATTTATGCGGGAACCGCCACCTGCGGTCAGACTCTTCTGAATCCCCGTACCGGAAAGAGCGAGCGGTTCGGCCGTCTTCTTCAGATGCACGCGAACTCCCGCGAGGAACGCGAACAGATCTTCTGCGGCGACATTGCCGCGGCGGTCGGCCTGAAAAACGTGACCACCGGCGACACACTCTGCGATGAGAAGAATCCGATTGTTCTGGAATCCATGCACTTCCCGGATCCGGTGATCTCCATTGCGGTCGAGCCGAAAACGACCGCGGACCGCGACAAGCTCTCCAATGCGCTGATCGCTCTTGCCCAGGAAGACCCGACCTTCACGATGAAGTCCGATCAGGAAACCGGACAGACCATCATCTCCGGAATGGGCGAACTCCACCTTGAAATCATCATGGACCGTCTGGTTCGTGAGTTCCATGTGGAAGCGGTCGCCGGTCAGCCGGAGGTTGCCTACCGCGAAGCGATGCTCAAACCCGCATCCCACGATTCGAAGTTTGTGCGCCAGTCCGGCGGACGCGGTCAGTACGGCCATTGCGTGCTGAACGTTCAGCCGATGGAGCAGGGACACGGAATTACAATTCAGAACAAGATCGTCGGCGGAGCGATTCCGAAGGAATACATCAAACCGATCGAACAGGGAATCCGCGAAGCCGCGCAGACCGGAGTTCTCGCCGGTTATCCGATCATCGACTTCAACGTCGATATCGTGGACGGATCGTATCACCCGGTCGACTCTTCGGAAATGGCGTTCAAGATTGCCGCGTCGATGGGCCTGAAAGAGGCTGCGAAGAAAGCGGGACTCTGTCTTCTTGAGCCGATTATGAAGGTGGAAGTCACCTGCCCGGATGAAAACCAGGGCGACATCATCGGCGATATCACCAAACGCCGCGGTCAGATTGCGGAACTGACGCCGGAAAATGGTTCGACGAAAATTGTGGCGAATGTTCCGCTCTCCGAACTGTTCGGATATGCCACGGCGATCCGCTCTCTTTCGAAAGGGCGCGCCTCGTATGTGATGGAGCCGAATGTGTTTGAACGTGTGCCGAGTCAAGTCCAAGAAAAAATTGTGGAGAAGAATAAAAAATGAGCACAAAACCGAGTGCAAAGCCCGTCCAGAAGATCCGTATCAAACTTCAGGCTTACGAGCATCGTATCCTGGATCAGTCTGTTGCGGAGATTCTCAACACCGCTCGCAGAACAGGGTCCATGGTTGCGGGACCGATCCCGCTTCCGACCCGCATCCAGCGCTACACCGTCAACCGCTCCCCGCATGTTGACAAGAAATCGATGGATCAGTTCGAAAGCCGGACACATAAACGTCTGATGGATATCATCAATCCGACAGCGAAGACAGTGGATGAACTCAAGAAGCTGAATCTTCCCGCGGGTGTTGATATTTTACTGAAGGTTGGAAAATAAGAATTCCAGCAGAAAACCTCCTCCTGCGAGGGAGGAGAAACAAGCTTGGGCACCAAGGCCTTTTCCGAGAGGGCAAGTGCCCGGAAGGAGCAGAATGAAAGGGATCATCGGAAAAAAAGTCGGAATGACGCAGGTCTACGACGAAAAAGGAACACTTGTTCCGGTTACGGTCATTGAGGCCGGCCCGTGCGTCGTTCTTGACGTCAAGACGCAGGAGAGGGACGGCTACACCGCCGTTCAGGTTGGATTCGGCTCACGAAAAGTCAAGAATGTCACGAAACAGGTTCTCGGCATGGTTGCGAAGGCCGGTCTGGAAAAGAATCCGCCGGCAGTGATCAAGGAGTTCCGCACGGAAGGCGACTGCAATCTGACCGTCGGTTCCGTGGTGAAGGCGGATATCTTTGCCGCAGGAGAATTCCTCGATATCACAGGCACCACCAAAGGTAAAGGTTACAACGGCGTTATGGTCCGTCACCACTTCAAAGGCGGACGCGACGGTCACGGCGGCGGCTGGCACAGAAAGCCGGGCTCCATCGGATGCCGCGAGTGGCCTGGCAATATCATCAAGGGCAAGAAGATGGCCGGTCAGCTGGGAAATGCTTCCCGGACCGTTCAGAATCTTCGCATCGTCAGCGTCTCGGCGGAGGAGAATCTGCTGTTCGTAAGAGGCGCCGTCCCGGGACCGAACGGCGGAACACTGTTCGTCAAGCAGGCCAAGAAGAAATAATCCGCGGCGGAAACCCTCAACAACGAAACAACAGGTGATACAATGTCCATGAATATTGACATCTTCAATATCAAGGGGGAGAAGGTCGGCGATTATACGCTGGATGATTCCTGTCTTGAATTTGACAAAGGTGCACAGGCCGTGCACGATACCGTGGTCGGTTTCCTTGCGGAACTCCGCGCCGGAACAGCATCCACGAAAACCAGAGCGGAAGTTGCCGGAAGCGGCAAGAAGCCGTTCAAGCAGAAAGGTCTCGGCCGCGCCCGTGCGGGAAGCACCCGGAATCCGGTGTGGCGCCACGGCGGTGTCGCGTTCGGACCGAAGCCGCGCAGCTTCGCGACCAAGCTGAATGCGAAAGTCAAACGTCTCGCTCTCAAGCGCTCCTTCTCCGAGAAGGTGAAGGAAGGTTCCGTGATCGTTCTCGAAAATCTTGATCTGCAGGATTGCAAGACCAAAAGCGCGGTCGCTGTTCTGAAAGCCTTCAAGGCGGAGGCTTCCAAAGTCCTGATCGCCGTTAAGGAGTATGAGGACAACCAGCTGCGGGCGACCGGCAATCTGCCTCTCGCGATTCTCATCAAGGCCGCGTCGGTGAACACCTATCAGGTGCTCTACTCCGACAAGTTGATGTTCACCAAGGAAGCGCTCGACGAATTCGTCAAGCGTCTTGCCTGAGAGGAGGCACGCGAAAATGTCCAAGGCTTATGAAATCATTCGAAATATTCTCGTAACAGAGAAAAGCGCGGTTCTGAAAGAAGCCAACCAGTATGCTTTCAAGGTGGCTCCCAAGGCAACCAAACTTGAGGTCGCCGACGCCATCGAGGAAATCTACGGCGTCAAGGTGAAGTCTGTTAACATCATCCACTGCAAAGGCAAGATGAAACGTTCCGGAAGATCTCCCCGCCCGGGCAAACGCCCCGACTGGAAGAAGGCCGTCATTTCTCTCGCCGAAGGCTCGATCGACCTCGCGTAAGGAGAACAACATGCCGACAAAATCTTATAATCCGATTACCAAGAGCCGCAGATACATCACGGTCCTTGACTATGCCGAACTGACCCGCACCGCTCCGGAAAAGAGCCTGACAAAAGGCCGGAAATCCTCCGGCGGGCGCAATAACGCCGGCCGCGTCACCAGCCGTTTCCGCGGAAACGGAAACAAACGCCGCTACCGGGCGATCGACTTCAAGCGCGCAAAAGACGGCATTCCCGCCGTCGTGCAGCAGATCGAGTACGATCCGAACCGCTCCGCCTTCATCGCCCTTCTGGCGTATGCTGACGGAGAGAAAAACTACATCCTCGCCCCGGAAGGCATGACCGTCGGCCAGACGGTTCTCTCCGGCGATCAGGCGGAGGTGAAGCCCGGAAACGCGATGCTTCTGCGCAATATTCCGGTCGGTCTCGAAATCCACAACATCGAACTCATTCCCGGACGCGGAGCCAAAATGGTCCGTTCCGCAGGGCAGGTCGCCCTTCTCCGTTCCAAGGACGGAGATTATGCTCAGGTCAAACTGCCGAGCGGTGAAGTCCGTCTCGTCAACCTCGCCTGCAAAGCAACGATCGGAAAGGTCGGAAACGGCGATCACATGAATGTCTCCCTCGGAAAAGCCGGAAAGAAACGCTATCTCGGAAGAAGACCTCATGTCCGCGGTCTTGCCATGAACCCGGTTGACCATCCGATGGGCGGCGGTGAAGGCAGAACAAGCGGCGGCGGTCATCCCGTCTCGCCCTGGGGTCAGCTCGCCAAAGGCAAGAAGACCCGCTGCCCGAGAAAGAACAGCAAACGCTTCATCGTTGAACGGAGGAAGAAATAATGCCCAGATCTATCAAAAAAGGTCCCTTCGTGGACTATTATCTGATCGAAAAGATCGAGAAAATGGAGAAATCCGGCAAGAAGGCTCCGATCAAGACCTGGTCCCGCCGTTCCATGGTGATTCCGGATTTCGTCGGACATACCTTCAATGTGCATAACGGAAAAACCTTCGTCTCCATCTTCGTGACCGAAAATATGGTCGGCCACAGACTCGGCGAGTTTGCTCCGACCCGTACATTCAAAGGTCACGGCGTCATCAGCGGAAAGACCGTCTGACGGTTTCCCATTGTCCCTGCGACAGACCGGTTCCTCTTCGGGAACCGGTTTTTTTTGCTTTTTTTTCTTAACTTTTATTGATTTTTTTAAGATCCTGTCTATATTTAAACAATGTATTTTTCCGGTGAAAACAGCTTGAAACGAGGTCCAGCGCGTTAAGTTTTTGCATCGGAAAGAGTTAAAGAAATTTTCCCGGACAGGAACTCGAATCAGCAGCAGGACGCGCATGAATACAGTCATTATCGGATGCGGAATCGCCGGCTTCACCGCGGCAAAAACTCTCAGAGAAAAAGCTCCATCTTCCGAGATCACTCTCATCGACGGAGGAACGCATGGATTGTATTCCAGAATGCGTCTCCCCGAAGCTCTTGCCGGAACTCTTCCGGAAGAAAAACTGATTCTGGCATCTCCGGAGGCGATCCGGGAACTCGGAATCCGGTTCATCGCCGGAACAGAGGCCGTCTCCATTCAGCCGGACCGGAAGACGGTGACTCTTTCCGATTCCAGTGTCCTCGCCTATGACCGTCTTGTTCTGGCAGCCGGGGCGGATGCGTCGATCCCTCCGATCGAAGGCGCCCTCCCGGAGATGACCCTGCGTTCCCTGGAAGATATGAAACGCTGCGCGGAACTCGTGAAACAGGTGCAGACCGCAACCGTGATCGGCGGCGGTCTCCTCGGTCTGGAGGCCGCCAACGCCCTCCGGGAGCGCGGACTGAAGGTGGCAATCGCGGAATACATGCCGCGTCTCCTGCCCAGACAGCTCTCCGAAAAGGAATCGGCGATCCTTCAGGCAAAGTTCGAAGAGCTCGGATACCGGATCTTTACCGGACACGCTCCGAAATCCCTGACCCGCTCGGAAAACGAATGGATTCTCCGCCTGGACGACGGAACAGAGATCCGGAGCGGACTCGTGCTGATTTCCGCAGGAATCCGTCCCAGAACCTCTCTTGCAAAAGAGGCCGGGGCGGCGGTCGAACGCGGAATTGTTGTGAACAACCGGTTTGAGACCTCCCTGCCGGATGTGTATGCAATCGGCGACTGCGCTCAGCTGGGTGGAATCGTATACGGTTTGTGGCTGGCATCGAAAGATCAGGGAACCGCCCTGGCGGAAATCTTTGCCGGAACTCGCGAAACATTTACAGCCCCGGTATATGAACCATCTCTGAAGATTCCGGGAGTCAAGCTCAAAGAGATCAGATTGGCGGCACAAGCATGAAGATTAGACTGCATCGAAGAAAAAATTATTCCGAAATTACGGTTCAGGATGGAATCGTCCACTTCCCCGGCCGTCCGGTTGCTCTGAAGGACGTGGAAAGTTTTCAGGTGGATCACCGCGCATTCGCCTGTACAACGGCATTTCTCCTGTTCCTGCTCGGATCGCTGGCATGCCTTTATTACATGCCCGGATTCATTATCCTTGTGGCAGGATGTGTGTTCATCTGGCTGAAGGTCGAATTTTCCCGGTATGTGGAACTGAAGGTTGTCTTCAAAGATGGTGCCTCGCGCCGGATGCTTTCGGCGTCCATCACCGACCGCGTGGGACTTTACCGCCTCTATGACCGCCTCGCTGCCGCATTGGAACAATTCAAGACGAATACCGGCGACGCCAATCGTGAAAACGGTTAACCTGAAAGCCGCCGTCCGGAGCCGTCCGGAAAAAAAAATTTCCCGGAAAGCAAAACGGATCCTCCAGTCCGGAAGCGCTCCCTATATTGTCTACGGTTCCGAAATCCGGGTGATGCTGGTGACCCCCTCCGCAGGAGGAGGATGGATCCTTCCGAAGGGAAACATCGCTAAGCGGCTGGATACATTGACATCCGCCGCCAAAGAGGCCCTGGAGGAGGCCGGCGTGGTCGGAGAGTGTGAAAATCATGTTCTCGGGACCGTCAACATCAGCAAAACGCCGGACGATGTCGCTTCCGCCCGGATCTATCCTCTGGAAATCCGACGGATTCTCCCCCGCTGGGAGGAGGAAGGGGTGCGCAGCCGCCGCCTTTTCCAGATCGACCGCGCCATCCGGATCATGAAGACCGAAGAGTCCGCCGAGGTCCTGCGCAATTTGAAAACATTGATCCTTTCGCGAAGGGAGAATTCCGTCCATGGGAATTGAAATTGAACGAAAATTCCTGCTGCGTGACGATTCGTGGCGTTCCGGTGTGAGCGCCTCCGCCGTTTTTAAACAGCGCTATCTGCCGTTCCGCTCCGGACCGGAACACCTTTCCGGCCGCATCCGCATTGCCGGTTCCCGCGCATGGATTACAATCAAGAGCGCCGTAAAAGGGTTTTCCCGCGATGAGTTCGAGTATGAAATCCCGCTTGAGGATGCCGAGCAGATGCTGGAGCGTTTCTGCACAGGAAATACGGTTTCCAAAATCCGGCACACCGTGGAATATCTCGGGTACCGCTGGGAAATCGATGAATTCCTCGGAGAAAACGCCGGACTGATCGTTGCCGAACTGGAACTGGAGTCGGAAAATCAGCGTTTCCCGATCCCCCCCTGGCTCGGCGAGGAAGTGACCGGCGACTATCGCTACTCCAATTCCGTCCTCGCCGAAAATCCCTACTCCTCCTGGCAGGGAAACTGACCGCACAGCCGCTTTCCTCTCCGCCGAGGTCCGGAAAAAAGTTGAATTTGATGCGGGATGTGCTATATTACCGATCTCAATGAAAGCCGCGGAATCATGATCAGACTCATCGCCTCCGATATGGACGGGACCCTGCTCGACAGCAGAAAGCAACTCCCAGAAGAAACGTTCCGGATGATCGAAACTCTCTGTGAACGCGGAATCGCTTTTGTCGTGGCGAGCGGACGGCAGTATTACAATCTTTACAACCTCTTCGGAGACGTGGCGGACCGGATCTGCTACTGTTCCGAAAACGGCGCGATCGTATTCCGCGGAAAGGAGAATCTGTTTTTCAGCGAACTTCCCCGGTCCGGCGCGGAACGGATCCTGGAGGAAATTCACCGGCTTCCCCGTGTCTATCCGATTCTCTGCGGATTGAACAGCGCATACATCGTGGACGACGATCCGGAATTCGTCCGCAATGCCCGGTTTTATAATGACCGCCTGGAACGAATTCCCGTTTCCGCGATCCGCGAGGTGCTGGAGGCGGACCGGATCTGCAAGATCGCCGCCTTCTCCGCCCGGGATGCGGAAGCGGTGGTCTATCCGGCTCTGCGAGTTCTTTCCTCCGCCTTTTCCGTGGTGCTTTCCGGCATGACCTGGGTCGATATCATGAATCCCGAGGTTTCCAAAGGGGCGGCACTGGATTTTCTGCGGAACCGGCTCGGAATTTCTTCCGGAGAGTGCATGGTGTTCGGCGACTACCTGAACGATTCCTCCATGTTCCTGAAATATCCGAACAGCTATGCAATGGCCAACGCGCATCCCGGCCTCAAGGAGATCGCCGCACATATCACGGAGGCGGACAACGAGCATGACGGTGTCTGGGAGACCGTCCGCCGGGAACTGCAGAAAGAACTCAGGAGCCGCCGGGTGTCCGCATGATCAAAGATATGACGGTGGGAAACCCCGCAAAGCTGATCCTGGGGTTCACTCTTCCACTTCTCGCCGGAAATGTGTTTCAGCAGCTCTACAATATGGCCGATACCATTATCGTCGGACGCACCCTCGGATACAAGGCGCTGGCCGCGGTCGGCGGATCGTCCGGTTCGATCATGTTCCTGGTCTTCGGTTTCTTTTTCGGACTCACCAGCGGACTGGCCGTCATCACGGCGCAGAGGTTCGGCGCTCATGACGAGGAAGGCGTTCGGAGATCCGTTGCAACGTCAACGGTCATCTGCTCCGCCGTCACGCTGCTGGTGACTCTGCTCTGCGTCGGCGGAATGCGCTTCATTCTCCGCCTGATGGATACGCCGGAAGAGATCTTCAACGATACCTGCAATTACCTGGTCGTCATCTTTTACGGCGCATGGACCCTCGTGTTCTACGGAATGCTTTCCAGCATCATCCGTGCGCTCGGGGACAGCCGGACTCCGCTCTATTTCCTGATCGTCTCCTCCATCGTCAACGTGATTCTGGATCTTTACTTCATCCTGAACATGAAAAGCGGAGTCGCCGGCGCCGCGTGGGCAACTGTGATCGCTCAGGGCCTCTCCGGATTTCTGTGTCTGATTTTCATGATCCGGAAATTCCCGATCCTGCGTCTCCATCTGCGCGACTGGGAGTTCAACGGGGCTTTTTACCGGGAACATCTGCGTGTGGCGCTGCCGATGGCGTTTCAGTTCTCCGTTACGGCAGTCGGCGTCCTGATCCTGCAGCGGGCGCTGAACGGTTTCGGGCCGGTCGCTGTGGCGGGATATACCGCCGCATGCCGCATCGACCAGCTTTGCGTTCAGCCGCTTTTTTCCTTCAGCATCGCAATGGCGACCTTCGCCGCCCAGAACTATGGCGCGGGAAATATCGCCCGCATCCGCAAGGGACTGTATCAGTGTTCTGCAATGGCGATCGCGTTCAGCCTCATTGCGGGCGCCCTGCTGATTACCTTCGGTTCACTGCTGACCGCATGGTTCATCGGAGAACAGAATGCCGGAGTCATCCGCTGTTCCCAGATCTTCCTGAACACCAGCGCAAGCTGCTACACCATTCTGGCCATGCTGCTGATCTACCGGAATGTTCAGCAGGGGATGGGGTTTGCGTTTATTCCGTTCATGGCGGGCGTGGTGGAGCTGGTGCTGCGGGTTGCGGGTGCTTTCGGGCTGGCGGGCTGGCTGGGATATCTGGGGGTCTGCCTTTCCAATCCGCTCGCATGGGTCGGCGCCACTGCGATTCTCGCATGGGACTACTGCCGCACCATGCGCCGTCTCCGGAGAGAGAATCCTTCCGGAATGATCCTGCACGCGGAAGGCTGACCGCAAAGAACCTCCTTCCCGGTCATCGGGAGATGGAAACCGTTCCATGGAACCGTTCCCGGTAACGGCAGCGCAGACAGAGATTTTCCAGCACCTCTCCCCGCAGGAATCCATTGCGCATCTGCTCAAACCGACGGGAGAAGAGGATCCGGGAAAGACGCTCTTCCGCGGCATTGCCGAAGTTCATGACGCCATCCGCATCCAGACAGCATGCGGTGACGCGCCCGTCCAGAAGAACTCCGAACTGACGGATCCCGCCGTGACAGAATCCTTTCCCCGAACGGATCGGAGCATCGGGGGAGGGCCATTCAAAAAAAGCATCCATGTGCAGAAAAAGACGATCCGCCAGAAGGACCCGTCCGCCGCTCCGGGTGAGCTTTTCCGGAGAAAGGCGATAGTGCCCGGCAATCCGTTCCCGCACCTGGCGGAACTCCCCCGCATCCCAGAGCCGATAGTCGATCCGCAGATTCGGATTGCAGGAAAGCAGCTGTCCGGAAAAATCAAAAATTTCCTCCAGAAACTCCTCCACGCCGGAATGCAGGGAAATGTTCAGGCGCCGGTAGACAGGATCGTTCAGAACGGCGGCGTTCGGATGGCCGAACAAGGTCCCGTTGGTCGTCATGCCGAGCGGAAGTCCTGACCGGCGGGCAATGGAGGTGATCTCCTTCAGTTCCGGATGCAGAAGCGCTTCACCTAGAATATGCAGATAGGCCATGTCGGCCAGTTCCGCAGTCTGAGGCGCCAGTCCGGCAAACAGGGAAACCGGCATGCAGTCCGGCGGCCGGCTGCTTCCCCGGCAGAACGTACACCGCCGGTTGCAGATGTTCGTCAGTTCCAGATAGGCGGTCCGGAATCGCTTTGTCATCCGCCCGGACTCCGCCGAAGAAGCGGTGACACGCCAAAATAGAGAAGTCCGAGAAATCCAAGAAACAGAACTTCCCCTGTCAGGAACTGCATCCGCCATTCCCCGCTCCCGAGCAGGGGAAACAGGGACAGTGCAGTTCCCGTCGCCTCCAGAAGACAGAATCCCTTCAGCGCCAGAACCGGCGGAATCCGTTCAAAATCTCCGAATCGTCCGCCCGGCGACAGCCGGGGCGTCAGAAGAAAGCCCAGCGACAGCAGCGCCAGACACACAAACAGTACAAACAGCACATTGATCCGAAACAGCAGAAGCGGCAACAATGCAGGAAGCGCCGCCGACGCCGGAAGCAGCATCACCCGTTTCGGCCGTGTCCGCAGCAGCCAGATGCTCTGAATCAGCGGAATCCCGAGTCCGAGCGGGAAAAACAGCAGCAGGCGCAGTCCGGATTCCGTCTTCCAGAACGCCAGAAGCGTATTCCAGTCTCCTCCCGCGAGACGCTGTCCCGCCGCGATTCCCGCCGCGGGCAGCAGAAGGGAGAGTCCCAGAAGGACCGCAGCCGTGCGGCACGCACGAAAATTCTCCTGGCGCATGGCGGGGTTATCTCGGACGGGGCTGCATTTCATGGAAGGCGGGTTCATCGGTCAGCGGATCCGCCTCCTCTTCCGGCGTGAGAATGGTCTCCCCTTCTTCATTTTTCGGATCTTTCAGGGAGATTGCGGTGTCGAGAATCTGTTCGTCCAGTTCCTTGCGGTCCAGCAGATAGGCCTTGACGGGCTTCCAGCCGTACAGGTTCTTTTTCGGAGCCTCTCCAGTGACAACCATCTGTTTCCCGTCCAGCGGACTGGTCCAGATCAGGGAAATCTGGACTTTGCCGGATTTGGGGCCGACATCGCCGCGGATGTAATCCATCCATTTCCTGACCTGGATGTCGCGATTTGCGGATTCAGGAGGCGTCAGCAGAAAGCCCGTCACAGCGACCCGCGGTTCGTTGAATCGGACTTCGTTGATTTCCGCAATCTTCAGATCCGGAAAAAAATTCGCCAGGAAACCGGCTGCTTTGATTTTCGTCGCGGAAAATGCCGTGTTTTCCGGAATGAATTTCTTATAGAGCATCTGCGTTGGCACCCATCCGCGCTGATCGCGTTCGCCCGCGCCGTCCACCACAACTGAAAATCCGGATTTCGGAAGATGCCAGACAAATGCAGAGTGCATGAAATCATAGTTGCTGTTCCGTTCCGGAGCCCGGTCGTTGAACCGGCTGGGGCCGTCCCCGAGCGATGTGAAAACCGGCGGACGGAAGGCAAACATAAGATTGGACATCAGAATCGGATCATTGTAGCGGATGAAGTTCCGGTCCGATTCCGGAAGATCCCGGGTGCGCTCAAGCGCGTAGGAACGGGCGCGTTCCGCCGCATTTGTCCTGTAATCGGTCTGACAGGCCGCTGCAAGCAGGAGCAGAAGAAACAGCGGAAGCAGTGAAAAAATTTTTCCAGAAGTCATGGCGTTTTCCTTAATTCATTCACAAGAATTCGGAAGTAATATACTCCTTCTTCCCGCGGTTTTAAAGTCCTTCTTTCAACTTTCCGGGAATGTTCAGGCCCGGAGGACATGCCATTGCGCCGGTGCGTGGAAGGTCTCCCCGGAAAAGCTGACGGTTGACGAGATTTCCGGCTCCTTTCCCCCGTTGTAGTTGTACCGGCAGATCGCGAAGGAGAGCCCGTTCAGCAGTTCTTCCGTCAGCCCGATTCCCGCAAACGGGATGACCAGCTCTCCGCACCAGAGGTTCCGCTCCGGTTCACAGCGGGTCGTCGTCCGGAGCCCGGTTTCACAGAGCTTCTCTTCAAAGCTCCCTTCGCTCTTCCGGCTTTCCGAGGGAAGATGGAGCTGAAGCGTATAGTTCTCCGGAGTCACATGAAACTCAAAATAATCTTCTTTTCCCGGAAGCTGGACAAAGCATTCCATGACATCTCCGGTTTTCCAGGTCTGCTCGTTGTTCTTCCGGGCGGCGTTTCCGATATCGGAGTCGCGGAAGGCTCCCAGGACACGGAGCGCATCCTTCTCCACAAACAGCGCGGCCGCGCCGTTCTCATCCGGCGGCATCCCGTCCTGAAGACGGAAAAACGTCATCGGTCCCCCGGAAACGCAGGCGCTCCCCCCGGGAAGCGTGACTCCGGAATCCAGAAGATCAATCAGTTGCTGCAGCATGGCGTCCTTTCCTCCGGAGGTGAGCGGTCCGGAATTTCTCTTGGTTTCCGGAAATGTAGCTTCGGTTCGGGAAAAGCGCAAGTGAAAAGAAAATTTTTATCCGAATTTCTCCCGGTGAAACAGCGTGTCCGCGCCTACCGGAGATTTTTCCCGGTCCGCGGTCTCTCCGGATTGCCGGATTGTAATCGTTTTTTGCGTAAATTTTTTCATTGCCCGGTTGTTTTTTCGAGCGCGGAGGAGTATCTTACCAGTCAGAATTTTTCGATGAATTTTTCAGAAAGGACAAGATCCGAAGATGGCTAGATTATTTGGCACGGACGGAATCCGCGGAAAAGCGAACGAATACCCGATCACCCCTGAAATTGCTCTCAAAGTCGGAAAGGCGGTTGCACAGATCTATGCGAAGTCCAGCGGGACGGCAAAAGCCGTCATCGGCAAGGATACGCGCCTTTCCGGATATATGCTCGAAACCGCGCTCACCAGCGGAATGCTCAGCATGGGAATGGACGTGCTCGAAATCGGACCGATGCCGACTCCTGCGGTCGCCCATCTGGTCCGGTCGATGGGGGCGGACTGCGGGATCATGATCACCGCCTCCCACAACCCCTCCGACGACAACGGAATCAAAATCTTCAGCGCCGACGGATTCAAACTCCCCGACGAAACCGAGGACGAAATCGAAAAGATCATCCTCGGCGAAGTTCCGGAAATCACCCCCCGCCGCATTGGAAAAGCGTACCGCATCGAAGATGCCCGCGGACGGTATATCGAATTTGCGAAAAGCTCCATCCAGAACCGCAGTCTCAAAGGAATCAAGGCCGTGCTCGACTGCGCGAACGGCGCCGCCTACTACATCGCGCCGCTGATTCTCAAGGAACTCGGCGTCGAAGTGATTTCCGTTTCCACGTCGCCGAACGGCACCAACATCAACGAAAACTGCGGAGCGACGCATCCGGAGGAGATGTGCCGCCTGGTCCGGGAACACCATGCCGATGTCGGAATTTCTCTCGACGGGGATGCCGACCGCGTGATCTTCTCCGACGCAGAGGGCAATGTCGTCAACGGCGACCGCATCATCGGCCTCTGCGCACTCGATTACAAGGCGGAAGGCAAACTCACGTCCGATTCGATCGCCGTGACCAGCATGAGCAATATGGGACTCATCGCTGCAATGAAGCAGGCCGGAATTCAGGTGGAGGTCACCGCAGTCGGCGACCGCTATGTGATCGAACGGATGAAAGAGAAAAACATCAAACTCGGCGGAGAACAGTCCGGCCACCTCATCTTCCTGGACTACGCCACCACGGGCGACGGAATCATCTCCGCGCTCCATGTCCTCAAACTGATGAAGGAGAAAAACATGACGCTCGCGGAAATGGCGTCGTTCATGGAGGAGTATCCCCAGCATCTGGAGAGCATGAAGGTCCGCGAAAAAGTCCCTGTTGCCGAAATCCCCGGCCTTTCCGATCTGATCGCCCGCGCCGAACAGGAGTTCGGTGACGACGGCCGGGTCGTCATCCGCTATTCCGGAACAGAAAACAAAATCCGCGTCCTGGTCGAATGCAAGTCCGCCGAACTGGCCGACCGCTGGATCAAAACTCTCTGCAGCCATATTCAAAAGGAACTCTGCTGATGCTGATTCAAATTCTCCGCAACGAAACCCGTGAGACCCTTGCTCCGCTCTGCTGCCACCGCTCGCTTGCGGAACTGGAAATGGCGGGAACCAATGTCAACGATGTGATCCTCTCCCGCTGGGAAGGGGCGGTCTGCGATTTCAACAGTTCCGATATGATTACGGCAACGATCGCATTCTGGCCTTCCAAAGCTCTTCTGGAACGGCTGGCCGCGCTTCCGGGACCGTACATTCTTCTGGATGCGGAACAGCAGCCGCTTGCCTGGCGTTCTCCCTCCGGAGAACTTCCGTCCGGGGCGGTGACCATTCCGGCCGACGAGGCCAGTTTCCGGATCCGCTATCCCTGGGATCTGCTCCGGGTTCACGAAGAGGTGCTTTCCGAAATCACGGAAAGCAAGATCTCCGGAACGGTCCGGGAAGGGGCTCATATTGATGGAATCCTAATTCTCGGAGAGGGATCCGTGGTGCTTCCCGGAGTTTATATGGAAGGTGTGACGGTCATCGGGAAAAACTGCAAGATCGGTCCGAACTGCTACTTCCGCGGCAATACGTCGCTGGGCGACAACTGCCATGTCGGACAGGCGGTCGAAATCAAAAACTCCATTCTGATGAACAAGGTTTCCGCCGGACACCTCAGCTATATCGGCGACAGCATCGTCGGCTCCTTCACCAACTTCGGCGCCGGAACGATCACATCGAATTTCCGCCACGACGGCAAAAACCATACCAGCAAAGTCTGCGGCAAACTTCTGGATACCGGCCGACGCAAATTCGGCTCAATCATCGGCGAAAACGTCCATACCGGCATCCACACATCCATCTACCCCGGCCGCAAAATCTGGGCGGATCAGTGCACCATGCCCGGCGACATCGTGAAACACGACATCACCGGCCGCTGACTCCGGAACGGGAAAATGCAGTCGCATTTTCCCGGGTCAAGGACTCCGTCCTTGTCGCGGTCCAGCGGCGAAACGCTGGTCGTGCAAAGCACGAAATCCAAGCCGCACTCCCATTATTCCAATCCACTGAAACAAAAAAAGCGGACCCCCTTTGAAGGAAGTCCGCTTTTTGAGTATCCGCAAAAACGTTCAGTTTCCCCAGCCTCAGAACGAGCTGAGAAGAACGATTGCGAACGCCATCACGAAGATCGCGACGGTTTCGACGATACCGAGAACCATCAGCTGATTGGTAAATCCTTTCCCCGTTTCCGCGAACGCATCGGCGGATGCCGCAGCGGAAAGTCCCTGCCAGAGGGCGGAAATTCCCATGGAAATACCGGAAAGAATACCGACCATCATATACACAAACCAGATTCCCGGCTTGGAGGCCAGCAGCGTCGCATCCCCCGCCGCACCCATGATAATGAACATAATAATCATACCATAAATGGTCTGAGAGAGCGGGGCTCCGGCGAAGATCAGCAGCTGGAAGGGAGCGGGCTTGTTCTGCGCATAGCATTTTTTCCACGCTCCGATGGCGGCGCATCCGGCAGCACCGGCGCCGTAGGCGGAACCGATGGCCGCGAAACCGATGGAGGAGAACGCCGCTGCGAAGACGAGCGCCTTCTGTGCGTAGTCCGGGACGATGGTGGCCGCAGCCTGGGCTGCGTTTGCAGCGTCTGCCGCTGCCGCGAGTAACATGCTCATTGTTTTTCTCCTGTTTTGCTGTTATTCTCTTTGATTGGGTTTTTGGTCTTTGAGAAGGGTTTATATCGGATTCCCGCCCACTGCATTTCCATGTGGTTCGAGAATTCCAGCGTGTTGAGTCGGATCGCATGGACCAGAACGCCGAGGAATCCGAGCGCGATATTCAGGATATGCCCGAACACCGCCACAAGAATCAGACAGATCAGTCCGATGACAAACAGATTCCGGGGCAGGGCGTCCAGCACCATTCCGCCCATCTTGTTGAAGTTTTCCGCAATATAGGTTCCGGAAAGCCCCACCGCAAACAGACGGATGTAGGAGAGCACATCCACAAAACTTCCGATCAGCGCGAACGGAAGATTGAGCGCCGCTTCCAGCGTAATGGTTCCGATGATCAGCACCACGCCGATCCCGTAGAAATAATACGCGAACGTCGGAAACGTTCCGGAAAAGACGATCAGATTCACCGCCGTGAAGAAGTTGCCCCAGATCAGCAGCGCCCACCCGAGATTTCCCAGCGCGCGCCAGCTGTGCCGCAGATCCACGATCGTTTTGAACAGCCGCGCCGCCGAAAGCTGCAGCGCCGCCAGCAGAAAACAGAGCCATTGAATGAACTTGTCTTTCAATCCGGCCGGATTCTGCTTCAGCTTTTCCGCCAGCTCACACGCGAGCGGACTGTTCGCGGGATCCGCCAGGAAGTCGATTCCCCGCATGAATGCCGGCAGCGAAGCGCGGGGAATCCCGAACCATGAACCGTTCAGCCATCCCCAGATCAGCGACATGCACGACAGCATCAGGAACAGATTCAGCGGAAGACGTGCTCCCTCCTTGCCCCGGCAGACCGTGTATTTGCAGATCAGCGCCGTTGCGATAAACAGCACTCCGTATCCCGCATCCCCGATCAGCATTCCGAAAAAGATCGGGAAGAAGATCAGGAAAAACAGATTCACATCATTCTCCCGGTATCCCGGCGTGACGCCGATGAAGTCGAACAGGGGATCCATGATGTCCAGCCATTTCGGCTTGCGGATGCAGGTCGGGACCTGATCGTCGCCCGGGTCCGGATCGGTGATCAGCAGCGCCCATCCGTTTGCGGAAGCCGCTTTCCGAAGTTCCGCAACTCTGTCTTCCGGGACGTAGCCGTTCAGATAGGCCACTGCGCGGTCCTCCGCCATTCCGTCGCGGTTCCGGAGGAACGTGAGTTCGTCTTCGACCTCCGTCCGGTAGGCGCGGATCGCATCCAGAGACGCGGTCAGCTCTTCCAGTTTCCCGTCCAGTTCGCGCAGTTCCGCACGATGTTCTTCCATTTCATCCGCGATTTCCTTCATCGACCGTTCCGGAAGCTGAACCGTGTTCAGATTTTTTGTGTCAATCGGCTCGCGCGAAATCAGCGCAAGACAGACCTGAGCGGAACTCCTTGCAATCTCCGTTGCGGAAACCCCTTCCGGAATCTCCGGCATGAATTTCGGCGAAGCCGTGCAGAGAACTACAAAAATTCCCTTCTTCTCCAGTTCATGGATCTGCGCCGGAGAGAAATTCCCCCACGGCTGAAGGCGGTCATACTCCTTGGAAAGATTCTCCAGCGACTTTTCCGCCGCGTTGCGGGCATCCAGGATTTCGTTGACCCGGTCGACCGCCTTTTCCGCGTCGATCGCCGGCGCCTTGGAGACGCTTTTGCGTTCGAGCAGCGCCAGTCCGGCGCGGTTTACTTCGGCAAGCCGTTTGGCGGCCGAGGCGGCATCGGCGGTCTCCGCCGTCGCGGAAACCGAGGTGTGCAGAATGGAAAGCTCGCGGAGCTTCTCAAGAGTCCGGATTCTGTCGGATTCCAGACAGAGAACCGTGATTTTTTTCATCGGAATAATCATGCCACGGTCTCCTGCAGTTTCTTTTTCGCGATTTTAGAGCGGGCAACCGCCGCCGTGTCCATGTCTCCAAGATAGATCTGAATGGCGCGGATGTTCTCCTTGCATTCGGGGATCTTGACCTTTTCGAACAGATTGACCCGCTGGGTTGTGACCCGCAGTTCATCGGCGATCAGCTCATACTGTTTTCGGATGACGGCGCGCTCCTCCTGAATGGAAACGATCTTCTTGACGGACTCCGCCGCGTCGTCGAGCCAGGGATCGTCCGCATAAAGATCGAACGGCCTGTAGTCGAAAACCACCTCCTTGAACACCGGAACGTCGACGCCCGCAATGTTCTGCTCTCCGGTGATCACTTCGCTCACCGAGAGATTGCGCCGGATCTTTTCCACCGATTCCGGGTCGCCGAACAGCGCGGTCCACGACGCAAGAGCTTCCTTGGTTTCGCGTTCGATCTCCCGGTTCCGCTCAATGCGGTCCAGGCAGGTCCGCATTTCCATCTGGAGCTGCTGTTTTTTCAGCTGAAGCGTCGGCAGGAATCTCTGAAACTGCTTCAGCGAATCCCGCTCCTGCTTCAAGGCTGTTTTGGTTAATTTGACTTTCGGCATTGCGCACTCTCCCGGTCATTTCGGCCAGAATTTTTCGACCAGTTCGGTTTTGATGCCCGTTTCGGTTTTGTCGAAGCACTCCGCAAGGATTTTCCAGCCTTCATCAAGAGCCTCCTCCAGCGGAATGTTGACCGAGAGGTCCATCATCTGCTTTTCGAACGCCACGCCGTAGCGGAGGAGTTTCTTGTCCCAGTTGCTCATCTGGAAGCCCATCGACTGCTTCTCCAGCGTCTCCTTGTAGTCGGCGTAGAAGCGGATCATGGTGTCCATGATGGCGCGGTGGTCTTCGCGGGTTTTGCCGTTGACCTGCTGTTTGAGACGGCTCAGCGAACCGAACGGTTCAATGCGTCCGTTCTTCAGATAGAACTGGCCTTCGGTGATGTATCCGGTGTTGTCGGGGATCGGGTGGGTGACGTCGTCGCCCGGCATCGTGGTGACCGTCAGAATCGTGATGGAGCCGGCTCCGTCGAAGTCGACCGCCTTCTCGTAACGCGACGCCAGCTGCGAATAGAGATCGCCCGGATAACCGCGGTTGGACGGAATCTGTTCCATCGTGATGGCGATTTCCTTCATCGCATCGGCAAAGTTGGTCATGTCGGTGAGCAGCACAAGCACGCGCTTCTTCTCCAGCGCATATTTTTCCGCCACCGCAAGGCACATGTCCGGAACCAGCAGGCACTCCACGATCGGGTCCGCCGCCGTGTGAATGAACAGCACCGAACGCGAGAGCGCTCCGTGTTCATCCAGAACATTCCGGAAATAGAGGTAGTCGTCGTATTTGAGTCCCATTCCGCCGAGGATGATCACATCGACCTCCGCCTGCATCGCGATCCGGGCGAGCAGCTGGTTGTACGGCTCTCCCGCAACCGAGAAGATCGGCAGTTTCTGCGATTCCACCAGCGTATTGAACAGGTCGATCATCGGAATACCGGTCCGGATCATCTTCCGGGGAATGATGCGCTTCGCCGGATTCACAGACGGTCCGCCGATCTCGATCATGTCGGACGTGATCTCCGGACGCATGTCGCGGGGCCGTCCCGCTCCGTTGAACACGCGGCCGAGAAGATCGGTCGAAGAGGAGACCTTCATCGGGTAGCCCAGGAAGCGGACTTCGTCGCCGGTGCTGATGCCGCGGGAGCCCGCAAACACCTGAAGATAGACTTTGTTGTCCTGAAGACGGATCACCTGCGCAAGCGACGTCCCGCGGGCGCTCGTGACCTCCGCAAGGTCGTTGTATGCAACATTGTCCGCCTCGACCGTAATCACGTTGCCGGCAATCTGAATGATTTTGTGATAAACCTTACGCATTGACGAGTCTCTCCTTGATTTTCGCGGCGATGGCTTCTTCGCCCTGTTTGAACTTATCGGAGTTGAACGGAGAATAGTTCCAGTCGGTGAACAGCTGTCTCAGTTCAAGGAAGAATCTTCGTGCGGCGTCCTTGTCGTCGAAGCGGAATTCATCGTTCAGCACGCCGACCACGTGCCGGAACACATACTTCTGGCGTTCCGCGCTGCAGGCCGCGTCGACCTCGTCGAACGTGTTCTGCTGAAGATAGACAAAGTCGAGGAATTCGCTCTTGAGATAGATCACGAAATCATCAATATGGGTGCCTTCCTCGCCGACCACTTTCATCATCTGGTTGATCTCATTGCCGCGGCGGAGAATCTCCCGCGCCCGCTTGATCTCGCCTTCTTCGACGATGCTCTTGTAATGGCTCCAGCTCTCCAGCGGATGGATTGCCGGATAGCGCCGCGCCGAGGAACGTTCCCGCGAGAGCCCCAGAAACGCGCCGACCACCTTCAGGGTCGCCTGCGTGACCGGCTCTTCGAAGTTTCCTCCTGCCGGACTCACCGCGCCGCCGATGGTCACCGAACCCCGGGTCCCGTCGTTCAGAACCACCAGTCCCGCCCGTTCGTAGAAGCTGGCGATCAGCGACTCCAGATAGGCCGGGAACGCTTCCTCGCCCGGGATCTCCTCCAGACGGCCCGACATCTCGCGGAGCGCCTGCGCCCACCGGGACGTGGAGTCCGCAAGCAGCAGAACGTTGAGTCCCATCTGCCGGTAGTACTCCGCCAGCGTCACCGCCGTGTAGACCGACGCTTCACGGGCCGCCACCGGCATCGAACTGGTGTTGCAGATGATGATGGAGCGGTCGATCAGCGGCTTGCCGGTCCGCGGGTCTTCCAGATGCGGAAACTCGCGCAGGATTTCCACCACTTCGCCCGCCCGCTCGCCGCAGGCTGCGATGATGACCACATCCGCCTCGGCATTCCGGCTGAGAGAGTGCTGAAGCACGGTTTTGCCCGCACCGAAGGGTCCGGGGGTGCAGAAGGTACCGCCCTTGGCAACCGGGAAGAAGGTGTCGATCGTCCGCATCTGGGTGATCATCGGCTCGGTCGGCATGAGTTTTTCCTTGTAGCAGGAGATCGGAATTTTCACCGGCCATTCCTGTACCATGGTGACGATGCGTTCCTCGCCTTTGGAATTCCGGACCTTTGCCATTGTGTCATTGAGCTTGTAGGTTCCCGCGGAAGCGATCTCGGTGATCTCCCAGACTCCCTTGAAGGAGAAGGGGAGCATGATGCTGTGCTGGAAGATGCCTTCCGGAACCCAGCCGATCTTGTCGGAGGCCGAGAGCTTGTCGCCGACTTTGGCGGTCGGGGTGAACGCCCAGGCGGATTCATAGTCGAGCGGATCCAGATAGAGTCCGCGTTTCAGGAAGAAGCCGGCTTTCTCGGCGAGTTTTTCGAGCGGGTTCTGAAGGCCGTCGTACACCTGCCGGAGCAGTCCGGGACCCAGTTTGACGCTCAGAAGCGCATCCGTGAATTCGACATTGTCGCCGACTTTGAGTCCGGCGGAGCTTTCGAAGATCTGAAGGTCGGCTCTGGAGCCTCTTACCCGGATGACTTCGCATTTGAGTCTGCTGTCGCCGACAAGTGCGTAGGCGACTTCGTTCTGTGTGACGCTGGTGTCGAACTCAACGGTCAGAAGGTTGCCGTTGACGCCGACAATCCGGCCCATTTTCTTGTTTTCGAGCATAGGATTCAATCTCCCTTTTCTTAGTTGCGATACCGGAAAGCCGTCAGACGGCCTCTTTGCGGACCTCCGCCGCGGCGAGATCCAGATTCTTCTGCGAACGTTCCGCGTCTCTCGCCTTCCACTTCAGCAACAGTTCCAACTTCAGTTTATACGCGCAGAGAACATTGAAGTTGAACCGGTTTCCAAATTCAAATTCCTCGATTTTCCGCCAGCGGGCGAGATCCAGCAGCTTTTCCCGTTCCAGCGGATTCCCCGCGGCGAACGCCTCCCGGACGGACCGGTCCGCATCGGTCTCATAGGATCCGTCCGCATGGAGGTAGGCTGCCGCATCCACGTTCAGACGGGCCGCCCGGAGTCTGGCGATGGTGTTGCGGAACGCGGTCTCCCAGGCAAGATAATTCGACGCAAGAGTCTTTTTCGGAAACTCTCCCGCCTCCGCAGAGAGACTCAGTTTCCGGAACAGACCGGAATGCGTCGTGTCCAGATAGAGAGACGTCGCATCCTGCAGTTCCTCCATCGTGAGGAACGGCGCTTCGTCCCACTTCAGCTGGGGCAGCGAGGCGATCAGGGCAAACAGGACCATGCTTCAGCTCCGATCCCGGCGTCAGCCTTTGAGCGCCGCTGCAAGTTTGGGGCCCACATACGCGCAGATCACATCGGAAAGCGCTTCGTCGGTGAAATCCAGAAACACGTCGGAGTCCTTGAAGCCGATCTGAAGCCCGGATGCCGCGTCGGCGTTGATCCGGATCACCGGATTTGCACGCAGATTCGCCAGAAGCGAACCTTTCAGCAGTTCCGCCATCTGTCCCGCTTCGCTCTGGGGAAGCAGAAGTTCCACGGTCGCATCGCCGGTCGGATTCTTTTCCCGGTATGCCTTCACCATTTCCAGAATGATCTTTCCCATGACATCGGGGGTCATTGCCTGCCCGATGCTTTCCGTCACGAGCGCTTTCAGACGGGCTTCGATGTCTGCGCGGAGCGCAATGAGCACATCGCGCGCCGCCTGGCGGATCGCCGCATTGCCTTTGTTCACGCTGATTTCCGCTTCTTCATTGGCTTTCTTTACGATGGTGGCCGCTTCCTCTTTGGCTTTTTCGATGATCTTTGCGGCTTCCGCTTTCGCGTTCCCGAGAATGGTCGCTTTTTCCGCTTCCGCCTTTTCGATTCCTTCCGTCTGGATGCGGTCCAGAAGTCCCTGCAGTTCTTCCGCCATATTGTTCTCCTTCCATAAATATGATTCTGTTTTTCTTTTCCAATATCATTCCGGTTAATATAATGAGGATTTAGGAAAATACAAGAAAAAAAAGAATAAAGTTAATAAAAATTAATTATTTGGAAAAAAGAATCCTGTTTGAGCGGAAAATACAGAGAAAAAAGAGCATCGGAACCGATTGTGAATCCGGATATGTTTATTTTTCACAGCAGAACCGGTGCGGCACTGTCCCTTTCGGCGCGGTTCCGGCGGAAGGGGGGCGGCCGGGTTTCTCCGGAAACTCCGCCGGGAAATGGTAAAAATTGCAAAAAAATACGCTCCGGCATTTGACGAATCTGCAAAAAACGTGTATTTTGATTCAAACGTGTTTCAAGATCAGGAGAGATGAATGAAACAAACACCAGAAACAGTCGTGCTTCTGAATTTTGTCTGCGACGGGATTCAGAAGATCGCACGCTCCATCCGGGACCGTCACATCTATACGATGGTCATGCCGTACACGGTGAGCGCGGAACGTCTCATGCAGGAGAAGCCGGTCGGGCTCATCCTCTGCGCCGACGCCGGAGCGCCCGCTCATGAAGAGGAGGAAAAACGTTTTCTTTCGCTCGGTCTTCCGGTCTTCCGGATGACGGTCGGAGCGGACGACAACACCGCCGCACTTGTGGACCGGGCTGTGGAGTTCTGCAAAACGGAATGCGGATGCTCCGGCTCCTGGACCATGGAGAAATTTATCGAGGAGGCTATTGCCGATATCCGGGCACAGGTCGGCGATAAGAAAGTGATCCTCGGGCTTTCCGGCGGAGTGGATTCCTCCGTCGTGGCGGCGCTGATTCACAAGGCGGTCGGCAAACAGCTGACCTGCGTGTTCGTCAACCACGGGCTTCTGCGGAAGAACGAACCGGAAATGGTGCAGGAGGTCTTCGCCCGGAATTTCGACATGAACCTCTGCTACATCGACGCGTCCGACCGCTTCCTCGACAAACTTCAGGGCGTCACGGATCCGGAACAGAAACGCAAGATCATCGGCAAGGAGTTCATCGACGTTTTTGCCGAGGCCGCGGCGAAAATCGACGCACCTTTCCTCGGACAGGGAACCATTTATCCGGATATTCTCGAAAGCATTCCGCTCGACGGGAATCCGGCGGGCGTCATCAAGAGCCATCACAATGTCGGCGGACTGCCCAAGGACCTGAAATTCAAACTGGTGGAACCGCTGGAACGCCTCTTCAAGGACGAGGTCCGCGCGGTCGGCCGGATGCTGGGACTCCCCTCCGAACTCATCGACCGCCATCCGTTCCCCGGTCCTTCCCTCGGCGTCCGCCATCTCGGCGCGATCGACCGGAAAACCCTCCGGATCCTCCGCGAAGCCGACGCCATCGTCACGGAAGAGCTGCTGAAATCCGGATGGTATCATAAAACCTGGCAGACATTCGCGATTTTCGTCCCGGTCAAGACGGTCGGCATGAAGAATCACAAACGCACCTATGATTATGTGATCGCGATCCGTTCCATCAACAGCGTCGACGCCGTCACAGCACAGGTTGTCCGTCTGCCGTGGGAACTGCTCGACACAATGACCGAACGCATTATCCGCGAAGTCGAGGGTGTCAATCGCGTCGTCTACGACATGACTCCCAAGCCCCCCGGAACCATCGAGTGGGAATAAGAGGGTTTCCCTCCAGAACCGCCGGATTCCTCCGGCGGTTTTTTTGCGGAGATCCTGGAAAACGGAAATGTGTTTTTTCTGCTGTAAATAAAGTTTTTTCAGAAATCTCCATTGATTTCCCGCAAAAATGGATTAAACTAATCAGCGGATTGCGCTGAGACAGGAGTTTTTATGAAACAGGCATATACATTTACACCGTCGCCGATGGTCTGTTCCAGAAGAATCACGCTGGAACTGGATGGAGACGTGATCGAATCCGTGGAGTTTTTCGGCGGATGCCCCGGAAACCTGACCGGTATTTCCCGTCTGGTCAAAGGCCGCAAGGCCGGAGAAGTGATCGCTCTGCTTGAGGGCGTCCATTGCGGACCCAAACCCACATCCTGCCCCGATCAGCTCGCGTCCGCCCTCAAAGAAATTTTGAAAAAAAGAGAAACTTCCGCTTGAAAAAATAAAAATAGGAATTATTATTAATTATTACGGAAATCATTCCGTAACAACAGAACAAAGAGGAGGAGAAAAATGGCAGATTTCATGGAAAGCAAGACGGCGAAGAATCTTGCATACGCATTTGCCGGGGAATCCCAGGCGCGGAACAAGTACACCTATTTTGCGAGCGTCGCCCGCAAAGAGGGATACAATCAGATTGCGGCGATTTTCGAAGAGACCGCCGGAAATGAGAAGGAACACGCGAAACTCTGGTTCAAACACCTGAACGGCATCGGCGACACGATGGCAAATCTCGAAGCCGCCGCAGCCGGCGAACACGAAGAGTGGACCGAGATGTATGCGAACTTCGCAAAAGAGGCGAAAGAGGAAGGGTATGATGAGATCGCCCGCCAGTTTGAACGCGTCGCCGCGATTGAAAAGCATCACGAGGAACGGTATCGGAAACTTCTTGAGAACGTCAAGAAGGGCGAAGTGTTTGTCCGCGTTGCTCCGCAGAAATGGGTCTGCATGAACTGCGGCCACATCTACATCGGAGAGAAAGCTCCGGAAATGTGCCCGACCTGCAAGCATCCGAAAGCCTATTTCCAGATTGAGGCGGAAAACTATTGACCGTCTCCGGAAACGGACTGCGATTCGAACCGATCCCGGATTTTCCCCGAAAGGAATTCCGGGATCGTTTTTTATGCGCTCCGGACCGCCCGGCTCTGCCGGGTGCAAGGAAATTCCCGGAAATCAGGAAAGAAAACTTGCAATTTCCGATGAGCGATGGTATATTGTTGTTTCATGTATCCGCGAAGGGACGGTCGGGGACTGTCCGTTCTCCAGAGGAGCTTTGCGGAACACCCGTAAAGAAGACGTCTTCACGGCATCCGCGATACCCGCGGGCCGGAGCAAAGCGTCGTAAAGAAGAAAGAGAGTGTCAGAATGCCGATCTCCGTAAAAGATCTGCTCGAAGCCGGATGCCATTTCGGACATCAGACGAAACGCTGGAACCCCAAGATGAAGGAATTTGTGTACGGTTCCAAAAACGGAATTTCCATCATTGATCTTACGAAAACCATCCATCAGATTGCCGATGCCTGCAACTTCCTGCAGCGGACGGTGATGAACGGCGGAAGCATTCTCTTCGTCGGGACGAAACGCCAGGCGCAGCAGATTGTGAAAGAGGCCGCCGAGGCAACCGGAATGAACTATGTTTCCGAACGCTGGATGGGCGGAATTCTCACGAACAACGTCACAATCCGCAAGTCCATCAAGCGGATGCAGGAAATCGACGCGATCATTTCGGGCGACTCCGCATCCGGACTCAAGAAGAAAGAGATCGTCACCCTGACCCGCCAGTCGGAAAAACTGCACCGGGATCTGGACGGCATCGCCGATATGAAACGTCTTCCGGACGTGCTGATCGTGATCGACGTCTGCCACAACTTCAATGCGGTCAAAGAGGCCCAGAAGCTCAATATCCCGATCGTTGCGATTGTCGATACCAACGGCGATCCCGAGGGCATTGACTACCCCATCGCCGCAAACGACGATGCGGTGAAATCCATCAAGGTCATCATGGACACCTTCCTTGAGGCCGTGAAGGATGCTCTGGAACTCTACGGAAAACGCGCCGCCGAGGAACGCGCCAAGATCGAAGCCGCCAAGGCCGAGAAGGCAAAAACGGAAACAGCCGCCGCTCCGAAGAAACGCCCGGCCGCGAAAGGCGCCGTGAAACGCCCGGCCGCGAAACGCGCTCCGAAGAAAGCCGATGCCGAGGCCGCTCCCGCAGCCGCCGAAGGCGAGGAAGCCGCAAAGAAACCTGCGAAAAAGAAAGCCGCTCCCGCAGCCGAAACTGCTGCTCCCGCGGCGGAAGAAGCCAAATAAGGAGTCCGGACAAATGGCCGCTATCACAGCAGCAATGGTAAAAGAACTCCGCGACAAGACCGACGCGGGGATGATGGATTGCAAAAAAGCTCTCACGGAAACCAACGGCGATATGGAAGCCGCAGTCGAATACCTGAGAAAATCCGGTATGGCGAAGGCGGAAAAACGCGCCGACAAGGCGACAAAGGAAGGCAAAATCTATGCCGCCGTCGATGGAAACAAAGCCGTCATGATCGAGGTCCTCTGCGAAACGGACTTTGTCGCAAAGAACGAAAAGTTCTACGACTACGTCAAGGAAGCCGCGGCCCGCGTTCTCGCCGGAACCAGCGGTGAGGGCGACATCACGGAACAGGCTCAGGCCATCGAAAATGAAAAACTCGCGGAACTGTTCGTCAAGTTCGGCGAGAAGATGGTTCTCCGCAGAGCGCTCCGCTACGAGGCTCCGGCGGTCGGCACTTATATGCACGGCGAAGGCCGCATCGGCATCATGATCGAGGCCGAAGGATGCGAGGATCCGGCTCTCCTGAAGGATATCTGCATGCATATTGCCGCATTCAGCCCGGCCTACATTGTTCCTTCGGATATTCCCGCGGAGGCCGTCGCGAAGGAAAAAGAGATCGCCGCAGCTCAGATCCAGGGCAAGCCTGCGAACATGGTCGAAAAAATTGTCGGCGGAAAGATCAACAAATGGTATTCCGAAGTCTGCCTGATGCAGCAGCCGTGGATCCATGACGATAAAACCTGCCTTGCGAAACTCGCACCGAAACTGGTGGTCAAGAAATTTGTCCGCTGGACGGTCGGACAGGAACTCTGATCGACAACTCAGATTCATCCAGAAAAAGCCCGGAAAAATCCGGGCTTTTTCATTTATCCCCCTTCCATCTCCCTCTATCTGCAATTCGCGCAGCAATTGCAGATCATCGAAAAAGGTTTGGAAAAGGAAGAGCGCGAGGAGGAAAAAACCTTTCCTCAAAAGGTTTTTCCTCTTCGCACACAGCGGAACCGGGACATCCTCCCCCTCTCATTCATCACCGAACACTGCATGTTCAGGTGCGCGCGAGCTTCTTTTTAATTTCCGCATAAATCTTCCGGCGGATTTTCAGCAAATCCTTTTCCGTGCGCGGAAACACTTTAAACGTCAGGGGGGCACCGCAGGCGCGGTCAAGGAATTTTTCCGCCTGTTTTCTTGAGGTCAGACGGGCGAGCAGATCAAGCGCTCTCTGATCCTGAAGAGCTTCGCGGATCAGCTCATTCCGAAGGGAGTCGAGGGGTTCGCATTCGGGTCCCGGATAGACGAGGAAGGCATCGCCGGCGGGGAATTTGTAATCCGCATCGACGGTCTGGAACGGATCAATCACTTTTCTGGAAAGACGCGAGAAATAAAAATTGAATCCCCAGTGCAGGAATCCTTCGATATTGAATCGGAAGAGCTGCATTCCAAGAATCCTTGTAACGGCCGAAGGCTGATGGATGAAGCGGTTTGTACTTCCCTTGACCGGACCGCAGCAGTAGTAGGTCCACCGTTCCGGGAGTTTTTCTTCCAGAAACGGCTCCATCTTATGAATGTTCGGAACGGGAATTTCAACAACTCCTTCGCGATAGAAGTCTGGATCGGAAAGGGCGTCCAGATGGCGGAATCCTTCCGTATATTTGCGGATGGTTGCGGCGATTTTCCGATAGGAGCGGATCTGTTCCCCGTGGGGTTCGTCGGAGGTATGGAAGTAGACGCAGTCCGCAACGCCGGCTTCTTTGACAAACGCTGTGAGAGCAGGAAGAAACTCCGCGAGGAATTTCCGATACTTCAGCGAATTGGAAGAGACATCCCATCCGAAAATCCGCTCCATTTTTCCCTTGACTTCCGCCATGATTTTGGGCGTTTTTTCAGCGCCCCACTGGGTGGCGAGATGGGAAATTTCAAAATACCGGATGCCGACGGAGCGGGCGAGGGCGATCCATCGGGCGAGCTTGTCGAAATGGAATTCATATCCACGTTCCGTCTTCCGGACTTCCACGAGCTGAACGGTGGGCCGTTCTTTTCCACGCTCGGTGTCGAGCGGGGGCGTGAAAACGGGAGTCAGAATCATATTGACGCCATGGTCCGCCGCGTTCCGCAGGAACGATTCAACCAGATACCAGTATTCCTCGCTGAAAACCGGGACGTCGTAATAAGCGGCAAGAGCATCGGTATGGAACCACTCCGTATGCACGAGTCTCTGCGGCGGAAGAACGGCGGGAAGCACCTCCACTTTCAGCGGCGCCGTCCGGACGGTTCCAGACTTTTCCGTTTTGATTTCAAGCGCAATATCGAATTCCTTCCGAGTGGTTTTCCCGGGAATTCTTGCGGTGATCCAGAGAGCGCGCCAGATTTTCTCCGGGACGGAGAACGGAAAGGAGAGATCGGCGAGGAGGTCGGGCATCAGGCCGGGTTCGCGGATCAGCGCATCGTCATCCAGTTCCCACGCCAGACTGCGGACCGGAACGCATTCCACGGAACGGATCTGAATATCCTTCAGCCGGGAGAGCGCTTTGACGGAAAGAAGATCATCCTGTTCCTCCGAGCGGTAGGCGACCTGAAACGAAAGGATTTCTCCGCGCAGCACCGTGACCGAACGGAAAGGTTCTCCGGGCGTCGGCTCCGATTTCTGTAAAACCTTGACCAGTGAACTGCAGATCTTCGTAGAAAACATCCATCAACTCCTTCATTTAGTAAATGTTCCAGTCCGCACCGCCGCCGATCCGGCGTATCCGTTCAGAGAATATACAGTCGTGATACGAAAAAAAAAAGAAAAAAGAAAAATTTTTCGCAGAAAAAAAGCCGGAATGCGTCACGCACATTCCGGCCGGGGAAAGAAGCAGATCCGACAATCTCGTCAGCCGAGGAAGGGACGGTTGGCTTCGATCAGAGCGATTCTCTGCGCGACGCAGTCCCTGGAATAGAAAGGATCCTCGGGAGTGTTTTCCACCCAGTCGAGGAGTTTGGCAACCGAGGTCGTCGCAACATGCATGCGGGTGTCGGAAGAGGCATAATACAGGAACACCTCTCCGCTTTTCCGCGCGACAAGACCGTTGCAGAAGACCACATTGGAAACATCTCCGATGCGCTCCTCTTTGTACGGCGCGAGGAAGAATCCGCCGGGGGAACGGATCACGCGGGAGGGATCGTCCGGCGCGCAGAGAAACGCATACAGCACATACCGCATTCCCGCCGCCGTGTTGCGCACGCCGTGGGCGATGTGCAGCCACCCTTTCTCCGTTTTGACCGGAGGCGCGCCGCAGCCGTTTTTCACTTCCTTGACCGTATGATAAATCTTCCGGTCGACGATGGTTTCCGAATCCAGTTTTGCCTGTTCGATGGAGTCGGAAAGTCCCCATCCGATGCCGCCGCCGGTTCCCGCGTCAATGAATCCGTCCTGCGGGCGGGTGTAGAAGGCGTATTTGCCGTGGACAAATTCCGGATGGAGCACCACGTTGCGCTGCTGGGGCGACGGCGTGACAAGATCGTTCAGCCGCTCCCAGTGTTCCAGATCCTTTGTCCGCACGATACCGCACGCCGCAACCGCGGAGGATTCATCGCCCTTCGGAGCTGCCGGATCCTTGCGCTCGGAACAGAAAAGTCCGTAAATCCATCCGTCCTCGTGGCGGGTCAGGCGCATGTCGTAGATGTTGGTGTCGCGCTCGGAAACTTCCGGAAGAAGAATCGGCTTTTCCCGGAAACGGAAACCGTCCACTCCGCTTTCGGAGTCGGCCACGGCGAAGAACGACTTGCGGTCGTTGCCTTCCACCCGGCAGACCAGCGAAATCTTCCCGTTCCATTCGATGGCCCCCGCATTGAAGACCGCGTTGACGCCGAGACGCTCCATGAACCACGGATTTGTCGCCGGATTGAAGTCGAATTTCCAGCTCGGCGGAACCATTTCCGCCGTGAGAACCGGATGCACATAGCGGTCGAAACAGCCGTTGTACCAGTCGGGATCCACCGCATTCTTCCGGGTGACAAGCGCCTCGTAACGTTCGAGAACCCGCGCTTTTTTCTCTTCAAATTCACTCATTTTTCAGCCTCCTGCTTGCAAAATTCCATTTGAAATACTATACTATGACGCCGGAAAAGGGCAAATGACAAAAAAAATCAAAACAAGGCTTTTTATTTCATATTTCTGACGATGTTCAATGACTGTTACAGCCGGACACAGGAGATTCTCCGGGAACCGCCGCTGCCGCTCTATCTTTTTTCCGTCGGAGAAAAAACACTCTCCGCCGGCGAGACTTCCGAGATGGGGGTGCTGAAAAATCCGTTTGCCGAAATCATCTGGGGTATGGAGGGGGTCGGAGAGCTGACGTTGTTCGGCGAGACCTTCCGGATTCACCCGGGAGATGTCTTCTTCTATCTTCCCGGCGAGGCGCACCGCCACCACGCACTCTCGGAAACATGGGTGACCCGCTGGATTGCATTCGACGGCCCGCTCGCGGAAGCCTGCCTGCTCTCCTGCCGCTATCCGCGCCATCAGAGCGGATGCGGAAAGCTGGAGGACGGGCTTTTCGATGATCTTAAAACCTCCATTGCGGATGCCGATCTGTTCCAGATCCGGCGGCTTTCTGGCATTTTATGTCAAATTCTGACAAATCTTTGCCCGGACAGCGCGGCTCCGCGCCGTTCCGCTCTGCTGGTCAAACAGTGCATGGAGCTGATCCGGAGCCGTCTGGCGGACCGGAATCTGGATCTGGAATTCATCTGCGACAATCTGAAGGTCAGCCGCAGCACGCTGACCCGCCTGTTCCGGGAAAAAATCGGCACGACTCCCGGCCGCTATATTCAGGACCGCCGTCTTCAGGAGGCTCAGAGCCTGCTCCTCGGAACCAGTCTTTCCGTCGGCGGAATCGCGGAACGGTGCGGATTCCCCGAACTGACCTCGTTTATCCGCTTCATCCGCCGCAATCTGGGGTGCTCTCCGCTCGCCTACCGGGAGAAACATCTGAAAAACCAGAAGTTCCGCATCCCGGGAACCAACGGCTGAGCGGACAGGGAAAACGCGTCATCCGACGGAATCGGAAAAAACTTGAAAAACACTCTTCCGCGGCATATATTCTCCCAATACAACAGGAAAGGGGGATGGTATGATTCATTCAAAGATCAGAATCGCATTTTTCGACACGAAACCGTATGACCGCTTCTTTTTCGAGGAGGCCAACAGCGAGGCCCGCTTCGGATTCGATCTCCAGTTCTACGAGACAAGACTGACCGCCGCATCGGCCCGGATCGCCGAAGGCGCAAAGGTCGTCTGCGCGTTTGTGAACGACAATCTCGATGCGGAGGCGATCCGGATCCTCCACGACGCCGGCGTCGAACTGATCGCCATGCGCTGCGCCGGATACAACAATGTGAATCTTGCGGAGGCCTACGGAAAACTCCGGGTGGTCCGCGTTCCCGAATACTCTCCGCACGCGGTCGCCGAGTATACGCTCGGACTCCTGCTGACCCTGAACCGCAATCTGCACCGTGCCTACTGCCGGGTCCGCGAAAACAATTTTTCGATCAACGGATTCCTCGGATTCGACCTCTACGGGAAAACGATCGGCATCGTCGGAACCGGGAAGATCGGCCGCACCTTCGCGGAACTGCTTCAGGGATTCGGCATGAAACTCCTTGCCTATGATCTCTATCCGAATGCCGAACTGACGGAGCGCCTGCATCTCGAATATGTTCCGCTGGAGCGTCTTTTCCGGGAGAGCGACATCATTTCGCTTCACTGTCCGCTGACCCCGGAAAACCGCTACATGATCAACAAGGAGACCATCGCCATGATGAAACCGGGCGTCTTCCTGCTGAATACCAGCCGCGGCGCCCTCATCGACACTCCCGCCCTGATTAAGGGACTCAAGAAAAAACAGATCGGCGCTGCCGGACTCGACGTCTACGAGGAGGAGACCGAATATTTCTTCGAAGACCGCTCGGATGCCGCCATCGACGACGATGTCCTCGCCCGCCTGATGACCTTCCCGAACGTCCTCATCACCTCCCATCAGGCGTTCTTCACCAGAGAGGCCGAACGCAACATCGCACGGATCACGCTGGACAACATTCTGGACTATTTCTACCACCGTCCGCTTGCCAACGAGATCTGCCGGGAGTGCGACGGCAGTCGTTCCTGTCCCGGAAAGGCGAACGGAAGCGCCTGCCGGCACGCCAAAGCCTGATTGTAAAAGTCCGGTCGAAAAAACCGCATCCGGAGAGAGTCTGTTTCCCGGATGCGGTTTCGTTTTCTGCTGCGACGACGGGACGGCCGTTACGGAACGATTGCTCCGTTCGCTTCCAGAAGAGCGCG
>CASFTV010000026.1 GCA_949297765.1 uncultured bacterium | reverse complement strand
TATAGTTTTTCACCATGACCAATTCTTCGACAGATACTTTTTCATTCTGCAAACGGCTTATTTCACGGTAGACTTCGGCTATCAAAGGCTCTACATACTGATTGGCCGTCTCCGCACTGATGGTCAATAGGCCTTGACCGGGATAAGAGGCATATCCGGCGGAAATACCATAGGTATATCCCTTTTCTTCCCGGATGTTTGACATCAGCCTGCTGCCAAAATATCCGCCCAACAAAGTAACCAACACACGGAACTTCAGATAATCGGGGTGACACCGTTCCATGGTAAGCATGCCTATGCGTACTGCACTTTGCAATGCTTCGCCACGCTCCACAAAAATGCGTTGTCTTGCATCGGCTACGGGGGGGAGAAACATTGATTGCGGCTTCTCCAAACAATGCCCGAAACTTTCTCTTCCAAAGAGGGTTCCTACCCTGCGGACGCAATCATCGGTTACATTCCCTGAAAGGTAAATGGTGCAATTCTGTGAATGATAATAACGGTCGTAAAAATCATGCAACACTTCCGGAGTGATGCAACGGTACTCGGCTTCGCATACCATCCGGCCGGCCGGGTGCTCCTCCCCGAACAAAGCGTGTGCCAGCTCCCGATGAGCCAGGAAATCCACTTTGGAAGTATTTATCTTAAATTGCCCCACATTGGCATCAACAACAACCTTCAACTCCTTCTCCGGAAAAAGAGGTGCGCAGCATAGATATCATCGCCTCCGGGAACGAAGTGGCAGGAATTGTCATGGGGATTACTCTTGAAAAGGCTCTTCCGGTCCGGCGCATTGTTCCCGTCCTGAGGAAACGGTGGTGTTCCGGAGGGCTTGACAGCCGGAAGACAGAACGTGGAATCGAATTTTTCTTCACCGGAAAACAGCCCGACGGAAAGCATGGCGGAGGATGGACTCAATTCCCGGATCTTTCAGAATTTTTCCGGCATTTTGACGAAAAAAGTTGTCGGGGCAATCTCGTTTTCAAGATAAAAGGCGGAAAAGATCTTTACGGGAATCCGATCAGCCATCAGAAACTGAATCTGTCGCTGGTCAAGATCAACGAGAAGAACCGGCTTTTGGGAAGGACGCTTCCCGTTGAGATTGAAAAATTCATCCGGGGAGATGGCATTTCCGATCAATGGTCCGAGGTTCGGATTCCCTTCAAGACTTTTATCTGGCAGGATCTGTCCTCAAAAACGCCTTCCGGGAAATACCGGGAAGAGAAAAGCTGGAAAAACTTCAATGGATTTTCATTGAATTTCCGGGAGAGAACCGTCTCTTCCTTTGCCGTTCAGGATGTGTATTTTGAAATCCCTCTGCACTAGGAGGAGCTATGGAAAAGGCGATCATGCAGGCAATGGAAGAGGCTCTCTGGGAACGCCTGTTCCGAAAGGAGACAAACCTGTTTTATGACTTTGTTTCCTCTTATGACGCCGCATCGGCGTTGAATCACCTGCCGTATCCGGACGAAATTGCGCACCAGGTGCCGAATCCCTGCGGATGGGGAACGGGAATGGAAGACTCGATGCTCAATGGCGGCGCCATGCTGGATATTCTCTGCATGCGGGGAGAAAAAGAGGAGAAGGAACGTGCATCCCGGGTTTTCCAGGGACTCCGGCTTTCCGCAACGGTTCACGGAAAACGGGGATTCATCGCAAGGAGCATTTCCCCCAGGGATGGACGGAGCTGCTACATCAATTCTTCCCGGGATCAGTATACACTGTTTGTTTACGGGATCTGGAAATATTTTCATTCGTTTTTGAGTTCGGAGGAAGAAAAAGAACAAATTCGGGATCTCCTTTCGGGAATCGCGGAATTTTGTGAAAAGGAAACGATGCTTCTCCGTCTGGACGGCGCTCCGGGCCTTGTCTGCCGTCTGACCGGGGAGATCGGGCTCCATGAAGTGATGCGTCTGCCGATGTTTTTTGCCGCGGCATGGGATGTGACACGAAATCCGCACTGGTTTGATTTGTACCGCCATTTCGCGCGTCCCGGAATTCAGAAAAATCTGGAATTTTCCTCGAAAAAGAACTGGTGGTATATGGAACTCAATCAGATGGTTGTAAGCCTGTTGCTGATCGCTTCTGTTGATTCGGAGCTGGCTCCTCTCTGCCGGAACATTCTGGCAATGGCTGCCGGACAAGCGGAGAAAATGCTTGCCGCACACCGAGAGTACTGGAAAAACATCCATTTGGATACATCTGCTCTTCCGGGAGATTGGAGGAGTGCGCCGTTCCATCTTCGAATGAGCGATCCGGAGATGACGGGGGCATTGTACCATGGATATCCTTATTATTGTCCGCAGCTGAATCCGGAATTCCGCCGGGTTCAGGAAAAACTGCGGGAACTTGGACAGGTCGCGTTTGTTCTATTTTCGATTCAGAAAACATCCGAATGGACAGAGTATTTTTTCCAGGAGGTAAGTCAGATTGATTTTTCCGCCCATGCGACATACGCGCCGATGAATCTTCTTCATGCCTGGACAGCCTTGAATACGAAATCAGGAATACATCCCTGAATAACATATTGCCCCCTCGCTTTCTTGCGAGGCGATCCCCTTTGAAGCAAGGTGTGTATACAGAGAAACATCATGGACTGTGGGACTCCTTCCGGGAAAAGGTCGAGCCGCCGATTCCGAAGTTGAAACACGATAAAACAAAAGACGATCGGAACCGGAACAGCTGTGAACGGAAAAGAATGAATACCGGAAAGATTCTCCCGTCTGTTTCTGCCCGCGAGCCGGGATTCAACGGAAGGCGTGTCCCGGAAAATACGGCAGTCCCTGCAGCATTCAGTGTTCTTGTCTGAAACGGCCGGCAGGAGAGAACATCAATGCCGGAAGGATCCAAGCGTCCACGACGCAGAAAATGCCGGGTCCGACTCATTGATCGGAAGAGAAATGGAACATGACACCATCCCGGAGGGAAAGAGCAGATCGTCATTCAGAACGGATATGAACGCGTCGCTGGAGTGTGGCGGTTGTTCATTTCGGGTTCCATTGCTTCTGAACACCGCCTGTCCGACCGGAAGAGACAAATGCTGCGGATGAATCATTGCTTCCACTGGCCGCTCGTATGATCGTTGTTGGAAAATCAAGCGGAATTCCGGGGTTCTCTAAGTCCGGGATCATGAATGCCGGGCATAGCTGTGTCTCCTGATCCTGCGGGCGCGATGAAAAAACGCGGGATCCGTCGGATTCGGCAAATCATTCGGAACAGACCCGCTCCGGCCCACGCCGGTGTTATTTCAGAATGGGGAACAACAGAACTGTGGACGGCCTTTTCAACGCAGGAGAACAGCACGCAAAACGCTTCGGTGCCGATGGAAATCGCGAATGCTTCCGACCGGGAAAAATTTACCGGGATACGGGATTTGGCAGACATCATCCAGAAGGATCCTCCCGCTCTGCCTCCCATCAGAAAAAATCGGCGGAAACGGAGGATAAGAAACCGGTTTGAACGGATTCCCCCGCCGGGATTCCAGACCTTTCACGAACTGTCCGCCGCACGACTCCCGAGTGAAAAGAGTTGATTTTCCTCAGCCTTCCCCGGAATGCTTCGAATCTCAGGAGACGCATAAGGGAGGGAACTCACTCCGCTGTTCACGGGAAACACCCTTTCCGCAAGGACCATCCGGTCGATATTTCGTCTGCGTTCCGTCCAGCGCAATCGGGGACATTCTATTCCGGGGAACCGCGTCTCTGTGAGAGATTACAGTATTCCGTGAGCGGGGAGATTCGTTTCGGTCTGCAGCTCATAGCGGTCCGCGGCAAACGGGCGGAATCTTTCCGGCGAATGCGGAAAGAGCGCCGTCTTCATCGCGGGACAGAAGGGAACAGAGATCCGTTTTGTGTGTCAGCAGCGCCGTATCTGCTATTTCACATACTCCAGATTTACCTAGGAAATTTCAACCTTTCCTGTTGCATTCCGCAGACCGACCGTCAAATCGGCATGCCGGATTTTCCTCTGAAACGGAATCCAGCATTCGATGCGGGTCCAGCCGCAGCTGCCCGGCATTCCGGACAGTACCGTTGAACCGAAATCATACGGACCGATCTGAAGGCAGAATCCCTCCGGGCCATGGCGGCGCGGCTGCGGATTTACCGGAGTAATTCCGGAAAGTCTCACCAGCGCCGAAAGTTTCATTCCGCGAAAGGTTTCCGGAAGTTGAAGATCCTGAACCGCGCCGAACGCTTTGATCCGGGCAAACGGCTTCGATGAGTTCAGGATGAGAACCGGATTTGAAAAAATTCCTCCGTCAGGGACGAACTCCATTCGATTGTTCCGGTCCTGAAACGAAAATCCCCAGAAATCCGCCTCGCCGAAGCGGCCCTTGCGGAAATCCGTGTTGCGTGGATGAATCGGCCCGTCCAATATCCGCAATGCGGCATCGTCCAGACGAAAAACAGGATAGTGCAGGCGATAGCGGAAATGATGTTCCGATTTTCCAGACAACGTTTCTTGTGCCGGCGGCGGAAGACGGTCAACTCCAGCTCTGTTGACGCGAATCTCCATTCCGAAATACCGGCTGCCGAAACGACGGAACTCCTGAATCGGGATTTCTCCCTCCAGACGATATCCATTCGCTGTTCTGCTTTGTTTCCCTGCCGCATTTGAGATCCATTGGGACCGGGCTCGCGCAATCATCCGGATCGAATGGCCGGTTTTCGACGGAACAGCTGCAAACACATACTGAAAACAGTCAAGCGGCGTCGAGGAGAGAATCTGATTGTTATTCATTTTCCGGAACGGCATCGGATCAATGAAAAACTCAATGGAATCTCCATTCCAGAGTTCGTCGTTTGCCGCCGGGCAGAGATCCGGATCGGTCACATCCGCAGCGAAATGGATCAGATCCTTTTCCATCCAGACGGCAATAGAGGCGTTTCGTCCGAGAGAGAGCCTGCGGCCGGCGGTATCCGCTCCAAGATCATAAAGAGGAACGGCAGGAAGAACCGTGGCATTCCCGTTCCCCACGCTTTCCGATCCGATGCGCAGACAGTATGGCAGAGAAGATGGAATTTTTCCCGGACCGGGAAGCTCCGCGCAACTGTCATCCTCCGCCGACGCAAAGGCGAATTGGATCGACGGCAGTCCACTCTCTTTTTGAAAATCCGCCGTTACCCGTCCAGCCTGTCCCGACAGATTCACGGCATTGAAGAACACCCGTTCCCCCGCCGGTTTCACAAAAAGATTGCAGCTGTTGCGCGGCATAAAACGGACCGACCGGAAAAAATTCCGCAGATCTTCCCGGGACCCATGCAGATAATGCGGAGCATAACTCTGGAAGATCTCCTTGTCCGTCACAGGATTGCCGAAAAGGTCGAACACTTTCAGCGCCGACTGTTCCGGCAGGCGGAATATTGATCCGGCCGGGCGCAGATCGTAAACAACGCCGAGCGCCTTCCCGTTTTTCCCCGTGAAAATTCCGGCCCGCATATACGAATTCAGCCGGATCGGTTCCAGACGCTCCATTCCCTCCAGTTGGGCAGAAAGTGCATTCATCGCAACCGCCATTGTGCTGAGGGCCGGTGCGCCGTTCACCGGCGGGTGTTCATTCAGGAACGACGATTCCGTCAGCGGGAGAGCCGCAAAAACCCCGTTGAGCATTCCATCCAGATAGTGGCGCTGCACAGCATCCGCCTCACAATATTCCAGATTCACATAAAAATTGTTCTGGATGTTCCTGGCATTGGTGATATAGTAGCATTCCGTGTTCCAAAGCGGAAGCGGTTTTTTCATGGATGCGCGAAGTTGATGGATATGGGTGGAGAAGAGGCCGTAAATTCCGTTGCAGAAATCGCTGGAATTCCAGTAGGGATGAAACGCGGCACCATCCATGAAATCGACATAATCCGGATCGGTTTTCGACAGCAGTGCGCACCAGCCCTGATTGAACCCGACATCGCAGGTGTTCCCGTTCCCCAGGACCAGATACTCCGGATGGAACGCCTTGATCCGCCGATAGACATGTTTCAGATAGCGGATATAGAGTTCCGGCGGACACTCTCCCGCACCCGGCTCATTCAGAAATTCCCAGATGCGGACTTGTCCGCCCCAGCGCTTCAGGCAGAAGTCAAGATATGGATCCCAGATGGAATTTTCCGTATCCAGAATCCAGAGATTTTTCCGGTTCGGAACCGGTTTCAGCCATTTGCCGAAATCAACGGGGAAATGCCCCCGTTTCAAATCTCCCGGCGGATCATGCGCAAGCAGATTGCCTCCGGCAAGGCAGAACACGGATTCCATGCCGAGCCGCGCAGACTCCTCCAGCAGCGGATCCACCAGTTCCGGGCGGAAAACTCCTTGGCGGGGTTCAATCTGCCGCCACTTCCCCCAGATTCGGTTCATACGCATTCCGGCAAGATACGGGATTTCAAAACGGGATCGGAACGAAGGATAACTCAGGATCGTGATGCTGTCATATTGCCGGTCGACTTCAGAGCGGACGGCCAGTCCGGACTGGTTGTAGCCGATGCCCCATCCGGGCGTTCCGCGCGGATGATGGACCGGTGCGTGAACCACAGAGAAATTTCCGAGAACCGGAATCTCTTTCTTCCCCCGGAACAGCTTGAAACAGAACGAACCGTACTGATCCGCAGGAATGTTCAGAGAGCCTTCATAACGGAAACCGCGGCGATGGAGAACAACGGGGTATTCCCAGTGGATGGACTCATTCTGATCCGAAACAACAGAAAGGACAAGGTCCTCTGTTTTTGCGCCGGAGTTCAGAAGGACATTGAGTTTCAGCGGGATCATTTCCCCTTTGCGGTATACGGAGCCGGGACGCTCCGGGATTGCAGCGCCTTCTTCCAGAGAGTTCTCCGGATCGGAAAGGAAGCGGATGCGGAAATTGTCGATTTCAACGGTTCCTGGAATTTCTCCGCCATTTCGAGCACTTACCACAAAGGAACAGGTATAGTCGTTGTGCCATTTCAGAACCCGAACCGTTTTTCGGACGGTTTTCCAGGCGGCCGCAGGAGTAACACCAATTCCTTCCAGAACCGGGTAACGGGGATGTTTCCATTCCGGACGCGGTTTGATGCCGCGATCGCCCAATGCCCGGAAATCAAATGAGAGATGAAGTTTCCCGTCGGCATCGGGAGAGCAGCGGAAGTCGAATGAAATTTCAACCTCTCCATCCCGTTCGATCCGCAGACGTTCCCCCACCAGCTGGAATTGCTGCAACTCCCGGCCTTCCGGTGTTTGAAGAGCAAAACCGTTCCGTCCTTCAACGGTTTTGGTAAAGAATGTTTTTTCCCGATTGCTGAGAGCCCGGACGCGGTCCATCCGCATTACACGGACTCCCCATCCGGGAACCGGTTTCCCCGGATCGCCGAGATCCATACTCCCGCCGAGATTCAGAGGCGCGGCCTCCGCATTCAGAAACAAAAGCAGAAGCCCTCCGAGCGCACAATATTGTTTTCGCATCAAATCCTCCCTTCTTGCATTTCTGTCCATTCGGTCAGTAATCGACCTGGAAAAAATTTCGGAATGCCTGTTGACGAGCGGAATCGGAAGCTCCCGAGAAGTAAGTCAGAATCGGTACCAGCTGAGCATGCCCGTCATAGAACAGCGAACCGATCTGCATCCCGTGAATCGGCGGGCGGAACATGATTTTTGTCGAGGTGGGATCTTCCGGCCGGAACAGGCCTGTATAGGAGGAAATGGCGTAACCGCTGTATGCTTTTTTTGTATAGAGATTCGTCTCGTGAATGGGAATTTTACTCGAAGGGTGGCGTACCCCTTCCGGTCGAAGCGCCGTTTCAGGATATTCATTGGCGCCTGTCAGAAGACGTTTCCGATAGCTGGAAGAATAGTATGTATGGGCGTAGGAAGGCTTCAGCGCGCGGGGAGTTTTCCCGTCGTTATCGGTCAGGAAATACGATGCGTGAAGACGGCATTGAAGATTCGGTATTTCCGTGGAGTCCGCTTTTTTCAATGGGTCATACGCCGGTTTCAAGTACTTCCCGGAGAAGAGTTTGGACCAGAATTCCTCCTCGTCCCCTCCGGGCCACGGATAGAAGGTCTGATCTCCGGTATATTGCAGCAGTGCGACCCCGATCTGCCGCAGGTTGCTCACGCACTCCGCTCCGAAAGCCCTGTTGCGGGCGGAATTGAGTCCGGGAAGGAGCACGGCGGCCAGAACGGCAATGATCGCAATCGTCACCAGGAGTTCAAGCAGGGTGAAACGGCGGACAACAGCAGTGAATTCTGACGGAGCAGATTTCCTTTCGGGGGTCTCATTCTGTTTTATGAATTCATTTTCTTCCATTCCGCCGCGTGGACGATTCCGCAGGAGTTCGGTCATTCGTCGCCAGGCGAGTTTCGGGAGGCGGAACTCATTCAGCAGACCTTTGTCGTTATACCCGCGTGGACGGCCTCTGGCATTTCCCTGTACATAGGTTTTTGTATCGGAAAACTGCCAGAGGGCGATCCCCGAGCAGCGCGGATTGTGCAGGGCATGACAAACCGCGGCGGTCACGACTTCCGCCTGATACTCCTCCGACCACCGCAAGCCACTGAAATCTCCGCAGATAGCAGACGCGCCGATTTCACTGATCAGATACGGTTTCGTTCGGAGAGCAGGCGAGGAAATAAAATCCGACATTTCCTGCAGAGCCGGTTCCATCAGGGGAACCCCGTTCACGGGACATGGACTGTCTGCCCAGCCGGGATAAAGGTTCAGAGAAATCACATCGACCAAATCCAGGCAGAGTTCCGCCTTTTTCTTGTTCGTTGCAAATGTCGCCGGCCTGGTCGGATCCTCCGCATGAACCGCATTTGCCAGCGAACGGATCAGAGGAGAGGCCGCATCTGAACTGCTTTCCAGTTCGTTCATGAATCCCCAGATCAGAATGCACGGATGATTGCAGTCGTGCCGGATCATCTCGATTGTCTGGCGCACCTGACGTTCGCAAAACAGGGGATCTCGCAGCTGCGACTCCCGATTGCCCCATGAAAGGGATTCTTCCCAGACCAGGATTCCAAGGCGGTCACAGGTATTCAGGAAAAACTCTGACTGCTCGTAGTGACTTCCGCGAATGAAATTGCATCCCTGGTTCCGGATACGGCAGATATCCGCATAGACCAGAGTTTCAGGCATGGCATATCCGAAATTCGGATGACAGTCGTGGCGATTGTAGCCAATGAGTTTCAGCGTCTGTCCGTTCAGGGTCAAAACGCCGTCGGACCATCCGATCACCCGGAGACCGAAGGTCGTTTCCAGCGAATCCGCTGCCGTCCGAACCTCCAGATGATGGAGATTCGGCGAATCAGGTGTCCACGGAGTCGGATTCCGGATTGGAAAGACCGCATAGGAAATTTCCCCCTCCAGAGGGATGCAGCCGGCAAAAATTCCGTCGATGAAACAGTCGCAGGTGTCTCTTGTCCCGGCAGCTCCGGAACGTGCAACACCGACTTCGATCATCCCTTTTGCGAGATCTTTCGTCCTTACGCAAACTCTCTCCAGGGCTGCGCCCTCCGGAAGATGGCGAAGTGCGACATTCCGGCAGATTCCGCTGTATGCGTAAAAGTCATAGAACGCATGAAACAGGGAGGAATCCCGTTCGTCGTATGTGCTTTCAACGGCAACGGTCAGTTCATGATCCCGCTCTTCCCTCCCGGCATCGAAGTCTATGGAAAACGGATGCAGCCCATGCACAGTTCCTCCGATCCGTTTCCCATCCAGATAGACATTCGCCCGAAGCATGACTCCATCAAAAATCAGACGATTCCGTCCCGCACACCGGATCCGTCTCCGGTAGACTCCGACGCCGCGCAGACCGAAGTAGCAGCTGTCCGCATCAAAACAGCCCGGGACAAGTGCCATTTCCGGGAAAGAAAGGTTCAGGATCTCCTCTTCACCATGTTCTCCTTCCAGAAATTGGAAGTCCCAGACGCCATTCAAAGAGATCTTCTGCATATCATTTCTCCTGCTTTCTTTTCTCCATTATTTTCCAGACAGGGACCGACCTTCTCCTATTTTAATTTTAGCATTATCACGGAGGAAAGACAAGATGCCGGACATTTCATTCTTGAAACATAAAAAAACATTTTTGCAACATCTGTTTTTTGCGTTCTGCCGCGAATCAGATTAACTCCGGACAGCAGAAACGACCGGAAGCGCTGTTCCTCCTTTACTCGGATCGAGATCCGACAACGGGGTAAAATCCTGCTGCATACAGGAAATTGCGCTGTATGCACCCTTGAATGCGGCAACAGATACAACCTTCCGGAGGACGGGAGACCGGAACAGTCCGGTCGGCGGGATTCGCGGACCGGAAATAATCACCATAAGATTTTGACGAATGCCGGAGAAGCGGAAGTTTCTCTTCCCGGTTTGCAGGCATTGCCGTTTGAAACGCAATTTCTGAACGTTATAGGACAAAGCAAACCGCTTCAGCTGATGTTCCAGAAAGAACAGGATGTTCTTTCCTGTCTGCTGGTCCGACCGCGTTGTCCGCAGACCGATGACATTGCTTTTTGCCCATACGGAATCCTGAGATTAGGGAGAGCGCAGGAATCTGCTCCCCCGAAGTTCAAAGCTGATCGGCCGAATCTTTGCGGGTAAACGGTCTCACATTCATTCGTGCTGGAGGAGGTTCCCCCGGAAGATTCCCGTTTTTAAAATTCCCCTCATTTCCACAAGAATACGGCATTGATATTGGCAACTGGAGGCGTTTCCTGCCACAGAGGCAATTCCTGTGGAGCTCCTTTTCCTCTGAGAACAGGGTGCGTTTATGCCGACTGCGCCTTCCATAATTTTCTGCAGGGACATGACGTGCATCACTCATGTCCCAATCCGACCTCTGCCCGGCGGTGCGTTGCCGATGTTATCAATGACGGCAACTCCATGCGTTCTCATAAAAACGGCATAATCTGTCTCAAACTGCGATGGGACACCGCTTCCGGAGGCTTTCCCGGCAGAATTCCGGGTGGAATGACCGTTCACTGTCGGAAAAATCATGATTTTTTTCTTTTCCTGCCTTGCATTCTGAAAAAATAAACCTATAGTAGGTATTAGGGTACTATATATCATGACAGGAAAATATCAACAGATTGCCGCGGTGTTGGAACGGGAGATCCGGGAAGGGGTTCATACGGTCCGGTTTCCATCCGAAGCGGGTTTGGCAAAACGGTTTGCCACAACAGGAATGACCGTGAGAAAAGCGCTTGAGGTGCTCGCCGCAAAGCGGCTGATCTATAAGGTTCCGTATGTGGGGACGTTTGTCGGACAGAAACAGGAACGGGAATTGCGCATTTACTGGCCGATCCCCCATAACAGCGGATTTTTTCAGGAACTCGGACGGTGCGTGCAAAGCCGTTTCCCATCGCTCCGGATCCAGTTTGAACACGATTCGGCGCTGGCGCCGGAGTGTGATCTGATCTGTTCCAAAGCAACATTTGCCGGGACGTATACCGATTCCGTGATGCCGTATCCGGCGGAACTGGTCGAACGGTTCCGGTCCGCTCCGGACTATTTTCAGGAGCCGTTTGAGACGCACCGGATCGGTCGGCATACCTATGCGCTTCCGGTCCTGTTTTCTCCGATGGTGCTGAACTTGAATTCCGAAGCCGCCGTGTGGAATATCCAGTTCCCTGAGCCGCCCTCTCTGGATTATGAATCGCTGTCAGCGATCGGAGCGGAAGCGCGGAAGCACGGCGGCGCTCTTTGGGACTTGAGAACCGCCGGATTTGTTCTGCTGTGTCAGCTGTTTTCCTGCGGCAACGATTCGGGACGTCTGGCGAGTCTTTCGCCGGATGCTGTGCGGGATGTTTTCTCCAGATTCCGGAAATTGTGGCGCTTCTGTGCATTTCACGATGAGACCCCGTGTGTGTTTTCTGCCAGAGTGCGGCAGAGCGGCAATTCGCCGGGGATGCTTTTCCTGTTTCCGCTTCCATGGTGCGGACTGCGTCGTTACTCTTTGATGTCCGGGGATTTCCTGCTGCTTTCCAACGGCTGCCGTCAGGTGCGGGAGGCAATGGACGCCGCCGCCGCGTTTCTTTCCCCTGAGGTGCAGAAAGTGATCGCGTCGTGGGGAATGGGGCTTCCTGTCCTGAAATATGCCGCTGTGGATTCTCTGGCGGCTGGAGGCGAAAGCGATGCGGTCTATTTGCAGGCGTGCGGGCATTTGCTGACCAACAATGCATCGGAGCAGACAATGCGTCTGCGTTTTTTTGCACAATTCGGAGCATTGCAGCCGGACGGCGCCGGGCTTGATGAACTGGAGCGGTATGTGCTGTCGGCGATCGGCTTTGCCCGTTCTGCGGCGGATGTCCGTTCCCCGAATATTCAAAAACGGCTGATGGCTTTTCTTGATCTATAACCACATAACAATAAAAAGGGAGACGGAACCATGATAGCAGGACGATTCGGCAGGTGGAACAGAATGAAATTTACACTCATAGAGCTTCTTGTAGTAATCGCTATAATTGCTATTCTTGTTTCAATTCTGCTTCCCGCTCTTGGCAAGGCGAAAGGCATGGTGTATCAAATCTCCTGTACCAATAATCTGAAGACGATCGGGGTGGCATGTGCGCTTTACTCTGAGGACAACGAGGATTATCTGGTGCCGGGGATTTTCGACAATACAATTTTTGCACAATACCTTTCCGGTTACCGGAATACAGATCTTTCCGGAGGAAAACTGATAAAGCGGTCCTGTCCGGACTACGGGGTGAAATTCTATGGCAAAAATGTGACAAAAGGCACATTTGTGTGTCCGGCGGAGACACGTCCGTTCAATACGTCGGCGGCGGATGAGACGGTCGGTTTCAAAAATGCGAACCATTACGGGATCAATATGTATCTGCATCTGTCGAGGAATTACGGTTATTTTCTGAAACTTGCCGCATTGCGCCGCCCTTCGCTTGTGCTTTCCATGGCGGATAACGGCAGATGGGATACGATGGGGTTCAACTATTTGCAGTTTATCGGCTTCCGTCATGGGAGCAGAGATCATCGGAAAAGTTCAGAAATGAGTGCGAATGTCTGGCCGAACAAGGGCGCGAGAAGCGATGTGCTGTATGGTGACGGGCATGTGACCAGTGTCTCATTCAGTTTTCTGATTACCCAACCGGCGGATCCGGCGATGAATATCTTCAATAATACCGGAGCACTGACCGGACGGACCGTCAACGCACTTGGCGCCGGATTCGATGCTACGAAAGGAACCGCGTTATGAAACCGCTGTGTCTGATTCTTCTGCTTGCCGCCGTCTGTATGACGGGAGCGGAAGCTGTGCCGGGATTTGCTGACTTGAAACAGCGGATCAGGACAGAACATCCGCGGATGTTCCTGACGGAATCAAGTCTGCCTGAATTCCGCCGTCTTGCCGTGAGCCGCTGGAAAAAAGAACTCGACGTTTATCGGCGGGAAGTGGATGCGCTTCCGCTGGAACCTGTTCTGGAGTTGAAAGAGGAATACGCAGGAATCGAAAACGGGCGTCTGGTCTTCCGGAAAGCGGTTCCGGGCTTGATGCAGAACGATGCCGCCGCGCTGATCCGCAATCCGGGCGGTTTCTCCGCGTTGAAAGCCGCGATCCTCTATTTGGCGACAGGAGAAACGGTTTATTTGCAGAAGGCGAAAGCGCATTTGCGTCTGACAGTGGAATTCGTCCGCTGGAGCGACCGATACCGGATCATGCCGGAATGGTGGCATACGCAACGGCTTTCCGCTCTGATCGCTTATGATTGGCTTCACGGGGAATTGTCACCGGAAGAACGCCGTGCATTTCTTCTTCCGGTGATGAGGCATGTGGAGCACGTTCAGAATCCCGGTTATCAGGTTTGCCGAGGAGCTCCGTACGCAGGAAACTATGGAGAACCCGGACTGCTCTGGTATGCCGGGCTCGCCGGGTTCCGGGATGGCGTGGATGATGCGCTTGCGGAGAGACTGCTGGAAAAAGGGTATCGAATCAACTGTCAGACCATGGAGTACCGGGAGCGGATTTCCGCCGGATCCGGCTTGCTCGGAACCACTGCGACCGGGTACAGTTTCGGTTTTTATCCCCATGCCAGCTTCAATTTCATCCGCACGCTCCGCAGTGCGGCGGGAATCGACGCTTCTGCATTCTGGCCGCAGATGGAGCAGTTCGCCGCCGCATTCCTGTATCAGACAATCCCGGTGAAACCATCCGGTTATCTTTGCTATGGGCTGGGGGATGAATTTCACCGCACGAACCGGCTTGTGAACGAGCAGCTTTATCTGCATATGGCTTCCATGATCGACCTTTACCGGAAAACGAATCCCCGCAGTGCGGCAGAGGCGGCAATGGTGATTGCTTCGCTTCCGGAGCGGCAGCGCACGTTTCTGAATCTGCGGCATTATCCGTTTCTGCCGTTCATTCTGTTTCACTTTGATCCCTCGGCTCCCGATCCGGTGAATGTGCGGCTGAAGAATGTGGTCCAGTTTCCTGCGTTCGGTCTGACCTTTTTCCGTTCGGGAAATTCCCCGGGGGATACTTTTGCCGTATTCAAGGGCGGAGCGTTCGCCGATAACCATCAGCATTATGACGAGAATCATTTCATTCTGTATAAAAATGGCTTTCAGGCGTTGGATTCCGGTGAACGCGGACCGCATCGTCATCATCAGGTCTATTATCCGCAGACTGTTGCGCACAATTCTGTTCTGATCCGCCAGCCGGGAGAACCTCTGCCGTTTGCGTATCTGCCCGCCAATGCGCGAAAGGATGACCGGACGGTGTTCAATGACGGAGGACAGCGCTTCAAGAAGAAAGCTGTCCCCATTCCACTGCTCCGCGGTCCGGGGATCGCCGTGGTCGGGGGCGATGCGACCGGCTGTTACGGTGAGAATGTCTGCCGGGAAGCGGTCCGTCAGTTCGTATGGATCGAACCGGATCTGTTTATCGTATATGACCGTGTAGAGTCTGCGAAGTCCGGTCAGGGAAAGGTGTTTCTGCTTCATACGCAGAACTGCCCGGAACAGAAAAACGGGTTTTGGCTGAGCCGGGCCGGAAAAGGAACTCTGCTGCTGAAAACCGTCCTGCCGCGCAATGCAGTTGTTGAAGTGATCGGTGGAGCGGGAAACGAATTCCGTACCAACGGATGGAACTGGGAATTGACGAATCACCGCAAAGTCCTGGCGCGTCCGAACTGGTTCGGGCGGTTCCGGTTTGAAATCCGTGCGAAGACCGAATCAAAGCGGATCAATTTTCTGCATATCATGCAGGTCGGCACGGAGGATTTGAATACGATGGTTCCGGTCCGGGAGTTCTCCGCACCGGAATGTGACGGGGTGGAAATCCCGTATTGCGGACGCATTTACCGCGTTCAGTTCCGTCGGTCCGGAGCGGTCGGCGGCAGAGTGACGATTTTGGAACATGGAAAGCAGGTATATGACAATCTGCTTCCGGGGATTGAAGAAAAGAGACAGAAATGAGATTTGAACGGTTGGAGTATCCGCATTTGGAACCGGCACCGTCATGGTGGCGCGTTTTTCCTGAGGCAATCAAGGAGGACGTGACAGGAATCCGTCAGGGTAAGGTCGATGTGATCGCCCGGACTCCGTTGGAGTATCCTGTGTACCGGGTGGTTTATCACGATGAAGCGGTGCCGGTGGAGCGCCGCAGCAACTGGTCGGCCGCCTCCTATTCTGCAAACAGCCGGGCGTACCAGACTCGTTACGGAATGAAGCAGACGGTTTGTCTGCTTGCCGGAATCCACGGGGCGGAGCCGGAAGGTGTGGCAGGAGTGCTGAATGTGATCTCCCTGCTGGAACACGGATGCGATCTGCGCGGACGGGAGGAGCCGGAGCTGCTGGAACTGCTCCGTGCGTACCGTCTGGTGCTCCTGCCCTGTGTGAATATGGACGGACGCGCGGTTTCGCCGGATCATTTGCGGGGGAGTTCATTTGAGGAGTTCCGCAATGCCTCGCAGGGGAGCTGGGCGGATGGTTCACTGATCGGCTGGCTCGGCTCAAAAGAGTATTTCCCGTTACCGCTGGACCGGGTCCGTTTTCCCGGCGGTTATCCGAATTCTGAAGGTTACAATATCATGCATGACGCCTCTCCGGGAAATTTGCGCACCGCCGAGGCGAAAGGTGTTTTGGAAACCGTGGAGACGTATGAGGTTGATTTTCTGTTGAACCTCCATTCCGGAAGCGAAGTTCCGATGGTGTGTGCACCTGGAAATCTGAATTATCCGGAGAACATCCGCCGGGGACGCCGGATTTGCCGGGAGTGCCATGCCGCTTTGACGGAGGCTGGATTGCGTCCATCTGTTCCGGAACTTCCGGCGGAGGCATCCAATGGCCTGACACTGAATACGCTGGTCACGCTTGCATCCGGAGCATTGGTGCTGACCGTGGAGCTGCCCGCCCGAGGTCCGGCGACGTTTGACGAACGGTTGGAAGCACAGTATGTGATCCTGAAAGCCGCACTTGCCGATGGTCTGCGGACTCCTTTTGCGGACCGGGAGCGTTTGATCCGCTGTTGCGGGCGTGAATTGGACTGACGGATTACCGGAGATGCTGTCGTTTGCGGTAATCAAGCGGAGTTATGCCGTAATATCTGCGGAACTGCCGGCTGAAATAAAAATGTTGCAGAGATTGACTTCCTGTGCGATGGAACTTACCGAAAGTTCTGTTTCAAGCAGCAGATCCGCCGCATGACGGATCCGCAGTTCGCAAAGATAACTTGCCGGACCTGTCGAATCCGTTTTTGCCAGTAACGGCGAAAGGACCGGCGCAAAAAGCCGTTCCGGAGAAGCAGACTGTTCAGATCAATATCTTTTGTGAAGTGCAAATGAAAACAGGTTGTGATCTTTCAGATCCGTTCTGCAATATTTCCCGGCATCGGGCTGCGTCCGGGATCCTGGATATCAGGTATTCAAACAGAGACATTGCTGCCAGATTGATCTGCTCGATGATTCCCGGCCGGGCGGAATTCTGCACCATCCGGTAAAGGTTGTGGAGCAGAGCATAAATTTCAGGAGAAAGTACAACGGGCCAAATCCGCCGTGTGTTAAGAGAAAAACATCACGACCGGAAACAACAAAGTCACGTTTCCGACGGTACTACAAGGTTGTCTATGACTTGACTCCGCCGCAAGAAATGATGGGTTTTATCATCCCAAATGGCGGAAATAAACATTCTCTGCAGGATTTTGCTGTCGCGGTTGATACAGTTGAAAAAGAGACCGGGCTGGATTTCTTTTCTCTCGTTCCCCGGCAGAAGCAGAATCGTCTGGAAAGCGCAATTGCACTGGATGCGTGGTCGTGGTAGGCTCTCTGCTATGTCACGAAATAGAGAAACAGGAAATCTAGAGTGAAGAAAAGCATTGGATGAAGTCTTATCTTTTCCACATCCACTGGGTAAAAGAGCATCTTCCGTCTGCACAGATTGTTTTCGATCATTTTCACGTTATCAAACGGATGAATGAAAAACTGGATTTCGTCAGAAGAAGAATTGCTGCAAAACCGGATGCGAAAGAACGTGCCGTTTTGAAAAATCAACGCTTCACACTATTGCAAAATGAGGAAATTTTGAGTTCAAGAGCAAGTGCATGCCTGACAAAGATCAAGCAAACTTTTCAGGAGTTGGCAGATGTTCACATGATGAAAGAGGCTTTGTGAAGTATTTACTCTGTCGCTCAGAACGTTTCTCTGGCAGAAGACGCATTGCTTCGCTGGGTAAAGACCGCACAGAAAATCCTATCCGATCAACTGCACAAAATGGCAAAGACCATATTACAATATTGGGACGGGATTCTGGCGTTTCGGTAACATGACCAATGCCTCCTATGGAAGGTTTCAAATAACAAGGTAAGGACAATGCTTCGACAGGCATATGGATCCAGAAATCTTGATTACATGCGTCTCAAGATTTTCAATCTACCGAACAACAATATCAAAATCATCATTTGAGGTGAGTTCTTCACAAACTGCAGAAGATGAAAAAAGCGGTATTCTGCAGATCTTTCACCGCAGAATACCGCAAAAATCAAATCGGTCATCCGGATTTATCTGGTGCGGCCCGTATAGGCGTCCGTCCTTGAGTTGTCGATGACATAGCGGAAGAATTTTTTCTCAGCCTCGGCGCGAGCCTTGTCCCAGGGGCGCGGCTGTCCGCAGAGCTGCACGACCCAGAGTTTCAACTCCTTGCGGTGCCAGTTGACCGAGCAGTTGGTTCCCCATGCGCCGCCATGACCGAACCAGGAATCCTCCTTGTCCTCTTCGGGAGCGGAAAGGCCGAGGGAATAACCGCCCATTCCTTTCGGCCGGGTCGATTTGGCGAGCAGCTGTTTGACGGTTTCCTCCTTCAGGATTCTCACGCCATTGTCGCCGACGCCGAGATTCATCAGCATTTTATAGAATTTCAGCTGATCGTTTGCCGTTGTCCAGAGGCCCGCGCCCGCCGAAGCAAAGACATGCGATCCGTTGTAGGGACGCTGCTGCATGTTATTCTGGCGCCGGTACTTTGCGGGAGCATCCTTCACGCAGTCATACATTTCGACCTGGGTTTCCAGCTGTTTGTCGGTCGGACGGAAGGAACTGGATTTCATGCCGAGAGGAATTAAAACCCGTTCTTTCAGGAAATCCTCCCAGGGTTTTCCCGTTACGACTTCAACGACCGCCGCGCCGATATCAATTCCGGTATTGGAATACTGTGTTTTTGTTCCGGGTTCAAACAGCAGAGGACATGCTGCGGCGATAGCGGCCGTCTGACGCAGCGGAGCGCCTCCGCTCCAGCCGCCGCCTTTGAGATTTCCCTGTTTTGCGCAGATCTCAAACGGGAATCCGCCGGTATGGTTCATGACCATGCGGATGGTCAGTGGATTTTTTGCTTTGACAAGGGTTTTCACGCCGTCTTTGTTGGAGGCCAGGACCCAGAGAGTCCTGAATTCCGGCAGATATTTTGAAACAGGATCATCAAGAGAAATCTTCCCTTCCTCGACCAGCATGGCAATGGTCACGCCGCAAAAGCCTTTGGTCTGCGAGCACTGCATATAGACGTCATCCATTGTGATGGGGCGCTTCGCAGCCACATCGGCATAGCCGACGCAGGCGGTCTCCTGAATTCCGTTTTTATAAAACACGCAAATAGCCCCGGGGAGCTGACCGCTCTGGACGAAAGGCATCAGCGCATCTTTTGCAAAGGTGGTTCCGGAATCCTCCGGACAGGTTTTTCCCGACTGACATCCGGATACGACCGCCATGGCGGCGATCAGCATCATACATTTTGCGAATCGATTCATTTTTTTTCCTGTTGTAAAAATTCAATGAGTTCTTCTGTTTCCGCCGACGAGGGGAAACCGGTCATTTCTGTAAGATAACAGGATTTCCCCCGATTGCAACCCCGGGCGCGCAAATTGCAGAGAAAAGAACATCCTTCCGGGAATTCTTTTCGGGAAAAGTTCCGGGAGAAGGGATCTTTTTCCCGGTCCGGACGGGACAAGAGGCATCGGCATTTTCCCCGGAGTTTCCGGCTTCTGCGCGGACGGCTGCGGCAGTCAGGAACGGCGCCGGTAATCGCGCGGGGACATTCCCCAGAACTGCCGGAAACGTCTGGAAAAATAGAGGGCGTCCCGGAATCCTGTCAGCTCTGCAATCTCCTTGCAGGAATAGGGATACAGACTCAGCAGCCGAGCCGCGCGGTTCATCCGCAGCGCATTCAGGCGGGCCATCGGAGAGATGTGACAGAATTCCCGGAACAGCGCCGTCACATGCGGCGCGGAGAGCCCGAATTCCGCGGCGAGTCTTGGAACGCTCAGATCTTCGACCAGATGGTCCGCCAGATACTGTTCCATTTCACGGACCCGCGGCGGAATCGGCGGAGCGTCATTCCGGCACGCTCTGTGCAGATCGTAGAGGAAAAGCTGGAGCAGATTCTTCAGGAAGAAGGAATCCGGCGGATCCGCCGCCAGTTCCTCGCGGAAGATCGGGAGATATCTTTCGAACAGCCGTCCCGCATCGGTCCGGAACGGCAGACCGACCGGGAGCGGACTTTTTTTCAGAAACTGCTCCATTTCAGGGAAATCCACGATCATCCAGGAGTGAGTCCATTTCTGTCTTTCGTTTCCATAGTGGTGAGCGGAAGCGGAAGGCCAGATCATCAGAGAGCGTTCACATTCCGTCTCCTCCGGAGTCCCGGGATTCAGGATCACCGGATCTTCAAAGAAGATCAACAGCCATGGCCACGGATATGCCGATTTTTCTCCATTGTGAACGATCACCGGAGGCATGGTTTCGCGAAGGGCGAAACCGCGGATCAGGAACTCCCGGCCCGGCGTTCCCCACGGACGACGGCTGTTGTAGTAGGACAACAGAGACTCGCTCATCGTTTTCTCCATATTTTTTGTTGAATGTTACATACCGCTGGGAATTGACATTTTCAGTGAAATAGAATATAATATAAAAGCAGAACATTACAAATGGAGAGAACGAATGAATCAGCGAAAATATTCAGTTTTTCTCGGCAATGTCGGCTCCTGCTCCGACCGCTACTGCGGAGCATACGGCCGTCCCTATTCCATAGAGGAATTGTTCCAGCGCGCGGCGACAGTCCCGCATCTGACCGGAGTCGATCTTGTCCTCACCCCCGATCTTGTCGATGGATTCCCCACAGTCCGCCGGATGCTGGATGCGACCGGACTGAATCCGGTATCCCTTGCCGTCGATCACTTTGCACAGGCGAAATGGAAACAGGGTTCCTTCTCTTCGCCCGATCCCGCGATCCGCCGGTCGGCAGTTGACGACACAAAACGGGCCATGGATCTCGCCGCCGAAATCGGCTGCAATCTTGTCACAATCTGGCCCGGACAGGACGGGTACGACTATATTTTTCAAGCCGATTACGAACAGGAGCGGACCTGGTTCGCCGACGGTATCCGGGAAGCCTGCCGCCATAACAGGGAAATCCGTATTGCCCTTGAATACAAAGCCAGAGAACCGCGCAACCGCTGTTATCTCAACAATACCGCGGCGGCGGTCCTCATTCTTGAAGAGATCGGGGAAGCCAGCTGCGGGGCCGCGCTGGATTACGGGCATGTCCTTCTCGGATATGAAAGTCCTGCGGAAGCGGTTGCCATCCTCCATAAATACGGGAACCGTCTCTTCCATGTCCACATCAACGACAACTACCGGCTCTGGGATGATGACATGATCGCCGGCTCCGTCCATACGCTTGAATATCTGGAATTTTTCCACTGGCTGCGCCGTACCGGCTACGAGGGATGGATGACAATCGACCAGTATCCCTATCGCGAGGACGGGCGTGACGCCGTTGCCGAAAGCGCCGAATGGCTCCATGCGCTGGAAGGAATCATGGACCATGCCGACAGCGCAGAAATCGACGAAGTTCTCAAACGCAAGGATGCTGTTGCAGCAAGCCGCCTGATGCGCCGGCTTCTGTTCCGGGGAGAAACTCCATGAATCTGCGGTTCCGTCCATATCCGCCGCAGGCTGTCACGGTCGGCGGGGAGATCCGCCGGCGGATGGATCTGACCGCGGGAAAAATTCTGCATCATCTTGATGTGGAAGAAGTTTTTGTCCGTCATTTCCAACGGCGGAAAGAGAAGCCGGACCTTCCAGGGGCCTTCTCCGGATACGGCATGTTTCTTGACGCGGTGGTCAAAGCCGCAATCCACGGCATCGGCGGAGAAGAAATGATCCGGTTTAAAACCGATTGTCTTGCCCAGCTGACGGCCACGCAGTCGGACGATGGAGCGATCACGGCATTTTCCGGGAAACCCGGCTTCTGGGACAATCACGATCAGGCGTATATGATTCAGGCGTTTGTGCTTGACCACCGCTGTTTCGGGACGGGGAATTCGCTGGAGGCCGCACTCCGGCTCGGGAATTTTCTCGTCGGACGGAAAACGCTGCCGACCATCGGACTGGAAACGGCGTTTCTGATGCTCTTTCAGGAATCGGGAGACAGAAAATTTCTTGATTACTGCCGCCAAGAATTGCGGCTGACGGAATCGCTGGATGTCTATGACCGCATGCTTCCGATCAACGGAATCGCACATGTTTATACATGGATTGCCCGCGTTCTTTCTCAGGTTCAATATGCCCTTCTGACCGGGGATTCGTCGCCTGCCCTGTTTGCGGGAGTGCGGGAACTCTGGAACAGAGTCTTCCGCCGTTTTTCTTCGATCTCCGGCTCCTGCTCGGGAGGAATCAACTGGGGCGAGGTGTGGGACGATTCGCAAACCGGACTGGGCAGATGGGGGGAGACCTGTGTTTCCGCCTATCTGCTCCGCTGCGCTGCAAAAATGTTCGAGCTGGATGCCGATCCGAAATTCGGCGATCTTTATGAACGGATTCTGTATAACGCGTTCTTCGGGGCGCAGTCGGAAGACGGTATGCGCCAGCGTTATTTCATTCCGTTCAACGAACCCGGTCAATGGTACGAACACGAAACCTACTGCTGTCCGAACAACCTGCGGCGCATGATGTTCGAACTTCCGGATGCGGTCTATTTCGAAACCGGTGACGGCGTGGCGGTAAATCTTTACACGGATTCTGTCCTGACGCTTCCGGGAACAAGAATTGAACAGACAACCTTGTATCCCGAATCGGAGAAGGTCCACCTGAAAATTTCCGCGTCCGCAGACTTCACTCTGACGCTCCGGATTCCGACATGGTGTCCCGGAGCAAGGATTTCGGATACCAGAAGGGAATTCAATGCATCCTCCGGCTGGTTTTCTCTTCCAGTCGAAGCGGGCGAACACGAAATGGAGATCAACCTTCCGATGCCGGTCTGCCTGATCCGCGGCACAGCAGCGCAGACAAACCGCGCCGCACTGATGCGCGGGCCGCTGGTTTACGCGGTGGAATCCGACCGCAATCAACTTTCGAACTACTCCATGGATCTTCTGACCATTGACAACACACAGCCTTCTGCCGCGGAAGCGGAAGGGATCCGGGTCCCGTGCGTGCTTCCGAATCAGACTCATCCCCGGATGGACGTCCTGTTTACGCGATTTTCAAGAGAACACCGCACCCGGACCTATTTCCCGACCGTCTCAACCGGGGGGTTAAGAAACGATCCGTTATATTATACAACAGAGAGGAGAAGCGTATGAAAAAATCGAAGAAAAGGAATGTGTTTACACTTGTAGAATTTCTTGTCGTGATTGCGGTCATTGCCATTCTTGCGGGGTTGCTTCTTCCGGCGTTGAATTCCGCAAGGGAGAAAGCCCGGAGCATGCAGTGTCTCTCCAATCTGAAGCAGATCGGCAGCTTTCTGCAGATCTATTCCATGGATTTTGACGGATACATCCCGACGAAAACGACAGAAACGCCGGCGGAGTTTCTCAACGGATCACGGGCATACGATTTCTGGCCGGACCTTCTGTACCGCCACTGTGTCCGGCCGGATTCCAAAACAGGGGCCTGGTTCGGATACAACACGGATCTGAGGGCGAAAGGAGTTTTCGGTTGTCCGGGCGAGAACACCAATATCGGAACAAACAATGTGGAATACAGCAATTACGGCATGAACATCTTCATGTACGACTCGACCAAAGGCTACATCCAGTACAAGACCGATCAGTTCAAACAGCCGTCAAAGCAAATGGAGGTTGCCGACTGCTGTCGGGGAGACGCGACCAACGGGAACCGGGCCGTTTATCTGGACAATCCCGTGACCCGTCTCGGGATGCGCCATAACGGGATGGGAGCCAACCTGCTCTTCGTAGACGGACATGCGGAATTCAAAAGCAAAGCCCACTGCGATTTTGCCAACGACGCCTACTGGCGGACAGGGTATCAGTATTCCACCTTCTGGCGGACTCAGGAATTATAACGGACGGGAGGAGAAGAGCTTATGTATCGTTTTGTACTCATCGCGCTGCTGGCATCATGTATCTGCGTGTTCGGAGATGCCGGCAATTTCCTGACTCCGGAAAACTGGAAGGAAACCGTACCGGGCAAGGTCCGGATCAAAGAAGACAACGGGAAACTGAACGTTTCGATTTCCGGGAGCGGTGCGGCGGTTCGCTACTTTCCCCTGAATCCGGAATGGAAGGGACTGATCTTCCGTTTCGTTCTGTGGACGGAGGAGGTTGTCAGAGGCAAACTCGACTGGCAGACCGCGAAACTGGAAATCCTTTTTTTCGACAGAAACAACCGTCAGGTCGGCGGCTGGCCGCCGTTTGCGACCGCATACGGGAACTCGCAGAAACGGCATGAACTTTTTTACCGGATTCCTGCGGGCGCGACAACGGTCCGGATCACTCCTGCCAACATGGGGGTCTCCGGGAAAGTTGACTTTCTCGACATGACCGTCGCCCCGGTGACCGGCAACAGGATCACAAATCTTGATGCGGCACCTCCCGAAGGAACGGTCGAAAGCATAATGAATCTGGAAGGGGCGGAACGCTGGAAAACCGGATCGCGGGAAAGGATCTGCCTGAACGGGCTGTGGCAGTTTTTCCCTCTGAAAGCGGGTTCGCCGGCGAAGGAATTCCCCAGGGACGGCAGCGGCTGGTGCTGGTTCAAGGTTCCCGGAGCCTGGCCGGAGAACGGAATGGACACTGCGGGAAATTCTCAAGAGATCATCGCCTCGCCCTATGCGGAAAAAACGGATCCGCTGAAGCTGAATGAAGCGTGGTACCGGAGAATTTTCACGGTCCCGGCGGACTGGAGCGGAAAAAAGCTCATTCTGACCTTCACAATGCTCCAGACCAGAGCAAAGGTTCTGATTGATCGCCAGGAGGCTGGAGAGATCGACTTCCCCGGGGGAGAACTGGATCTCACGGGAAAGTTGATTCCGGGCAGACGGCAGGAAGTGGCGATCCTGGTGTCCGCCAATCCGGAGAAAAACGGATCGCTTTTCATGGCGCCGGATGTGGTTGTGAAAGTTTCGGGACGTCTGCCGTTCCGCGGGATTACGGGAGATCTTTATCTGGAAGCGCTGCCGCAGGAGAGTTCGCTTTCCGATGTGCACATCATCCCCTCGGTCCGGCAGAAAACGATCACGTTTGATGCGGGAATCCGCGATGCGGCACCGGGGAACTACCGTCTGAAAGCGATCGTCTTTGACGGGGATCGGGCGGTCCGGGAGTTTTCCTCCTCCTTCCGGATTCCGGATGCTGCGGTCCGACTCCGCAGACAGTTCACATTTTCCTGGGAAAATCCGAAGCTGTGGGATACCGACCGTCCGGAAAACCTGTATCGTGCGGAGATCTCACTGGAGCGGGATGGAAACAACGAGCGGGATACTCTGTTCCCGGAGGAATTCGGATTCCGCGAATTCTGGAAAGAGGGACGGAACTTCTATTTGAACGGAAGCATCATACATCTGCGCAGCATGGCGGTGGCCTGTGCCAGGAACGGAGCATTTGAAGCTCACCGGGAAGGGGTCCGCAACGTTCTCCGGAGAATCAAAGAAGCGAACTTCAATGCCATTTACGGGCTTGATTATTCCTTCAAACCCGGCATTGTCGGATACATCGACAATGTGTATGAGGAGTCTTCCCGGCTCGGTCTGCTCTCCGCCCTGACTCTTCCGCACGCCGCGCAATATGACTGGAATCTGGACGATCCGAAAAAACGTGCGCTCTACCGTCAGCACGCGGAACACCTGATCCGCAGATTCCAGAATCTTCCGGGCGTGGTTCTGTACACGATGAACCACAATGCAGTCGGACATATCGCAGACCAGAACCCTTTGAAAATCGGAATGCCGGGCGATCCGGATCTCGACAATGAACAGCGCCTTCAGGCGCTGAAAGCCGAAAAACTTGTCAACGCGCTTGATCCGGAGCGAGTGGTTTACCATCACGCGGGTTCTCCGGGGAACAGTGTTTATGCCGCCAACTTTTATCTCTGTTGGGCGCCGATCCAGGAGCGTTCCGACTGGTTCGAACACTGGGAAAAGCACGGGACGCGCCCTCTGATGCTCAGCGAATGGGGGATTCCGCATACCGCCAGTTATTCCAGTTACCGCAACGGTTCGATGATCTGGCATAAGAACGTCAATCAGTGGTTCCTTCCGGAAGAATATCATGCGGAATTTCTGGGACCGGAGGCCTATCGTCTCACCAGAGAGGACAAGGCTCTGCTGGACTCCCAGACCAGAAATCTCGGGAACAAACCGATCAGTTTCTGGTGGGGATTCTGCTATCCGTTCCGTCCGGCACGGCCTCTGCTGAATGAATTTGTTCGGGAGAACTTCCGGGCATTCCGGATCCGGGGCATTTCCTGGATCGCGCCATGGGATTATCAATGGTTCTGGGAAAAAACGGATGATCTGCAGAATTACCAGATTAACCTGAATGCGTACCGGAATCTGAAACGGCGCGGATGCGTACCCGATTATTTTGCCAGTTCCGGACACAAGACCCACGGATTCCGGCCGGACAGAGATGGACATGGGACATTCCGGCTGACAGATATGGGAAAGATTGTCGCGGCCTGTTTTGCGGATTATCTCGGATTCATCGCAGGGAAGGAAGGCGATTTCTCGGAAAAGGGACACAACTTCGCCCGCGGAGAGCTTGTTTCCAAGCAGCTGATCGTGGCAAATGATTCCCGCAGAACAGGAACGGCCGTCTGCCGGGCAAGGATCCCGGAACTTGAGATCGTTCTGGAAAAAAAACTGGAACTGGCGACCGGAACAACAGGATCAGTCCCGGTGGAATTCAGAATTCCGGAGAACTATCCTCGTGATTCGATCACCATTCAGGCGGAATTCCGATTCCCTGACGGAACAGGTTCAAAAGACTCTTTCCGGGTGGATGTAATTCCATCCGAAGAACCGGTATCTCTTTCCTCGCTGGGAATTTATGATCCGGAAGGCACGGCGGAAACTCTGCTGAAAGAGGCCGGGACAACAGCGTTTCGCCGAATCAGGAGCAAAAAGGATCTGAAAAATGTGACGATGCTGATCATCGGACGCCGGGGAATGAAACACCTTCCGTTTTCTCTGACGGAGGAAATTGAGCGGGGGTTGAAAGTCCTTGTTCTGGAACAGGAAATGGACGATCTCCAGAGAATGGGATTCCGTGTCAATGTTCAGGGACTCCGTCAGGTGTTTTCTCTGGCTCCGGATTTCCGTCCTCAGCGCTGGTGGCGCGGTTCGTCGACGCTGACCGGCAGGTATCTGAATCTTCCGAAACTGGAAACGCTGTATCCGGTATGGAGTTTCAACGGACTTTTTGTGAACCACAACTGGCGTGCGGGAAACAGAGGAAATGTCAGCAGCGTTCTGATTGAGAAACCGCCGGTCGGCAACTTCCGTCCTCTGATGGAGGGGGGATTCGACCTGCAGTATGCCCCGGTTCTGGAGATGTTTGCCGGGAAAGGTTACATTCTTTATTCTCAAATGGATCTTTCCGGAAGATCGGAACAGGATCCTGAAGCGGCAAACACATTCCGCCGTCTTCTGCGCCGTCTGAACGGAGCGCAGGCATTTGCTTCCCGTCCGGTCCTCTACCTGGGAGACTCCAGAGGGAGGAAACTTCTGGATTCGCTGCAGATCCGCTATACGGAAGACAGGAATGCGGTCAAAGGGGACACTCTTCTTGTACTCGGGCCGGGAAGCAGGCCGGAGGATTTCAAGAGGCTTCTGGAGAACGGTGCGGATCTTCTGCTTCTTGCTCCGGAGCGGGAAAGTCTTGCCGCGCTTCTGAAGCCGGAGGAACTGCCGGTTCCCGGCCGGCATTTTCCGGATTCTGTGAACGGCCTGGCGGATCATCCGGAGTTCAGCGGGATTTCCAATGCAGATCTTCACTGGAGATCGCCGATTCCCCTGTCGTTCCATCCGGAAGGAGATGGCGGACGCGCACTGCGGGTATTCCGGATCGGGAAAGGCCGTCTGGTGGTCAGTCTGGTTGCACCCTGGCAGTTTGACGCCGGCGAGAGACAGTACCGCTCCACCATCCGCCGGACGACATTTCTGATGTCGCGTCTGCTCCATAATCTCAGAGCGGCGGACCGTGTCAGACCTCTGATGTTCGATCCGGACTTCCGCGCCCGCAATGTGGAACTGGCCGACGGATGGCTCGGACGGGAAGATCCCGCAAAAACCGGTCGGGAAAACGGCTGGCACAAAGGATCATTCCCCTCGGACAGAAAATGGCGGAAAACCAGAGTCAACGGTGTTTTCGAAGCCCAGTTTGACGACCTGAAAAACTATAACGGCTGGTTCTGGTATCGCCGGACCTTTGACATGCCGCGGAAAGCGGATCTGAACGGGGAATATGTTCTGAACATTCCGGCTGTCGATGATGAATCCTGGTGCTGGATCAACGGCAAATTCATCGGATCGGTCACTCAGAAAAGCAATCCGGAGAACTACTGGGTGCAGCGGCGATTCCATCCATTTCCCGGAAAGATTCTGAAAAGGACCGGAAACCAGCTTGTGATTCTCTGCAACGATTTGCAGATGAGCGGCGGGATCTGGGGAATCCCGACCATCCGGAAGCTCCGGGAAACATTCTCCTTCTATACGGACGAACCGATCCAGGCGGATGATCCCTATCGCTACTGCCGCTGGTAGACATCGCAAATTCCCGGGACAGGGTTCTTTCCTGTCCCGTTTTTTACCTGCGATGTTCAAAACGGCGAAGATCACTCTCCGGAAAAATCCAGATCAGGGCCGCATTCCTCCGCGGAATCAATTTGCCGCTGCCGTATCCTGTTCCGGATTTTCCACGTTACGGAAATATGACGTTTCTCTGCATGGAATAATCCGTTTCCGCGGTCATGAAAATCTTAAAAATCTGAGATGGCGGGAACAGCATCGAAGTTGTTCTCAAACCGATCGTCAGGCAACCGCCCTTCCCCTCTCTCCGGGCAAATCGGCGGAATTTCCGTCAGGAAGCCGCATTCTTCTCCCGGAAACAGCTTGGGGAGCAGCCGACAGAGGAACGGAATTCGTTGGAAAAGTAAAACGCGTTGCAGTACCCGAGTTCATTCGCAATTTCCTTGATGGACAACGTGCTCCGAACCAGATACTCTTTCGCGACATCAATCCGGCACTGTTTCCGGAATTTCCGCGGAGAAATCCGGAAAATCTCATGAAACATGCGGTTGAAACTGCGGAGCGGCATTTGCAGTTCCTCCGCCAAAGCCGCAATATTGACCGGTTCCTGGAAATTTCCTGACAGCCGGGATTTTGCAATCTGAAGAGCCAGCGGGACCTTGGTCGGAACAGATCGATATTCCGCCAGTCCGGCGAGCAGTTCCATCGTAAGTCCAATATTCAACGGCATGGCGGCCGGATCTTTCCGGGTCAAAAGTTCCGCAAGAGAGTCCAGTTTTTCCCGGAACAGTTCCGGATGTCTGATCCCAAGAACTCCCGGCTGGTGAAGCCCGAAGGTTTCCAGAATAGCCGGCAGATTGACCCCGAGAAGAAAAAGAGTCGTCTTTTTATAGTGAGGGATCTGCCGAGTCTCAAAGCGATATTCCATTCCTCCCGGTATGACGAGGGCCTGGTTCTGATGGAGCGAAAAAACCTCTCCGTTTGCCAAATACCGTATGCTTCCCTCAAAGATGAAAATGACCAGAGTATGCGGACTCTTCATTTGATGGTACCAGGTCGGAATATTGCGGACGGAATCCTCTATTCCGTTGGCATACACCGGATATTTGAGCAGGTTGAACGACAGAAAACAGTACTTTCGCGAAAATTTCCCGTGACTGGTATCCAGATGGTCCGCCTTGTATTCCTCTTTTGCCCGCGCAATGGGAATCTGTTGCCGCAACTCCATTCCGATCTCCAGATTTATATCATTTTTGGCTGAAACCCGTATACTTTAGCATCAATATCATCTTGTGTCAAATCAAGGTTTATGCTATAATGTATTCCAGATGCGGAAACGACTGAAACAAAACACGGAACCGGAAGGAGATGAAGCATGACGGCAAACTCAGTCAAAGCGGGCTTTTCCAAAAATTTCACTCTTTTGGAACTTCTTATCGTAATTGCAATTATTGCCATTCTTGCAGCGGTTCTGCTTCCTGCATTGAACAAGGGGATGCAGAATGCATATACGGCAAGCTGTATGAACAACATCAAGCAGTCGCTCACCTGGCAGTTCATGTATGTCAACGAGCAGGACGGCTGGATCATACCGGCCGCTCCTTCCAATAACTGGATGATCTACAGCGGGTCATGGGCATTTTTTCTGTACCGGTCGGGATATCTGGGAGAATATGTTTATGCAAAAGAAGCGCAGGTTCTGCTGAAATTCCGGTGTCCGAAACAGAAAGAGTTTGCCGATCCGTCCGTCGTTCTGACAAGGAATCAGACGCTTGGAATGAATTCGTTTCTCGGGCCGTATCAAAGCGGGGAAACCTGGTCGGGCCGCTGCAGCACGATGGTCCGTCTTGACCAGATCTCCAAAAACACCAGGACCGCAGCCATTCCGCGGAATCGTTCGCTTTCCGACACCATAATGCTTGCCGACAGCGAAAAACCCACATGGAGAGCGCAGGTTCACATCCTCTCGGACAGCAACAATCAGTTCCCGATTCTGCGCCATAACAGCCGAGCCAATGCGGGAATGTGTGACGGGTCCGCATCCTCTCTTTCGGGGGCCTCCCTGCGGACTCGCGCCAACTGGACTTACGGCATTTTCCTGGACGGAGCCCAGTCTCTGACCGATAAATTTCAATGAAAGGAGATCTTATGTTTCTTCGTCTGCTTCTTTTCCTGAGCGGAGCCGGAACGCTTTTCGCGGCCCCCCTGAATGACTGGAGCCGAACCCGGGAAAAATCCGGAACCCTGGAAATCTTCAGCCGATGGGATGCCGGCGGACGCGGAAACGAAGCGCTCGACAACCTCATCCGATTCGATATCAACAACTTTTCTTCCAGGAAAGACTGGAAAAGCAGAGATTCCGTCCTCCTGGGGAACCACCATTTCCGGACAGAATGCGTCAGCCGGGAAGGAGAATCTTTTCATTATGAGATGAAGATCACTTCCGCTTCCGACCGGGAACTCCGTCTGGATGCCGCAGTCAAAGCAGGAAAGCCATATCCGAGAAGCGGAGTAACGCTGACCTTGTCCAAAGCGAGTCTGGGGGAATGTGTCCGTCTGACGGGAATTTCTCCCGCGGGAAAAGCGTTTGTCAAAGAGATTCGTTATGAACCTGAGAACGTGACAAAGTTCTGGCATTACGATGGACGCAGGGAACGGTGCAGCAAAATCGAAATTCCGCTGAATCAGGGAATGCTGATTCTCTCCGGTTTCGAGGCATCGGTCATCGTCAGCAAGTACTGGTCGGGAGCGGCAAACCTGACGATTTTATTTCCGGATAAAACGCAGGCCCTCTCTCTCCAGCTCCGATATCGTCCGTGGAAAACGGATCCGCTTCCTCTGGAGCGAAGCGCAAACCGGACATTCGCGGACGCGTTTCCGGGCGATGGGAAAGGCGGATGGACCGATCAGGGACCAGATCAGGATCTTTCCATGTTTTCCCCGCGTTCCCGGAGATTCGCGAATATTCCGTTCACCTTTCCGAGTAACGGCAATCAGATTCTCGCACTGGCGGATCGGAAGGGGTTTTCTCCGGAGATCTCTCTTCCTGTTGACGGGGCAGAGTGGAAACATCTCTATTTTCTTCATGCGGGGGCCTGGTGCAAAACGGGGAGCCGTACCGGAGAACTGGAGGTGGTCTATTCGGACGGCTCCCGTTCAAAATATGACGTTGTCAGTCAGAAGGATCTGACCGACTGGGTGAAGATTGAATCCGGGAAATTGGCGAATGCGTCCTGTGTCTGGAGCTACAGCAGCAACGGGCGAAAGGCGGCGCTGTATCTGAGCCGCTTTCCCCTTTCCGGAAAACCGGTCAAGGAGATTCTTCTGAAAAAAGGAGAGGGAAAAAGCGTCTGGCTGATTGCGGGAATCACCGGAGTCCGGGATTCATGGATTCCATTTCGCCGGACCGGACTGACCGACACCCCCTTCCGGCCGGTTCCCGGAAAAGAGTGGATGCGCTTTCCTTTACATGAAAACACCATCGTCCGCGGATCCGCCCTTGATCTCTCCGGGATCGGACGGCATATTCCGGCGGGAAAATACGGTCCCATCGTAATCCGGAACGGCCGGTTTGTCTTCCGGGATCGTCCGGAGGAACCGGTCCGTCTGAACGGAGCCAATCTCACCTCCGACGGCTGCTTCCTCCGGGATGACGACCGCGAACCGATGCTGGATCTGCTGGCGGCATACGGATACAACGCGGTCCGGTTCCATCATTTCGATGAACTGCTTGTCAGGAACACGGATCCTCTGGAACTGGATCCCCGGAAACTGGATGCCCTGTTCCGCACCATCGCGCTCTGCAAGCAGAAAGGTTTCTACATCACGCTTGATCTTTATACGAGACGCCTGAGCGGGTTCCCGAAATCAAAGGATCTCCGGAAACCGGGAGAAGTGAAAATTCTGAATTTTTTTGACCGCACCATCCGCGACAACATCAAGGAATTCGCCCGGCAGCTCCTGACCACCCGGAATCCCTACACCGGACTGGCCTTGAAAGACGATCCTGCTCTAACCCATATCGGCCTGATCAATGAAGACCCTCTGTTTGAACATTGGATCACCTTTCCGAATACCTCTCCGAAATTGCAGAAGGCGTTTCAGGATTTTTATGACGACTTCTGCCGGAAGCATCATCTGGATCCGAAAGACATCCGGCTCAACTGGATCAAATGCCGTCTTGCCGTGCACCGGGAACTGATCGCGGATCTGCGCAACTTCCTCCGCACGGAACTCGGCTGCGACCGTCCGGTTGCAGACATCAGCAGCGGCGTGCATTATGTGCAGAACATTCCGCGGAATGACAACGATTATACCGACCTCCACGGCTACTGGGATCATCCCCAGGAAACGGATGGCGTCATGGTCTTTGAAGACAACAATGCCATTGGCGGAGGCGGCTTCGAACGGACCTTCCGGAACCGGATTCTCGGGAAGCCGTTTGCTGTCACAGAATGGCATTTCTGCTATCCGAACAGTTTCCGCGGCATTGGAGGGGCGTATTTCGGAGCTCTTGCCGCGTTTCAGGGGGCGGACGCCGTTTATGATTTTGCTCCGCTGGCTCTCAGTTATCGTTTTTCCGGCGGGAAAAATCCTTTTATCGGGAAAGGAAGGAATCCGACGGCGGATTCCAGTCCGTTCGCCCTGTTTACCGATCCCCTGACGATGATGTCCGTCCGGATGGCGGCGTTTCTCTACCTGAGAGGAGATGTTTCCGAAAGCCGTGCGGAACCGTTCGTTTACAGCATTGACCCGGATGTCACAGGCAGAGAATACGAGATGCTGGTCTACAAAGATATTGATAAAAATCTGCGCCCTCTGCAGCTGGCGATGTTCCAGCGCAAAATAGCGGTCCGTATTGGAAAGCCCCGCGCCGGGGAGGTCTCCGTGGAAGAGGTCTGGCGCGCGCACTGCCGGGGAAAAAGCCGCGATTTTCTCCATCGTTTCGGCCTGCAAAGCGACATTCTCCAATCCGATACGGAAGAACTCACCGTGATTCCGAAACGCGAATTCATGCGAATTGTCACGCCGCGCAGCGAAGCTCTCATGACGCCTCCAGCCGGAGACGTAAAAGGAAATCTGCTATCCATTCGCGGAAATCAGACCTATACAACCATTTTTGCAACAGCGCTGGATGCTCTTCCGCTGAAGGAAAGCCGCAGAATTCTGTTTCTTCATTTGACCGACATCAAACCCGGAGAAGGGAATTTTTCCCGTTTTGGAACCAAACTGAAAAAATACAAATGGTCTCTTGCAAAGTTCCGTCTGATCCGGAAAGACAGAACGCACATCACGCTGAAAAACAAGGGAAGCGGAAAACCCAGACTCTATGCGCTGGATTTGTCGGGCGAGCGCCTGCGGGAGATCCCGTTCACAGACACCGATGGGATGATCGCGTTCACGGCGGATAACACAATCCATGAGAAATGTCCGATGGCCTACGAACTGGTCCGGGAATAAATTTCCGGGCAGGGAAAAACTTCCGGACACAAGATTGCAAACAGCGAACGAATCCCGACCTGCCCGGACCAGATCAGAATCCCGAAGAGATGTTCTCCGTCGGCCGCATGAATTCCGGCTGACAGAATTCGAAGAGAAAATCATAAACGGGTGAACATGTTCTTTCGAAGGAATCATCAGGAAGGATGCCGGCGGGTCCGGTCGGCTTCTGAGTACGGCATCCCCGGCTTCACAGAAGAATTCAACGCGGTTTCTTCTTTTCCCTGGAGATTCCATTTTTCCGGTCAAACGCGGCGATGCAGAATCCTTTCCGGAATTATGAGATCTTTTCGATAACATAAATGATTTTTCCCGGGGAAAATTGTACCGTTTCTCTTCCGGCGCGGGAAGCGAGGATTGTTTTTCGGCGAATTCTTCTATGAAGATCCCGGCAAAAAGCGAGATCCCGATCTCAGGAGACTTGATCCGGGAGTCTTCCTCCATCTCTCCGACAGGGTGAACTCTTTTTTTGCACATTTTTTGCACAAAAACGGAAGCTGTGCCACCTTGCGATTCTCAGGAACCCGGATATATTCGGAGCAGGAAGAACACCCCGGAGAACACCAGGAAACTGTCAGAAAGGAGTCTCAGCAATGGAGACATTTCAAAACCCTGCGCTAAGCGCGGAACAACGGACCGGCGACTTGCTCGGACGGATGACCATTCGGGAAAAAATCGGCCAGATCGTCAAGCTGGACGGTTTTCGCTCGTATGAATGGAAGAACAGAACCTGCGTCCTGACAGAGGAGTATTGCGAAATAGTGAAACGCTGGCCGATCGGCTCCATGTACGGACTGCTGCGGGCGGACTGGTGGACAATGCGGAACTGGGAAAACGGAATTCCGCCGGAACAGATGACCGAAGTGGTCAATCTGGTCCAGAGACATTTTCTGAATCATTCCCGGCTGGGGATTCCTCTCTACCTGGCGGAAGAGGCTCCGCACGGTCTTATGGCTCTCGGGAGTACGGTTTTTCCAACCGGACTTGGGATGGGGGGAACCTGGGACTCCAGACTGATTCGCCGGATCGGCGAAGTCATCGGCGAGGAGGCCCGTGCCGCGGGAATCCACGCGGTCTACTCCCCGATTCTGGATATTGCACGGGAACCGCGCTGGTCCCGGGTGGAAGAAGATTTCTCGGAAGATGCGTTTCTGACAGCCCGTTTCGGCGCAGAAATGGTTCGCGGCTTGCAGTCGCGCGGAATTGTTTCCACGCTGAAACACTTCGTTGCCCACGGAAGTCCCGAAGGCGGGCACAATCAGGCATCCGCCCATCTGGGAATGATTGAATTATACAACTGTCAGCTCCGTCCTTTCCGGGAGGCAATTCGTGCGGGAGCGAAGTCCATCATGAGCGCGTATCACGATCTTGACGGTCAGCCGTGTTCCGGGAGCCGCCGTCTGCTGACGGATCTTTTGCGTGAAAAACTCGGTTTTCGGGGCTTTGTGGTCGCAGACCGCGGAGCGATTCCGCTTCTTGAGCATACCCGTCTTGCGGAAGATCCCGCCGAGGCGGCCGCCCGGGCAATCCGGGCGGGCTGCGATGCGGACGAAGGCTGCCTGGAATATGTGACAAACGGATTGCTCAAAGCGCTTGACCGGGGAATTCTTGCGGAAGATGATTTGAATGCCGCTGCCGGACATATTCTCAGAGTCAAGTTCGAGACGGGGCTGTTTGAACACCCCTATGCGGAAGGACGTCCCGTGGAAATCTTCCGTTCGGCGTCTCATGAGGCAGTGGCGCTGGAAGCCTCCCGCAAGGCGGTTGCGCTCCTGAAAAATGACGGGATTCTTCCGCTCCGCAATCTGAAAACTCTTGCGGTAATCGGGCCGAACGCCGATCACGACATGAATCAGCTCGGGGATTACACGGCGCCTCAAAGAAGCGGCGATGTCATCACTCTTCTCGCGGGGATCCGGAAGGAAGCCGCGGAACGGGGAATCCAGGTTCTCTCATCCCGAGGCTGTGGAATCCGCTCACTGGACCGCAGCGGATTTTCAGAAGCGCTGGAAGCGGCCGGGAAAGCGGATGCCGTTATTTATGTCCCCGGAGGATGCAGCACCAAATACGGATCCTGTATGATCCGGACGGAAACCGGAGCGGCATCTCCGGAGATTCTTTCGCCGGAACAAAGTGAAAAAGAGAGCGGAGAAGGAACGGATCGGGCGTCGCTGGATCTGATGGGGGTTCAGATGGAACTTTTCCGTCATCTGAAGGCGACGGGAAAACCGGTGATCTGTGTGATGATTCAGGGACGCCCTTTGACTCTTTCGGAACTGCGCAGCGGGGCCGCCGCGCTGCTGCTGGCCTGGTATCCCGGAATTTTCGGCGGTCAGGCGGTGGCGGAGATTCTGTTCGGGAAATACAATCCCGCCGGCCGGCTTCCCATCTCCATTCCCCGCTGTTCGGGACAACTCCCTGTTTATTACAATCCCTCAGGGAAGCGCAGGGACTATGTGGACTGTTCCGCCGAACCGGAATTTCCCTTCGGGTACGGCCTGAGCTATACAACATTCCGATATTCGGATCTTGCGGTTCACGGTCGCCGCGTTTCGGTCGTAGTGGAGAACACCGGAGCATACGACGGGGAGGAAGTTGTGCAGTTTTATCTGACCGATCTGGCAAGCTCCATCAAACGTCCGATCCGGGAACTCTGTGCCTTTGAGCGCATTTTCCTGTCCGCCGGGGAGAAGCGCAGGGTGGAGTTCGAGCTTTCCGACAAGGCCCTTGGATATTACAACGAGGATCTTCAATTTGTTGTCGAACCGGGACGCTTCCGCATTGCCGCAGGAGGCAGTTCCGTCGATCTCATTGAAACGGACTTCATTCTGGAGAAGTGAAAGACGGATTGCGGATTTGAGTCTTCCCGATCCCCGCATGGGACGTCATGTGCAGTGTTTGCTCCGGGCGCCGGATCGGGGAGACACGATGCTTGCACCTTCCCGGAAAACATACGGAACAAAGACGGTTTTCTTTCCCGGCTTTCCTGCAAAGGAAGACGCAATCCGTTCCAGCGATTCAAATGCAAGACGTTCAAAATTCTGCTCCGCAACGCAAAGATTCGGCCGATATTCCTGGAAAATGCCAAGCATTTCCCAGACGATCAGAGACAGATCCTCCGGGATCCGTATCCTGTTGCGCCGCATCACCTTTTCCGGATTGACCGCACTGGGGACCAGATAGATCAATGCCGTGATTCCCCGCTTCATCAGACGGATCACCGCCGCATCCACTTCATACTCCGAGTTCGGGATGATCTCAATCCATTTTTCCGGATCTTCTGGCAGCACCTGCCGGAAAGCGGCAATCCGGTTCCGGTTGTTGCAGGTATCCGGATTCCCGGCGAGCAGAAAACCGATCCGGACATGTCCGGCGGCACGGAAACGGCGGACGGATTCCGCAATCGCGCCGAAATCATCCGAACAGACCGAGAAGGAATTCCGGTTCAGCGATTCCGCTTTCCCGTTGATCTGCACCAGAGGGAACGGACAGGACTCCAGGTTGACTTTTCCCAGAGCAATGCCTCCGCAGAAATACCGTTCATTCATCCGGGGAAGTCCATCCGGCAGAAGCAGTTCAAGCCGATAATTCCTGCGGAACGCCTCCCGCTGGATCGCTTTCAGAAGCAGTCCTGTATAGGTGTATTCCATGAGTCCAGGCAGGAAGAGAGCCAGAAACCGAGTCCGGGAAGTATACGGCTGATAGCCGAGATCCGCCGCCGTTCGCAAGATGCGCTCTGCGGTCTCCTTCGAGATTCTCGGATTGCCGGCCAGCGCCCGGGATACCGTGGACGGAGCCACTCCTGCCGCCTGCGCCAGTTCCTTTATACCGATCTGTTTCACTGCGCTAAACTCCATTTCTGCTCAGAGATAAAGATCGGGGGGAGTTCAGTCTCTTTTCTGCTTTCGTCCGGCATAGAATATCCGTTTACACCTTTTCTGAAGAGAACGCGCTTTTCCCGCGGCCTTTCAAACAGATCCATGATCCGCTCAGTTTCTCCGGCTCCGGGATGTTTCAAGATTCTCTGACCGGATGTGTTGTCATACCATACAACAGGATTTTTCTTTTGCAAGCGGCAAAGGAATCCTCGAAATCCGCACAGGAGTTCTCTTCACAGGATGGACCCGGTCCCTGTTCGGTCCGAAGGAACGGATCCTCGCGGAGAATGAGAGAGGGAAAATGCCGTGCATCCGTTTCTGACAGGGTCGGACGGAGGAAGGGTTCCGGATTGACAAAATAAGAAATCCATGCTAGTTTATTATACTGGATTTTTAAAAAAGGAAAAGACGGGACATTCCCAAGTCAATAAGAGACGATCATGAAAGACAATACAAAAAACGCCGGATTGAATGGCAGACAATTTATGCTCTGGATGGCCGCATTGGCGGCGGGAGGGATCTTGGGAACACTGGGCATTCCGTGGCTGAATGATTTCTTCAATTTTACGGCATCTGTTTACACCCGTCTGTTTCAGTTTGTTGCGGTGCCGACGATTGCTCTGGCGGTGACAACAACGCTTGCCCTGCTCGGAGCCCGGAAAAATACAGGACGGATCTTTCTGCATACAATCGTCTATACCCTGCTTACCACTGCCGCTGCCGCACTGGTGGGACTCCTGCTCTTCAAGATGATAGCGCCGGGAAATCTTCCGGCGGATGTCATTCAGCAGGGGAGTGCCAATGTTCCGGAAAATCTGGGAAGGATTTCTTATTACAGTCATATTCTTTCGGTGATACCGAACAATATTCTTGCGCCGTTTTCGTCGGGGAATGTATTAAGCATTCTTCTGGTCTCTGTCGCAGCCGGTCTGGTTCTGGCGATGAAGAAAGAGTCGGAAAACATTCAGATCCTGCTGAAAGGGATTCTCGGGATGCAGGAGGTTCTGTTTGCCCTGATCAGGGGACTGGTCTGGACTTTGCCGCTCGGGATTGTGGCTTTTGCCGCCCAGCTTTCCGCGCAGGTTTCCGCGGGATTCATACTCGGATCTCTGGGGAAATATGTGGCAGTGGTCCTGGGAGGAAATCTGATACAGTTTTTCATTGTGCTTCCGCTGTTTCTGCTGATTCGCGGAATTCATCCGCTCAAGGTTTTCCGCTGCATGCTGCCTGCGGTGCTGATGGCTCTTTTCACCAAGAGTTCCGCCGCGACCCTGCCGGTGACGGTGGAATCCGCGGAAAACAATTTAAAGGCCAGGAAGGAAGTGGCGCGTTTTGTATTGCCGATCTGCTGCACGATCAATATGAACGGCTGTGCCGCTTTTATTCTGGTAACATCTCTTTTCGTCATGCAGAATGGCGGCTGGACGCTGACTGTGCCGACGCTGATGCTCTGGTTTTTCATTTCCATTATTTCCGCGATCGGAAATGCCGGAGTACCAATGGGATGCTATTTTCTGACCCTTTCCCTGATGTCCGGCATCCAGGCACCCATCGGTATTCTGGGAATTATCCTGCCGATTTACACGATCATCGACATGATTGAAACGGCGGAAAATGTCTGGTCCGACTCCTGTGTCTGTGCAATGGTGGACAAAACCCTGTCCGCAGCGGAAACCTCTGCGGCGAAAGCCTGACCGCATCCTGCGCGGCCAACGCGGAACGACAGAGAAACGCGCGTCCGTCGGGAAACAGGAAAATCGCCCTGTTCTCCGACTGGAGAGACGCCCCCATATCGACGCAATGGAAGCGATCCGGCACTTCCTCCAGCCGCCGTCCTCTTTCTTCAGTGTCTGTTACCGTTTTCTGAGATGAAGGATTCTGCTGTCAAGATCTCCGCTGAGAGCGACGAGGATTCCGATTTCAGCCAGCCCCCGTCCCGAAACGGGGTAAGGATCCGGCTCCGGGACATTGCAGAACGCATCCCGTTCGGTCTCGTGCTGACCATAACGCTCGATTGTATAAACGGCATCCGGATCAAGACCTTCCAGATGGAGATTCGGCAGCGGTTGTGCAAATTGAAGCGCATGCGCAAAGACAAACAGAAGAGCCTCGCTCCTGTCCGGAAGAACGTATTCAAACGCGGCATACCGATTTTCCCGGTGTGATGCGAGGCGATACAACTCGCCGAACGCAACCACATGACGAATCTTTCTATTCAAATCCAGATATGCCCGACACTCCTTCAGCTCCTCTTCGGAACTCCGGTTCAAAGGGATTCCGAGCGAAGGCCATCCCATCATCGCCGCATGAGCCATAAAGCGCAGCGGAATTTCCCGGTGATTGAAAAAGTAGGAATAACTCCGGCTGATCTGACAGCCTCCGCCGGCGCTTTTCGGATGGTGAAGATAGGTGAATCCCTCCTGGATGTCGAGAATATCCAGAGTATCCTGGTTGTCGCTGCGGTTGATCCGGCTGAAATAGCGATCCATTGCCAGATCGCCCCGTCCGCTTCCGCTGGCGCAGTTTTCGAAGAACACATGGGGGAATTCCTCATTCAGACGGGACATCAGTTCATAAAAATTCAGCATGTACCGTGTCCGCATCTCGCGCCGGGCGGGAACGTCCGGAATTTCCAGATAGCGGTTCAAATCCATTTTGAAATAAACGATCTCGTTCTCTTTCAACAACTTGAATATAACTCCATGCAGATATTCAAGGACCTCTCCGCGTGAAAGATCCAGCAGGGAATAGGAGGAGGAATCAATCCTCCATTCCGGGTGTTCCCGGTAAAGACGGCTTGCGGAATCGACGCGTTCGAATTCCATCCATATTCCGAACTCCATTCCATGATCCTGTACGGAACGAATGATTTTCCGGAATCCTCCGGGGAATTTTTCCGGATGAATTTCCCAGTCGCCCATGGAGGTCTGCCATCCGGCGTCGATGATAAAGAGTTCGCATCCGACCTCCGCCGCCCGGGGGATCAGCTCCAGAACATTTTTTTCTGTTACCTCCGGACCGCGAATGCAGGAATAGGTGTTGAATACCACCGGAAGGACCCGTTTCCGCATGACCGCAGGAGTGAGACAGGCGGCACTGTATCGGTGAATCTGGCGGCTCATCGCTCCAAATCCCCCTCTCGTAAAGCCGGCAAGGAAGACCGGCGTTTCAAAATGTTCTCCTCCGGCGAGGCGTAATTTGAAATCAAAGGAATTGATTCCGCCGGAAACACGATTCTCGGAAAAAGCATCGCGTTCAAAGATGAACTTCCAGTCTCCGCTCCAGAGCAGAGTGCCGAAATGGATCTCGCCGGAACGCTCATCCGCATTTCCCGGATCAAAGGCGAAAAAGGGAACGGAAGAGTGACCGCTGATCCCGTTTCTGCTTTCCAGAACATATTCTCCCAGAAGGAGTTGTGTTCGATGGACCCGATATTCCTGTCCCCACTCTCCCTGAAGAGTGGTCAACCGCGGAGCGTTTCCGCGCGGCAGACTCCAGACCGCAGAAAAAAGGGATTCAAAGCAGACTTCCCCGTCCCCTTCCTTGATGATCTCCGCGTGCCGGGCAATCAGATCGAACTCCGGATACAGGAGATAATGCAAATCGGCCCGGATTCCGGAATTCCGGTCACGGAGCGTCACAACCAGATGATCCGGATTTTCCAGACGGAAACCGTCATACAGCAGCTCCACCGCACGGTCGGGAGAATGCAGTTTCAGACAGGGAATGGAAGGATCGCCCGGCGTATAAAAGGAATATTCCAGACGCCTCTGGCGGACTCGACGGGAATAATGCGCCCGGCTGAAAAATGAGATTTCATCGACAGGGGGCAGATCTTCGGCTCGATGGATCCGCCCTCCCCAGTGAAGATTCACGGCCCGTCCATCCTCCCGGATTTCAAAAGCGTAGCTCATATTCGTTGTATTGCCGAGAAAGAGTCGGCCGTTCCGATGAATTGAAAATGACATTTCTGCCTCCTTGTTCTTCTGGACTTCCTTTTCATTATAGCATGAAAATGCCATTCCGGGGAAGGCAGGGAGGACAAAAAAATATCGTTTTTCGGCCATTTGATTTTTTCAATTCTTATGATATTATACAAAGCATGGGAATTCCATTTTATCTTGTTCTGGAAAAGCAGCGACGGGAGCTGGAGGGCGGAGGTGTTCTTCCGGTCCGGTCGCTTGCATATCATGAAGAGCATCCGTATCCGGAGCTTCAGGTGGTCCGGGGGGTGCAGATCTGCTGTCGGCTCCGCGGCGATTCCGAACGGTGCGGAATGGAGATCAACGGAAAGCGTTTTTCGGTACGCTATCCGCATCTCCTGATCAAGCGTCCGAATGAAGTCCACCGGATGATCGACGGCAAGTGGGCAAGTGCATTTTATGTGGCTTATCCGGCGGAAGCGCTCGAAGAGATCCGGCGCATCGGGTTCGAAGATTCCTTCACGGTTTGTGAATTGCCGGATTCCCGCGAACTGAGCGGATTGTTTCTGCGGTTTCAGGAGTTTGCCGGTTGTTCGGAAGAGTTCGGCATGGCAGACCGGATTGATCTGCTTGCCTTCCAGATGATGCGGGAACTGCTTCTGATCCGGAAACGTTCCAGGACACCGTTGGCAACGGGGGACAGGAAAATCCGGGAAATCGCGTCATTTCTCCGCATGAACTTCCTGAAAGAGAATGACTTGGATCAGATTGCCCGTCACTTCGGCTTCTCCCGCAGGAACTTTTCCCGCCGTTGGGAGAAATCCGGTTATCCGCCGCCGGCCCGTTTCCTTTTCATGCTCCGGATGGAGGAGGCGAAACGACTTCTCGCGGAGACATCGACTCCGATCTGGAAAATCGCAGAACTTCTTCATTATCAAAGAAGTGCATGGTTCTGCTTTGCCTTCCGGCGCTTGACCGGAGAGACTCCTCTGCACTACCGAAAACGCTTTCGGAAATAAGTTTTCCGGAGGGAGGTTTCCCTGCGTTCAGACGAATTGTGTCCCGCCGTTGATATTGAGAATTTCCCCGGTGATGTAATCGTTTTCCAGCAGGAAACGGATCGCCATGCAGATCTCGTGTGCGCTTCCGCCGCGTTCCAGAGGAATCGTTTTCCGGAGGGAATTCAACTCTTCCGGAGTCAGACGCTCCACCATCTCCTTTGATTCGATCATTCCCGGAGCGACCGTGTTGACGAGAATTCCCGGGGCGAGGAGACGGGCAAGAGTCCGGGAGAGACTGTGCAGAGCCGCTTTGCTCATGGCATATTCCATCATTCTCCGATTTGCCGCACGGTACGCCCAGACCGATGAAAGGTTCACGATCTTTCCTCCGCGTTTCATTTTTTCCGCCGCGGCAAGAGAACAGAGATACGGACCTTTCAGGTTGACTCCGATCATCCGGTCGAACCATTCCGCATCGCTCATGACGGGTGGACGCCTGTAAGGATCAAGACGGGCATTGTTGATGAGGACATGAAGTTCCCGGATATCCGCAAAGGCGTTCCGGACCGCGTCGGGATCGGCGATGTCGAACACCATTGCGCATCCGCCGATCGCTTCCGCGATCTTCCGGGCGCGGGCCGCATTGTGTGCGCAGTTGACAATCACCTTCATCCCCGCGCCGGCAAGTTCCCGGCAGAGCTGTTCGCCGAGTCCCTGGGAACCGCCCGTGACCAGGACCGTTTTTCCCTTGATCTCCATCGCAGAGTCCTCACCAGTCGCTGACGGCGCCGTCCTCGCGGAACAGGCGCGGAATGCGGACGCTGATTTTCGGATGTCTGCGGCAGAGTTCCTCGTTCAGTTCAATGCCCCAGCCGGGTTTATCGGGCAGGTCCAGAAACCCGTCCCGCACTTGAAGAGGTTCCGTGATCACTTCATTGCGCCAGTCGTTCAGATGCAGGCGCTCCTGAATGAGGAAGTTCGGAGCGACGGCGTCCAGATGCGCCGAAATCACCGTCAGAACCGGACTCATGGGACAATGCGGCGCGACAAATGCGGAAAAGCAGTCCGCCAGCACCGCGATCTTGTACGCCTCCAGAAATCCATTGCAGTGAGCAAGATCCGGCTGGACAACGCGGACCGCATCCAGTTCCAGCAGCTTCCGGTATTCCCAGCGGGACTCCAGACGCTCGCCGGCCGCGACCGGAATCCGAATGTGATGAGCGACCCGCGCCATCGCCTTCTCATCGACCTGGGAGACCGGTTCTTCAAAGAATGTCAGGTGATAAGGTTCCAGCGCCCGTCCGATCGCGATGGCGGATTCCGTATCATAACGCCCATGACCGTCGAACATCAGAAGCTCATCCTCCCCGAGGTTCTCCCGGATTGTTTCCGCCGCCTTCGCAATCGTGCGTGTCACAGCTGGATCATACATCGGCCAGGAGGGTTTTGAAATACTGAATTTGAAGGCCCGGTATCCCCACGTCTTCACTTCGGCAAGACGATCCCGGATCACGGCGGGATCCGTTGACCCGCCGGTCCAGCCGTTCGCATAGACGCGGATTTTCGTGCAGCAGGGACCGCCGAACAGCCGATATACCGGTACGCCGCGGATCTTGCCGAGAATATCCCACAGCGCCAGTTCGATTCCAGCCACCGCCGATCCCTTGACCACACCGCCCCGCCAGAATTTCTGCCGCTGCATCACCTGACAGAGATATTCGATCCGGGTCGGGTCCTCGCCGATCAGCAGTTCCTCCAGATCCCCGACCAATGCGACAATGGTATTGGTATAGCCTCCGAGAGAGGCTTCGCCGATTCCTGTAACTCCTTCATCCGTATAGACCTTAATAAAAATATAGTTCTTGTTTGAAAGCTGTCCGGTCCCCGGAGTCGGCGCTCCGACCACCATCGGTTCAATCTTCGTGATTTTCATGCTTCCAGAAACTCCTTTGCCGATTCATACAGTTCTTCCGGACTCTGTTCCGGACGGAAAATTCCGATTCCGACTCCAACTCCGTCCGCAGTTCTCAGATATGCGCGCTTGTTCTCCTTTCCGATTCCTCCGACCGCAAAAACCGGCAGGGGAATCACAGATTTCAGTACCGAGACATTTTCGGGACTCCCGCAGGGAAACACCTTCAGGAGATCGGCTCCTGCGTCCATCGCATCGAAGGCCTCTCCCGGTGTGGCAAAGCCGGGCATGGAGAGAAGTCCCAGCTCCTTTGTCCTGCGGATTACGGAACTCCTCGCATTCGGCGAAATAATGAATTCCCCTCCGGCCTCCCGGACCTTTTCCACCTCCTCCGGAGCAAGAACGGTTCCCGCTCCGATGTGGATTCCGCTTCCCCGGAAATGTTCCGCAAGAAGACGAATGCTCTCCAGCGCGCCCGGCCGGTTCAGCGGAACTTCCATCAGAGTTATCCCCGCCTGCGAAAGCGCATCTCCGCACGCGACGGCGTTTTCCGGTGCGAGTCCGCGCAGGATCACGACAACTTTTTCCAGAAGAAATTTCTCATACAGCGGATGCATTCCCATATCACTCCTCTCGTTTTCCGTTCCTGCGGTATTTTCCTTCGTTTGTTCTTATAATTATAGAACAGGAAAACGCTTGAAACTATGTAAAAATGGCTGTATTTTATAGAAAACAGGCTGAATTGAATTATTCCGATGCCAAAAATATAAAATCGGAGAGATTCCCGTTCTACGGGATCCTGAATGCCTTTTCTGCAGCCGTATATGGGAAAACAGATCTTGGAGGAATGAAAGATGAACCGATATCCGAAGGTGATTCAGACACTGCAGGCGTTTTCCCGCTTCAGCGGACTTCATGTGGTTCTGAAAACAGCGGAACGTGCATGGCTGGCTCCGCTTCCGGAAGAACTGCGGTACCATTGCTGCGCATTCTGCCGCGCCGTCAAACAGCACAGCGAACGGATGAATCTGCTGTGCAGCCGCCACCATGCGGAAACCGCGCTCGGAGAAGCCGTCCGGAGGAGAGTGCCGTTTGAGACGACCTGTCATGCGGGCGTTACGGAACTGGTGATTCCGATTGTCACAACCCGTTGCAGAGGAGCATTTTTTGTCGGACCTCTGCTCTCGTCCGGCGAAGGATCGAAGCTGCCGGAAGATCTGCGGAAGCTCTATTTGTCCATGCCGAAAGTTTCGCGTGTGCAGACAGCGGCACTGACGGAATTTTTCTCATCGCTTCTGAACATTGCGGAACCGGAAGGATGGCAGAACTCCCCCCGGGAGCTTCTGCCGCCGGCAGACTACGGACGAATCGACGAACGGATGCAGAAGACAATGCAAATCCTTCACCGGGAGTTTCGCAAACCGCTTCGAGCCGGAGCCATCTGCCGGGAGATCGGACTGAGCCGCTCGCGTTTTCTTCACTGTTTTGCCAAAACCTTCGGCATCGGCTTCTGCGAATACCTGCAAAGGCTGCGTCTTTCAGAGGCGATCCAATGGATCGAACTGACCGATCTTCCTCTCAGTGCAGTCGCCGCGGAATGCGGATTCCGTGACCAGAGCCGTTTCTCCGCCCTTTTCAAACGCTATTACCGGATGACACCCGGAGAGTTCCGGAAACAACGAACGGACCGGTCCTCCCCTTTCTCCGGTTCATAACACAGCGAAAACACCCGGAAATCCGCCCATTGCCCATCCGGCAGTCCCCCGTAAGCCATCGACGATCCCTCAAGCGGGAAACGCATGGAAATTGAGCATCTTCTCAATCCCGGCTCCGATGATCTTCCGACATCATGCGGGCAGTCCGGTCGGACGGAGAATTTTCTCCGGGAAATCCGATGCGGATCCGGCCGGACATCGCAAGCCGCCGGAATGCTTTTCCGATAGGAGAAGAGGCTCCCGATACCAGAGGAGTGATGTTCCCTTTTTTACGGCTCCGACGGATATTCAAGCTCGAAATCCCGGACTTCCACCCCGGCATCCTTTCCGGATCCAACGAACTGCAGCAGGAGGTGTTCTCCTTTTTTTTCAGGAGAGAGCAATTCGCGAAGAGGAACCGATACGGGTTCAAATGTTTCCGGATCCGAATCCAGCGGCGGCAGTTTGAAACGGCGGTCGAGTTTCAGCTGGATATTCTGCCCTCCCCGACGGTTTCCGAATGAGTCGAACGCGCCGTTGACCTTGAATCGGATTTGCGTATCCGGAGGAAGATTTCTCCAGTCGATTCCGGGAGCATCCAGCAAGATTCCCGCCCATCCGCCAGTTTCAGCGGAAACACGAATCCGGAAGATTCCCTTGTCTTTCTCCACCCGGCATTTTCCGAAAGCGCGGCATTGAATTTCTGTCAGGGGAATGGTCTTTTTCCCGACATATTTTTCACATGTGATGCCGATGACAATCGGAATCGGGGCGGAATTTTCCGATCGGATATCCAGAGAGGCGATCAAACGTTCCGGATGGGGATTCGTCCATTGCCAGACATAAAAACCGCGTCCCTGAATATTCTTCCAGGCGATGAAGCGGCTCATTTTGCGGGCCCGGGTCAGCATGGTCCACCAGTCCTCGATTTCGCTCCCGTTCCGGACCGGGATGTCCAGAGTGGAACCGTCCGCATAATGGATCCGGTAGGTCATGATTTTCTGTTCGCTCTTCCCGAACGCTCCCGTATGGAAGAAATAGAGATTGAGAACTTTTTCATTGACCGGAATCCCTTTCACCTCTTTCGGCAACACCCGTCTGGACGAAGTGGAACTCAGGATGATGCAGCTTTTATCATCATTGCTGTCCGGACGGATGATTTCGCAGGGGACCCCCTTCAGCATCTGGATCCCCCATGGAACGCCGTCGAGAGAATTTTCCCGTCCCTGGTCGGTCCATCCGCCCTCTCCGTCTCCGGGCCGGTCATCGGAAAAGGAGGAATTGCAGAACTTGCGCAAATCAAGAGGATACGTCGCCGCAGGATCCGGAGAAAAGGTTTCCGAGGACCGGGCGGCATCCCGCGCCTTTTTGTGACTCCTTTCAAGATCATGGAACTGCCTGTCGAGCGATTCCAGTGTCTCTCCCGTCGTTTTTCCGAATTTCCGTTCAATCGCGGCGAGCTTGCCGAGGGCCAGAATCTCTCCGCCGCAGGCGCCCAGAAGGAAACGGCACCGTCCATTGTTCAGCGGAAGACGTTTCCGGCCGGGCAGAGTCACAGCAGAAACTCCCTCTGCCAGCTCCATTTCCGTCCGTTTGGGATAAGCATCAAAATTCTGCAGAAACACCATGCGCAGGCCATCCTTTTCCGCGCAATGCGCTTCGATATTGACAGCCATATCCCCCGCCGGGACCCGGTAAAGATTCAGTTCGGGCTGAATCCGCCGGGATTCCAGAATACTGCCGAGAACACCCGCGATCGCATATTCCTGAAGGAAAGGCCCGATAAAGTACACATTCTTCTTCCGGAAAATCTGCGGTTTGGAATTCATGGACCCGAGAACTTCCCACGATTCGGCAGGATGGATGTCAAAATCCGAACGGGCATGGATCTTCCCTTCAAGGCCCTTCCGAAGAGGAATCCGCAGTTTCAGTTCCGCGATCTGCGCTTGTTTCAGAGGGAGCAGTTTCAGACCGGAAAAAAGAGGATTCCGGATTCGGTTTCCATATTCGTCAGAATCCAGAAGGCCTCTGGCTCCGATCACGACGCCCCCCTTCTCGGCAAAACGCTTCAACGCGGAATTGGTTTCCGGAAGAGTGTTCTCCACTCCGACCGCAATGACAGCGCGGTACGAAGCCGGGACTCCGTCGGCAAGCTGTTCCTCCATAAGGACATCGACGGAATAGTGGGAAAACTCCAGTGCCGCGGCATAATGAAGGAGTTCATTTTTCAAGGTTTTCCCGGAAGCAGCCGTATAACGCTCCGTCGGATATGAGATCAGCAGGGCAATTTCCGCTTTCGGACGGAGTTCCCGTGGGATGAAAAACTCTCCGTACTGACCGATCTCCCGGCGGATTTTCCGGATTTCGGCAAGGAGCTGTGTCGGTACAGCAAACGGATTGAGCATGGAATATGTAAATTTTTCTGCGTTTTCCTGTGCTTTTTTCTGGTCGAATTCATATTCCCATCCCCGTTTCGACCAATTAAAAATACTGATCATGGAACTGCCCCGAAGCATATCGATCCAGATTTTTCCCCGCAGCACATCCGGATTGTTGGAACTGTAGGCTTCCGGATTGACGATCGCTTTTCCCCGTGCGCAATTCCGGTAGAAATGCCGTTCAAGAATTCCTTCTCCGATGGAAGTCGGATTGGAGGGCGATTCGAGGGAAACAGGCGGCGGCGCGGACTGTGCGCTTTCAATATACAATCCTCCCGTTGTCGATGTGGAGATCACATCCATGAACTTGCTGATCTCCCAGATATTGACATGGGTGGCGGAAACGTTCCGGTAATTGTTGAATCCGAGGATCTGGAATGAGAATTTTGCCCCGGGATCAATCTCCCGGATGGAACGGCAGCCCAGTTTTGCCAGTTCCGTAAAGCCCTCCTCAAGGAATTTTCCCCAGTCGACGGAAAGAGGCGGAACACTGGAAAAGTTCGGCACCATTGACGCCTCTTCAAACGAACGGTAGGACGTCCGCCATCTGCGGTTCATTGTTTCCGGCGTTCCGTATTTTCTTTCCAGATAGTCCGAAAAGAGCTTCCGGTTGTAGGCTGACGGATCATTGTAGGCCGGTTCATTGAACAGCTCGTAAAGAAACGTGTTTGCCTTGTACTGCTTCATCAGTTTTGCGCCCGCCTGCCAGTAATGCCTGTAGAGATCCCGCGCATCCCGATGGAAGATATTGTAGGGAACCCAGTGATTGCCGTTTCCGGTATTGAATTCATTGAAGATTTCCGGAGGAAAATTCCGACGGTATTCCGGCCGAATGAGCCTTCCGTGACGCCACGGAAAGCAGGTATAGTCGACAAGGATCGGCAGACCGCTTTCCAGAGTCTGGCGAATCATCTTCCGGTTGTTCCGATTGTTCATCATCTCCGGTTTGAACGAAGGGATCCGTTCCTGAATCCACCAGTCCGGAGTGAAGATATAAACCGCATCCAGACCGATCCGTTGAGCATTTTCATAGGTCAGGGGTTCTTCATACAGCCACCGGAATTCCGGCGGGTATCCGATGGACGGCATGAGATCGGCGGAAATTCTCTGAAGACCCACCTGGGTTCCAATGAAAAAACGCTTTCTTCCATTGACCAGAAGATTTCCATAACGGTCTGTCGTCAGCGTGCCATATTTCGGGAAACACTCTTCCGACGGAATGGCCGGATATTCCGGAAAGAGCGGTTTATCCGCTGCAGTCACCGCGCAGGAGAAGAGAGCCAGAGCCGGAATCGTAAACTGCTTAGTCGTCATGATTATATCCCCATTCATAATTGTTCATTACAGAGGAAATGCCGCCTTTGCGGAAACTTCCGACATTCCCGGCGAGGAAAAGGATATTGGTCATGCCGTCATGCCGGATGAAATCAATTCTGTCATACAGGACGTACCAGTTGGTTGCCGAACCTCCCGATGAATAGTTATGTTCCAGAATAAAATAACGGCGGGAGGGCATTTTCACCTGCTTGACGCTTCGATTCGAAAGATAGTTGATATAGTTGTTGACGGCATAATGCAGTTCTCCGAATTCCCGCTGCGCCGGACACGCGAAAATTCCGCGCGGGCGCAGATTTCCGTCTTCCGTCCGTCCGGTGCAGTAGCTTTTCTGCTGGTAGTGCGCGCCCGGAGTGTCCATGGCATAAAGATAATCCTGCCAGCGAAGATAGGGAGAACTTCCGTTGGTCGGCGGAAGAAAATCATAATTTGCGGAAAAATAGTTCTGCCACAGAATACCGATCTGTTTCAGATTGGAGACACAGCCGATCAGCTGTGCCCTCTTCATTGCCCGATTGAGCGCTGGAAGAAGAAGGCTTGCAAGAATGGCGATCATCGCAATTACAACCAGAAGTTCTATCAGCGAAAAATTCTTTTTCATTCTGCCTGATCCTTTCTTTTTATGTGAATGATTCTTGAGGCGAAATCACCGGTCAGGAACGGCCGGATGCCGATGGACATCAGTCCGGCACCGGAACAGTTTCCGTTCAAATCTTCTTTCACATCGTACAAAGGTTTTCCGTATTTTTCATCATCATCTTCCGGTTTCCCGTAGGATTCCAGCTCATAGCGGCCTTGCGGATCAAGTCCGCGAAGACGGAAGAGAGGAAGTCTTCCGGAAAACTGAAGCGCATGCCCGAAAAAGAACACCACGGCCTCCGACGCATCCGGGAGAACATATTCGTAGACCGCATACGGATGTTCAAAATGAGACGCAATCCGATAGAAATCCCCGTTGTGAATCACAGGACGCAGCTTTTTAAACAGTTCGCCATACGCCTTGAGTTTCTCCAGCTCCGTTTTCGAACATTCGGAAAGTCTGCGGCCGACCGCCAGAGATCCGAGCATTCCCGCAAACGCCTGAAACTGCAGGGGAATCGTCCGGCGGTTGATGTGTCCGACACTGCGGCTGATGTGACAGCCGCCTCCGGCAAACCTGATTGTCGCTCCGGTTGTTTCTCTGGAAGAAGCGCTGCATTCCCCAGTCGGCCCGTCCGTTTCCGCAGGCGCAGTTTTCCAGCATCAGTTCCGGATGTTTTTTCCGGAGTCCTGTGAAAAGTTCATAGATATTTTCCACATATCGGACCCAGATGGAACGGCTTCCGGATGCTGGAGGATTCTCCCACCCCGGCATGGAAAAACAGCGGTTCATATCGATTTTGAAGTAGTCCAGCGCATTTTCCGTGATTTGCCGGTCGATGGCTTCCAACATGGTTTCCATGACTTCCGGGATGGCAAAATTCAGCAGAGCCCGATTGGAATTTTCCGCCAGTTCTTTGCGGAATCCCTGTCCGGGGAATGTCATGATCCACTCGGGATGCTTCCGGCAGAGTTCGCTGTCAAGGTCTGCGGATTCCAGCTCGGCCCAGATTCCGAATTTCATTCCGAGAGAGTGTGCGCGATCCGCCAGAGGGCGCAGTCCATTCGGGAATTTTTTCCGATGAGGGGTCCAGTCTCCGATTGCCTGCTGCCATCCGGCGTCCAGAATAAACAGTTCGCATCCGAGACGGGCTGCGGTTTCGAGCTGCTCCCGGACATTGTCTTCCCTCATTTCCTCTCCGGAACCGAATGCCGCATAGGTATTGAAGATCAGCGGCTGACACCGGTTCCGGAACGCGGGAACTTCAAGATGGCTGCGGTAATGCCGATGCAGGACGTTTGTCATTTCCCCAAATCCGCCATGGACAAATCCGAATGAGAAGACCGGGGTTTTGAATTCTTCGCCGGGCCGCAGATCCCATGAGAAATCAAAGTCATGAATTCCTCCGCAGACACTGGTATCGCCATATCCATCCTGCTCCACGGTGATTTTCCAGTTTCCGCTCCAGTGAAGTGTGCCGAACCAGACATCTCCGGCGTCTTCGGAGGCATCGCCCTGGTCAAGCGCGAAGAAAGGCATTGCGCCGGATCCGGAAAGTCCGCTGCGGCTTTCAAGGACCGTCTTTGTCTGGGAGACAGGGATCCGGTCAATCATGCCTTCCCGTCCCCATCGTCCGGCAAGATGCGTCAGACGGTACGGCCGGGGCAGCTGGGGAAGCTGAAAACAGGCCGACATCACACTTTCCAGCCGGCGGACCTGATTCCCTTGATTCCGGACAAGTGCCCAGCGTTCCATCAGAGGACTGTCATGCCAGATCCGGTAAACCAGAGTCACGGCGAGCTCCTGCAGGGGATCCGAAAGATGAAGCTCCAGAATCTCGCTTCCGTTTTCCGAAGAGATTTCCGCATGCTGGAACAGAGGCTCGCAGTTCCGTATGCTCCCGTCCACGGTGGAGACCTTCAGAGCCGGCTCGGTGAACAGAGCGCCGTGCCATCCGGGATATTCCTGCCGCACGACACGCTCCCGCTGTCCGGAGCGGTGGAGAAAATTGCGGACGCTGTCGGGATCCGCAAGCTCGGAAATCGCTCCGATTTTCCCTCCCCAGTGGAGATTCACCGGCAGACCGTCCCCGGAAATCTCCAGAAGATAGGAACTTCCTTCTGAACTGAGTAAAAATCGTTTCCCTTCTTTTTGGATTCCCATCGGCACACCTCCTCCATGATGTATTTCCGGGACTAATATAGGAGGATTCAAGATTGAAAGCAATCTCTTTTGTGCCAAAGCGATATCGTTTTTATGCCATTTCCCGAAGGGAGGTCAAACGGTTCTTTTTTCGGAATTCCAGCGGCGTCATTCCCATTTTCCGATGGAATAAATGACAGAAATAGGAGGTACTCTGGAAATTCAGAACAAACGTTATTTCCGCAAGAGTTTTTTCCGTTTCCGCCAGAAGCCTGCAGGCCTCGTTCAGTTTCAAATGAATGACATATTGCGCCGGAGTCATGGGATAGCACTCTTTCCACCGCCGGAAGAAGCTCCTGCGGGAAATCCCATGTGCGGCAAGCAGCTGATCCAGATCGGTCCGGGCGGCAAAATTATTTCTGAAATATGCCGCGATCTTCTCCACCGGGGAATTCTCCCGGACATCCCGTTTCTTCCGGAGATTCATCATGGTTTCCTGAATCAAATGAAAACACAGCATATCCAGCTGTTCGCACATTCCGGACTCCATGGCATGCAGAGCCGTCTGATGGATCTCGCGCAGAATCGACGAGAAATTCGGAGTGATACACAACTCACAGCCTGACAAATTTTCAGGAACTCCCGCCCGCTGAAAAACACCCACGGACTCTTTCGGGTAGCTGATCCAGAACGATTCCAGAACCACCGGTTCGGGATGTTCTATTATATCTCCGGGACGTTTGATCAGCAGATGCGGAGAAGAAAGCTCCAGATTTTTCCCGTTGAGTTTTGTCTTGATCCGGGCTTTCTCCATGCTCATGCGGTAGGCAAATTCCAGCCAGTCGGGTTTCTGCAGCGGCATGGATTCGCACTCCACCCAGGCAACAGAATTGACCGGCGGAGCAAAATTCATTTGCCGTTTATAGGTTTTCAGATAGATATGATAGAGCTGCATTTCGTTCCTGAATTCATAAACATCAAGCGCTTCTTCCGCCCAGGCGAACGGACTTTCCCTCCGGGTTCGGCCGGAATCCGGAAGGAATTTGCCCGGATCCCGACAGGAAATCGGCCGCTCCACCCCTGCGATTTAACATGAACACCAAAGCGCTAATATTCAAGCCGGCTCCAGAAAAAATTCACGGATTTTCTTTTCCGGAAGGGAAACACGCAAAACGAACGTCCCGGGGAAAAAGCAGACAGAAGGAAAACATCTTTCTGTTCTGAATACTCCCGCTTTTCCGGCCGGAGACCGCTCGGCGGATCGTTCAGCTCCATCAACCGATTTCCGGTCTTTCCTGCCCATTTATATAGAAATCAGCGAATCTGTGAAAGCGCTCTCCCAAGAGCACGGACTTCCGGCTGGATGCGCCGGTCGTTCCAGAAAGGGCCGACGAAAGGATTTCCGGAAGTTCCGGGAAAATGGAACAAAACATCACATTCGTGCCGACAAATATGGACATCCATTGTCAATCGCAACGGCTGGAGCCGATCAACCTGATGGAATTCAGGGAGAAGCCGCTTTGAAGAACAGTATTTGCAAGTCTTGTAGCCGAACAGAATCTTTGTGCGAATCAGGGATCTTCCGGAAAAACAGAAGAGTTCATGCGTTTTTGCCGTTATGGGCCGCATCGCACAGAAAGAGAGAAATGATTGCCCTTCAAAAGGGCACAAGTTGATGCATGATTCTCATTTTTATGAAATCCGTAATTTTTCAGTGATCTCTTCTTCCTCTGCCGACAGCGATTCTTGTTTCAGGCTTTTTTCTCTCATTCATACTTTCGGGAAGCGACGAACACGGTTGTCCTTCAGATGGGATCCAGATATTTCTGATATTCCCGCGGAGACATGCCGAAATATTTTTTAAATTCTGTGGAGAAATTCAGAGCATTCCGATATCCCACTCTTTCGCTCATCTCTTTAATGGAAAGCTCCTGCTCCCGGCGCAGGATTTCTGCAGCGGCTTTCATCCGGAATTCGATCAGCATCCGGTAAGGTGTCTGATGGAAATAGTGCCGGAACAGGCGGGTCAAATGATAGGGAGTGCATCCATACCTCCGGGCCAGATCCTGTACGGAGTGTTCCTTTTCCAGCGTATTTTCCATATATGCTCTCAGATCCAGAAGTTTTTTCGGTGTGAAGGTCAGATAAACCGGAGAGGAAAGATAATACAGCAGCTCGAACGTCAGCTGCGAATTTTCCTGCAGAGCCGCCGGAGTCTGCATTCCCTCCAGGGTTCCCAGGTGCTGAAAAATCCGATGAATCGGCGCAGGATTGATTCCGGAAATCACATTGATTTTTCCCAGTCCACTCTGTTCAAGGAGAGCAGGAAGGAGTGTTCCGAAAATGCTGAAGGACTCTTTTTTGCAGTACCCGGGTTCCGGAACGACGAATTCCCCCTCCAGATCCGGCTGCATCAGGAACAGATCCCCCGGATCAAGCCGGAAAGCCTCGTCTCTCTGCCGGACAAACAGCGCACCTTCACGGATATATTCCACGGAAAGGTAGGAAGCGTTCTTCCGCCGGAAACACGCGCCCTGAAGCAGATGCACTTCCGTGGTCAGACTGGTATAGAGCAGCTGTCGGACTTTTTTTTCAAAATACAGGGAATGAGTGGCATACGCCTTCCGGGAGCGCCGCAGATAATAGATCATCCTCCCGAACGTTTCCGGGAACGTATTCGGAACCGAACGGAAAACAGAAAAATCCTTCCACTTTTTCATAATGTTTGTTCAGCAAATATTTTTGTCTTTTTTTATTATATAATAGTAATGCTTTTATGTTGTTTTTCAAGTATGAATCGTATATAATTAGAAAAAAGAAGGAGTTAAAACAACGGATCAAACAGGAGCAAAATATGAAACACCGATTCACTCTTCTGGAACTTCTGATTGTCATCAGTATTCTGGTGATTCTGATCTCTCTGCTTCTTCCGGCGCTGAACGCGGGACGAGAGAAGGCAAGGAGCGCCACCTGTCTCAACAATCTGAAGCAGATTGGGACTTCGGCGCATCTGTATGCCGGAGATCAGGATGAGTGGTGGGTCGCAGTCACCAATCCGCAGTGGCCGGACAACGATTCATTCCGGAAATATATGGGTGTGATCTCCACACAGATTTTGCCCTATCTCTTCTGGAATGCGAACAAGCTGTGTCCCTCGTCGTATGCGGTTCTGACGGCGACAAAAACCGGTGTAAAACCGCTCAACGGCAGCTGCGCCCGGTCATACGGAGCCAATTATGCCGGACTCGGCCAGCTGACGGATCCGGAGAAAAGCGGATACCGGCTCACCAAAATCTCCACTCCCTCCAGTTACATTGCCTGGGCAGACGCTCTCAACTGGCTGCTTCAGAGTTCCGGAATGGGACAGAGCAATCTGATTTCCACCATTCAAGCCTATCGTCAGACTGGGGAAATCAATGTCAGCCGCTTTTTCGCGCCGCGGCACCAGGACCGGGCCAATGCGCTCTTTTACGACGGACATGCAGGCTCGTATGCCTCCTCATCCTATGTCACGCACTACGATCTCTGGCTGAACTCTCCGGAACGGAAGTGAAAGAAAGGAGTCCATTCCCATGAAAACGAGTCTGACACTTTTTTCACTTCTCCTGACCGTTTTTCTTTCCGCCGGAGAAATTCCTCCCTGGCTCCCTCCCGCGAATGAGAACATCAAACGGATCGAGACCGTTCCTCTTTCGGCAATTCCCGACGGTCCCGCCGCGACTCCCGGCGCCTTCAGCATTGAACGTTCTCTGAACGGGAAATGGAAACTTTCTCCTCTGGAGAATTCGGTTACACCATTTTCAGACTCGTCAAAACAGGATCTTCTCTATGCAAAACAGGATTTTGACGATTCCTCCTGGAACACCATTGAGGTTCCGCTCAACTGGTATGAAAAATTTCCGGAAAAACGGGTCAAGGGAAAACCGTATGTCCGCGGATGGTACCGGACGGAGTTTCCGCTGACGGAGCGGGAAAGAGAGGGGAAACGGGTGGTTCTGAAATTCGACGTGGCCGGTTATGATGCCAGGGTCTTTCTGAACGGGAAATATCTGGGCTCGCACAAAGGAGACTTCACCCCCTTCGAACTGGATGCGACCGATGCGGCAAAAGAGGGAAAAAATGTTCTGGCAGTCCGCATTGTCAGCGATCTGGGGATGACGTTCGGCCTGAAACAAGTCTCCCATCCGTATGGAGCTCAGTGGGGAGGATATTCCATCAAGGGCGGTCTCTGGCAGTCGGTCCGTCTCTCGCTGGAGCCGGAAGTGAGGATCCGGAAACTGTTTGTGACGCCGTTCATTCATGAGAACCGGATTGAGGTGGACTATACCGTCTGCAACCACACGGGGAAAGCGCTTTCGGCAGAAATGGTCGCACAGATTACTCCCGCAGTCCGAGAAGCTCATCTCCGGAAGACCGGAGGAAAGACGGAAACACGCATCCTGCCGCCGGGAGAATCGACAGGGAGAATGTCGATTCCCTTGAAGGATCCGATCCTCTGGAGTCCGGAAAACCCGTGGCTTTATTATCTGAATTTCCGATTTCTTGTCAACAGCGCACCGGTCTCCGGAGCGATTCGCCGATTCGGATTCCGGGAGTTCCGTACGGCGGGCGGGAAATTCTATCTGAACGGGAAACAGGTCTACCTGTTCGGCCAGAATCTCTCCTCGGTCAACTACGGGGGAAAGCGGACGGTGGAAGAGGATCGGAAACAGCTGGAAAAGGATATCCGGAAAATCCGGAGTCTCGGCTACAACATTGTCCGGACACCGCACATGCCGATCCTTCCGCTGGCGCTGGAACTCTGCGACGAATTCGGGCTGATGGTCTATTATGAGTGGGCCTGGTGCTTCGACAATCAGCTTGCCCCGGATTTTGAATCCAACAATCTCCGGGAGCTGCGAGAGTTTGTGGAAACGGGCTGCAATCATCCTTCGGTGGTGATGTGGGTGCTCGGCAATGAGATCCGTCACCGGGACCGTCCGGATGTTGTCCGCCTTCTTGACCGCCAGACGGCCGAAGTCCGGCGTCTGGACCGCTCCCGGCGTCCGATCAGCACGTTTTCCGGCGCGGCCGGCTGGAAAAGCTATGGACGCAACAAACTGGACACGGATGTGCTCGATTTCCACAACTACACCTCGCTGTACGGGGCGTGGACCGGAATGCCGGATGTGTTCCGGAACATTCAAGCGGGACTGGAAGAAATTTATGGCTCCAGTTTTCCGCAAGCGCTGGTGGCATGGGAAAATGTCGGATTTTCGTGGGGAGCACGCCCGGATCCCGCCTTTCGCCGCGGCAAACGGAAACTCTATGCGGCACAGATGAGAAAGCCGACCAGCTGGGGAATGCCGAACGGGGTTGGTTTTGTCGGCTCTTCGCCGCTGTTCAAGGCGTTATCCCCGGGATTCGGCGAATGGGCGCAGACCAAATTCGGACACCGCATTTTCGAATATTACCGTCGCAATCCGGATTATGCGGGATTTTCGCCCTGGTTCCATCCGATTCCGGCGTCGACGCTCTGGACTCAGCCGATCTATCCCTCCCTCTGCGACCGGAACAACCTGTTTCCGCACAATCTGTTTTCCGGCGAAACAACGCAATGGGATCTGCGCATTGCCAACGACAGTTCGGAGACCTTCCGCGATGTGACATTGGAACTCTCGCTGTTCGACGGCAAACGCGAACACACGTTTGCCCGGCTCCCGATACCCGAACTTCCTGCGCACGGAGCATGGGCGAAACCGTTTTCGCTGTCTCTTCCGAAACGCTCCGGTTCCGGCTTTTATCAGCTCCGTCTCGCGCTGAAGCAGGGAGAACGCCGGATCGGACAGAATTTTTATGATCTGTTTCTTGCGAGCCGAATGGAACTGGAACGTCCCCTTTCCGCAGCGCGGGCGGTTCGGGTTCTGGATACCGGAGCGGCGGGAAATGTCCGGGAAGTGGAAGACATTCTGATGCGTCTGCGGATTCCGTTTGAGAAGATCTCCTCCTTCGGTCGTGCGCCGGCCGGCGGCGTCGTGATCGTTCCCCCGGAGATCCGGGAGGAGCAGACTTTGCATCTGAACGGAAGCGAAATCATGGAATGGATTCAGCGCAGACAGGGGACTCTTCTGGTTCTGGAGCAGAGAAATCCGCGCTCGGTCTATCCGGGAGACCGCCGCCTGACCGCGGACAGCGTCGCCTATACGGACATGGTTCTTCCCGACCATCCGATTTTCCGGGGGATGGAGTATCGGAATCTGGAATCGTGGAACAATCCGGATCACGCCTATGTGGTGGATTTCAGTTTCATGCCGTATTCCGAAGAGGCGCTGGCGGTGAAGGGCCCGCGTTTTTCGCACAGCAACGTCGGCTGTTCACTTGTGGAGCTGCGCAGCGGCGGCGGACGGATGATCTTCTCGCAGCTGAATGCGGTGCGCTGCGCCCCGGTTGATCCTTCCGCATCGCTGTATCTGCGCAATCTTCTGGCCTATGCGACGGGGAAGGAATATGAGAAGGAGACTCCGGAGCTGGAGCTGGAGAAGAACCGGGAATACCGCATTTCTGAAAGACGTGCGGTGAAAATTGATCTTTCCGCTTCCGCGAACCGCTCGTTCCGGGACGATGTCTCCAACGACGGAAAAGGCGGATGGACCGACGAAGGGGATAACGACTTCCGCACCATACCGCTCGGCGATCTCCGGGCCGCCGGCATCCCGTTCCACATTCTGGATCCGGAAAAAAATCACGGGAAATCGTGTCTGGTGGTCCGGGGGACGGCCCGTCCGCATCTTCCCGATGCCGTCCGGGGAATCCGGATCGACAAAAAACTTTCACGGATTTTTTTCCTTCACACCTCCACCTGGGGCGGCAACAATCAGGCGGGAAGCTATCGGTTTCATTATGAGGACGGCTCTGTGGAAAGCTGTCCTCTGATCGGGGGAAGAAACATCGGTGACTGGTGGAACGTCTTTTCCCTCCCCTCCGCCCGGATCGGAATCCAGCGGAAGAATCCGAAAGGGCAGACGGTCACCTGCTATGTCACGGAATGGGAGAACCCGAAACCGGATCTGAAAATTGCATCCATGGACTTTCTTTCGCTCTCCGCCTCCCGCGAAGGGGAAATCGACTGGAATCCGGAAAACGCGGCGATTCCGGTTCTGATTGCCGCCACCGGAGAAGAAACCAATCCGAACCGTTTTGAACTGACAGGGCCATCGGCGTTCAAGGCGGCCCGCGGAATCGGGGAACTCCGCTCCCGGACCCCGGGAAGTGTCAAAGTCCGGAAAGAGAAGAAAGGAATCTGCCTGGAAGTCTTTTTTCCGTCCTATGAGGGAAATAATGTTCCCGGGGCATGGATCGGATTTCGGAAGGAGGGACTGCGCGAACCGTATGAGTCGCTGACCTGCGAGATCCGGAGCCGCGACGGAGGCACTCTGCAGCTTCGTCTTCCCGGAGAAAAGTGGAAAGACTTCTGGACGGCGTATCTGAATGTTCCCGGCGATGGGAAATGGCATAAATACCGTCTGTTTTTCGACCGGGATTTCCAGAGTTTCCGCGGGAACGGGAAAAATCCGATTGATTTCACATGTCTCCGTCCGGAACTTTTCCTCTTTTCGCGTCCGAAATTCAAATTGGAAGGGAACGTTCCGGCCCACACCTTTGAGATCCGCAATCTTGTTCTGGAATAAGGAGAAAAGAACATGAGAAGTTTTTCAGTTCGAACATTCTGTCTGTTTCTTTTTCTGGGAGCCGGCGGCTCTCTTCCGGCGGAGATTTCCGTTTCGGAGATCTTTCAGCATCAGATGGTGCTTCAGCGGGATGTGGAACATCCGGTCTGGGGCTGGGGAGATCCCGGGGAACGTGTATGTGTTGAATTTGCCGGGCAGAAGGTCTCGACGGAAACGGGACAGGACGGACGCTGGGAACTCCGTCTTGCTCCGTTGAAGGTCTCCGCCACAGGACGGACTCTGACCATTTCCGGAGAGAAGAACCGCCTCCGGTTCGGCAACGTTCTGGTCGGCGATGTCTGGCTGTGTTCAGGACAGTCCAATATGGAAATGCCGTTCAAATGGGGCGTCATCGGCGGAGAGGAGGCAAAAAGGGAAGCGGAGAAGTATCCGCAGATCCGTTTCATGCGATTTCTGAAGATCAAAACTTTTTATCCACTGGAACACAGCCATAACACCGGCTGGAAAATCTGCAACGCAGAGAATCTGCAGTATGTCTCGGCGGCGGCCTATTTCTTTGCCCGGGAAATCTGCCGGGAAACCGGAATTCCGATCGGACTTCTGGGGAACAGCTGGAGCGGATGCTACATTGAGCCGTATCTCTCTCTGGAGAGTCTGGAAACGATTCCGGAACTGAAACCGTTTGCGGACTTTGTCCATCAGGTTCGCGCACGCCATACCGAACAGGATTTCAAGGCCCTGAAACAGTGGGTTGCGGATTCGGAAATCCGCAGGAGCAAAGGGTTTCCCCTTCAGAATCCGCCGCTGGTGTTTGATCCGGACCGTCTGCGGGACAAACGCTATGTCAGCATCAGCACACAGTACAATGCCATGATCGCCCCCATCACAAAATTTCCGATCCGCGGCTGTATCTGGTATCAGGGGGAATCGAACGCGAATGCAGGAGAAGGAATCGAATATTTTCACAAGATGCGCGCTCTGATTCAGGGCTGGAGATCGGCCTGGAAGCAGGAGTTCCCCTTCTATTTTGTTCAGCTGGCATCCTTTGGGTCCGCAGAGAAAAAAGCGGAAGGCGAATTCACCTGGAGTTCCGTCCGGGAGATGCAGCGCCGGGCGCTGGAGCTGCCGAAAACCGGAATGGCGGTTACGATCGACATTGGAGATGCCAAAAACATTCATCCCGGAAACAAGCTGGATGTCGGCAGACGCCTTGCCTTCTGGGCATTGAAAAACGAATATGGACAAAAGAACCGGGTTCCCTCCGGTCCGCTCTATCGGGATATGCGGAAGGAAAAGGGATATATCCGCATCCGTTTTCATTATGCGCAGTCCGGATTGATGGTCGGAGAAAAAAGGGGACTCCATCCGGTGCGGGAAATCCCGGGCGGAAAACCGGGACAGTTTGCCATCGCCGGAGCCGACCGGAAATGGTATTGGGCGGATGCAAGGATTGAGGGATCTGAAGTTCTTGTCTCCTCTCCGAAGGTTGCCGATCCGGTGGCAGTCCGCTACGCCTTCCGCAAAAATCCGCAGGGAGCCAATCTCTACAACAGGGAAGGCCTTCCCGCATCACCATTCCGGACGGACGACTGGGATTAGCCGCGTATTTTGTCGAAACATTCCCTATATGGAACCCAAGACATGGAGAATGACCCTTTTTATCAGACGCTGAATCTTGTATGGGAGCGGATCACTCATCTTCTGTTCTGCGAACGGAGCTGTCTGATTTACGACTATCTCGGTTCCTTCGATGAACACCGCTTTGACTTTCTTCCTCTTCCGGAAGAAATTCAGCGCGGCTTTCCGAACAACAAGGGCTACTCCACCGGCATGGAAGACAGCATGCTCAATGCCGGAATGGCAATCGACATCTGCATTCTCCGGGCGGAACTCTTCCCGGAAACGTATGGAGAATGCGCAGAATTCGCCGGAAAACTCCTGAAGGGGATGGATCTGTGCGCGACGGTGCACGGACGGTACGGCTATATTGTCCGCAGCGTCTCCCATCGCGACGGGAAAAGCTGTTATTCCTGTTCCTCCCGGGATCAGATGACCTTCTGGATCTGGGGTCTCTGGCGCTATTTTCACTCCTCCTTCTCCTCGGGAAAGGAACGGGAAAGAATTCGGGAGCTGGTTGTCATGCTCGCCGAACGAGGCGAAAAGGAAGTCATCCCGGAAAATGACTGGAGTATCCTGACTCTGGATGGCTATCCGGACATTCTGAATAAAATGGATCACGTTCAGCCTCATGAGATTCTGCGCCTTCCCATGTTCTACCGGGTGGCGTTTGCGCTCACCGGGGACCGGCACTGGGAAAGATGCTACCACCGTCTTCTGCCCCGCGCGCTCTCGGAAGCGGAGGGATCGAAACCGTGGTGGAACCATTTTGAACTCTCGCAGTTTCTTCTGACTCTTTCCCTGTGTCAGGAAATGGATCCCCGGCCGGAATTTGTCCGGATTGCGCGGACGATCGCGTCGATCGCGGAGCAGAATCTGCGGGAGGACGCATTGCCCCGTCTGGAACAATGGAATGGTCGCTGGTCGATTCCTGCCATCTGCTGGAAGGACTCGCAGAATATCGTACTGGCAAGACAGGGGAACGGAAACGTCATCGGGGCAGATGGGCGACTGGATCTCCGCATGCGCCAGCGCCCGGGATTCGCCGAACGGATGGATCTTGTCCGAATCCCCGGCAACCTGATGACAGGACTTCTTCTGGCGCCGGATTATCCGGTCGATGACTCATTGCTGACCCGTTTCCGCCAGGCCTTTCTTCTGCCGGAGTATTCCGGGATTTACACCTGCGCCATGATCAACATGCTGAATGCGGCACTTCTCCTGCTCCGGGAACTCCGCAGAAAGTCCGGATGCAGCGGCAGCAGCTCTTGAGATGGATCCCGTCTGTTCTCTCTCAAAGGTTGTTGTATTCTCGAGTCCACACGCCTTCTGTCTGAAATTCGGGAAGGGATCTTTTCCAAATCCGGCGGAGTTTCTGTTCCGCCTGCGGTGTAACCATCTGGAAAAGAAATCGTTATGAACGTTCCGGCACCGTCTCAGGATTTCCGGCGAATTCTTCCATTGGAATGACGTTTTTCCATCCGCCCCAATGGTATCCGGATGTTGAAATCTCTTGGGATCTATTTTTGCGATGTCCAAACTTTTTCAAGTCCGAGAGAAATTTTCGTCTTCCCGGAAAATTTTTTGAACCTTCCCGCAACGGCCGTTTGAACATAAAACTATTCACGACTCTGGACTTGCAGAAACGTTTTCCGAAGCATAAAAACAACCTCCGGAAAATTATTTTTCATTTTTTTTCTCTTTCCCTATTGACAAATTCTATAAAATATCGTATAATACAAATAGAGCAAACAATAATTCTACAAATATCTACTTCTGGCAAAAAAATGACGGACGCATCGGTAACAGAATATATGAAAATCCGGCGCTATGTAGTCAATCTGATTTACAAGGCGCACGGGAAATCGGTTCAGATTCCGACGGTTCTGGAACTGGCCAGGCAGTTCGGAGTCAGCCATGCAACCGTCAGCAGGGCAATGAAGGAGCTGACAAACGAAGGGTTCATCGTCGGCAAACGCGGCATCGGATCGTTCACCAATCCACGCTTGAGCATCCCCCGCGGAGGCCGGGAACTTCCCGTGATCGGAATCCTGATGGGGGACGGCATGCGGGTTCATTTTGACAAGTATCTGGCACCGCTCCTCGCACAGATCCTTCAGCAGATGGTCTACCTGCCCGCCACTGTGCATCTTCTGACGCTTGGAAGTCTGGATCCGGACGTCGTCTACCGGGAAATCATCAACGAACAGCTGGACGGACTGCTCTGGGAATCTCCGACGGACAAAGGAGTTGAAGTCATCCGGAAACTGCAGAAAGATGGAATAGCGATTGTCACTCTGGAACGGCACATCGAAGGAATTCCATCCGCCATGTTCGATTTTGAAAGCTGGGGGGAGGAATGCGGAAAGCAGCTGCTGAAAGAGGGACGGAAACACCTTGTCCTGCTGCCGGATACCCCGCCCTGGGACTGTTATTTCAAAGGAATCCGCAAAATCTACCGGGAAGCCGGCATTCCGCTGAATGAAAATCTGTGTCTGAAAGACTACTTCACCTGCCTGGACGAGTTGAGAAAGGTCATTGCGTATGGGGTTCCCGTTGATGCGGTCTGCAACAACCTGTTCGCAGAGAACGAGGTGAATGATATCTTGCTTGAAGCAGATCCTTCTCTTCTGGAGAAATGCTGTCTTGTCCAGAACGCAATTGCTTTGCCGCCGCATCCGGGATTTCATCAGATCATTTACCACCTGCCTTTTGAAACTCTGGTTGAGGAAGGGGTCCGCTTGATGAAAACAGCTCTGGAAAAGAATTCTTCTCCGGCAGAGTGCAGAAAAATCAGACTAACCATGATCATAAAATAGGAGGGTGTTTTTATGAAGGCAATGAGAAAAAATTTCACTCTGATAGAACTCCTGGTCGTAATTGCGATCATAGCAATTCTAGCGGGGATGCTTCTTCCGGCATTGAACAATGCCAGGGAAATGGCCCGGCAGACACAATGCCTGGGACAGATGAAAACAATGACAACCGCCGCACTCATTTACTGTGATAATTACGACGGATGGCTCATGCCGATCAAAGAGGGGGCTCTGAACAGCCGGGTGGATGCCATGTGGAGCGCCAACCGGTCATTTCTGGATATCGCACACATCAATTATTCCGTTGATGAACCGACGTATTCCCATCTCTGGCATGTAAAATACCTTTGTCCCAACGCAGAGAAAATTGTTCAGCCAGGGGAGAGAATTGTCGGTCCGTTTTATTATGGACTGCAGAATTTTCCCGGCGAGGTAACTCAGAAAGGTGATTTCTGGAGCAAGCAGAACTACATAAAACCCTCCAGAGAAGTAAAATCGCCGTCGGCCAAAGCCTTTATTCTGGAGACCATGCAGGCTCCGGATGGATGCGGGGTCTACATCCCGGAATCAACCTTTCTGGAAATATGGCTGCAATATGCCAGCACAATCAATACAGACGGCTGCGTAATTGATGGAGATTATGAAAGCTACCTTGCATACCGGCACGGCGGGTTGCGGACGGTTAATTTCTCTTTCTACGATGGACATGCGGCCAACTTGAAGGCAGGGGCCGCACGAATCATAAACGGGACCCAGTATAATCCGAGAATGTACTGGTATGCACAATAAGAGGGATGCCGATATATCTATCGGACCAGTTCCGAAGAGAGCAGGAAGATCTTTATGAGAAATCATCTGAAGATTTTTACATTGCTAGAACTCCTGATCGTCGTTGCCATCATAGCGATTCTGGCAGGGTTTCTTCTCCCGGCATTGAACACGGCACGGGAAAAAGCATTCCAGACCACCTGCATGGGAACTATGAAAAGCATGATTCTCGCCGCTTTGCAGTATGCCGACGATAATGACGGGAAAATGCTCCCAAGACAGCCTACCGACGATTTCATGGCCTCCTCCTGGACTCGAAATGAACATTTTCTGCGTCTGGCTGGAATCAAACACAGCAAAGACTATCCCATGTATTGGTACAAACCCTTCCTGTGTCCGGTGGTGGATCTGACACAAAAAGGATGGAACCGGGCGGATATCGGCATGGCGACCAATATTTTCGGAATGCAGGATATAAAGGATCCTGTGACAATGGAGGAAAGCAAGGAAAAGGGGGTCGTACTGAACCAGGTTTTTGCGCCGTCGTCAAAAATATTCTTTCAGGAATCCACTCTGGGCGGATGGCCTGTCGTCGGAAACGGAACAGAACCCTCCTGGACTCTGACCTACGGAGAAAACTTGAATCAGGACTCCGGACCGACTCAATGGAAAAACTGGATCACCTATCGTCATAACGGACGTTCCGCGTCAAACAACGCCTACTTTGACGGGCATGTGGAATGCAACAGCTATTCGCTTATGCTGGACAACGCATCCCATCGGAATAAAAGACTTTATTACATGTATAAATAAGAGGATCAGCAAATGAAGACAATATGGATTTTCTCCCTTCTTGCCGCAGCTTTGAGTCTGTCCGCAGCAGAAAAACTGGAACAGTTCCAGCCGGATTTCAAGACCTGGGATATCTATCAGCCCTATCTGAAACGGATGCAGCTTTCCGGCTGGTGGAAACTGAAAAAGGTTTCTTCCGACCGCAAAAACAATCCGAACGATGAAGGGACAAAACAAAAATACCATCTTCCGGAATTCAAGGATTCCGATTGGGGCAAGGATCTGGTCCCGAATAATCTGCATGCGCCCTTCCTGAACCCGAACCCCTCCACAGAAGAAAAAACATGGGGAGGAGTCGTATGGTTCCGCAAAGAATTTCAGGCGCCGGTATTGAAAAAGGATGAACGGGCGATTCTTTATTTCAATGAAGTGCTCGGAGTTTTCAAGGTCTGGATCAACGGACATCTGATCGGAGAGCACGACTTTATCATGCCGACGGACTACGGGGACTACAAAGGACCCGACGAGCCGTATTCGTATGATGTAACGAAGTATCTCCGTCCCGGCCGGAAAAATATCATTGCAGTCCGCCTGTTTCATACCGGAGAGCCTGTGATGTGGAAGGTCTGGGCGCCGTATTGCGGAATCCTCGGGACAGTCTATCTGGATGTGAAACCCGCCGCGTGGAGCGACCGGATCCTCGTTACCCCGGAAAACAATCTCCGCGATGTCTCGGTGGAATGTCTTCTTTCCGGTTCGGAAAAACCGGAAGATACCGATTCCTGGAATGCGGAAATTTTTGAATGGAAAAGCGGCCGGCGCGCCGCCTCCTTCACGCTGGGCAAAGCATACCGGAAAGACGGGAAACGGTATGTTGCGGGAAAAGGTTCTGTCAACAATGCGAAACTGTGGTCGCCGGAATCCCCGTTCCTTTACGGAGTCAAAATCCGGAACCGGAAGGGAGAGCTTGCCGGCATTCAGCGGTTCGGGATGCGCACCTTCGGCGTAAAGGACGGAAACTTTGTCCTGAACGGGAAACCGATCATGCTTCGCGGAATCTGCCAGGGAAATGAGTATCCCCGGAACAATCACGGATACTCGTTCGCCATGACGACCAACGAAGGCAACGCTCTGCGCACCTATTGGCAGACATACAAGGATATGAACATCAATCATGTACGCATCCACAGCAGTCAATATTCATCGACCGGATACGACATCATGGATGAGCTTGGATTCATCCTGACGGATGAACTCAATTATCCGACGGTCCGGCTGAAAAACGCCGTGCGTGCCGATGAAATTGATGTGAAAGGCTTCGACGGAGCCTCCGATAAAGAGGGCAGACTTCTGCCGCAGTTTGTCGAAAAGATCACCAGAAGAATCCAGCGGAAATATTCCCATCCCTCCGTCTGCACCTTCAGCTTCGGCAATGAACTGCGGGATTATACTCCGCGTGCGACAGCCATGCTGAACAATCTGTACGATCTATACCGCCGGATTGATCGGCAGAAACGCCCCATCACGTCCTCTTCCGGACGATTCTGGAAGGACGGCAGCAATGCGGAAACCCTCTGCCGGACGGAAAAAATGGATTATGTCGATACCCATGACTACACGGGCAGCATCAATAACATGCCGCTGGCCTACTGCCAGCCGGTCGCAGAGGATTTCATCGCGCTGATCCGAAAACACTTCCCGGGGAAAGCAGCCCCCATCGTCAACGGGGAGACCGTCTATTTTGCCCAGCATTATTATGCCTGGATCACGGACGGCATCTGGCCGCAGGAAAATGCATCTTCTCCAGATTGGAAGAAGGCTCTTTACGTTCTGAATGACTGGCATACGAAAGATCCCGGAACTCTGAATGACTGGCATACGAAAGATCCCGGAACCGCATTCCTTGCTCTTTACTGGGTTCGCAACTGGGGAATGAAAAACTACAAATACCATCGCAATCTCGGCCGGGGAATCTATACGGACCGGATTCTGGAAATTCAGCGGAAACTCTGGCCGGAAATGGATGGCTATGAAGCGCTTTCCGAACCGTTCTTCCAGATGCCGAAGTCGGCATATCCGTTCGACCGTTTGAAATTTGAACCAAACGAGGCGTATCCCTATTTGAAGAGAGTCTGCGCGCCGCAGATCGTGATTCTGGATTATGTCGCACCGAACCGCTTCACCGGAGAAACGGTCTCGACCAATGCGTATCTCATCAATAATTCGGAACGCGACGTGAAAAATGTCATGCTCGAAATCGGATTCGAAAAGAACGGCGCCTCCGTTGGGAAAGTCCTGACAAAAAGCCTCGGAACACTCAAAAGCAATGAAAAACAGATCGTTCCGGTCAGCCTCACTCTTCCGCAGCAAAGCGGAGAGTACCGTCTGGTTTATCGCTTCCTTGCGGATGGAAAGGAACTCAACCGCCGTGACAGCGGACTGAATCTCCGAAACCGCGCGGAAATATTCACTCCGCTGAAAACGGACAAGAAAATCGCCCTTTACGATGCTTCCGCCATTTTCGGCGGGCTCAAGCCCTACAACTCGACCAAGGTTCTGAAAGCATTCGGCGTGCCGTTTACACCGGTGAAAACGTTTGCGAACCTGGAAAAGTATGATGTTCTGATCATCGGCAACGGATCAATGGACGGCAAAGTGAACAATGCGGCAGACGAGATCCGGAAGTTTGTCGAGAACGGAGGACGCCTGCTCGTCTTTGACCAGACGGTTTCCGGACGGATCCCCTTCCTGCCGGAACTCGAATATTCTCTGGCGGGTCCCGGCCAGTTTTCCGAGATTCTCCAGTTCGATCATCCGGTTTTGAAGGGCATGACGCAGAAGGAGTTTTTCTGCTGGAACCAGAAGGACTGGTCCATCTACCGGACCTATATCCGCCCCGTTTCGGAGGCGGCCCTGACGGTCGGCGGCGATACGACCCAATGGGGCGCGGATAATTTCGGCATGGTCAATGCCCATCTGAAACTCGGGAAAGGCGATGTGTTCCTGACGCAGTCGGAAGTCACCTCCACCTTCCGGAAGGATTCCGCGGCCGCACTTCTGACCCGCCGTCTGCTGGCTTCCATCGTGGATGATGCCACCCGGAAAAACGCTTCGCCGTTCCGGGGATACGAAATCAAAGTAAAAGGCTTGAAAGACTCCGCCGCCTTTATTTCCTTGAAAGACGCAGCCAATATGGCGTTTGCCGATGACGTTGCCAAAGATGGAAAGGGCGGATGGACCGATCAGGGACCGCTCAACGACCTATCCCCCCTGCCGGTCGGCCGGCAGAACTTCGGCGGAGTGCCGTTCCGGATCATTGACCCGAAAGAAAACGGCGGACGTTCCTGCGTTGTTGTATCCGGAAATAAAACGCTTCCCTTCCGGCCGCAAAGCAGGAGAATCCGAGTCGGCATGCCGGTAAAACGGCTTTTATTTCTGCATTCCGGCGCCTGGATGGATTCCGGCGCTGGAAAAGTCGGAGAGTATGAAGTACAGTATGCCTCAGGGAAAAAAGTCATGATTCCAATCGTTGAAGGAGACAACATCACCGACTGGTGGGGTCCTTCGAAGAAATTGAATCATGCCGTCTGCGGATGGACCGGTACGAATAAGAGCGGAGTGATAGGAGCCTTCCTCTGCTCCTGGAACAACCCCCATCCCGGTGATCCCGTGAAAACGATCGTATTAAAAACAAAAGGAGATGCCGTTGTGGGTCTGATCGGCCTGACGGCGGAAAAAATGGAGGTGAACAGATGAAGCAATGGAAACAAATTTTTTGCACGGCGGCTCTGATCGCCGGAACCAGTCTCTTTGCGGAAAACTACACAAGTGACGGCTTCAGTGCACAGATTTCCCAGAATGGAATGCTCCAGAATCTTCAGTACAAAGGACAGCTTCTCTGTGCCCAGATCCAGGTCAACGGAGCCTACCATCTGCCGAAAGATGCAAAGAAATACGACGCACGTTTCTTCCAGGGCTGGGATTACACCGGCCGGGCCGTCTGCAAACGCGAAGGAACCACGATGACAGTGACCACCGAGTCAAAACTCGGGAATACCGTTCTGAAGGATGCGGTCGACTACAAGGTGGAAATGACGCTGACGCCGAAGAAGATCACGATCAAAACCTCCACAAAGCAGAATGTTCCCCTTCTGACGAATTACACACTTTTTCAAACGATTATCTCCATGCCGCCGGCGTTGTTCGGCCGCGGAGTGAAGTGCGTGACAAAGACGGGGCAGGAACGTTTCGAAGTCCTTCCCGAGTCCTACAACAAGGCCTTCCAGCTGGTGGGGAAATCGATTGCCATTTCGACGGAAAAAGGAACATTCACTCTTGCCGCAGCGAAGGAGGAAAGCATTGATTTCATGGATTCCCGCATGTGGGGCGGCAAGGATTTTTCCTTCTATATCACACCTCCGGCGAAATGGACCGAGAACGATGTGGAATATCCGGCCGGCAGCACATGCCAGTGGGAATTCACGCTTTCTTTTGAACCGGAAGCATAAGAACTTTTTCCCGGGCAGGTTCACATACTCAGATGCAGGACCTGCCCGGCAGCATACAGCTTCATTGAGCGGAGACCGGACGGAAAAACAGAAATCCGGAAAGCCCGGCGCTGTCTTGGAAAAAACCTTTACCAGATTCTTCTGGAATTCCGGGTCAACCGGATCCGCGATCTTCTGGATGCCGCACAGCTGTCTCTGGACGAAATCGCTGGACGAACCGGATACGGTTCCAAAATGGCGCTCTCGCCGGCCTTCAGGCGCAGAATGGGGATTCCGCCCGGTCAATACCGGCAGGAACGTCTTTTATATCGGCAGAAACGAAGGTGGAAATAAAAAATGTTCCCGCAGGAAGGCTCTTTGCCGCAGGCGCTGTTCCAGCAGTTCTGGAAAAACTTTGCGGTTCTTCTCCGCGAGGGACGGGGAAAGGACTCCCGGATTCCCAACAGTTTGAATAAACCGCCACGCACGGTTTGGGAAATGGAGAACTTCGTGCGGACTTTGATTTACCGGGGAATCGGAAGTTGCGGCCCGGCAGGCCATAACGCTTTCTGCTTCCTGCATCCGCAGTGCAGGCGGAAATTGCAGACCTTGCGTCCGATGTGAATGAAATTCCTTTTTTGAGACAGAGCCGCAGGTCACATTTCTCAGCGTCATTGCATTGCTTGCCGCAATGACGTTTGAGAGTCGAATGCTGCTTCGATTAATTCATATGCCAGGACACCCCGACCGCCGCGATTGTTGTCCAGTTCAAGAATTGTTTTTCCGTTTTCCGTGCGGAACGGACATTCGAAAAGGCGTCTTCCATTCGGATCCACCGCATAAAGACGAAATCCCTGAAAATTTCTCCTCAGAGTCATTTGCGTTTTTCCCCTGCGCAAGAGCAAAGGACTTTTTCCCTGCGACTCCAGAATGTTGCAGTCTGTATCACGATAGGTCTCTCCGGTATTGGCGATCCGGGTCAGATGAAGGATCAGAAGCCGGCGGCTTTCCTTCAGGGATTTTCCGTCTTTCGACGCGATCAAAACGCCTGCGAAGGTATCCGGATTATGTACTTCAGCGAAATCTCCTTCCAGAGTCCGATTCTTTTCCAGGACCATTCCTTCACTGCGGGGGGTGGATACCAGGAAGGTCGTATTTTTACTGTCGAGAAGAATTTCTCCTGTATCGCTGCGGAAACGATTGTTTTCTGCCTCTTCCGCGGAAAGGAGTCCGGCTTTGACGATTTCCCGCATTCCTTCCGCAATTCCGAGTTTCCATGAGAGAAACGGAAGAACTCCAGCAAAATGTTCCCGAAGGCTTTCCGATCCGGAGACCAGAGAACTCTGTGCCGGAAGAACAATGTCTTTACCGGGCCCCGCAATCAGGAATCCGGTTTGTCCGATCAGGCCGAGACGCCGCAGGGTCAGAGGGAATCCGGAAGGATTTGAAGGATTTTTCCAGTGATCCGGATCAAGCAGAATCACAAATTTGCGTCCGGAAGGCGCCACGTCTCCACGCAGGAAGAAAAGCTGGCCCGCGATTTCAGAAAGTGTTCGGACCGGATCTTCCGCCAGATCAAACGTTGTCACGATTTTTCTGTCATCCAGAGAGCGGATCGTGTGGGAAAAAGCGAACCGGCAGAGGGAATCCCAGTTCTGCAGAGCGGAATACGCCCCCATCAGGAACGCGCCTTCCAGATTGAAGCGGTTTGGATGGCAGTAGTTCCATTCGCTGACGGAATACGGTTTCCCGAATTCCCGGCAGGGAAATTGTCCGGAAACACCACCCGCGAACTCCTGAATCGCGCTTCTGGTTTCAAACCGGGCAGGAAGCTGCCAGTTTTTGCCGAGGAAGGAGGGATGCGCCCAGTAGAAGTGATTGTCGATGTAGTCATACTCACTCCGAAGGAGCGACGTACCGATATCGGTCCAGTAGTTCTGATCGGTCAACGGCATTTTCAAGTCCGTTTCCTTCGCAAATTTCCGCAGGGAGGAAAAACCGTTCCGATAGACATCCGACAGGAAAGCGCGCCAGAGCGCATTCCGGTTTTTCTGTGTGAGAACAAGACGATTCCTCTTCAAATATTGCTGATATTTCTCCTCGAACAATGCAGCAATCCGAGGCGTACGTTTTGCGGTGGCAAAGATCGTATCCTCATTCAGGAAACTGAGCATGCACACGGCGGGATCATCCTTCAGAGCCAGACCGGTGTAGGGATTGACGGTACTCAGAAGGCGTCTGGAAAATGCAAAAAAGTCGTTCCGGACTCCCTCATCCAGGAAGAAGAGCGCCTTGTATTCGGCTCCATACACGGTTCCCCCCTTCACCAGACGGGCGATCGACGCATCCGGTTTCCGGCAGGTATAAAGATCCAGAGTGAGATAGATTCCCGCCTCCCGGCAGCGGGCGATCAGATAATGCAGGCGGTCCAGACGCTCTCCGACAAACGGGGAATCGCCCCGATGCGGCGCCTCCGTCAGCAGATCGTCAAAATGGTGAAGACGCAGAAGATTGTAGCCGGAGCGGGAAAGACGTTCCACAAGCCGGTCTGTCCGTTCTCTATCCATGAAATTCACCATGAACGCAATATTGACTCCGTAGAAACGTGCATGAACACCGGGACGCTTCTCGAATTCAAACCGGCCGCGGACATTCCGGAGATAGCCGTATTTCCCGGCCGGACGATGCAGCAGCCCGGAAAAATCCAGAATGCTCCCCGGGATCACGGTGGTCCGCCGTTCGACCGGAATCCATTCCGGTCCTGCTCCGATGATGACCGGTGTTCCGCTTCCGCCCGCGCCGGTATTCCCGGCGGAATCGGAAAGTGTGGCCCCCGCGATCAGCCATGCGGCATTGCCCTCGCTGGAGAAACGAATCCTGCGGATCTTCCTGCCCGACAATTTGAACCGTGTTGCATAAATTCCGATCTCCGCACTGGAATTTCTTCCTTTCCATGCGACAGATGCCTGGGATAAAGTGCGCGGTCCCCAGAAGTTGCCAACCTCCACTCCGCTCCGGACCGGGAACGTCTCCTCGTCCCGTTCCGTAAACCCATCGTTCTCATACTCGACAGTGATCCTCCCGACCTCCTTCCGGCTTTTCGGCTCCCACCCGAGAGCATGCAGAATCCAGAGATACCTTGCCCGAGTCCCCTCCGGAACAGCCACTTCCGCAGACGACGGGAAATACGGCCGCTGCTCTCCACGAAGTGCAATAACCGCCTTCCCTCCATTCTCCTCCGGACGGGGAATCCGGAATGGGATCCCCGCAAAGAACTGTTTCCCCGCAGGGAACATTCGCAGATCGTTGTCGGGTCCCTGATCGGTCCAGCCGCCGGCATGGTCCTCCGCCACCGGATCCGCAAATCCCATATTCGCACTCGCGGAAAGATCCAGCGGACAGGAAAACGGCTGAACAGCGCGGAGATCCAGTTTCAGTCCGGCCTCCCGGATCGTTCCGGAACGGGGATTCAGGAGAATCCGCAAACTCCAGTCGCCGTTTTTCTGATAGCGGCGATTATCCTGAAGGCGAACACGCAGATTGCCTTCCATATACAGCGTTCCCGTTTGAAGAGGAATTTCGATCCGCTTCACGGGCAGATCCAGAACCCAGCGTTTCAGCTGATAATCTTTTCCGAAATTGACGGTTTTCCCGTCAAAGCGGATCTCCCGTGTGAGAAAACGGGAAACCGGAAGACGGGCTTCCAGACAGAGCTCCGCGCAAGGGACAGGTTCGGCAGAACGCAGATCCACTTCGTAACGGGCCCGGTTTGAAGGGAGGAAAACAAATGTCTCATCCAGTTGAAATGTTCCGTTGCGAACCCGGAATTCCCCCTGAAGACGGAAGAGATTCCGGTCGGTCTGCGGGATATCCGCAGAAGCGCGAATGGTCTTGCCGCTCTGAATCGAAGAGGCCCATTTCGGATTCCGCACAACAAGCGCAAACAGAAGATCCTCCGCCTGAAAGGAACCATCGGATTTTATTTGAAAACTCCTGCTTTCCCCGTTCCCGGAGAAAGTGAAAAACGTGCAGCAGAGAAAGAGAAGGAAAAGAAATCGGTTCATACAGCCACCTTTCAGAATTGTCTGGAATCAATAGAGAGTTCCGGAAGAATCCATAATCGCCTGACCGAAACTGGAGGAAACCATGCTCCGGAGCAGAGGAGCCAAATCAACTCCGGACGAGCCGACGTGTCCATCCACATAGAGCAGATTGGCCCGGCGGATATGAACCAGATAGATTTTCTTGGATCCGGACCCCCAGTCCGGCAAAAGATAGGCGGCCTGCCGGGTTGTGGAATCCGCACTGTCACCGAGGAAAAAGTAGCGGCTCGGCTGCTTCACAATCCGGGCGATCAGGAATCGTCCGGCGGCGGTTCCCCGGTCTCCTGTATATACGTTGGCACGGTTGCCGTATTCGATCTCCCATTTATTCCAGACGGTGGGGCCGCCGAACACACCGGGCTTGATTCCGTAGCAGTCGAACCGGCTCCCGTTGTCCGTATATGTTAAAATGGAGGGGCAGCGCCGGTATTTCATTTTTTTCGCAACTTCCTCCCGTTCCGCCATGGGACTTTCCGCAGTCAGGAACAGCCAGGGCAGCCAGCTGTAATCCACTCCGCTGATCGGGAAAAGATCGTTGCAGGCATTCCCGTAGGAAATAAACTGCATTCCCAGCTGTTTCTGATTGTTGATACAGGATACTGATCGGGCTTTTTCCCGTGCAGAATTCAAGGCAGGAAGCAGAAGCGACGCAAGGATGGCGATGATCGCAATCACGATCAGAAGTTCTGTCAAAGTAAAAAACTGTTTTCCCCCGCCGGGAGACTGTGCGGAGAGCCGTTTTCTGTCGGATTTTTTTTGTTTCACCATAGTCTTTTCCTCCTGTTTATTCGCTCTTGCCGATTTATCCTAAAGCTCATTGCGGACCATCATCCGGAGTTCCCGTCATTCCTCTCTGCTTTTCGGAGGAAGGAGATTGCATGTTTTCAGAGTCCCGTTCCGGACCACCGCTTCGATCCGAGTCCCTCCGCGACCCTGAAGACGGAATTCAAACTCCCGCCAGGAGGACGGTACCGCGGGAGCAACTCTCGGAGTCCCGTCCGAATGAAACTGGAGAAGCATGTTGTTCAACGCATGGACCATCTCCCCTTCCGCCGTCGTAAACCAGGGACGGTACCCGCAGGAATAGATCTCGAAAAGCTCTCCGAAACAGCCGCAGGAATCCGCCAGAGTCTCCAGAACCTCGCAGGCGCGCTCCCCGTTTCCCCGCGAACTCTCCATCAGCGACTCCCAGCACAGATACCAGGAACAGATTCCGCGTCCGGCACTGGCATACATGTTTCCGCACGACTCCCGCGCCTGAATATAATCAGCACACGCGCCTTTCTGAAGCGGATCTTCCGGGTCCAGCACCCCATACGGATAAATTCCCGCAAACTGGCCGATGCTGTGAACGTCCGGCGGGCATCCCTCATATGGAAGATAGCGGATTCCGTCATGGGGCAGATTCTTCCGAAGCTCCTCCGCAAGACGCCGCCAGAGCGGAACAAGGTCCGCATCCTTCCCGAGCAGTTCCGCCGTCTCCGCGGCGGCTCTCAGAGTTGCGATCACCGAGCAGGCGGTCATGAACGGATTGGTCCGCATGGCGCCGAGCCGTTCCAGATCCGTACAGCATCCGATCTCCGCCGTACCGTCTTTTCCCCGGACAATATGGACAATGCGGAGATACTCCACCGATCCCCAGATCAGCGGATACCACTGCTCCGCCAGCCGCACGCGGTCCCCGGAAAACCGGAACGCCTCATACGCCGCCAGCGCAATGTGGGACGCATGAAAAATATGATCGTTCCAGAACCCGCGCGACGCATTTTCCTCTCCGATTTCATTGGTCTCCCATGGATAGCAGAGAACGCCCGGCTCGCGCGCCACCTTTCCGGACTCCATCCTCCGGTTCGCGGAAGCACGGATCGAATGACGGAACGCCGGAATCCGGGCGGCCGTTTCCAGATGTCCGCTGGTCGCCAGTCCCATGAACATGAAATATTCGTCGAACGCAAAGAACAGGCTGTTCCAGTGCGAGGCATAAATTCCGGTCGGCATCCCCCAGGCCGTTGAAGAGATCCGGAGATGGTACTGGGCAAGATCGTATGCCCTCTGGAGTTTTTCCGAAGGCACTTTCACATATCCCTCCTCCCAGTACGGGTCCCATTTGCGGCGGGATTGTTCCAGAAGCTCTTCCGCAGAACGGATCGGGCCGGAATCGTCGAACCGGAGAAACAGCGTGAATTCCCGGGCTTTCGTGGACCAGACAAATGCATCATTTTCCCGTCGGAAGGAGAACGGCGCATCGGATTCGAAGCGGATTTCTCCATGGAACAACCGGATCCCGTCAATGGAGTATTCGATTGTCCCGTTCTCGTTCCAGTTCAGTTCCGCATACTTCGGGTTGAAACAGTAGCGGAGGCGGAATTCACGATCCGGCGGGGCCTCCCAGCGGCGCTTCAGAACAACGACATTGCGGTGCAGACAGCAGAATGTTTCTGAAACGACCCGGCTTCCGTCGCCGTACACGCAGTCGGATTTGACCAGTCCGCAGCGCGGATCCAGCGACTGGCGGAACTCCTGTACGCCATCTCCAGACTGCACATCGGTCAGGAAATATCCGAAAGGGATCAGCTCGCCGCGCATGGTGTTGTACCGATGCCCTGCCCGCCAGATGCCGGGAACGAGTTTTCCCCATCCGCTCTCCGTCTGTCTCTGCATTCCCTCGCAGTCGATCAGCAGGGAGAGGTCCCCGTTGCCGATGGCTGCCGGAGTATAACGATGATTCCGAATGGTTTCCTGTGTGATGCAAATTTCCTTCATTCCCGCCTCTTTCGTTCTTTCAAGCGGATTCCTGTCGGACCCGGCAGAGATACATCCGCTGTTCTGTTTTTTCATTATACGACATTTTCCGTTTGAAAACAAGATGGCAATATGCTAAATTAATATGGATTATAAGACTAATTCATATGGATTTTCAGATAAAATGGCACGAAAAAAGAATCAGAACATCCGGATTTTTTCCGGCGATTTCAAGAAGAAGGAGATTGGAATTCTGCACCTGTGGGATTTCCCGGGGCAGAACTCGTGGCCGATTCGTCCGTTTGCCTATGAAGAAACGCGACGGAGAATCCCCGTTATTTTCCGGGAGGAGTTCTGCCGTTACCTGATCGTCGTTCTGATCGAAAAAGGACGTTTGAATTATTTCTGCGAGGACAGAGAATACCATCTTTCTTCCGGAGATGTCATCGTGATTCCTTCCGGCTGCAGTTACCGTTTCGAAACAGTCTATCCGCACTTTTATCATAAAAAAGTGATTGAATTCAAAGGGGTGAATCTGGTTTCCATCAGTGAAACGCTGGGCTTGAACAAGGTCTCCTGTTTTCCCCTGGAATCTCCGGAAGGATTGCTCTCTCTCTTTCACAGAATCGGCGAGCTGATTCAGAGCAACACTCCCTCAGACATTCCGCTTCTTATGGGAAAATGCCATGAACTGCTGACCTTTCTTTCTCTCCATACCCGCCCGGCGCGGACGTCCCGGAATCTTCTGAACATTCTTGTGGAACGCCTGGAGCAGAATCTGGATGAGGAACTTTCAATCCAAAATCTGGCTGACGAACTGCACATGAGCGTTTCCTGGCTCGAAAAACTCTTTAAGAAAAAATATCGGATGACGCCGGTCGAATACCGTCTTTCCTGCCGGATTGAACAGGCGAAATATCTTCTCAAACATACGGAAAATTCCTTGAAGGAAATCGCCTATCAGCTGGGGTACTGCAATCCGTATTATTTCTCTTCGGAATTCCGCCGCATGACCGGATTTTCTCCGAGCGTTTTTCGGAAAACGGACTTCACATAAGAAGAATCCCTCAATGGAATATGGTAGAGCGGTCTCTTCCGCCGGAAAAGAGGATTTCCGCTCTTGATCTACAACCGCGGCAGGAGAAGGAACCGTCATCCGCTGCGCTCGCGAACCGGCCGCCGCGACACCGGCGCCATACTCTTCTTGTGACACCCGGCTGTGATTGCGGCGACTCTTCTGCACCGCCTTTCTGAACGGGGGATTCATATTCTGCACGCTCTTTCACGCATTGGATTTGACGATATTTTCTCCCATGACATATTGCTCTTATGCCAGAGAAACCGCATGATATCGAAACTGAATTCTCACAAAAGGATCGTTTAATAAGGACTCCGTTGTTTTCCCATCCGGCGTTGAAGGACAGGAATTCCAACGCCAAGTGAAGCTGAACGGGATTTCACAGAGAAAAAATACAAGAGAATTTTGGGATTTCCAAAAAAAGAGTCCAAAATACTCTGACCGCATCCCACCCCTGCTCTACGGCATCCCGCAACCGGCAGGCGTTTCCGGTGAACAGAAGAACTCCTGCGCCTGAAGAATCTTTCCGGATTCTCAGCTCTTGTAAAAGAGAAATGCAGCAGTATAGTAGATATGCCTGATCGGAAGCCGTACCGCAGAGAAAAATTATCCCTGCAGGAGTGGATAAAAAAAGAGGTTAGAACAGATGTTGTCGACTTATGTGGTTCCGGAGAACCTCCGGCGGATTCATACGGATTTCCCGGTTCTCCGCTACGGACGCTGCGAAGGACCGGTGGTCAGCGGGAATCTGAAATATTCGCAGCTGGAGATCTGCATCCGTCTTTCCGACACAGAGGAATACGCTGTCGACATCATCAACGGACGGGAATATCGAACACCTTTTCCCCATGTGATTCTGAAAAGACCGGGATCCCGATACTGGTACAGATCTTCGGGGCAGCGGATCGTCCGTTATTTCTACTATCCCCCAGAATCCATTCCGGTCATGGAACGGTACGGAATGGATTTTTCCTCTCTGATCTGGCCGATCGTCCGCACCCGAAATCTGGACATGCTCTTTGAAGAGAGCGACCGCCATGCAGAGCAGCTCCATTCCCCAGGAACACCGGAACAGATTGATGCCGTATTCTGGAGAATCCTGCTGGAACTCTATCTTTGTCGGGATTCCATGGCTCATGCGCCGGACTTCAACGAAAAGAAAATCCGGATGGCAGCCTCTTATCTCTGTTCGCACTGTCTGGAAAAAATCGACCTCCCACAGTTGATCGCTTCCTGCGGAATGTCGCGCCGCTCATTTTATCTGCACTGGGGGAGATTCTATTCGCTTTCACCTTCGCAATTCATTCTGAATCAGAAGATCCTGTATGCGAAACATCTTCTGAGAACCACGGATGATCCGGTTTCCGTGATTGCGGAAAAACTTTCGTTTTCCGGAATCTATTTTATCCGAGCATTCCGGAAGGTCACGGGGTATACTCCGTTCCGATACCGGAAGGCTTCGGATGAGATGCTCTGACAGAAAACGCCGGCGTTTCTCCTTTTGAAGGAGTCATGGAGCTGCACTTCTATTTCCCGGAAGGAGGTTTTGCATAAAATCCGGAGATTCCAGGCACTCTTTCATTTTTTTTGCACAATCGGTTTGTTTTTATGCACATCTCTGTCTTGCTGAATTGCAATTCATGTTGTATAATGATGCAAAAGAACAAATCTATTGGGAGGACTGAAGATGCATCGAATGGTTGGCAAATCTCTTTTTTATTTTTCTTTGATTGAACTTCTGATTGTGGTTGCGGTGATTTCCATTCTTGTTTCGCTCCTGCTTCCCGCATTGAATTCAGCGCGGGACCGGGCGCGGCAGATTTCCTGTGCAGCCAACGCCAAGCAGTTCGGTCTGGCGATGGTTCAGTATGCCGGAGACAATCTGGATTATCAACCCGGATTTGACGAGGGAGTGATCACGAAGATCAAAATGCGTCCGCAGTTTGTATCCAAACTTCATCCGTATCTGGTCAAGGGGGAGATCCCCGTTGATGAACGGCTGAACAAGGTGTTCTTCTGTCCGACCGCGGATGACCAGAGCTGCTGGTGGGGGTCCAGCGCAGCCGGACGCGGCTTGGGAACCGTCCCGCTGACCTCTTATGCCTGGAATGCATTTGCCGGATTTGGAACCAATGAATTGTATGCGCAGCGGCTGCTCACAAAATGCAAACAGCCGTCGGAAATTGCAATTATGAGAGATTTCAATTTCTCCTTGAACGAGCTGAATTCAGACTATATAAGTCAGGATGATGTATATGCCTCCATGAAGATTTCCAATGCGACAAAATTGAACGCCTATCCCGGTCACCGCCATCAGAGAAAAGATAACCTTCTGGCGGTCGACGGCCATGTTTTTCAGGAAACAGCCGGGAATGTGTCTGACATCACCTACAACCGCCGCTGGCGTTTCGGCGTCCAGAATCTTGGCGAAACGGAACGCGCATATCCCTATTGGCCGAAATAAATTTCAATGCAAGGAGAGTTTTTCATGATTCGAAGTTTCCTTCTCTGTCTTTTTTTCCCCGCTGCGCTTGGGGCAAATACCATTTTCAACGGATCTTTTGAACTGGGAACGGATGGATTCGCCCTTGAAAAATATCTGCGTACGGACACCAATCCGGAGTTGAAATTCCTTCCTCTGAAAACCGCTGCGGGCGCACCCGGAGAAGGAAGGCAGTCTCTTCAGATTGAAAACCCGTTTGCGGAACATTTCTATCTCTATTCCAAAGAGTTTCGTCTGAAACCGTCCACGCGCTACCGGCTGTCTGCGAAGATGAAGAGCAGCACAGGAGGGGAATCTCTGCGTTTCGCCATTGGAAAGGTCGATCCGAAGTGGACTTTTCTCGGGAAAACCATCCGTCTGACAAAGGAATGGAGCTCATATGAGTGTATTTTCACGACGGATGCACGAGGAGGATTCCATCATCTTTCAATCCGTCCCTCCCGGCGCGACAAGGAAATCGCTTCGGATATTTTCATCGACGGTCTGCGGATCGACCGGGCGGATGCGCCCGAATCCGATGTTCCGGAAGCGGTTGTCGAGATCGGCCAGTCGCTGTATTTGCGCGGGGAATCCGCGGAGATGACTCTGAAGGCATTCAATCCGAGCGGGGAAACGTATACCGGGCAGGTCGTGGTGACGGGACGCGACGAGTACACGGGAAAGGTGCTTTTTTCGGAACGCCGTTCCCTCTCGCTGAATCCCGGCGAAGTCAAACGGATTCCTCTGACGGGCCGGAAACTGGAGCGCTACGGCGGAATCCGGATCACCCTTTCCGCACCGGGCCTGAAAACGCATGACACCTTTTTTTCCGTGATCGGGAAGTATGAAGCGAAACCGTTCGATATTCACCGCGACTTTGTCGTTGCGTTCAACGGCGGACTGGCATACCAGATTCTGCCGCAGACGGAGCATCCGGCGTATCTCGTATACAATGCGCCGTTTGAAAAACGCTTTGAACTGCTGGCAAAGGCCGGATGCCGGATTCTGCGCGACCATGACGGAGGCGTGCGCGGTGTTGACTGGCCATCCGTCGAATGGGTGCGGGACAAGTTTGATTTCACCCATCTGGACCGGCAGATCAACCTTTACGAGAAATATGGCATCACCTTGTTCCCGGTGATCGGCAACGGATTCAGCGATCAGTTTGAAAAGCACCGGCCCCAGCAGAAACCGCTGTGGGCGGAAGGACTCTGCACACGTTTGAAGAAAAATCCGCCGAACGTGATGCCGAAACTTCAGGGACATATTCTTCTTCCTCCTGTGGAGCTTTATCATAAATATATTTACCGGACCGTCGAACATCTCAAGGGGCGGGTTCCTGTGTATGAAATTGTCAACGAGCCGAATCTGTTTCTCGGTCCGGACGTCTATCTGCGCTATCTGAAGGCGGCGCATGACGCGATCCGGAAAGCGGATCCCGCGGCAAAAATCTCCGGATTCTGTCTGACCTCCGACTACGGAGCTTCCGCAACCCCGTGGATGAAGGCCTGTGTCAAAGGCGGCGGACTGAAGTATGTGGATGCCGTCAGTTTTCATCCCTATCGAGGTCGCGAACTGGGGGCCGCACGCCCTGCGGATGCGTACATCGCCGACCTGCGTTCGGAAATGAAGTCATACGGAGTGCCGGAGATGCCGCTTTGGAATACGGAACTCTATTTTCTGATTGATCAGGATGTCAAGCATAACGCCTATGAGGAAACCCTTTGTCAGCCTCACCATGTTGTCTGGCGTTTTCTGGTGGATCTCGGAGAAGGAAGTGTGCAGTCCATCGCAATTCCGGGAAATTATCTCTGGAAGAAAATGCTGACGCCGAACATGAAAGCCAATTCCAATTTTCATGAACTGATTCCCTCGGAAAATTTTGTCGCCTACAACGCTCTGGCGCGACTCTTTGAAGGAGCCAAAACCGTCAAAAAAATCCGCTATCCGCACGGGATCATCTGCTATGCGTACCGCAAAAACGGAAAAATGATCGCCGCCATCTGGAATTATCTGAAGAAACCGGGCGTTTCCGGGGATCTTTCCGGTTTTCATGTGATGGATCTTTTCGGCAATCCGGAGCCGTCCGGAGTGAAAACGATTGGAATCGCTCCGTTCTACCTGACTGCGGATTCCTGCTCCGAAGAGGAATTTCTCCAGAAACTGGAACAGCTCCCGCTTCGTCTTGAGCAGCCGATCAGCACAGGCCAGCTCGCCCGGCTTGCCGGAAATACCCTTTACGTCATGCTGCACAATGATTCCGGAAAAGAACAGACGGGCGTTGCCGGTGTCGCCAACGGCGGATTTGCCGCACGGGAACCGGTCCCGTTTACCCTTCCCATCGGCGGACACTTGCCGCTTGCGATCCCGGTAAAACGCATTCCGGATAATGGAAAAACGCCGGAACTCCTGATCTGGAACAAGAGCTCCATGCTTCATTTCCCGCTGGAGATCGTGGAGAACAAGCTCATCAACAAAGAGTTCCGGATGAAAAACGCGAAAGGGACGATCTCGTTCACGAAAGATCAGATCCACCTTTCCATGATTGTCCGCGATTCCTCGAATTCCGGGCCTTCCGGATCGCGTCCGTTCTGGGAAAACGACTGTGTGGAGCTGTTTTTTGACACAGACCCGCTGTATCTTCCACCCCGTCATGCTCAGGTTTATACTCCGCAGACCTTCCGTCTGTTTGTCCTGCCGCGGGATACGGAAAAACTTCATGCGGATGGTTCTTCCGTTAAAGCGGAGGAGTGTCAGCTTGACTTGAAACAGCTTCCGGACGGCTATTCATTCACTTTGACGATCCCGGTCCGGACCGGTCCCCTGCTCGGTTTTGATGTGAAAATCAATGACCGGGATGGAACAAAAAAAACAGAAACACAGCTTGGCAACGGTCTCCGGCTGTTCCGCAACCGCTGTTCCTTCAGTCTTGTAAAATAGGAATCTTCTTATGAAACGCATGTTATTTCTTGCCTGTCTGATCGTCTCCGCCGGCGTTTCGGCAATGGATCTTTCCGTTCTCCGCCACAACCGGGAGTGGAAAAAGATCGCGGAAAACGAGTATGCGATCAACTTCGACGGAAGCCGGACCTGGCCGGCATTGGAACTGAAAAGTCCCGTACTGAAACCCAATGCCTTTTACCTCCTTGAGTTTGACGGACGCAGTTCGAACAGCTCCGTGCATACCCAGGTGGCCTTCCGTGATACCAGACATGGAAAACCCTGTGTTTCATATGTCCGATGGCGCGGCGGAGAGAAGTATTCCAGAATTGCTCTCTATTTCCGGACCTTTGATGCGGGAAATGGGCGTTTTACTCTGTATATCAATCCCGGCGTTTCCGCGCAGGTGGCGGTCCGGAATTTTTCCTTGAGGGAGATCTCCTCCCTCAGCCGCAACCTTCTTGTCCACGGAGATTTTGAAAGCGGTAATGATTTTCTGCCTCATGTGGTCTCTTCTCCCGAGGAGTTTTCTGTGACGGATTCTCCGACCTTCCTGTGTGGCGAACGAAGCCTGCGCCTGCGGAAAAAGAGTCATGAAGAAACAAAAATTGTTTCCGGCGATCTTCCTCTGATTCCGGGCCGGACAGCCGACATCCGTTTCTGGGTGCGTTCCGCGCGGAATACCGTCTCCGTTCAGCTGATGCTTGACTGCGGCCGTCCCGGTCAGAACCGGCATTTGTACAAACTTTATAAATTCAAAGCGGAACCGGACTGGACGCAGATTTGTTTTCAGTATCGCATTCCCGAGGATTCAAATACCTATACCGCGCTTCAAGATCATCTTTGCAAACTTCGGTTTGCCCTGCTTCGTTCTCCGGAAACAGCCGAAGTCTATTTTGACAATATCGAATTCCGGATTCTGTAACCCGCGGACAATTTCCCGATCTTCTGGATGCGGTTGTCAGGAGAACTTGCATCCAGTAAGTGTAACGTCATAAATAATTGAATAATAAATTCTGCCAGATACCAATGCCGATTTTAGGATTGACTGCCAGTTTTCCAAATGTCCAAGCCCCGA